>NZ_JAOWDO010000073.1:591131-1039951 GCF_030336535.1 Citrobacter sp. Ce006
GCAACAACGCCCGCACCAACAGTACGGCCGCCTTCACGGATTGCGAAACGCAGACCGTCGTCCATCGCGATTGGGTGGATCAGGGTAACAACCATTTTGATGTTGTCGCCCGGCATTACCATCTCAACGCCTTCCGGCAGTTCGATGGTACCAGTCACGTCAGTAGTACGGAAGTAGAACTGCGGACGGTAGCCTTTGAAGAACGGAGTATGACGGCCGCCTTCGTCTTTGGACAGAATGTACACTTCAGATTCGAACTTGGTGTGCGGCTTGATAGAGCCCGGCTTAGCCAGTACCTGACCACGTTCGATTTCTTCACGTTTGATACCACGCAGCAGAACACCAACGTTCTCACCAGCACGGCCTTCGTCCAGCAGTTTGCGGAACATTTCAACGCCAGTACAGGTAGACTTAGCAGTCTCTTTGATACCAACGATTTCAACTTCTTCACCAACTTTGATGATACCGCGCTCTACACGACCGGTAACAACGGTACCACGACCGGAGATGGAGAATACGTCTTCGATAGGCAGCAGGAACGGCTTGTCAATCGCACGCTCTGGTTCTGGGATGTAAGAATCCAGGAAGCCAGCCAGTTCGATGATTTTCGCTTCCCACTCTGCTTCGCCTTCCAGCGCTTTCAGAGCAGAACCACGAACGATCGGCGTGTCGTCGCCCGGGAAATCGTACTGAGACAGAAGTTCACGAACTTCCATTTCTACCAGTTCCAGCAGCTCTTCGTCATCAACCATGTCGCATTTGTTCAGGAACACGATGATGTACGGAACGCCTACCTGACGACCCAGCAGGATGTGCTCACGAGTCTGCGGCATCGGGCCGTCAGTCGCAGCAACAACCAGGATCGCGCCGTCCATCTGCGCAGCACCGGTGATCATGTTTTTAACATAGTCGGCGTGGCCCGGGCAGTCTACGTGTGCGTAGTGGCGAGTCGGGGTGTCATATTCAACGTGAGAAGTGTTGATGGTGATACCACGAGCTTTTTCTTCCGGCGCGTTATCGATCTGGTCGAATGCACGAGCAGCACCGCCGTAGGTTTTAGCCAGTACGGTAGTGATTGCAGCGGTCAGGGTAGTTTTACCGTGGTCAACGTGGCCGATGGTGCCGACGTTAACGTGCGGTTTTGTACGTTCAAATTTTTCTTTAGACACGGCTATATTCCTTACTATAGTGCTCTCCCCTTTGGAGAGAGCACGGGACTTAGGTTTTAATCCTGTGGATTATTTACCACGGGCTTCAATAACGGCCTGAGCAACGTTGTTCGGCGCATCGTCGTACTTCAGGAACTCCATGGAGTAAGAAGCACGGCCTTTGGTCAAAGAACGCAGCTGGGTTGCATATCCGAACATTTCAGACAGCGGAACTTCAGCATGGATAACAACGCCAGTGACGTTGGATTCCTGACCACGAAGCATACCACGACGACGGCTCAAGTCACCGATTACGTCACCGGTGTTCTCTTCCGGAGTCTCTACTTCAACCTTCATGATAGGCTCAAGCAGAACTGGTTTCGCTTTCTTAAAGCCATCTTTGAAGGCGATAGAAGCGGCCAGTTTAAACGCCAGCTCAGAGGAGTCAACGTCATGGTAAGAACCGAAGTGCAGACGCACGCCCAGATCAACAACCGGGTAACCAGCCAGTGGGCCGGATTTCAGCTGTTCCTGGATGCCTTTATCAACGGCCGGGATGTATTCGCCAGGAATTACACCACCTTTGATGTCGTTGATGAACTCGTAGCCTTTCGGGTTTGAACCCGGCTCCAGCGGGTACATGTCGATAACAACATGACCGTACTGACCGCGACCACCAGACTGCTTAGCGTGTTTACCTTCGATATCGGTAACTTTCGCGCGAATCGCTTCACGGTAAGCAACCTGAGGTTTACCGACGTTCGCTTCAACGTTGAATTCACGCTTCATACGGTCAACGATGATGTCGAGGTGCAGCTCACCCATACCGGCGATAATGGTCTGGTTAGATTCTTCGTCAGTCCAAACGCGGAATGACGGGTCTTCTTTAGCCAGACGGCCCAGAGCCAGACCCATTTTTTCCTGGTCAGCTTTGGTTTTCGGTTCTACCGCGATGGAAATTACCGGCTCAGGGAATTCCATACGTTCCAGAATGATCGGGTGATCCGGGTCACACAGAGTGTCACCAGTGGTCACGTCTTTCAGACCGATAGCAGCAGCGATATCGCCCGCGCGAACTTCTTTGATCTCTTCACGTTTGTTAGCGTGCATCTGTACGATACGGCCAAAACGCTCGCGTGCAGTTTTCACTGAGTTCAGGATGGTGTCACCGGAGTTAACCACACCAGAGTACACGCGGAAGAAGGTCAGGTTACCCACGAACGGGTCGGTAGCGATTTTGAATGCCAGAGCAGCAAACGGCTCATCATCGCTAGCGTGACGCTCAGCCGGAGTATCTTTACCGTCGTCCAGAATACCGTTGATCGCAGGTACGTCGACTGGGGATGGCAGGTAATCAATTACCGCATCCAGCATCGCCTGAACACCTTTGTTCTTGAACGCAGAACCACAGGTTACCAGGATGATTTCGTTGTTCAGAACGCGCTGACGCAGAGCTTTTTTGATCTCTTCTTCAGTCAGTTCTTCACCACCCAGGTATTTCTCCATCAGCTCTTCTGAAGCTTCTGCAGCGGACTCGATCAGGTTCTGGTGCCATTCTTCAGCCAGTTCCTGCATGTCAGCCGGGATATCTTCATAAGTGAAGGTTACGCCTGCATCTTCTTCGTTCCAGTTGATGGCTTTCATTTTCACCAGGTCAACAACACCGGTGAACGCTTCTTCAGCGCCAATTGCCAGCTGCAGCGGAACAGGGTTCGCGCCCAGACGGGTTTTGATCTGACCAACAACTTTCAGGAAGTTCGCACCCATACGGTCCATTTTGTTAACGAACGCAATGCGTGGAACTTTATATTTGTTTGCCTGACGCCATACGGTTTCAGACTGAGGCTGAACACCACCAACTGCGCAGTAAACCATTACTGCACCATCAAGCACACGCATGGAACGTTCTACTTCGATAGTGAAGTCAACGTGCCCCGGGGTGTCGATGATGTTTACGCGATGCGGTTCATACTGCTTAGCCATACCAGACCAGAATGCAGTAGTCGCTGCGGAGGTGATAGTAATACCACGCTCCTGCTCCTGTTCCATCCAGTCCATGGTGGCTGCGCCGTCATGAACTTCACCGATTTTGTGGTTTACACCGGTGTAGAACAGAATACGTTCGGTAGTAGTGGTTTTACCGGCGTCGATGTGCGCACTGATACCGATGTTACGGTAGCGCGCGATGGGTGTTGTACGAGCCATTTGATTCCTCGTTTATCTTTTAGGCGTTCAATTTAAGTAGCCCAAAGCGGGCTGCTTACTAGAAGCGCCCGCCTGGTGACTAAAACTCCGAAGGGATTACCAACGGTAGTGTGCGAACGCCTTGTTGGCTTCTGCCATACGGTGAACGTCTTCACGTTTCTTAACTGCAGTACCTTTGTTTTCTGCAGCATCAGAAAGTTCGTTCGCCAGGCGCAGAGCCATGGATTTATCACCGCGTTTACGAGCAGCTTCAACGATCCAACGCATTGCCAGGGCATTACGACGAACCGGACGGACTTCAACTGGAACCTGATAAGTAGAACCACCAACGCGGCGAGACTTAACTTCGACAGTCGGACGCACGTTTTCAAGGGCTACTTCAAAAGCTTCCAGGCCATCTTTACCAGAACGCTGAGCCAGGGTCTCCAGCGCGCTGTATACGATGGTTTCTGCAGTAGATTTTTTACCATCTACCATCAGGATATTTACAAATTTAGCCAGCAGCTCTGATCCGAACTTAGGATCCGGCAGAATTTTACGCTGACCAATGACGCGACGACGTGGCATGGGAATACTCCGTTGTTAATTCAGGATTGTCCAAAACTCTACGAGTTTAGTTTGACATTAATATAAAACGTTTGGCCTTACTTAACGGAGAACCATTAAGCCTTAGGACGTTTCACGCCATACTTGGAGCGTGATTGCTTACGGTCTTTAACGCCGGAGCAGTCAAGCGCACCGCGAACGGTGTGGTAACGAACACCCGGGAGGTCTTTTACACGACCGCCACGGATCAGGATCACGGAGTGCTCCTGCAGGTTGTGACCTTCACCACCGATGTAGGAAGTCACTTCAAAACCGTTAGTCAAACGCACACGGCATACTTTACGCAGTGCGGAGTTTGGTTTTTTAGGAGTGGTAGTATATACACGAGTACATACACCACGTTTCTGCGGGCATGCTTCCAGTGCAGGCACGTTGCTCTTTGCAACTTTGCGTGCGCGTGGTTTGCGTACCAGCTGGTTAACTGTTGCCATTAAATAGCTCCTGGTTGTAGCTTTCGCTTCGTAAACACGTAATAAAACGACCTCATACAATATGAGGACGCAGAATTTTAGGTCGGTGTCGAAAAGGTGTCAAGAAATATACAACGATCCCACAATTACCAGGACATCTGGCTGGGATGCTTCACCGTAAGTCTGACGAAGTCAGTATAGCTAACCCTGACGACACTGTCTGAAATTTGACCACATAAGCCGCGAGCTTGAATGTCTTCTTCCAGTACATAGACCTTAATGGAGGCATTTTGCAGACTTTCAAGGAAACGGCTTCCTTCTACTGCCGCGGTCACACCATCCTGGAGCAATAAAAGTTCATCGTCTTTATCAATCAGGCGGAGAAGAGAGGAGAAATCGGTAAGCCACGCAGAGCGATGTAATGTGTGCAGCATGAGTATCTCAAAACCTTAAAATGACGTCATAGTTGCCTAGCTCACGGCGTAAATCTTCCGGTTCTAACGCTGTCGCATCGACCACAAAATTAACACCCTGCTGAAGACCCCGCTCGCGTAAAGAGGCGGCACAAAGCCAACATTGCTCAATATCGTACAATTCCAACAGTTTGAAGGTTGCGATGTAGTCTCGCGCCAACACAACATCCGGCTGTTGTCCCTGAAGGATTTGAAAAACGCCATCGCCAATAAAAAATACGCCGAGGTCTTCCGTTAATGCCGATGTCGCCAGCAAGGCATCTAATCCTTCACGGCCAGACGCGCTGCCGTGCGGCACGGTAGAAAAGACAAAAGCAACACGTTTCATTAAAACTGCACCACGCGATCGCAGGTCAGGGACGCCTCAGCCAGCGAACCCAGCCCGCTGAGGTTAAAACCTGATTGTAAATTAGCGCCTGCCAGGCCCAGACGTTTCGCTTCAGTTTCATCAACTACGCCGCGACGCAACGCCGCCGCCACGCAAATATTCAGCGTCACGCCATGCTGCTGGTTCAGCTGTTGCCAGGCCCGTACCAGATCGTATTCATCACTGGCAGGCGAAGTCAGTAAGTTGGCGTTATACACACCTTCACGATAGAAAAAGACGCTACTTAGCTCATGCCCTTCTTTGAGTAGCGCATGAGCAAATTGCAACGCGCTGCTCGCCTGCTGCGTACCATAAGCCGGCCCCGTCACCATGATGGCAAAACGCATTACTTGTCTTGCCCCTGGAAATCGCCGCTTTTGAACTGACGAATATAGAGGTAGACCGTGTGCTTGGAGATGTTCAGCCGATCGGCAACCTGGTTGATGGCATCTTTAATATCGAAGATACCTTTCTCATACAGATTCAGGACAATCTGACGATTCTTGGCGTTGTTGGAAACATTGCGATCGGCGTTCACTTCTTCGATCGTGAATTCCAGCGTTTGGGTAACCAGGTCTTCCACCGAAGAAGCGAAGTTGACGGCAGAACCCACTTCCGGGGTTTCCGGTGGGATAAAGGTATTCATTATCTGCGAGAATGGGACATCAAGGTTCATATTGATGCACAGCAGACCAATCACGCGATGCTCACGGTTGCGAATAGCAATCGTCACCGACTTCATCAAGACACCGCTTTTCGCACGTGTGAAGTAACACTTCGACACGCTGCTATCCGCACCCGTCATATCATGCAGCATACGCAATGCAAGGTCGGTAATCGGCGAGCCAATTTTGCGGCCCGTGTGTTCACCGTTAGCAATGCGGATAGCCGAGCATTTCAAATCCTGCAAAGAGTGCAATACGATTTCACAATGGGAACCAATGAGCATCGCCAACCCGTCCACAACCGCTTCGTAGGATTTGAGGATATCGAAGTCAGTTTGATCGAAAGGACGTTGATCCAGTAAATCTAGCTCACTGGTTTCGTTGGTTAAAAGCGACCTGGACATGAAAAAAAGCACTCCTTTTCAGGAGCCTGTCGTTATGTTGTCAGGGCAGGCTCATCACTATTATAGGGGCATCTAAAGTAATACAGCGCACAAGGCGCTTTCCAGTATTAATTATATCCTGTCGATAATAAAAAACCGCCGCCCTGTGGGCGGCGGTTTCTGGTCACTTATTTTTTGCTGCTGTCTGCAGCTTTATCTGCCGGTGCAGCATCTGGCTGCGCATCGGCCTTCGGCGCCGGTTTGATGTCTAACAGTTCAACATCAAAGACCAGCGTAGAGTTGGCCGGAATGCCCGGTACGCCAGTTTTGCCGTAAGCCAGATCCGGTGGGATAACCAGCTGGATTTTGCCGCCTTTCTTGATGTTTTTCAGGCCTTCAGTCCAGCCCGGGATTACCCCGTCAAGACGGAAAGAGAGCGGCTCACCGCGGGTATAAGAGTTATCAAACTCTTTACCATCAATCAGCGTACCTTTGTAGTTGACTACCACGGTATCGCTGTCTTTCGGCGCAGCGCCAGTACCTTCTTTCTCTACTTTGTAGACCAGGCCAGTAGCAGAGGTTTTAACGCCTTTCTCTTTAGCAAATTTCTCGCGGTAAACTTTACCTTTGGCTTCGTTATCAGCCGCGTCTTTTTCCATTTTCGCCTGAGCGGAGCTCTTCACGCGCGCTTCAAACGCCTGCAGAGTTTGTTCGATTTCCTGGTCAGACAGCTTGCTCTTGTCTGCAAACGCATCCTGAACGCCAGCGATCAGCTGATCTTTATCCAGTTTGATGCCCAGTTTTTCCTGCTCTTTCAGAGAGTTTTCCATATAACGACCCAGGGACGCGCCCAGCGCGTAAGCGGCTTTTTGGTCGTCATTCTTGAATGCTGCTTTGCTGTCAGCAGTAGCGGCTGGTTTCGCAGCATCAGCAGCGAAGGTGATCGGGGCATGCAGAGCAACAGCCATTGTGGTCGCCAGCAGCGTTACTTTAAACAGTGATTTCATCCATATCTCCAGGGCCGGGGCATCTCACCCCAGGGTTAGCTAAAACAAAAATGTACTATAAAGCGTTGTAGAACAAATCAACATACGGGCACGCCCTATTATCACCACATTTCAGACTCTTTTTGTTTAAATTAGTTTCGTGACCGAAGATTGAGTGCTGTGCAAACAGGCAAAGTTAAGTAGAATTCGCCGCAGTCCGCGATCTGCCGGAGAAAAAAGAAAGAGGTGAATCATGCAGGATACAACAATGGAAACTCGCCTGGCTGAACTGGAAAGTCGCCTGGCATTTCAGGAGATAACCATTGAAGAGCTCAACGTGACGGTGACCGCGCATGAACTGGAAATGGCCAAACTCCGCGACCATCTGCGTTTACTGACAGAAAAGCTCAAAGCAACACAGCCGTCCCACATTGCGTCGCAGTCTGAAGAGACCCCGCCGCCACATTATTGAGACGTAAAAAAAGCGGGAATATCCCGCTTTTTTTGTGCCCGATGGCGCGAACGCTTATCGGATCTACTCACATATACCCAAAGGATTTCAAATCACAGCAAGGCGGCAAGCTTGGGGAATTCCCAGGAGCATAGATAACTATGTCACCGGGATTCGAAAGCGCAGCCAACACCGCTGTGGGTTGAAAGACGAAGGGTATTAGTGGCAACCGCAGCCGCCGCCGTTACCTTTACCGCCACCGCCGCAGCAGCCTTCGCCACCGTGCTCGTGACCATGGTCGTGACCGTGGCCATGACCACCGCAGCAACCGTCATGACCGTGGTCATGATCGTGGTCGTGACCGTGCGCGCCGTGAACGTGGCCGTGAGCCAGTTCTTCTTCGGTCGCTTCGCGGATAGCAACAACTTCTACGTTGAATTTCAGGTTCTGGCCAGCCAGCATGTGGTTACCGTCAACGACAACGTGATCGTCTTCCACTTCGGTAATTTCTACCGGTACTGGACCCTGATCGGTTTCAGCCAGGAAACGCATGCCAACCTGCAGTTCGTCAACGCCCATGAACACGTCTTTAGGAACGCGCTGCACCAGGTTTTCGTCGTACTGACCGTATGCGTCGTTTGCGCCAACAGCGACATCGAATTTGTCGCCAACTTCATGACCGTCCAGCGCTGTTTCCAGGCCAGAAATCAGGGAACCGTGACCATGCAGGTAGTCCAGCGGCGCACTCACCGGAGACTCATCAACCAACACACCGTCTTCTGTACGTACCTGATAGGCCAGGCTGACCACCAGGTCCTTTGCTACTTTCATGATATCTCCTGAGCATGGAAAGAATAGTGGCGCAGATTGTAGCGGAATTCTGCACCCGTGTACCCTCTAGCTTAAAAAAAGCTGCGCCATATCGCTAGTCCGGATGAAAAATCCCGATCACTTGCTCTTCTTTGCGAACGTGCTCGCGCGCCTCTTTATCCGCTTCCCGCATCTGATGGCCGCACTTAACACATTCAACAATATCGATATTATTTTCGCGCCACATTGCCAGCGTATCCTGCGCCTGGCAGGACGGACATTTTGCGCCTGCAATAAAACGTTTACGAATTGCCATGATTACCTCTACTCAAATTCATCCCAGCCATCCAGCTGACGCCGCTCTTGCTGCATCTCTCGTTGGAAAATTTCCTCCAGCTCGCGCCGGGCTTCCCTGGCTCGAGAGATTTGTACGGTATCCGTATGCATGGGGATCAGCTCCCGCAGCATGCGCATATCCAGCCGACGAAAATGCAGCTGAGCGCGCTGAGCCTGGTGCGGATGCATCCCCAGTGTAACCAGCGTTTTACGCCCCAACTCCAGCGCACTGGAGAACGTTTCGCGGGAAAACTGCGTCACACCAGCTTGTAATAACTCATGCGCCTCTACACGTCCGCGCGCACGCGCAAGAATATGCAAATGCGGAAAATACTGTTGGCACAGTTCCACCAGTTTCATGGTGTCTTCAGGCTCATTACAGGTAATAACAATAGACTGTGCCGCCTCCGCACCCGCAGAACGCAACAGATCCACCTGCGTGGCATCACCGTAGTAAACCTTATAGCCATATTTACGCATCAAATTCACCGCGCTGATATCCCGCTCCAGAACGGTAATCCGCATTTTATTGGCCATCAACAGGCGACCAATAACCTGACCAAAGCGCCCAAACCCCACGACAATCACCTGCGGTTTATCATCCTCCACCCAGGGTTTTTCATCTTCGTCATCCGGGCCGTTAAACTGACGGGAGAGCCATTTATCAATCAGCTTCATCACCAACGGCGTGGTCATCATCGACAGCGTGACGGTCACCAGTAGCAACGCCATTTGGTCGCCCTGAAACAGCCGTTGCGAGGATGCCGTTGAAAACAGCACGAAAGCGAATTCACCGCCCTGACTCAAAACCCCGGCAAACTGCATCCGTTCTGAGCTTCTCATGCCGTTAAGACGCGCCAGCACATACAGCACCAGCATTTTTACAACCACCAGTACTATCACGCTCGCCGCCACCCACAGAATATGGGTATAGAGCACGCCAAGATTGAGTGACATGCCTACGGAGATAAAAAACAGGCCGAGCAGCAGGCCTTTAAACGGATCGATTGCCGTTTCCAGCTCATGTCGGTACTCGCTTTCCGCCAGCAGCACGCCCGCGATAAACGTTCCCAGCGCCATCGACAGCCCCAGCGCATCCATAAATAAAGCCGACCCCAGCACCAGCAACAGCGTCGCGGCGGTAAATACTTCCCGTACGCCAGAGTCCGCAATAAAGCGGAAAACCGGACGCAGCAAATAGCGCCCGCCAATCAGCATGCCGGCAAAGGCCAGCACCTTCATTCCCACTTTGATCCAGTCAAAATGTTCGTCAGCAGACCCCGCCAGCAGTGGAACCAGCGCCAGGGCAGGGATCACCGCCAAATCCTGAAACAGCAGCACCGAAAAACCCAGTTGTCCGGATTCACTGCGGTTCATGCCTTTTTCGCGCATCAACTGTAGCGCCATGGCGGTCGATGACATCGCCAGACCAATGCCGCCAACCACTGCCGCCTGCCAGGAGAACGCAGTGAGCATCAATAATCCTGCCAGCACTACTGCGCTCAGCATTACCTGCGCGGCGCCGACGCCAAAAATTGAACGCCGCAACTGCCACAGCTTGGCTGGATTAAGCTCCAGCCCAATGATGAACATAAGAAAAACCACACCCAGCTCGGAAAAGTGCAGAATTTCATCCACATCGCTGATGAATCCTAATCCCCACGGGCCGATAGCAATACCCGCCAGCAAGTAACCCAGCACCGGACCGATACCCAGCTTTGAGGCCAGGGGGACTGCAGCCACCGCCGCGAAGAGGAACAACACTCCCGCCGTCAATAAATCAGAACCTTCCATCAGCGGCCTCCCACAGGGATCGGATTTGCCAGCCAGTCACCATACGCTTTCGCATGGCTGTCCAACTCCTGCTTCGTTTGCCGCCTGGCCCAGTAGACGATAATAGGGCTCATCCAGTGCATGCGGCACATACCGGCCGTTAGCTCAAAAGGGCGCAGTACATCGCTCATTGGATAACGATTTAGCGCGTCATAGCGGTAGGCGCTTTCCGGTTCTCCGGTCGTGATAACGCTCCGCCAGTACTTTCCCGCCAGTTGGTTCCCTCCAGGGCCGCTGGCAAATCCGCGGCTCAGTACGCGATCAAGCCATTCCTTTAACAGCGCCGGACAGCTATAGGTGTAGAGCGGATGCTGAAAAACAATCACATCATGCTCACGCAGTAGCGCCTGCTCATGCGGAATGTCGATAAAAAAATCAGGATAGTGCGCGTAAAGGTCGTGCACGGTAACATTGCTAAGCTGCATGGCCGGTTTAAGCAGAACCCGGTTCGCGACCGAGTCCTGAGATTCCGGATGGGCATACAGCAGCAAGACTTTCGCTGGCTGGAACATCATCCCCCTCCCGGTTTTGTCTTTTGTCTATTTTCGACGTTTTGGGCTACCATTGCGCCTCGGTGCGGCAAATGGCCCACACATTACATTATCATAATGATAAATTAACATAGTCTGAACATACGGCGCCTTATGATTGTTTTCTCATCGTTACAAATTCGTCGCGGCGTGCGCGTCTTGCTGGACAATGCCACGGCCACCATTAATCCAGGGCAGAAAGTTGGTCTGGTAGGTAAAAATGGCTGTGGTAAATCTACCCTGCTGGCATTGCTGAAAAATGAACTCAGCGCCGACGCCGGAGGATTTACCTATCCGGGAAACTGGCAGCTTGCGTGGGTGAATCAGGAAACGCCAGCATTGCCGCAGCCCGCGCTGGAGTACGTGATTGACGGCGACCGCGAGTATCGTCAACTGGAAGCGCAGTTGAACGATGCCAACGAACGTAACGATGGACACGCTATTGCCACCGTCCATGGCAAACTGGATGCCATCGACGCCTGGACCGTGCGCTCACGCGCCGCCAGCCTGCTGCATGGTCTCGGTTTCTCCAACGAACAGCTTGAGCGCCCGGTCAGCGACTTTTCCGGTGGCTGGCGTATGCGTCTCAACCTGGCCCAGGCGCTGATTTGCCGTTCAGACCTGCTGCTGCTTGATGAACCCACCAACCACCTCGATCTCGACGCGGTAATCTGGCTGGAAAGATGGCTGAAAAGCTACCAGGGCACGCTGATATTGATCTCCCACGACCGCGACTTCCTCGACCCGGTGGTGGACAAAATTATTCATATCGAACAGCAAACCATGTTCGAGTACACCGGCAACTACAGCGCGTTTGAAATCCAGCGTGCGACCCGCCTTGCGCAGCAACAGGCAATGTACGAAAGCCAGCAGGAGCGCGTGGCGCATCTGCAAAGCTATATCGATCGTTTCCGCGCTAAAGCAACCAAAGCAAAGCAGGCGCAAAGCCGTATCAAAATGCTGGAACGCATGGAGCTGATTGCCCCGGCACACGTGGACAACCCGTTCCACTTCAGCTTTCGTGAACCAGAAAGCCTGCCGAATCCACTGCTGAAGATGGAAAAGGTCAGCGCTGGCTACGGCGATCGCGTCATTCTCGATTCGATCAAACTGAATCTGGTGCCGGGTTCCCGCATCGGCCTGCTCGGTCGCAACGGCGCGGGTAAATCGACGCTGATCAAGCTGCTGGCCGGCGAATTGCCCCCCATTAGCGGCGAGATTGGCCTGGCGAAAGGTATCAAGCTGGGCTACTTCGCGCAGCACCAGTTGGAGTTTTTACGCGCCGATGAATCGCCTATTCAGCACCTGGCGCGCATGGCGCCGCAGGAGCTGGAGCAGAAACTGCGGGACTACCTCGGTGGATTCGGCTTCCAGGGCGATAAAGTCAGCGAAGAGACTCGCCGCTTCTCCGGTGGTGAAAAAGCGCGTCTGGTGCTGGCGTTGATCGTCTGGCAGCGCCCGAACCTGCTCCTGCTTGATGAACCGACCAACCACCTGGACCTTGATATGCGCCAGGCGCTGACCGAAGCGTTGATCGATTTCGAAGGCGCGCTGGTCGTGGTCTCGCACGACCGTCACCTGATTCGCTCCACCACCGATGACCTCTATCTGGTGCACGACAAAAAAGTCGAGCCGTTTGACGGCGATCTGGAGGATTATCAGCAGTGGCTGAGCGATGTGCAAAAACAAGAAAACCAGAGCGACGAACCGGCAAAAGAGAGCGTTAACAGCGCCCAGGCGCGTAAAGACCAGAAGCGTCGCGAAGCTGAATTGCGCACCCTGACGCAGCCGCTGCGTAAAGAGATTACCCGTCTGGAAAAAGAGATGGAGAAACTGCACGCACAGCTGGCGCAGGCGGAAGAAAAACTCGGCGATAGCGAACTGTACGACCAAAGCCGCAAAGCCGAACTCACCGCATGCCTGCAGCAGCAGGCCAGTGCAAAATCCGGACTGGAAGAGTGCGAGATGGCCTGGCTGGAAGCGCAGGAACAGCTTGAGCAGATGCTGGCCGAATAGTCATGGGTGCCTGATAAGGCGCTTGTGCGTCTTATCAGGCATTTTTGTTGAATTATCTCTGCATCGCCAGACGCTGGCGGATATCTTCAAAATGTTCACGGTTAAACAGCTTGCCGTTAAGAAAACGGGTTTTCAGTTCTCCTTCCTGCTCTTGCTCCCACGTTTGTTCATCATGCAGGCGCAATTCCCCCAGCTCATCACGTGCTACTCGAAGCAAACCACGGGCAGAGCGCTTTAAGCCATTATCGGTTTTCGGCTCTTTGAAAATCGTCCGGCCTTTGCCATCGACTTCTCCCCACGTCGCTTTCATTGCAAAACCGAAGGTGTCACGCGTGTTGTACTGATAGGTAAAGGAACCCACGCCAAACACCACATTTGAACTGGCAAATCCTTTCGCTTCAAGACGACGCAGGATCTCATTCGCCCGCTCAAGGGTGATGGAATCGCCATAAATCAGCCCCACATGTGGGTCGAGCACCTTGTAGCCTTTAGCGTTAACCGTGCCGCCAAAAATCTCCCACAGCACCTCCACAGAGCCTTTCTCCTGTGCCGTACGATCGGCTCGGGTATCCTCATCCGCACCTGTACCGCACAGAATCTCAACCGGATTACCGCTATCCGGACGGAATACCACCCGCCCTTCACGGGTCAGAATGATGTTCTTCAGTTCGCGGGTGTATTCCGTCAGCACCTGCCAGTAGTCCCAGGTATCGGAGACTATCGATACAAATCCCTGCGGATAGAGATCGGCAATCAGGCGGCGGAAGGTTTCAATCTCATGCTCGCGCTCACCCATACACATCACGCTGTGTTCGGTAGCCGGAATACTGGCGCCGATAAAATAGGGTTCGCCGTCGGTGTAGTAATCGCGGGCGTACAGCAGAGATGGAATACTGTCGGTCCCTTTAAAGCTTAACAAATGCCCACTGCCCGCCTGCATGGTGTCCTGTAATCCGGACATGCCGCGAAAGGAAAAGTCATGACACTGGAAGTCAAGGTGTGCCAGGTCGCTACAGGTTTTCTCTGCCCACCGCGCGCAGATTTTGCGGTAGTGGTGAGCTATCGTGGCGTTGGTTGACGCTTTCCACAGCTCTGCCGACAGCACGGTTTCCAGGTAATTCACCAGCCAGAAAAACTCGGGTTTGGTGTTGATAATGGTTAAGACCGGTACCGCCATCGGAACTTTGCTGCCTTCATCCAGCGCTTTGATGTGCAACGGCAGATAGCCCAACTGATGCAGGGCGCGGATATGATCCACCGCCACCGCATCTTTGCCGAGATAGCTGTCCATGACCTGTTTATATTCGCTGACCACCTCATCTTCCGGACGGGCAAAAAACGCCTCATTAAACAGGTCGACTAAAAACCACTGCAAAAAACCCTGCAGGCCAAAAAATACCAGTTTGCCATCCGCCAACGGCGAGGAAAAAAAGCGATCGCTGCGCGGAGTAAAGTTGGAATACACGCGACGGGTTCCCTGCGGATATTGCACGCGGTGAGAAACTTTGTAGCCGTCGATAGCCAGAATTGGGTTCATTTTCATAATCAGCATCTCCCTCAGGCGCGGTAAATCGCGTCAATGTCGATAAGCTCAAGCTGCGGATGCTCCAGCGTCGGGGCAGCAAAAGAGGTGGTGGTGTAGATAGCATCAATGCCGTTGGCAAACAGGTGTTCGACGCCCTTAGAAAAAATACCGTGGGTGACATACAGACTGACGCTGTGGGCACCGGCCTCACGTAGTACCTGCGCGGAACCAATGAACGTACCGCCTGCGTCGCACAGATCGTCAACAATCAGCATATCCCTGCCCCTCACGTCTCCGGCCATTAACGAAAATCCCGTCAGCTTGCCGCTTGCTACATCGCGCTTTTTGCTCAGGATGGCGTACTCCTCCACGCCGGCAGCTCTGGCAACAGCATCAATTTTCTTCAAAGCTCCGGCGTCGGGGGCAACCAGCATCAGCGCGTTTTGCTGAAATAAATGCGGTAAGGTCGCGCTCTGCAACAGGCATCGTTCTTGCCCAATCGCCACCAGGTTTTCGATTGCCGCAGCTGCCGCGTCGCTGTGCGGGTCGAGCACATTGACCTTGTCGAATTTCAATGTGTTGAGGTGACTGGCGAAGACTTTCAGCGTAAAGCTATCACCCGCCACCATATGTCTGTCCTGACGCGCCCACGGCAACCAGGGGAGGTCGAGATGGCTGACCAGTACATCCGTCTGATGACGGACCGCCTCAACCAGTTGCGCCAGCAGCATAAAATCGTTCATGTCGCGCATTGCCACCGCGCGGATGCGCATCAGGCGAGCAAACGATGGCAGTGCATCAGTGACTTTCAACCAGCCGGCGCCATCAGGAAAAATACCACTGGCAACTGCGTAGGTCTGGTCGTCCAAAGTTAATGTCAGTTTTACGCTCATCGCTCTCACCCCTTAATTGTGTCCCTTCGACACAATTAATAATGTCCTTAAGACACATATTAAGCAAGTATAAAATGCATTATTTTTAGAACAAGAGATAATCCACTGATAAGTAATGATAAAAAACGAACCTTGCCCCCCAGTGCCGGGCTGGTACACTTGTCAGCGTTACAAATCATCGTGAGTACCTTATGACCACCGAAGCCGACTACCTGAATCAGTACGACGCCAGCCGCTTCCCTTCACCTCTGGTGACGGTAGATAGCGTGTTATTTACCCTGCATCAGCAGGCGCTGTGCGTATTACTGGTCGAGCGGGCAAACCAGCCGCAAAAAGGACGTTGGGGATTACCTGGCGGTTTTATTGATATCGAAAACGATGATTCAACCCGCGCCACCGCGCTACGCAAACTCACTGAAAAAACGGGCGTTTCGCCTTCGTGGCTTGAACAATTGGATACCTTTTCCGGGCCAGAACGAGACCCGCGCGGCTGGAGCCTGACGGTCACCTGGTTTGCGCTAATCGCCTGGGTAGACTGCGCGCCGCATATTGCCAGCGTCAGTAACGCCCGTTGGGTACCGGTTGACGAGTTGAAAAACCATTCACTCGCGTTCGATCACGAGAAAATCATTACGGCGGCACTGCATCGCTTACGGCAAAAAACGATGTACTCGCTACTGCCCGTATACTGCCTGCCGGAGACATTTACCCATGGACAACTGCTTGAAGCCACCGAGGTTATCCTTGGTCAGTCGATCCAGCGTAAAAGTCTGATTCGCCGCTTTGAAGCGTCAGGAATGTTTGAAGATACCGGAGAAAGCATGGCGACAGGGACGCGTAAAGCTCGCCTGTGGCGACGTAAACCCGACGTCGATTTTCATCTTTTCTCGCGTAACCTGCTTGCTGACTAGCGACAAAATCACATATTGGCTAACCCGCACGCGCTGTGCGCGGTATAGTTATTCTTTCCGATTATTAATTGCTCTGGTGTTATGGTTGAAATCACGTCCACAGAAATGACCCCACCTACCGACGATTCGCGAGAATTCCGCCCGATGCGCTGTATCAGTAACCGCCATCTGCAGACGATGCTGCCGCGCTTAATTCGCCGCAAGGTGAAGTTCGACGCCCACTGGCAGCGTCTGGAATTGCCCGATGGTGATTTTGTCGATCTGGCGTGGAGTGAAGATCCGCAACAGGCGAAACACAAACCGCGCCTGGTGGTTTTTCACGGTCTGGAAGGTAGTCTGAACAGCCCGTACGCACATGGCCTGATTGAAGCGGCGCAAAAGCGCGGCTGGCTGGGCGTGGTAATGCATTTTCGCGGCTGCAGCGGTGAACCCAATCGTCTGAACCGAATTTATCATTCGGGCGAAACAGAAGATGGCACCTGGTTTTTACACTGGCTGGAGCGTGAGTTCGGTCGCGTGCCGACCGCAGCGGTGGGCTATTCGCTCGGTGGGAACATGCTAGCCTGCCTGCTGGCCAAAGAAGGCAACGAGATTCCAATTGATGCCGCCGTTATCGTCTCCGCGCCTTTCGTGCTGGAAGCCTGTAGTTACCATATGGACAAGGGATTCTCCCGGGTCTATCAGCGCTACCTGCTCAATCTGTTGAAAGCCAATGCCTCGCGTAAGCTTGAGGCCTATCCAGGCTCGCTGCCGGTGAGTCTGTCCCAATTGAAATCTCTGCGTCGCATTCGCGATTTTGACGATCTGATCACCGCCAAAATCCACGGTTTCGCCGATGCTATAGACTATTATCGTCAGTGTAGCGCCATGCCGTTGCTCAACCAGATAGCCAAACCCACGCTGATTATCCATGCCAAGGACGATCCGTTTATGGATCATCACGTGATCCCGAAACCGGAAAACCTGCCTTCGCAGGTGGAGTATCAGTTGACTGAACACGGTGGCCACGTCGGATTCATTGGCGGCACGGTACGCCATCCTGAGATGTGGCTGGAATCCAGAATCCCCGACTGGCTGACAACGTATCTGGAGGTCTCATCATGATCATCCCCTGGCAAGATATCTCCCCGGAAGCGCTGGACAATCTGATTGAAAGCTTTGTCTTGCGTGAAGGCACCGATTATGGTGAACATGAACGTTCGCTCGAACAAAAAGTCGCCGACGTCAAACGCCAACTACAATCAGGTGAAGCCGTGCTGGTGTGGTCTGAACTGCATGAAACGGTCAATATTATGCCGAGGAAGCAGATTCACGAGTAATCCGTAGCCGCCGGCCGACTTTACTATAATTATAACCATTTCATGGAGTTGTTATGTCTGCCAAACATCCGGTGATTGCGGTAACAGGATCCAGCGGCGCGGGGACCACCACCACCAGCCTCGCGTTTCGTAAAATTTTCGCGCAGTTAAATCTGCGTGCCGCCGAGGTGGAAGGTGACAGTTTTCATCGCTATACCCGTCCGGAAATGGACATGGCGATTCGCAAAGCGCGCGATGCCGGGCGGCATATCAGCTATTTCGGCCCCGAAGCGAATGACTTCGGTCTGCTGGAACAAACTTTCATCGAATACGGTCAGACGGGCAAAGGCCAGTCGCGAAAATATCTGCACACTTACGATGAGGCCGTACCGTGGAACCAGGTGCCAGGGACTTTCACGCCCTGGCAGCCGCTGCCTGAACCGACGGATGTCCTGTTTTATGAAGGACTGCACGGCGGCGTCGTCACCCCACAGCAAAACGTGGCCCGGCATGTCGATCTGCTGGTTGGCGTGGTGCCGATCGTAAACCTGGAATGGATCCAGAAACTGACTCGCGATACCAGCGAGCGTGGACACTCGCGTGAAGCGGTGATGGACTCGGTGGTGCGATCAATGGACGATTACATCAATTACATCACGCCGCAGTTTTCCCGGACGCATATTAACTTCCAGCGCGTACCGACCGTCGATACCTCTAACCCCTTTGCCGCCAAGAGTATCCCGTCTCTGGATGAAAGCTTTGTCGTGATTCATTTTCGTAACCTGGAAGGGATCGACTTCCCGTGGCTACTGGCCATGCTGCAGGGCTCATTCATTTCCCATATCAATACATTGGTCGTGCCGGGCGGCAAGATGGGCCTGGCGATGGAATTGATTATGCTGCCGCTGGTCCAGCGACTGATGGAAGGCAAAAAGATAGGGTGAGGCGTGGAAAGTGCCCGATGGCGCTTCGCTTATCGGGCCTACGAATCAACATTATCCGGCGTCAGGGATTACGCGGCAACCACTTCATAGGAGTGGGTAATGTTCACCGCCTTTTCCAGCATCAGTGCCACGGAGCAATATTTTTCCGCTGAAAGGTCGACTGCGCGTGAGACTGATGCATCTTTCAGATCGTTACCCGTTACGATGAAATGCAGGTTGATGTGGGTAAACAGGCGCGGCGCTTCATCACGACGCTCTGAGGTCAGTTTCACTTCGCAGTTGGTCACATCCTGACGACCCTTTTGCAGGATCGAAACCACATCAATTGCGCTACAACCGCCCGCCGCCATTAATACCATTTCCATCGGGCTCGGCGCTTTATCACCGGAGTTACCGTCCATCAGAATTTGGTGGCCAGAGGCGGACTCACCGAGGAAGGTTAACCCTTCAACCCACTTTACACGCGCTTGCATATTTCGTAACTCCAATGTTTCAATTTTCCTGACAGATTACGCGCACATAACAATTCTCGCAATGGAAGGCGACCTGCGTCATGCTGAAGCGAGACACCAGGAGACACACGGCGAAAGCTATGCTAAAACAGTCGGGATGCTACAGTAATACATTGACGTACTGCATGTATGCAGAGGACATCACATTACAGGCTGCAGTATATTTTTAGTAGCCCCCTTCCCAGGTAGCGGGAAGCACATTTTTGCAAACCCAGAGGCAGCGTCGTTTTCTGGCTCTGGAGACAGCTTATAACAGAGGATAACCGCGCATGGTGCTTGGCAAACCGCAAACAGACCCGACTCTCGAATGGTTCTTGTCTCATTGCCATATTCATAAGTACCCATCGAAGAGCACGCTGATTCACCAGGGTGAAAAAGCGGAAACGTTGTATTACATCGTTAAAGGCTCAGTGGCAGTGCTGATCAAAGATGAAGAAGGGAAAGAAATGATCCTTTCTTATCTGAATCAGGGCGATTTTATTGGTGAATTAGGCCTCTTCGAAGAAGGTCAGGAACGTAGCGCCTGGGTACGTGCCAAAACCGCATGTGAAGTCGCTGAAATTTCCTACAAAAAATTTCGCCAATTAATCCAGGTCAACCCGGATATTCTGATGCGCCTGTCTTCTCAGATGGCTCGTCGTCTGCAAGTCACGTCTGAAAAAGTCGGCAACCTCGCCTTCCTCGACGTAACTGGTCGTATCGCGCAGACTCTGCTGAATCTGGCGAAACAGCCTGATGCGATGACCCACCCGGACGGCATGCAGATTAAAATCACCCGTCAGGAAATCGGCCAGATCGTTGGCTGCTCCCGTGAGACCGTCGGCCGTATTCTGAAGATGCTGGAAGATCAGAACCTGATCTCCGCACACGGTAAGACTATCGTCGTCTACGGCACCCGTTAACCCCATCGAAGTGGCGCGTTACCCAGTAATGCGCCACTTTTGTTTGCACCGATGTGGCGAAGACTGATATACCACCCAGAGATCAACTACGCACTACGGCAGACGCTGGTGCTATGTTTACCTGTGGCTGTTGGTCTGATCATCGGTCAGCTTCATCTGGGCCTCCTCTTCTCCCTGGTCCCTGCCTGCTGCAACATTGCCGGTCTTGATACCCCGCATAAGCGCTTTTTCAAACGTTTAGCTATTGGCGCGTCTTTGTTTGCCGGATGCAGTTTGATCATGCAATTACTGCTGGCAAAAGATATACCACTGCCGCTTATCCTCACCGGCCTGACGCTAATTCTTGGTGTAACCGCCGAGTTGAGCCCTTTGCATGCGCGACTATTGCCTGCCTCACTTATCGCAGCGATTTTCACGCTAAGCCTGGCCGGCAACATGCCCGTCTGGGAGCCGCTGCTGATCTACGCGCTGGGCACGTTATGGTATGGCCTGTTCAACTGGTTCTGGTTTTGGATGTGGCGCGAGCAGCCGCTCCGTGAATCGCTCAGCCTGTTGTATCGTGAATTAGCCGATTACTGTGAAGCTAAGTACAGCATGCTGACCCAGCATGCCGACCCAGAAAAAGCGCTGCCTCCCCTGCTGGTTCGCCAACAAAAGGCAGTGGATCTGATTACCCAGTGTTATCAGCAAATGCATATGCTGTCGGCGCATCGCAACAACGATTACAAGCGCCTGCTGCGTGCCTTTCAGGAGGCGCTCGATTTACAAGAGCATATTTCCGTTAGCCTCCACCAGCCGGAAGAGGTGCAAAAGCTGGTCGAGCGTAGCCATGCGGAGCAGGTGATTCGCTGGAATGCGCGTACCGTAGCCGAACGCCTTCGGGTACTGGCCGATGATATTTTGTATCACCGTTTGCCGACCCGTTTCTCGATGGAAAAACAGATTGGCACACTGGAGAAAATCGCCAGGCAGCATCCGGACAACCCGGTGGGACAATTTTGCTACTGGCACTTTAGCCGTATTGCCCGCGTGCTACGCACCCAGCGCCCGTTGTATGCCCGTGACTTGATGGCTGACAAGCAGCGTCGGTTGCCGTTGATCCCAGCCCTGAAAAACTATCTGTCGTTGAAATCTCCAGCGCTGCGCAATGCCGGACGCATCTGCGTTATGTTGAGTATCGCCAGCCTGATGGGCAGCGCCTTACACCTGCCAAAGCCCTACTGGATTTTAATGACTATTCTGTTCGTCACGCAAAATGGCTACGGGGCGACCCGGGTACGCATCTTACATCGGTCGGTCGGTACGCTCGTTGGGCTGGTGATTGCCGGCGTCACGCTGCACTTTCATATTCCGGAAGGTTTCACGCTGGCAGCCATGCTGCTGATAACCCTGGTGAGCTATCTGATCATCCGTAAAAATTACGGCTGGGCTACCGTCGGCTTTACGGTCACGGCAGTTTACACCCTGCAACTGCTGACGCTGAACGGGGAACAGTTTATCGTGCCGCGGTTTGTCGATACGGTCATTGGCTGCCTAATCGCCTTTGGTGGTACGCTCTGGCTGTGGCCACAGTGGCAGAGCGGTCTGTTGCGTAAGAACGCCCACGACGCGTTAGAAGCCGACCAGGAGGCCATTCGCCTGATCCTCAGCAACGATCCGCAGGCCACGCCGCTGGCGTATCAACGCATGCGGGTTAACCAGGCGCAGAACACGCTGTTCAACTCACTGAACCAGGCGATGCAGGAGCCAGGATTCAACTCGCACTACCTTGCGGACATGAAACTGTGGGTCACGCACAGCCAGTTCATCGTCGAACACATTAACGCGATGACCACGCTGGCAAGGGAACATACGATGCTGACGCCGGATT
The DNA here is from genome assembly GCF_030336535.1 of Citrobacter sp. Ce006. NCBI lineage: Bacteria > Pseudomonadati > Pseudomonadota > Gammaproteobacteria > Enterobacterales > Enterobacteriaceae > Citrobacter > Citrobacter sp. Ce006. The sequence continues at coordinate 613,206 of NZ_JAOWDO010000073.1, forward strand.
TGGCGCAGCGGTATCTGGAATCCTGTGAAATTGCGCTTCAGCGCTGTCAGCAGCGGCTGGAGTATGACGGACCGGGAAGCTCGGGCGATGTGAATATTCTCGAAGCGCCGGAGATGCTGTCCCACGGTCCGTTAAGCACTCTTGAGCAGCATCTGCAACGGGTTCTTGGGCATCTGAACACCATGCATACCATTTCGTCGGTAGCATGGCGTCAGCGACCGCACCACGGGATCTGGCTGAGCCGCCGACTACGGGACATGAAGGGTTAAAAGATTTGCCGGATGCGCTACGCTTATCCGGCCTACGAATCACACCTTACCCTGTAGGCCGGATAAGGCGCTCGCGCCGCCATCCGGCAATCAGCCCACCACCTTCGCGACAGCCTGCGCGAAACGCTGCATCCCTTCATCGATATCCGCCTGCTCTACCACCAGCGACGGCGCGAAACGCATTACGTCCGGCCCGGCGTTCAGCACCATCACCCCTTCGTGCGCGGCGGCATAGAGGAAATCGCGCGCCCGGCCTTTAAACTGCGGCTTCAACTCGGCGCCAATCAGCAGCCCCATCCCGCGAATATCGCTGAAAATGTCGAACTGTTGATCAATCTTGTGCAAATGCTGGACAAACGTCTGACGTTTGGCCTGAATGCCTCCCAGCACTTCCGGCGTGTTGATGATATCAAACGCTGCACCCGCTACCGCGCAGGCCAGCGGGTTACCGCCGTACGTGGAACCGTGCGACCCCACGTGGAACGCGGAGGCAATCTCCTGAGTGGTCAGCACCGCGCTCACCGGGAAACCGCCGCCGAGCGCCTTCGCGCTGGTGAGGATATCCGGCGTCACGCCGTAGTGCATATAGGCAAACAAATCGCCGGTACGCCCCATCCCGCTCTGCACTTCATCAAATACCAACAGCGCCTGGTGCTGGTCACAGAGTTCGCGCAAACCTTGCAGGAATTCCGGCGTAGCCGCAGTGACGCCGCCTTCTCCCTGAATTGGCTCAACCACCACCGCGCAGGTGTGATCGTCTATCACCGCTTTTACCGCATGCAGATCGTTAAACGGGACATGGATGATATCTGCCGGCTTTGGTCCAAAGCCGTCGGAGTATTTCGGCTGCCCGCCAACAGAAACGGTAAACAGCGAACGGCCGTGAAACGCATTATGGAAGGCAATGATTTTGGTTTTGAACGGGCTATGACGCACACAGGCATAGTGGCGCGCCAGCTTAAAGGCGGTTTCGTTGGCTTCCGTACCTGAATTCATGAACAGCACGCGCTCGGCGAAGGACGCATCAATGATTTTACGGCCTAAACGCAGCGCAGGTTCATTGGTGAAAACGTTGCTGGTATGCCACAGGGTTTCCCCCTGGGTTTTTAACGCCTCAACCAGTGCCGGATGGCAATGCCCTAGCGCGGTAACTGCAATGCCGCCCGCGAAATCAACATACTCTTTGCCCTGTTGATCCCAGACTCGACTCCCTTTTCCTTTTACCGGGATAAACTCAGCCGGTGCATAAATCGGCAGAATCACTTCATCGAATGTCGCGCGTGTAATAGCAGTTTGTTCAGTTGCCATGTCATTACCACCCTGTTAAGCAGAAATGCTAGTGAAATTATAATCACAAAATATGAATAAAAAATCACTGAATAGCAACCACAATTCAGCGATTGAGGAAATTAGCCAGCAGCTGATGCCCCTGTTCGCTGAGAATACTCTCCGGGTGAAACTGCACCCCTTCCATATCCCACTCACGGTGACGAATGCCCATAATCTCCTGCGTTTCACTCCAGGCCGTCACTTCAAAGCAGTCAGGAAGCGTTTCGGGGGCAACCACCAGAGAATGGTAGCGCGTCACCGTTAATGGGTTGGCGAGTCCCTGAAAAACGCCCTGCCCGTTATGCGTAATCGGCGAGGTTTTACCGTGCATCACTTTTGCCGCCCGAACCACGCTCGCGCCAAAGGCCTGCGCCATCGCCTGGTGACCGAGACACACGCCCAGCAGAGGGATGTTGCCCGCGAAATGGCGAATTACATCCAGCGAGATACCGGCGTCATCCGGCGTGCAGGGTCCTGGGGAAATCACGATTTTTTGCGGGCTCAACGCATCGATTTGCGCCAGCGTCAGCTCGTCGTTACGCCTGACAAGGACATCAGCGCCCAGTTCGCAGAAGTATTGGTACAGGTTCCAGGTAAAAGAATCATAGTTATCAATAAGCAGGATCATGGCGGCTCCGGTACATAAGAACCGCGCTATTCTACTCAGTTTCCGGGGCTTCGCTTACCACTTTACGAAATATCGCCTGCAGCGCAGACAAGTCACCCATCGCCCCGCTCTGATTAGCCAGATTCCACTCCTCAACCGGGATGTCATCCCAGCTCAGCATATACCCGGCATGAATCGCTAATTGTTCGAAGAAAATACGCTGCGCCAGGCCGCTGCCAATACGAAACGGATGCAGCACGTTGATTTCGCAATAATAGTGTGCAAGACGATCGACAAACTTGTCTTCCGGCAACCCCACCAGCCAGGACTCATCTTCCAGGTCCTGCATCAACGCATTGCCCTCTTTCTCGATATAAGCGAAATGGCAAAAACGGGTATCGCCCTGGTAGATATCGACTTCCCGCAGATGTCCCGCCCAGTCAAAAATATCCCGATACAGCTGGCGATGAATGGCGCACAGATGCGGCAATCCCCGTTTAAGCGGGCCCAGCTCGATAGTGGCCGCACGCAGCGCCGTCAGTTCATAGGCCGCCTGCGTCAGTCGTTGCGCCTGATGGATCCCCAGACGGTTACGCATGACATTCAGGCCCGGATACAAATAGGGGTCGCGTCCATCACCGAATTTATCGCTCATAGTGCCTCCTCAACTCTTCAAGACGCGCCAGGGCGTCTTCAGCACTCAGAGTAACCCGTGGAATATCCACACCTTCCAGCCGCCGACTGGCCTGGAAATTGGCATTTCGTCGTTGTTCCCAGAGCCGGGACTTTTGTTTATCGGTGAGTTTTTTCACATGACCTCCCTGAATGAGCCGACACTTGCCACAAGTATAAGCAGCAATTTCGGGTTACGCAGAGAAGGGAGAGAACGCGGGCGAGAACTGCCCGCGCAAAATACGGTTATGGCAGGACTTTAGCAGACAGGATAACAATCGGTTTTGACGGAACATTCTGGTAAGGACCGACATCATGGGTCTGTACCTGAGAGATCTTATCCGCGACATCCATACCTTTCACAACTTTACCGAAGACAGCATAGCCAAAGTCGCGCTGGCCGTGATCGAGGAACGCATTGTCCGCAATGTTGATAAAGAACTGGCTGGTCGCGCTGTCTTTATCCGCTGTACGCGCCATAGCAATCGTGCCGCGGGTGTTACGCAGTCCGTTATCGGCTTCATTCTTGATTGGCGGGTTAGGTTTCTTCTGCTGCATCTGCTCGGTAAAACCGCCGCCCTGCACCATGAAGCCAGGGATCACGCGGTGGAACGTAGTGTTGTTATAGAAACCGCTGTTGACATAATCGACAAAGTTTTGCACTGAAACCGGGGCTTTCTGACTGTTCAGCTCCAGCTCAATGTTACCGGCAGAGGTTGTCAGCAGGACATGCGGGTCACCTTTTGCTGCCAGTGCTGCGGGAGAAAGAGCAGAAAGAGCGAGAACAGCTGCAACAGCCGCCAGAGTCGATTTGAGCATGAGAATTCCTTAACAAGAGCAGAAATGAAGCAAGTGAATTGATTCTAAAGAGCCTTCAAGAACAAGGCCATCCCTTTACTTAATTTTACGTACTTGAAACAAATGTAACCTTATAGCCCCAAGCCTCAATGCGATCTAGATCACATAAAAAAATGTAACGGAGCTGGTAATTGCCAATAAACATTTAAATGCATCACTAAAACGCCTAAAATCTGCCCGCTCACGGCGCAGTCAATGCGCCTCCCACTTCTATACAGGCCAGTCATGACTAACAGCAATCGCATCAAGCTCACATGGATTAGCTTTCTCTCCTACGCCCTGACAGGCGCGTTGGTAATTGTCACCGGGATGGTGATGGGAAACATCGCAGAGTACTTCCATTTGCCCGTTTCCAGTATGAGTAACACCTTCACCTTTCTGAATGCCGGCATTCTGATCTCTATCTTCCTGAATGCCTGGCTGATGGAAATTGTGCCCCTGAAAACCCAATTGCGCTTTGGCTTTATCCTGATGGTTCTGGCGGTCGCCGGACTGATGCTCAGCCATAGCCTGGCCTTGTTCTCAGCCGCCATGTTTGTACTGGGTCTGGTGAGCGGTATCACCATGTCGATTGGTACGTTTCTGGTGACTCAGATGTACGAAGGCCGCCAGCGCGGTTCTCGTCTGCTGTTTACTGACTCCTTCTTCAGCATGGCTGGCATGATTTTCCCGATGGTGGCCGCGTTCCTGTTAGCGCGCAGCATCGAATGGTATTGGGTCTATGCCTGTATCGGCCTGGTATACGTCGCCATTTTCCTGCTGACCTTCGGCTGCGAATTCCCGGCGCTGGGCAAACACGCGCAGCAACCGGACGCGCCGGTAGTGAAAGAAAAATGGGGTATTGGCGTGCTGTTCCTGGCGATCGCCGCACTGTGCTACATCCTCGGTCAGTTGGGCTTTATCTCCTGGGTGCCGGAATACGCCAAAAGCCTTGGCATGAGCCTGAACGACGCAGGTAAACTGGTCAGCGACTTCTGGATGTCTTACATGGTTGGCATGTGGGCGTTTAGCTTTATCCTGCGTTTCTTCGATTTGCAGCGCATCCTGACCGTACTGGCGGGTCTGGCCACCGTCCTGATGTATCTGTTCATCACCGGTACGCCGGAGCATATGCCGTGGTTTATTCTGACACTGGGCTTCTTCTCCAGCGCGATTTATACCACCATTATTACTCTCGGCTCCCAGCAGACGAAGGTCGCATCACCTAAACTGGTTAACTTCGTTCTGACCTGCGGCACCATTGGTACTATGCTCACTTTCGTGGTAACCGGCCCTATCGTGGCGCACAGCGGACCGCTGGCAGCATTACAGACGGCCAACGGCTTGTATGCCGTAGTATTCGTGATGTGCTTCATCCTTGGGTTCGTCACGCGCCATCGCCAACATAACGTGCCAGCAACGCATTAATCTCACTGCCGGATGGTATCTGCGCTATCCGGCACATTCTCACTCCCTCTGCCTTTCACTGGTCATGTAGGCCAATTCTTACAAAAGCCCCTTAAATTGTATGCTTTTTATACAAACACGAAAAGTCAGTTAATTCCGTCACTTATAAAAATGCTGACAAATCAGTTATATACCTCTTAAGGAGTATATAAAGGCGAATTTGATTTGCATCAATAAGCGGGGTTGCTGAATCGTTAAGGTAGGCAGTAATAGAAAAGAAATCGAGGCAAAAATGAGCAAAGTCAGACTCGCTATTATCGGTAATGGTATGGTCGGCCATCGCTTTATTGAGGATCTTCTTGATAAATCCGACGCTGCCAATTTTGATATTACCGTCTTCTGTGAAGAACCCCGCAAAGCGTACGACCGTGTACACCTGTCCTCCTACTTCTCCCACCACACCGCCGAAGAGCTTTCTCTGGTGCGTGAAGGATTCTACGAGAAGCACGGCGTTAAGGTGTTAGTGGGCGAGCGCGCAATTACCATCAACCGCCAGGAGAAGGTGATCCACTCCAGCGCGGGTCGTACGGTCTATTACGATAAGTTGATCATGGCGACGGGCTCTTACCCGTGGATCCCGCCGATTAAAGGTTCGGAAACCCAGGACTGCTTCGTTTACCGTACCATCGAAGACCTCAACGCCATTGAGTCTTGCGCACGCCGGAGCAAACGCGGCGCCGTCGTCGGGGGTGGCCTGCTGGGCCTGGAAGCCGCCGGCGCGCTGAAAAGCCTCGGCGTTGAAACCCACGTGATTGAATTCGCCCCAATGCTGATGGCTGAACAGCTGGATCATATGGGTGGCGAGCAGTTACGTCGCAAAATTGAAAGCATGGGCGTGCGCGTGCACACCAGCAAAAACACCAAAGAGATCGTCCAGGAAGGCACCGAAGCGCGCAAAACCATGCGTTTTGCCGACGGTAGCGAACTGGAAGTCGATTTCATCGTCTTCTCTACCGGTATTCGTCCACGCGACAAACTGGCCACCCAATGCGGCCTGGACGTCGCTCCGCGCGGTGGTATCGTGATTAACGACACCTGCCAGACTTCTGACCCGGATATCTATGCCATCGGCGAATGCGCCAGCTGGAACAACCGCGTGTATGGTCTGGTCGCTCCAGGCTACAAAATGGCGCAGGTTGCCGTTGACCATATTCTCGAAACCGAAAACGCCTTTGAAGGCGCGGATCTGAGCGCCAAGCTGAAGCTGCTCGGCGTTGACGTCGGCGGGATTGGCGACGCACATGCGCGTACGCCGGGTGCCCGTAGCTACGTCTATCTCGACGAAAGCAAAGAAGTCTACAAACGCCTGATCGTTAGCGAAGATAACAAAACCCTGCTCGGCGCAGTTTTAGTCGGCGACACCAGCGATTACGGCAACCTGCTGCAGCTGGTGCTGAACGCCATCGAACTGCCGGAAAACCCGGATTCACTGATTCTGCCAGCACACGCGGGTAGCGGTAAGCCGTCTATCGGTGTCGATAAACTGCCGGACAGCGCGCAGATTTGCTCCTGCTTTGATGTCACCAAAGGCATGCTGATTGCCGCTATCAACAAAGGCTGCCACACCCTTGCAGCGCTGAAAGCTGAAACCAAAGCCGGTACCGGCTGTGGCGGGTGTATCCCGCTGGTAACGCAGGTCCTGAACGCCGAACTGGCGAAACAGGGTATCGAAGTTAACAACAACCTGTGCGAACACTTCCCGTACTCACGTCAGGAACTGTTCCATCTCATCCGCGTAGAAGGCATCAAAACCTTCGAAGAGTTACTGGCAAAACACGGGAAAGGCTACGGCTGTGAAGTGTGTAAGCCGACCGTCGGTTCTCTGCTGGCTTCCTGCTGGAATGAGTACATCCTCAAACCGCAGCACACGCCTCTGCAGGACACCAACGACAACTTCCTGGCGAACATCCAGAAAGACGGTACCTACTCCGTGATCCCGCGCTCTGCGGGTGGTGAGATTACCCCTGAAGGGCTGGTGGCCGTGGGCCGTATCGCGCGTGAATTTAACCTGTACACCAAAATCACCGGTTCTCAGCGTATCGGCCTGTTCGGCGCGCAAAAAGACGACCTGCCGGAAATCTGGCGTCAGCTGATTGAAGCGGGCTTCGAAACCGGCCACGCGTACGCCAAAGCGTTGCGTATGGCAAAAACCTGCGTGGGCAGCACCTGGTGCCGTTACGGCGTCGGCGATAGCGTCGGCTTCGGCGTAGAACTGGAAAATCGCTACAAAGGCATTCGTACCCCGCACAAAATGAAATTCGGCGTCTCCGGCTGTACCCGTGAATGTGCCGAAGCACAGGGTAAAGACGTGGGTATCATCGCCACAGAGAAAGGCTGGAACCTGTACGTTTGCGGTAACGGCGGGATGAAACCTCGTCATGCGGATCTGCTGGCGGCGGATATCGATCGCGACACGCTGCTCAAGTACCTTGACCGTTTCATGATGTTCTACATCCGTACCGCCGACAAACTGACCCGTACCGCACCGTGGTTAGACAATCTGGAAGGCGGTATCGAGTATCTGAAATCTGTCATCATCGACGACAAGTTGGGTCTGAACCAGCACCTGGAAGAAGAGATGACCCGTCTGCGTGAAGCGGTGGTCTGCGAATGGACAGAAACGGTTAACACCCCATCCGCGCAGGTTCGCTTCAAACACTTTATCAACAGCGAAAAACGCGATCCAAATGTCCAGGTTGTGCCTGAACGTGAACAACATCGTCCGGCCACGCCTTATGAGCGTATTCCGGTGACTCTGGTGGAGGAAAACGCATGAGCCAGTGGCAAAACATCTGCAAAATCGATGACATTCTGCCTGCAACAGGCGTCTGCGCCCTGTTAGGTAGCGAGCAAGTTGCGATTTTCCGCCCGTATCACAGCGACCAGGTGTTTGCGATCAGCAACATCGACCCGTTCTTTGAGTCCAGCGTACTTTCTCGTGGGCTGATTGCTGAACATCAGGGCGAACTGTGGGTCGCCAGCCCGTTGAAAAAACAGCGCTTTCGTTTAAGCGACGGCCTGTGCATGGAAGACGAACAGTTCTCCGTGAAACATTACGAAGCGCGAGTGAAAGACGGCACGGTACAACTGCGCGGTTAATAAATTTTTGGGAGGCGCAACGCCTCCCCTTTTTTGACGTATTTGCAGGTCTTTTATTGGTAGGCCTGATAAGCGTAGCGCCATCAGGCAATTGCAAAAGCACATTGCCGGATGGCGGCATAAATGCCTTATCCGGCCTACGGTTACGATTTTTTTTATTTTTTGTACTTCAAGGATAATCAAATGTTTACTGACACTATTAATAAGTGTGCGGCTAATGCTGCGCGCATCGCACGCCTGTCGGCTAATAATCCGCTCGGATTCTGGGTCAGTTCGGCAATGGCAGGGGCTTATGTCGGTCTCGGCATCATCCTTATTTTCACCCTCGGCAATCTGCTCGACCCGTCCGTACGTCCTCTGGTGATGGGGGCAACCTTTGGCATCGCTTTAACGCTGGTCATTATCGCCGGTTCGGAATTGTTTACCGGTCACACCATGTTCCTGACGCTCGGCGTCAAAGCGGGTACCATCAGCCACGGCCAGATGTGGGCTATCCTGCCGCAAACCTGGCTGGGTAACCTGGTCGGCTCCGTGTTTGTCGCCCTGCTTTACAGCTGGGGCGGCGGCAGCCTGCTGCCGGTTGATACCAGCATCGTCCATTCGGTTGCGCTGGCGAAAACGACCGCGCCTGCAACGGTGCTGTTCTTCAAAGGCGCGCTGTGTAACTGGTTGGTTTGTCTGGCAATCTGGATGGCAATCCGTACCGAAGGCGCGGCAAAATTCCTCGCTATCTGGTGGTGTCTGCTGGCGTTTATTGCTTCCGGCTACGAGCACTCGGTTGCCAACATGACGCTGTTTGCCCTCTCCTGGTTCGGTCACCACAGCGAAGCTTATACCCTGTCAGGAATTGGTCATAACCTGCTGTGGGTGACACTCGGTAATACTTTGTCCGGTGTCGTATTCATGGGATTGGGTTATTGGTATGCTACGCCAAAATCGGAGCGTCCTGTTCCGGCAAAAATCAACCAGCCAGAGGCTGCTGCCAATAATTAAGGGGTAATGTCGTGGATCATTTGCCTATATTTTGTCAACTACGTGACCGCGACTGCTTGATCGTCGGCGGTGGTGATGTCGCAGAACGCAAAGCGCGCTTACTGCTGGAAGCGGGCGCACGTTTAACGGTTAATGCGCTGGCGTTTATTCCGCAGTTCAAAGTATGGGCAGATGAAGGCATGCTGACGCTGGTTGAAGGGCCATTCGATGAGTCTCTGCTCGACGCCTGCTGGCTGGCTATCGCCGCCACCGATGACGATACCGTCAACCAAAGCGTCAGTACCGCCGCAGAATCACGCCGTATATTCTGCAACGTGGTCGATGCGCCAAAAGCAGCCAGTTTTATCATGCCCTCCATTATCGACCGCTCGCCGCTGATGGTGGCGGTCTCCTCCGGCGGGACATCGCCGGTGCTTGCCCGTCTACTGCGTGAAAGACTTGAATCCGTATTGCCTCAGCATCTGGGCCAGGTCGCGCAGTATGCCGGCAAGTTGCGTTCCCGAGTGAAGCAACAGTTTGCCAGCATGGGAGAGCGTCGTCGCTTCTGGGAAAAATTGTTCGTGAATGACCGCCTGGCGCAGTCGCTGGCGAACAGTGACCAGAAAGCCGTCGAGGAAACCACCGAGCAGTTGCTTAGCGAACCGTTGGATCATCGCGGGGAAGTGGTGCTGGTTGGCGCCGGTCCTGGCGATGCCGGACTGCTGACGTTGAAAGGACTACAGCAGATCCAGCAAGCAGATGTCGTGGTCTATGACCGTCTGGTGTCCGACGACATCATGAACCTTGTACGCCGCGATGCGGACCGGGTCTTCGTCGGTAAACGCGCGGGCTACCACTGCGTACCGCAGGAAGAGATTAACCAGATCCTGCTGCGTGAAGCGCAACAGGGTAAACGCGTCGTGAGACTGAAAGGTGGCGATCCGTTCATCTTTGGCCGCGGCGGCGAAGAGCTGGAAACCCTGTGCCACGCCGGTATTCCATTCTCCGTTGTGCCGGGTATTACCGCTGCTTCCGGGTGTTCCGCCTATTCCGGCATTCCGCTGACCCATCGTGATTACGCCCAGAGCGTACGCCTGGTTACCGGACACCTGAAAACCGGCGGAGAGCTGGACTGGGAAAACCTGGCGGCAGAGAAACAGACGCTGGTGTTCTACATGGGTCTGAACCAGGCGGCCACCATTCAGGAAAAACTGATCGAATTTGGTATGCAGCCCGATATGACTGTCGCGTTGGTAGAAAACGGTACTTCTGTGAAGCAACGCGTTGTCAACGGGGTACTGACGCAGCTCGGCGAACTGGCGCAGCAGGTTGAAAGCCCGGCGCTGATTATCGTCGGTCGTGTGGTAGGCCTTCGCGATAAGCTGAACTGGTTCTCGAACCATTAATCTAGTTTCTGAAGATGCCCTGATATTCAGGGCATCTATTTATCCCCCAGCAGAAATAAATAAAAAACGAACCGCGCTATATACTCTCCTCAATAATCCGACTATTAATCATTAATTAAAATATAAGCATCCAGCAATCTAATTCATTAATTATATAAAGCTTATCATGTCCTTATCCGGACTACTTAAAGTTTATTTTAGTTGATATCTTAACCGCCGAGAAATGGATTTCATCCATTTAAAAATAGATATCTTACAAGGATTTTAACATGCTGAAATTTGCAAAAATCACCCTCGTTGCTGGTGTTCTGGCTACGCTGACCGCGTGTACTGGCCATATCGAAAATACAAAAAATAACTGCAGCTACGATTACTTCCTGCATCCAGCGATTTCAATTTCTAAAATTATTGGTGGCTGTGGTCCGGCTGCAAACCAGTAATAAAAGCGATTGCGCAGATACAAAAAAAACCGGGAATTTCCCGGTTTTTTGTATTTATAGATTAGATGCTCATTCACATGCTATCGCACTCACGCTCTCGCGCAGAATACGTAGCACGGTCTGTTCTCCACTTCGGTTTGGATTAATACGAATCGCATAATCACCCAGCAACGGATTCGCTTCGCGAAACGTCCCCGAAAGGCGATAGAACAGCGGAGGGATCTCATACTTCGACTCAGCTCCCACCGGGTATGGCAGCGCGCCTCTCTCTTGCGCCGCTTTCAGCACGCGGGCGGCAATCGGCTGATGAAACTCCACGATCAGCACCTTCGACTGGGCATTGGCGATGACGGCCTTTTTCACCTCGGGTAGCGCTCCGCTATTAAGCATCGTCAGCAACCGTTCAGCAACGCCAGCCTGTACCGCATGCATCACCGGCGCGAAAACCAGACCACGAAGCACCTCCAGCGCCTGCGCCCCCTGAATCTGGCTGCCGCCGGAATAAAGCGTCGCGCGGATTTTCGCGATAGCCTCCGCCTTGCCGACCACCGCCCCGACGCCCTCCGGGCCGAAGAGTTTAAAGCACGAAAAAGTAGACAGCGTCGCCCCAAATTCACAGCCAATACCGTCAACTTTCATCACCGCGTAGTTGTCATCGGTTAACGTCGGTACGCCGCACCGCGCGATTTCCGCCAGCACCTCGGCTAACACGTAACAATCCTGCGGTTGCTGACGCGTATGCTGCACCAGCGCGGCGTCAGGACGATGCTGCGTAATCGCCAGGGTGATTGCCGGGAGGCAGTTAAAATCCGCCCTCACCAGGGTAATGCCCATCTGCTCGACAAGCACCTGGGTTGTAGGATACACAGGCGCATCGTGAACTAACAGCCGCTGGCCGGGTTTGAGCAGCGCAGCCAGCCCGGCGCGAATAGCCCCGGTGCCTGCGCCCTGAACCAACGCTGCGGCCTCAGCATGAAACGCCTCGGCCAGCACCTTTTCCACGCGTTGCGTCACCCGAGGCTGATTCAGCCCCGGGGCCAGCCCTATATCACCACCGGCCAGAAAATCAGCGCCAGGAAAGTGACGGCAAAGCGTATCCACCAGCGCAAACTGCTTTTGCTGTGCCTGCGCAAGCGTCAGGCTTTGCAGAGGGAACGTCTTCATGTTTTACGCCTCCTCAAGCCGGAACAAACAGACCAAACCAGTAGAGAATATTCAGCACAATACCGGTGATCATTACCGCTACGACCGGAGCCGCCATCTTCTGAACCGGACGCCCTATCGATTCGTTGAGGAAGTAAATCGCTACCGCAATTGAGAAACCTGTGTAGCCTGCCATCTTGATGGCGGCAAAAATCGAGCCTACCAGCAGCGCCATTTCCATCAGCATATTCATCGCATTACGAATATTGTCCGATGCGTTACGCACTGACGGATAACGTCCCAGCCATTTGCCAATAGAGCGCAGCAGCAACACTTCCGCTGAAATCACGATAGCGCCAAGGATTGCCGCTATCCACGGGTTCGGCGCCAGGTAACCTACGGAGAACACGAAGGTAAAACCCGCTACCGCATACACGCCCGTCGCCAGCGCGGTTGTCGCAATCATCGGTACAAAACCCAGCCCGCGCATAAACTCCGCCAGGGCCGCCTGATTCACCAGCGTCTGCGACTGCTCCGGCGAAATCCCAGCCGAATACGCTTTTTCCAGCGTAAAAATTGAAACCTCGCTGCCAGCGAAAATCTTCATACTGGCGACGGCGGCAATCAACGCGCCGACAATGGCGATATACGGCAGGTTTTTAATAATCCGCGAGGTTCGTTCTTCAAAGACCGATAGCCCGCTGGCATCCATCTCGTCATCGCCGCGGTGGCGAATATCATGCGTAATGGCGATCGCCAGCAGCATCATCATCCCCACAAAAATCTCAATTGATTCCGGGTTCAGGTGTGGGAAGTAACGCACCACCACCACGCGGGTCATCAGTACCACCACCGCCGCGATAATGCTGTGCTTCCAGCCAAACTGGTAGAAAATCGCCACCAGCGGGAAGAGTGCGAATGCGGAAACCACCGGAGAACTCAGTTCTCCGAGGCTACCCAGTACATCAACCGGCAGCGCCGTGAGCAGATGGTTCACCGGCAGCAGGCAGGTCAGAATCAATACGCCCCAGATAGCGCCCAGACCGAACGCCAGCAGGCTGTTCATCGCCAGCACGCCGAGAATATCCGTCGGCAGGAACAGCAGCCAGGCGTTGAGCAAGCCGGTTTTCAGGGTAAATGAGATCCCCACCGACGCCACAAAGCCGATACTCAGACCAAACGCGATACTCCCCGCCTCACGGCGATTCATGTACCCCTCGATCAGCTGCGGCAGAATCGGGCGGATACCGTCATGAAAGACGGCCGCCGAGCGATGTGCCAGAAGTGACGTCATGCCGGTCAGGCAGGCCACCACCACAATCTGAATATACAGATCCATAGTCATGCCTTTTATTTCAAATGGTTAACCAGCATCGGAATCGCATGTTCAACATGTTCGACGGAGAGACCAAAAGCCACTTTCCCTTCCGCAACCATTTTTGCGATATGTTCGTCTTTCGCCTTAATACCCGGCCTGGCGATAGTGCAGCTTTTGTTGTAGCCAATCACCGCGATGGCAATCGACAGCGCCGCGCCCGCGCCGGTGTTACAAGCGCCGATGTAGTAATCCAGCTGTCCGGATTTCACTTTCATCGCCGCTTCCATGTCGTTATGAATGGATACTTCAAAGCAACCCGGAGCTGCGGTTTCGATGGTCTTTTTAATCTGCTCACGCTGTAAGCCAGCAACGCCAATCTTTTTCATGATTCTGTCCTTATTGGAAAAATTTTGAGGGGTTATCACGTAACATCGTGTCCACATCGGCCTGGCTGAATCCTGACTGGCGCAACTGTGGGATAAAAGTGGTTAACAGATAGTCGTAGCCATTGCCGCCATTGGCCTTTAAATGCGAGCGGCGGGTAATGTCCATGGAAAGCATCACGCGATTAAGCAGCCCGCGATTGCGCAGCGCATGCAGCATGCCAATGCGTTTCTCGTCCGGGTAATAGTTGTTTTTACCGATGGTATCGAACTGCACATACGCGCCGAGATCGATCATGCGTAAGATATTGTCGAGATTATCTTTCAGGTCGCAGTGACCAACGGTTACGCGAGAAAGGTCAACGCCGTGCGCCTGCAGCAACACCAGCTGTTCCAGGCCCATGGTGCTAAACGAGGTGTGGGTGGAGATGGGACGTCCGGTTTCGATGTGCGCCCGCGCCGCGGCGATAAACACCTTCTCTTCAAGCGGCGTAATCACCCCTTCGCTGGAGCCAATTTCCGCAATAATTCCGGCCTTCAATTCAGTACCATCAATACCGATGACTATCTCATCGACCATCTCCTGCGCGAGCTGTTCCACGCTGCGAGCCGCGACATGTTCAGGGAAAAACGCATCCTGGTAATAGCCAGTGCAGGCCATGACGTTGATACCGGTATCGCGCATCAGGTCGAGCATGAATTGTGGATTACGCCCCATATAGCGGTTGGTCATCTCAATAATATTGCTGACGCCTGACGCCCGGAGATCCTTCATCTCCTGACAAATCAGATCGTACTGATCTAACCGGCAGTCGAGGTTATTTTTGAACCCAGAGAGATCGATATGCAGATGTTCGTGGACCCAGGTATAGCCCGTCGGATCAAAGTTCATAAGGTGTCTCCTGTAAGGCGCAATGCCGAGAGAAAAGAGCAGCCATTTTGTGGCGCCGCCGCGCCGAAAAATTCACACACCGTCGCGCCAACATCGGATAACGTCGCCCGGATGCCTAATTGCGCAGGCTCCAGCCCCTGTTGATACACCAGTACCGGCACAACTTCCCGGGTATGATGGCTGTGACCGATGGTCGGATCGTTGCCGTGATCGGCCATGACCACCAGACAGTCACTTGGATCCATAGCGGCCAAAAGGCGCGAAAGATTAAGATCGACAAGCTGCAACCGTTCGGCATACCGCGCTACGTCTTCAGCGTGCCCGGCAAGATCGGTTTCCTGAATGTTGGTACAGATAAATACCGTCGGCTCAGCGTTAAATTCGTTAAGCGTGATATCCATGATCTGCTGGCTATCCACCAGGTTTTGCCAGCTGCGCCCGTGCGGATTGGCAACGATGTCCGCCACTTTACCGACCAGCACGGTAGGGATTCCGACGTCATGCAGTTTTTGTGGCACCTGTACCTGCTCATCTACGCCAAAACCCATATGCCTGACCTGGAAGCCATTTTCATAGGCACCGGAGCGTGGAGCGTTAATGCCGATAAAGCGTCCTTCTTTGGTCTCGGCTGCATCCAGAATGCGCTGGCTGTCTTTAAGCTGACCGCCAAACGCGATCACGCGCCCGACCTGAACCTGCTCACGCACCACACGGCCTATTTTTAGCACCTCATCAAATGGGATAACGGCAAGATTGGCGGTAATGTTGTAGACCTGACCTAAATCCGCTTCGAGGTTATCGCCCACTGCGACCGCATTGTTGACCCAAAGAAACGCCAGATCGCCGCCGCGGCGTTCCACCTGCCAGCCCGCGGCTTTCAGCGCTTGCTCAACGCCATTGATGACGTCGCTAAATGGCATCCGCAGCGGAGCCTGAGGTCGTGTGCCTAAAATCTCCTGATGGCCCATAAAGGTATCTCCCCCTTCATGCTGCAGCTCTGCAACGCCCCAAACCGCCGATGCTGAAGGTTTCATCACGCCAGGCGCAAAGCCCAGAGCGTTAATCAGCCCCAACTTTTCCAGCGTTGGCAACCGTAACTGCGGGAGTTCGCCCAGGATATGGCCGCAGGTATTCGCTCCCGCATCCTGCGGCCTGACCAACGTGACGTCTTTCATTGCGCCAACACCAAAACTGTCGATCACCAACACGACGAATCGAGCCATTAGTCCTCCAGAATATTGCCGAGACTGTCATAACGCGCGACGATTTCAGCCGCGCCGCGCTGAATGCCCGACACCAGCACCACGTCGCTACGCGTCACGAAGATCTGGGTGCGAAAACAGAAGATCACCGCGCTGCTCACCGGAAATTCGCCGGCTACAGGCAGGTAGTAGTCAATGCTGCTGTCGTCCACGGGTTTAAGCTTTGCGGCTATTGGGGCGCCATTTTCCGGCGTAAAGACCAGCGCGTTTTGCGCGTGACCACGACGGTAATAGCCCCCGCCATAGCAATAACTGTCCCCACGAAACGTGTGCGAAACCTCGCTTAACCACAGCATCGCAATGCGTTCCGGCTGGTCGCCTTTTTGATTACAAGGAATGGTGCCGGTCAGCGCATGACCCGGCTCAGCATGGGTGACGCCATATTCCGCCAACAGGGGGAGTGACGCGCAGCTACTGGCTGACGGCGCATTAAGCTGCTCAATGGCAATCCCGGCTTCCGCCAACTGACGTCGGGCGCTCACCAGCGTGTGCAGATTAGGCGTCGGCATCGTCTGCGCTGATTTTTCATCCCATAACAGGCAGGGGAAATGGGTTAACCCGCACAGACGCAGGCCCGGCAGGCTGCGGATTTCATTGACCACATCCGTCAGATACTTCAGCGGAAATCCGCTTTCCTGCCCCGGATAGAGAAAATCATCCTTGTCATACACCTTCAGCATCACGTTCTGTTCACAGCCGGCCTTCACCGCCGCAGCCGAAACTTCGCGCGCTTTCTCCAGCGAGAACAATGTGATGACCTCAGTGCCTTGCGCCACTGCCTCATTGACCAGCCGCGACGGGATCTGCACCAGATGTCCCTGATGCGCAACCGGTAACCCGGCGCGGCGCATGACGCGGCTCTCCTTGTAATCGACAACCACGATACCTTCATAGCCAAGCTGCAACAGTTTCTCTGCCAGCCACGGGTTACGTCCTACCTGTTTGGTCATCAGATATAGCGAGATGCCATGTTGCCTGGCGACATCCAGCAGGCGTTTGCCATTCTCAATGACCTGATCAACATCAATGACCCAACTGTCAGGCGCGATCTTCCCTTGCTGCCACAACGCGATAGCGGCCGAGATAAGTGCGGGGTTCTGGCGTTTCAATGCATCTATAAACATTTCTCTGCCTCGTTCTAATCCTTCAGTTAAATATTCATTTTTTTGAATATTTAGGATGCAATAAGCTCATTGCCCATTGATTTCAGACGCCTTCGTTCGCCGCCATCCACAATCCGTACAGGTTAGCCAACATATAGCCTTCTTCATTCGCGTGCGGCGTCACCGTGAACTCTTTCAGCAGCGCCTGATGTACCAATAAAATAGTTGGCCACAGATGAGATTGCGCCAACTCCTCCAACAGCTCACCATCCAGTGCTTCAATCACTTCCCCCTGGCGACTGCGCATTAACGCGCTCGCCATATGGGTCATCGCCATGGTCCCTTGCTCGCTATAAACCGGCAAACACCACTCTTCATCCAGCCGCCTGACCACCTGCAGCATGCCGCTACAAATATCCTTGTCGATAACGCCCGCTTCACACAGCAGGTTAAGCCTGTTTTCCATATCGTTCGCCTTCACTTAATAACTGGGTTCCTGTTCACCGTTCGCCACACGCTGTTGGTGGGCAAGCAGCGCCTCTTTATTGACGACCGCTCGTAGTAGCTGTTGCATCGGATAATCCTCAGCCCGGGTCAGCACTACCGCCTCCGTGGCCTGCAGAAATCGCGGATCGTTGGTGAGCGGCGTGGCTTCTAATCCCAGTACCGCCAACTCGGCCTCTGCAACCACGTTCCAGATAACCGCATCCACATCCCCTCTCGCGATACGCTGCAAGCTTTCGTGATAAGGCATATCGATCAATTCAACGTCACGGTCGCCAAAACAGGCCTCGGTCATGATTTTCTGATCCGCCGAACGGTTATCGAGCCCGACACGTTTTACATCTGCGGATTCGCCCTTGCGACAAATCAGCTGATGCTCGCCGACGTAGGTATGCGGTCCCAGCGCTAACGTAATGCGCAATCCATCCTGGGCAAGGTAACTTTCCGCCGCCAGGCGGGAAACTACCGCCATGTCATAGACGCCGTTCAGCAGGCATTCCACGCGAATATCAGCCCCACGCATGTGTGCGTAATAAAACGGGATCCCATCGAATTGAGCCTTAAGCCCACTCGCCAGTCCTTCATATAAACGGGTGTAGGGCAGCGGCATCGCACAGACCACGTTATTAATATCCACATGCTTTAGCAGCGTACGGTTATCCATCTCCACCAGATAGCTACCGTTACGCCCGCGGCGCTCAATACGGATCGCCCCGGAGGATTCCAGCGTTTTCAACGCGGCCTGGGTTAACCCTACCGATGAGTGACACTCGGCAGCCAGTTCATCGATAGTTTTCAGTCTGTTACCACACTTCTCACCGAGCAGGTAACGGGCCAGGGTTGTCAGCACAACCCCCTCTTTCTTGATAAATGTCCGACGCATTTTATATTTTCAGTAAAGTGAATATTTATATCTTCATTAAAGTGAAGATATAACGCAATGAGGAAATGTGCAAACGGCGAGGCGCCTCACATTTTTTGAGATTTACCAACGAACAGGCGAAAAAAAACCGGGCGTAACCCGGTTTCTTCAACAACGCAGAGCGCATTACGGCTTGGCCACAAAACCAATCGCTTCGTAAACGGCTTTCAGCGTAACAGACGCGCGGGCGCTGGCTTTCTCCGCACCGTCTTTCATCACTTTCTGCAGGAAAGCTTCATCGTTACGGAAACGGTGATACCGCGCCTGAAGCTCGGTCAGCATGCCGGAAACGGCCTCTGCGACTTCACCTTTCAGATGACCATACATTTTGCCTTCGAAGTGCTGTTCCAGCTCCGGAATGCTCTGGCCAGTGACGGCAGAGAGGATATCCAGCAGGTTGGAAACACCTGCTTTGTTCTGCACGTCGTAGCGAACAACCGGCGGCTCTTCGGAGTCGGTCATCGCTCGTTTGATTTTCTTAACCACGGATTTCGGATCTTCCAGCAGGCCGATCACGTTGTTGCGGTTGTCATCCGACTTGGACATTTTCTTCGTCGGCTCCAGCAGCGACATCACGCGCGCACCGGATTTAGGAATGAACGGCTCAGGCACTTTGAAGATATCGCCATACAGGGCGTTGAAGCGCTGGGCAATATCGCGGCTCAGTTCCAGATGCTGTTTCTGATCTTCGCCAACCGGCACCTGGTTGGTCTGATACAGCAGGATGTCTGCCGCCATCAGCACCGGATAATCAAACAGACCGGCGTTGATGTTCTCCGCATAGCGCGCGGATTTGTCTTTGAACTGGGTCATACGGCTCAGTTCGCCGAAGTAGGTGTAGCAGTTCAGCGCCCAACCTAGCTGGGCATGTTCCGGTACGTGAGACTGCACGAAAATGGTGCTTTTTTCAGGATCGATTCCGCATGCCAGATACAACGCCAGCGTATCCAGCGTTGCTTTACGCAGTTGCTGAGCATCCTGACGAACGGTGATGGCATGTTGGTCTACGATGCAGTAGATGCAATGGTAGTCATCCTGCATGCTCACCCACTGACGCAGCGCACCCATATAGTTGCCAATGGTCAATTCACCTGAGGGCTGTGCGCCACTAAAAACGATGGGCTTAGTCATTTTTTAATTCCTGATTTTCGCTATGCGGAAGCCCGAGAGCGGGCAGTAGTTCATTAATACGGTCGTAAATAACGTCGGGCTGGCTCAGCGCGATCGACTCGCCGTAGTTGTAGCCATAGGTCAGGCCAACGGACGGACAGCCAGCAGCTTTTGCCGCCTGAATATCATTGCGTGAATCCCCTACGAAGAGCATTTGCTCGGGCTTGATGCCAAGCTTGCTTGCCACCAACAGCAGCGGATCCGGATGCGGTTTTTTATTCTGCACATCGTCACCACCGATGACCACGCTAAAGTATTTGGCGATATCCAACGCCTCGAGCAATGGCGCGACAAACGGGGTCGGTTTATTGGTCACCAGACCCAGCGGCAATCCTTTCGCATGCAGCGCGCCCAGCGTATCGGCAACATCAGGAAACAGGAATGTTCCCTCTTCTGCGACATCGCCGTAGTATCTGTCGAACAGCTTACGCAAAATACGTACCTGTTCCTCGGCGGGAATATCATCATCAACGGGGGGTTTACCCATCGTTTTGCGTAAAGTTGCGCGCTCCTGACGAGACCACGCCAGCGCGCGCTCCATCAGTACATCTGCACCGTTACCAATCCAGGTGATAACACGTTCTTCACCGGCAACCGGCAGTTCCAGCGCATACAGCGCCATATCCACCGCAGCGGCTAATCCCGGCGCGCTGTCGACCAGCGTGCCGTCGAGGTCAAATGCAGCGCCCCGAATATCCTGAAACTTATCCATGACTTACCTTCGCCAGTTCATTGCGCATTTCATCAATGACTTTTTTGTAATCTGGTTGGTCGAAAATAGCTGAGCCTGCGACAAACATATCTGCGCCTGCCGCGGCGATTTCACCAATGTTGTTCACTTTGACGCCGCCGTCCACTTCCAGACGAATGTCATAGCCAGATTCATCAATGCGGCGACGCACTTCGCGCAGCTTATCCAATGTTTGCGGAATGAAGGACTGCCCGCCAAAGCCTGGGTTAACGGACATCAGCAGGATCACGTCGAGCTTGTCCATGACGTAATCCAGATAGCTCAGCGGCGTTGCCGGGTTGAACACCAGGCCCGCTTTACAACCATGCTCTTTGATCAGCTGTAAAGTGCGATCGACATGCTCGGAGGCTTCCGGATGAAAAGTAATGATGCTGGCGCCAGCGGCGGCGAAGTCCGGGACAATACGATCGACCGGTTTCACCATCAGGTGAACATCAATCGGGGCGGTGATGCCATATTTACGCAGCGATTTCAGGACCATCGGTCCGATGGTCAGATTCGGTACGTAGTGATTGTCCATGACGTCGAAGTGCACAACGTCGGCACCGGCAGTCAGCGCTCTCGCGGTGTCCTCACCCAGGCGGGCAAAATCAGCCGACAGAATTGAGGGGGCGATCAAATACTGTTTCATCCGCTTCTCCTTGAGAATTATTTCTTCGCAGGCGTTACAACTCCTGGTTTATACAGTGCCAGCAGTTCGTTCACCTTTTTACGCGTGCCGCCATTGCTGCTAATGCTGCGCCGCACTTTGACCTGAAAATGTTTCGCCGATCGGTACCACTCACGGGTATCGGGCGTGTCATGATTCGAAATTAACACCGGGATCTGCTTACTGACCAGCTTTTCTGCCATTTCGGCCAGATGCGCCTGCTCTTTTGGGCTGAAGCTGTTGGTATGATACGCGGTGAAATTTGCCGTCGCCGAAAGCGGTGCATAAGGCGGGTCACAATAGACCACAGAGTTGCTATCCGCACGATCCATGCACTCTTCATAGGAGAGGCAATGAAACTCCGCATTCTGCGCTTTTTCAGCAAAATGGTACAACTCGGCTTCCGGGAAATACGGTTTTTTATAACGACCAAACGGCACGTTAAACTCGCCGCGCAGGTTATAGCGACACAATCCGTTGTAACCGAAGCGGTTCAGATACAAGAACAGCACTGCACGGCGGAAGGGGTCCTGGCTGGCATTAAATTCTTCTCTGAACCGATAGTACACCTCAGCCTGATTGGTTTCAGGCATAAACAGCTCACGTGAAGCCTGCACATACTCATCGGTACGCGTCTTCACGATGTTATAGAGACTGATGAGGTCGCTGTTGATATCGGCAAGAATATAACGAGAAAAGTCGGTGTTAAGAAACACCGACCCGGCACCCACGAAAGGTTCAATCAGGCATTCACCCTTAGGTAAATGCCGTTTGATATCATCAAGCAGGGGGTATTTTCCCCCTGCCCATTTCAAAAAAGCGCGATTTTTTTTCATGCTGACTAACTAATTACACCTTCTCCGGCTGTGGAGAAAGCTCCGACAGCATCCTGCGCTTTAGTCTTTGTCCCGCAATTGGGCGAAACAGCAAACCATTGCAGAACATATCCTATCTTACTTCAAATCGGCCTGAACCTGGTGCAGCGGTTTTGCCCACGGGTTTTTCGCCTGAATATCGGCGGGTAACGTAGACACTGCACGTTTAGCATCTTCTTTAGACGCATACACGCCCGTCACCAGAACATACCACGGTTGACCGTTACGCGTCGTCTGATACACCACGTAGTTCTTCAGGTTTTCTTTCTTCGCCCAACCGTTCAAGTTGTCGTAGTTAGAAGAACTGCTGAGCTGCAGCGTGTAATGACTGGACGGCGCAGATTTTAACGCTCCAACATTTCCTGTACTTTTCGCTCCGCCAGCAACAGGCGTTGACGCTGTTGCGGTTGGCGCAGGCGTTGCGGTCTGAGCAGGCGTGGTAGTCGCGGTTGCTTTCGGCTCAGCCGTCGCCTTCGGCGTAGCGGTAACCACAGGTGCTTTGGTTGTGGTCGTCGGCGCAGTTGCGGTTGGTTTTGCCTGAGCAACAGGTTTCGGCTCTGTCGGCGTCGCTTTCACCGTAGTTTGCGGTTTGCTCTTCGGTTCAATGACGGCCTGTTTACGTTCCTGATGCGTAGCCACAGGACGTTCAGTCGTTTCCGTTTTCGCAGTCTGGCGCGCAGCATTACCATTACGCATCGGCGCAACGGTCGCAGGCTCGGTCGGCAGCGTAGAGTTAACCACGACGTTGTTAACCTGCTCCTGACCTTGCGGTTGCGTCAGAGCGTTGTTCAGATCGCCCTGCACTTCAACACGCTGCTGGCCTTCAGTTGCCGCAGGCGTCTGACCTTGAGTTGGGGTTGAGGAAATCGGCGGCAGGGAAACATCCTGCTGGGTATTGCCAGCGGTCTGCTCAGCGCCCGTTGCAGGCGTAGTCGTACCCGCCTGATCCGTCGCGTTGCTGCCAGAAAGATCGATGCTCTTCTCGCCAGATGCAGTAGGCTCACTGGAAGAGGATGAGGGGGCTTTCAGCGCAGAACCGATACCGATGATCAGCAGCAACAGCACCAGAACACCGACACCCATCATCATATACTGACGAGAGGCAGGCTTACTGGCGGCTTTCTTACGCTTGCGCGGACGACGTTCTACACGCTCTTCATCCACGCCATCGTCATCAGATTCATACTCTTCTTCAATGTCCCGCTCTTCTTCACGCTCTTTACGCGTGCGCGCAGGACGGCGATCGTCAGCATCCAGATCAACATCATCAAAATTGATTTGCGGCTCATTATCGCGTTCAGACGATTGACGAGAACGACCAGTACGACGATCGCTGGGATCGGGTTTCAGCTCGTCTTCTGGTTTGAATTCATCCATTTAACACCCCACTCAAAGGTTAATGCTTACGACTTTGCACATAACCTGAAGCTAAAAGACCTACGTTTTGCAACGTAAGCCAGACCTTTCTTGTTGTTACGCCTGCTGGCAATCAGCAATAGCGTTAAGAACCACCTCGTGCGACACTCCGCCGCGCACTTCACTCTTCCCTATGGCCCGCGGAAGCACTAAACGAATCTCTCCCGCTAACACTTTTTTATCTCGCAGCATATGCGGCAGATAAGCTTCAACAGACATCTCACGCGGCCCATTAACCGGTAAGCCCGCTCGCTGCAGTAGCGTAATGATGCGCTGCGTATCTGCGGAGGTAAACTGCCCAAGGCGTTCTGACGTACGAGCAGCCATTACCATACCTGCTGCGACTGCTTCACCATGTAACCAATTGCCATAACCCATTTCAGCTTCGATCGCATGGCCAAACGTGTGTCCCAGATTCAGTAAAGCACGTAAGCCCATTTCGCGCTCGTCTGCTGCAACAACTTCTGCTTTCAGCTCACAACAACGGCGAATACAGTACGCCATCGCCGGACCGTCCAGACGCAGTAACGCATCCAGATTGTCTTCCAGCCAGCTGAAAAATTCACCGTCAAGAATGATGCCGTATTTGATCACTTCCGCCAGCCCCGATGCCAGCTCACGCGCAGGAAGCGTTTTCAGACAATCGAGATCCACCACCACGGAGGCCGGTTGGTAAAACGCGCCAATCATGTTTTTACCGAGGGGATGGTTTACGGCGGTTTTGCCGCCAACGGAGGAGTCGACCTGTGACAACAGGGTTGTCGGGACTTGAATAAAACGCACACCACGCTGATAACTGGCTGCCGCAAAACCGGTCAGATCGCCAATCACGCCGCCGCCAAGTGCGACTAACGTGGTATCACGACCGTGCGGTTTTTGCAGTAACGCGGTGAAAACCGTATCCAGAACCGTCAGGCTTTTATACTGCTCGCCATCGGGAAGGATAACGCTATCAACGTTAACACCCGCCTGTTCAAGTACGCCGCGAACCTTATCGAGATAAAGGGGAGCCAGGGTTTCGTTGGTCACCAACATAACCTGATCGCCCGATTTCAGCGGTAAGAATGAAGCTGGCTCATTGAACAAACCAGCCGCGATGGTGATAGGGTAACTACGTTCCCCGAGAGTGACTGTGATCCTCTCCATTACGCGACATCCACCTTAGTTACTTGTACCCGCAGACGAGTGTGTATTCAGCCAGAATTAGTTGCTTTCCAACATATGAATAATCTGGTTTGCTACGACTTTTGCGCTCTGATCGTCGGTGCGAATGGTCACGTCAGCAATCTCTTCGTACAGAGGATTGCGTTCGTCAGCCAACGCTTCCAGAACTTCACGAGGCGGTGATTCTACCTGCAGCAGCGGGCGTTTCTTGTCGCGTTGAGTACGCGCAAGTTGTTTTTCAATTGTCGTTTCAAGATAGACCACGACGCCACGCGCGGAGAGACGGTTACGTGTTTCACGTGATTTTACAGAGCCACCGCCAGTTGCCAGCACAATACCCTGTTTTTCCGTCAACTCGTTGATGACTTTTTCTTCGCGATCACGGAAGCCGTCTTCACCTTCTACATCGAAGACCCAGCCCACATCAGCTCCGGTTCGTTTCTCAATCTCTTGATCAGAATCGTAAAATTCCATATTGAGTTGTTGAGCTAACTGGCGCCCAATAGTGCTTTTTCCGGCACCCATAGGCCCAACCAGAAAGATATTGCGTTTCTCTGCCAT
Source organism: Citrobacter sp. Ce006 (assembly GCF_030336535.1). NCBI lineage: Bacteria > Pseudomonadati > Pseudomonadota > Gammaproteobacteria > Enterobacterales > Enterobacteriaceae > Citrobacter > Citrobacter sp. Ce006. The sequence continues at coordinate 638,417 of NZ_JAOWDO010000073.1, forward strand.
TTTTTCGGTACTACTAAGACTATTCGTTAATGATAAACCCGCTTCGCAGACACCCAGCGCAGCAGGACATGAACTGAAACCTCATAAGATATTGCGAGAGTCAGACTGAAAATTATCTCAATACTCAAGCGGGTTTGGCAACTGAATAAATCACCAAACCTTACGCATTTCTGGTCGTGGCAGGCATGCTACCCTGCAAACATCAGACCTGGCGACGTATCGCGCAGCCAAATGACACCAAATAAGCCTATGACACACCACCAGAAAGGCAAAGCGTATTTACTGCCGCATAAGTAAAGAAAAGCACCGACGCTCAAATCGGTACTCCTTGTATGCTAAATACACCCGCACGTCAAATCCCTGAAACGTGTTCAGTGCAAAAACAACGGCTTTTCATGCATAAGTTATTGCGCTGAAACCAGTCTGGGCGTAATAAAAACCACTAATTCGCGCCGTTCGTCTTCTTTACCATCATGGCGAAAGAAAGTGCCAAGCCAGGGAATGTCGCCTAACAACGGCACGCTGTCGGCTGCGGATTTATTCTTATGTGAAAAAATCCCGCCCAGCGCAATCGTCTCGCCGCTTTTTACCTCGACCTGGGTTTCAATCTCCTGCTTATCAATAGCCAGAACCTCGCCATCCGCCTGCTGCAGCACCTGCCCGGGAACATTCTGGCTGATATGCAGTTTCAGTCTGATGCGCCCTTTCTGCAATACGGTGGGCGTTACCTCCATCCCCAGTACCGCTTCCTTAAACTCGACGGATGTCGCGCCGCTTTCACCGCTGGAGACCTGATAAGGGATCTCGCTACCCTGCTTAATACTGGCAGGTTGCAGGTGAGAAGCCAGTAAGCGAGGACTGGCAATGATATCCAGTTGCTGTTTTTGCTCCAGCGCAGACAGCTCCAGCTCAAGTAAACGGCCGTTAATACGGCCAATGTTAAATCCCACACGTGATGTGGCGGCGGATACAGAGAGATCGCTGGCAAGCGTTGTGACGTTCCCTACCGCCCCCGGTTGCTGTGCGTCAGCCAGCGACCACTTAACCCCCAGCTCACGCAAACTTTTTTCATTAATCGTGACGATATGCGCCGCCAGTTCGACCTGGGCAACCGGCAAATCCATTTGCGCCACCCATTTTTCCAGTGCATTAAGCGCAACGCTATTGTCACGCAGCAGTAAGCGGTTGGTTCGTTTATCCACCGTCATGCTTCCTTTGGCGCTAAGCAGCTTTTCTCCGGCTTTGGCCAGCTCGGTGGCATCGGCATATTGCAAAATAATGCTGCGCTGCTCCAGTGGCAAACTGGCCTGAATCCGTGCCTGTTCATTGTCCTGGCGGGCCGCATTTTCACTCTGCCATTGGACAGAATGTACATGCAGAATATTGCCCTCCTGACGTAATACCAGCCCGGCGCTTTTCACCACCGTTTGCAATGCCTGTTTCCAGGGGACATCCGTCAAATGCAGCGACAGCACGCCGCTCACATCCGGTGAAACGACCAGGTTTTTCTGCTCCTGTTCAGCCAGCGCCTGCAATACCTGTGCAACCGGTACATCATCGACCACCAGCGTCACGTTTTGTGGTTTTCCCGCCAGCGCGCTCGTTATTCCAACCGCCAACGCGAAGAGTATCCACGCTATCCATCGCTTCATTTACCGCTCCTTGTCGTTGCCACTGCCACCGCGGCGGCTCGCAGTTTTTCCCTGTGTCGAGCGTTACGCTCAGGGCCGTTATCTGTGTAATCGTCCAACCGTTTTTCAGGAGGTCATTTCGCTCAATCCGTCGCCATTTTTTCTGGCTATCCTGAACAATGCCGATAGGTCGTGCGCCCTGGCTCACCATGCCCTGAAAACGCCATGTCGGCAGCTCAGCAATTTGGCAACGGTCCTCCGGCGGCAGAAAGGGATTACGCATACCAGTGAGCATCAGTACGCTTACGCATACCAACAGCCAACGTTCAACCGTCATTCAGGCGCTCCAGTTGTAGCGTTAGCAGCAGCTCCGAACCTTCAGCGCTAAGCGAAAACCGGCTGACGTTCATCCCCTGATCCGCCAGTTGGGCAAACATCGGCGGGATGGCATCCCAGGCGGGCTTCAGCGTCATCTCTCCGCCCTGTGCAGAGGGCTGCCAGTGGAGAAGACGTGCCAGAGGAGTCTGAAACCGCAGCGGGGAAAACGGAATCAACGTCTCTTCAGGCTCTCCTGGCGATGCCGCCAACAGATATAAATTTCGCCATTGCGCCTGAATGGCCGCGCGTTGCTGGCTTAGCGCCTCTTGCTGCATAATCCGTTTCTGCCAGGGGGAGTTGAGGCATAGCAAGACGGCGATGAGCAGTCCCAACATCCAGGCGCACCAGCAGAAAACTCGAAAACGTGGCGACTGCGCTAACCAGCTATCACAGAGCGTTATCATGCGCACCGCTCCGCGTCAGTCGATAGTGGAATTGCCAGCGTCCCTGCGCATCCTGCAGCGTTTCACCAGGACTGCCCAATGTAAACAGCGGTTGCTGGCGTAATTGCGCTTCCAGCGCCCTCAGCGCGGTAAAGTTCAGCGTGTTTCCCGTCAGTTCCAGCGTCTCCTGCTGCCAGGTGATTTTTGTTAGCCACGCCTGCTCCGGCAGTAATTCCGCCAGTCCTTGCAAAACCTGCTGCCAGTTTCGGGTCTGCTCGCGCTGTTTGTTCCGCGCCTGAACCTGTAGCCATCGTTGCTGGCGCTGCTGCATATGCGGCTTTAGCGCCATTAAGGCCTCGGCCCGCGTCTTTTCGGCATCTGCCAGCAGTAATTCAGCCCGGTTTTCGACGTTTATCATGCTGTAACCGCGCAATAACACGCCGATACTGAGCAGGATTGAAGCGCTAAATAAAACACACCAGAAGCGCAGGCAGGCGCGGCGTCGCGTTTGGCGCCAGGGCAGAAGGTTGATAGTCGCTATCATTAGCATGCGCCTCCCATAGCGAGTCCCAGAGCAATAGCGAAGCGATGGCCTGGCGTTGGAATTGGCGGCTGGCGTACAGACACCACGCTTAACGGATCGAAGCCGCCGGGACCGCATAGCGCAATGGCTGTCGTGGGAAGCGACAATGTCGCGGCAAGCTCGTCGATACTGTCAATATCGCCTGTTGATTTACGTCCCCATGCCGAACGGGTCGCCCATAGCCACTGGGCGTCATCACGCCATGCCAGACACTGATGATGTTCGGGCAGGTAGGGCATAAATCGCTGTAATGCGCTGGCATCCGGCGTAATCGCCGTAACGTGTACCTTCAACGTTTGGATAAGCGTCAGAAGCGCTGAAATCTCTTTGCTTTGCGCAGCCGTGACGTTAAACGCCGGGCTCAACGTGTCTTCGCTATAATCAAAATGCAGCGCATCCGGCGCCATATCCAGCTCTCGCGCCATCGAGCCGGACAACCAGGCGGTTTGCTCCGGCTCACGCAACGTCATTTCCGGACGAGGGTACTTTTTTTGTAACGTCCTGTTGGCAGGAAAGGAGAGATGAATATGGTGTCGGCGAGGAAGCTCCCGGCTCCACGGCAATAGCGCTGCGACAAGCTGTTCAGGCTCGCGAATGTGGCCATCGACGATAACCTGGGGCGTCAGCGGTATACGCCACCAGCGCTGGAGAAACCAACCGGATGCGTCGTGAACAGCGGCGACAGCCAGCGCTTCATGTTGCTGAATATGCAAACCAATTTTCCAGATATTGAAAGCCATTGCTGATGATCTCCTTATCACCCGTTGCTTTAACGGGTATATCAATGCGTCTGGCTTGCCTTTATACTACCGCGCGTTTGTTTATAAACTGCCCAAATGCCACTAAATGGGAAATCTCCAGTGAAGTTCGTAAAGTATTTATTAATCCTTGCAGTATGTTGCATCCTGCTGGGAGCAGGCTCGATTTATGGCCTCTATCGCTATATTGAGCCGCAATTACCTGACGTCGCGACGCTCAAAGATGTGCGTTTACAGATCCCGATGCAGGTTTACAGCGCTGACGGCGAGCTGATCGCGCAATATGGCGAGAAACGTCGAATTCCGGTTACGCTGGATCAAATGCCGCCGGTGATGGTTAAAGCCTTTATCGCCACAGAAGACAGTCGCTTTTATGAGCACCATGGGGTAGACCCGGTGGGGATCTTCCGTGCAGCCAGCGTCGCGTTGTTTTCCGGCCACGCATCGCAAGGGGCGAGTACCATTACCCAACAGTTGGCGAGAAACTTCTTCCTCAGCCCGGAACGTACGCTGATGCGTAAGATCAAGGAAGTGTTCCTGGCGATCCGCATTGAACAACTGCTGAGTAAAGATGAGATCCTCGAACTGTATCTGAACAAGATCTATCTGGGGTATCGCGCCTATGGCGTGGGTGCTGCCGCTCAGGTCTATTTCGGTAAGACCGTAGATCAGCTGAGCTTAAGTGAAATTGCGGTGATTGCCGGTCTGCCAAAAGCGCCGTCAACCTTCAACCCCCTCTATTCGATGGACCGGGCAACCGCGCGACGTAACGTCGTGCTGTCGCGTATGCTGAGCGAAAACTACATCACGCAGGCCCAGTACGATCAGGCACGCGGCGAGGCCATTGACGCCAACTACCATGCGCCGGAAATCGCCTTCTCCGCGCCGTATCTGTCTGAAATGGTGCGCCAGGAGATGTATAACCGTTATGGCGAGAAAGCCTATGAAGACGGGTATCGCATCACCACCACCATTACGCGCAAAGTACAGCAAGCAGCCCAGCAGGCGGTACGTAACAACGTGATGGATTACGACATGCGCCACGGCTACCGCGGCCCGTCGAACGTGCTGTGGAAAGTGGGCGAAAGCAGTTGGGACAGCAAGAAAATCACCGATACGCTGAAAGCACTGCCGACTTATGGCCCATTGCTTCCGGCGGTTGTTACCAGCGCTAATCCGCAGGAAGCCATTGCCACGCTGGCGGATGGTACCTCCGTGTCATTACGAATGGATGGTATGCGCTGGGCGCGTCCTTACCGCTCGGATACCCAGCAAGGCCCAACGCCGCGTAAAGTGACCGACGTAGTACAGACCGGCCAGCAAATCTGGGTACGCCAGGTTGGCGATGCCTGGTGGCTGGCGCAAGTGCCGGACGTCAACTCCGCACTGGTGTCCATCAATCCGCAAAACGGCGCGGTGCTGGCGCTGGTCGGTGGTTTTGACTTCAACCAGAGCAAGTTTAACCGTGCAACCCAGGCGCTACGCCAGGTGGGTTCCAACATCAAACCCTTCCTGTATACCGCTGCGATGGATAAAGGTCTGACGCTGGCGAGTATGCTCAACGACGTACCGATCTCCCGCTGGGATGCCGGTGCCGGTTCCGACTGGCAGCCGAAGAACTCACCGCCGCAGTATGCTGGTCCTATTCGCTTACGTCAGGGGCTGGGCCAGTCGAAAAACGTGGTGATGGTACGCGCCATGCGCGCCATGGGCGTGGATTACGCGGCAGAGTATCTACAACGTTTTGGTTTCCCGGCACAGAACATTGTGCACACCGAGTCGCTGGCGCTGGGTTCGGCCTCGTTCACGCCGTTGCAGGTGGCGCGCGGTTACGCGGTGATGTCTAACGGCGGCTTCCTGGTCGACCCGTATTTCATCAGTAAGATCGAAAGCGATATGGGCGGCGTTATCTTCGAAGCGAAGCCGAAAATTGCCTGTCCGGAATGCGATATTCCGGTGATTTACGGCGATACCCAGAAATCTAACGTGCTGGAAAACAGTAACGTAGAAGATGTTGCCGTCTCGCAGGAACAGCAAAATGCCGCCGTGCCAATGCCGCAGCTTGAGCAGGCCAACCAGGCGCTGGTCGCACAAAGTGGAACGCAGGAGTACGCCCCACACGTGATCAACACGCCGCTGGCCTTCCTGATTAAAAGCGCACTGAACACCAATATCTTTGGTGAGCCAGGCTGGATGGGAACCGGTTGGCGCGCAGGTCGTGATTTACAACGTCACGATATCGGCGGGAAAACCGGGACCACCAACAGCTCTAAAGATGCGTGGTTCTCCGGCTACGGGCCAGGGGTGGTGACGTCAGTATGGATCGGCTTTGATGACCATCGTCGCAACCTTGGCCACACGACTGCTTCCGGGGCGATCAAAGACCAAATCTCCGGCTACGAAGGCGGCGCGAAGAGTGCGCAGCCTGCATGGGATGCCTACATGAAGTCCGTGCTGGAAGGCGTGCCTGAGCAGCCGCTGACGCCGCCGCCGGGTATCGTGACGGTCAACATCGATCGCAGCACCGGTCAACTGGCAAACGGCGGCAACAGCCGCGCAGAGTACTTCATTGAAGGCACACAGCCGACGCAACAGGCGGTGCATGAGGTGGGGACTACCATTATCGATAATGGTGAGACGCACGAATTGTTCTGATCAAAAAAAGGCGCTTCGGTGCCTTTTTTATTGTTGTGTATTTGTGGGATAGAAATTAAAGCCGCCCCTGCCCTTTCAGCCATTCGCGTACGAGGAACAGCGCACTGACATTACGCGCTTCGTGAAAATCAGGATCTTCCAGCAGGTCCATCAGATGCGCCAGCGGCCAGCGTACCTGCGGTAATGGCTCAGGTTCATCACCCTCCAGCGATTCAGGATATAAGTCCTCTGCCACCACGATGTTCATCTTGCTGGAGAAATAAGATGGCGCCATGCTGAGTTTCTTTAAAAAAGTCAGATCCTTTGCGCCAAACCCCACTTCTTCTTTTAACTCCCGATTCGCCGCCTCAAACACGCTTTCGCCAGGATCGATTAATCCCTTGGAAAAACCCAGTTCGTAAGATTCGGTCCCAACCGCGTATTCGCGGATGAGGATCAGGTGGTCGTCCACAATCGGCACAATCATTACCGCTTCACGCGTGGACGGACGCATACGTTCATAAACGCGGCGCACGCCATTGCTGAACTCAAGGTCCACGCTTTCGACTTTAAACAGCCGGGATTGGGCGACGGTTTCCACTTTCAAAATCGTGGGTTTCTGTAATGATTTGCTCATTGTGAGGATCTTTGCTGTGAAATCTGGGGTTATTGTGCGATATACCGCACGGTTTCGGCAATGTGAATTGCCGTTTATTTACATTTATGTAACGTACTAAAAGTTAATCCCTATTTCAAATTAAAAGTCAATAGGTTGAAATAACTCCAGGAATTTGCTGATATTCCATTTTTGGTGATTTTGCTATGATTCGCATTTACTGGGCTGTACTTAAAGATGCTCAAGTTCGACTCCACACTTGCCGATAGCCAACCACAGAATCACGAATATTGAACAGGGTGCGACTGGCCACGCCTGACAGACTAAGTAAGATGGGGAAAGCATGAGCACCATTCTGATTTTTTTAGCTGCTTTGCTGGCCTGCTCATTGCTTGCAGGATGGCTACTCAGAACGAAATCCAGACGGAAAAATTTACCCTTGAGCAACGTCTTCTCAGACGCCTCAAAGCGTAAACTCACGCCTGAAGAGCGCAGTGCAGTTGAAAACTATCTCGAAAGCCTTAGTCAAATTCAGCAGGTGCCGAGTCCAACGGGCGCCAGCTCCGCGCCGGTATCGTTAACGCTGAATGCCCAAAGTAATAGCGTCATCGTACTGACGCACGCGATTACACGTTACGGCATTACTACCGACGCTCCTAACAAATGGCGTTACTATCTCGATTCCGTTGAGGTGCATCTTCCCCCTTTCTGGGAACAATACATCAATGACGAAAACAGCGTTGAGTTAATCCACACCAATACGATACCGCTGGTTATCTCTCTGAACGGCCACACGCTGCAGGAATATATGCAGGAAGCGCGTGGCTATGCGCTACAGCATACCACCTCTACCCAGGCGTCCATTCGCGGTGAAGAAAGCGAGCAGATCGAACTGCTGAATATTCGCCAGGAAACCCATGAAGAATACGCACTCAGCCGCCCGTCGGGATTGCGCGAAGCGCTGCTGATTGCCGCATCATTCCTGCTGTTCTTTTTCTGCTTAATCATTCCGGATACGTTTGCTCCGTGGGCCGTTGGTAGCGCGGTGCTGCTGCTGGCGGCAGGTCTGTGGGGACTGTTCGCCCCGCCGTCTAAAACCGCCCTGCGGGAAATTCATTGTCTGCGCGGTACGCCGCGTCGCTGGGGACTGTTTGGCGAAAACGATCAGGAGCAAATCAATAATATCTCGCTAGGCATTATTGATCTTATTTATCCCCCTCACTGGCAGCCTTACATCGCACAGGATCTTGGCCAGCAAACGGATATCGATATTTATCTCGATCGCCATGTTGTCCGCCAGGGGCGTTTTTTATCCCTGCATGATGAAGTGAAAAACTTCCCGTTACAGCACTGGCTGCGCAACGCCGTCATCGCGGGCGGCTCATTGCTGGTACTGCTGATGCTGCTGTTTTGGATCCCTCTGGATATGCCGATAAAGCTAACGCTTTCCTGGATGAAGGGCGCGCAGACTATCGAAGCCACCAGCGTTAAACAGCTCGAAAACGCGGGCGTTCGCGTGGGTGACACGCTGCACCTGAGCGGTACGGGTATGTGTAACATTCATACCCAGGGGAGCTGGAATGCGCAGCCTGCCACGCCGTTTATGCCTTTCGATTGCACGCAAATTATCTGGAATGACGCGCGCGCATTGCCGCTGCCTGAGTCCGATCTGGTAAATAAAGCTACCGCGCTCACGCAGGCCGTGAACCGCCAGCTGCATCCCAAAGCTGATGATGACTCTCGCGTCAGCGCATCGTTACGCTCGGCCATCCAAAAGTCCGGCATGGTGTTACTTGACGATTTTGGCGAGATTGTCCTGAAAACGGCCGATCTGTGCGCAGCCAAAGATGAATGTGTACGTTTAAAAAATGCGCTGGTAAACCTTGGTAACAGTAAAGACTGGACCGCGCTGGTGAAACGAGCAAACGCAGGCAAACTGGATGGCGTGAACGTGCTGCTGCGTCCGGTAAGCGCGGAGTCGCTGGATAATCTGGTGAATACCTCTACGGCGCCGTTTATTTCACGCGAGACTGCGCGAGCGGCCCAGGCGCTGAATAGCCCTGCTCCCGGCGGTTTCCTGATTATCAGCGACGAAGGCAGCGATCTGGTCGATCAGCCGTGGCCGACGACCTCGTTATATGACTATCCTCCCCAGGAACAGTGGAACGCCTTTCAGCGCCTGGCGCAGATGCTGATGCAGACGCCGTTTCGCGCGGAGGGGATCGTCACCAATATTTCGACTGACGCCAATGGCACCCAGCACATTGGTCTGCACCGTATTCCGGATCGTTCAGGATTATGGCGCTACCTTGGCACAACGCTGCTGATGTTCTCCATGCTCGGATGCGCTGTCTACAACAGCATACAGGCATTCAGACGCTATCAGCGTAACCGCACCCGCATCGCGGAAATTCAGAGCTACTACGAAAGCTGCCTGAATCCAACGCTGATTGACGACCCGGAAAGCCTGATTCGATAACACGCTCGCGCGACAGGATATGCTACTCTGTCGCGCATCATGTTTTCTTCTGGGGAGTTTCCATGCATATCAATATTGCCTGGCAGGATGTCGACACCGTGTTGTTAGATATGGACGGCACGCTGCTCGACCTGGCATTCGATAACTATTTCTGGCAAAAGCTGGTGCCGGAAACCTATGGCGCGAAGCAGGGTATCTCTCCCCAGGAAGCCCAGGACTATATTCGTCAGCAGTATCATGCCGTGCAGCATACGCTAAACTGGTACTGCCTGGATTACTGGAGCGAGTGCCTGGATCTGGATATTTGCGCCATGACTACGGAACAGGGACCGCGCGCCGTTTTGCGTGAAGATACCGTACCGTTTCTTGATGCCTTAAAAGCCAGCGGCAAGCGCCGTATTTTGCTCACCAACGCGCATCCGCATAATCTGGCGGTGAAGCTTGAGCATACCGGTCTGGCCTCACACCTTGATTTATTACTTTCCACCCACACATTTGGTTATCCCAAAGAGGATCAGCGGTTATGGCACGCTGTGGCTGAAGAAACGGGAATGAGTGCAGAGAAGACGCTATTTATTGACGACAGCGAACCCATTCTCGACGCCGCTGCCCTGTATGGTATTCGTTACTGCCTCGGCGTAACCAATCCCGACTCTGGCATTGCGGAAAAACAGTACGCACGCCATCCGTCATTGAATGACTACCGCCGACTGATCCCCTCACTGATGTGAAGGAGACGCCATGAAAGAAAAGCCCTCTACTGAAGTCAGGCTGGATAAATGGCTGTGGGCGGCACGCTTTTACAAAACGCGTGCGCTAGCCCGCGAAATGGTTGAAGGCGGTAAGGTGCATTACAACGGCCAGCGCAGCAAGCCGAGCAAGATTGTCGAGCTGAACGCCACCCTCACCCTGCGCCAGGGAAATGACGAACGAACGGTCATTATCAAGGCTATTACCGAGCAGCGTCGCCCGGCCACGGAAGCCGTTACGCTGTATGAAGAAACCGCGGAAAGCGTGGAAAAACGCGAAAAAGTGGCGCTGGCGCGTAAACTTAACGCGTTAACCATGCCGCACCCGGACAGGCGACCGGACAAGAAAGAGCGCCGCGACCTGTTACGATTTAAACATGGCGACAGTGAGTGACTGTCACCTGCAAGAGAGATGATTATGCCGCAACATGACCAATTACATCGTTATCTGTTTGAAAACTTTGCCGTGCGCGGCGAGCTGGTGACCGTTTCGGAAACTCTGCAACAGATCCTCGAAAATCATACTTACCCGCAGCCGGTCAAAAACGTGCTGGCTGAACTGCTGGTCGCCACCAGCCTGCTCACCGCCACGCTGAAGTTTGCCGGTGATATCACCGTGCAGCTGCAGGGTGATGGTCCGCTGAGCCTGGCCGTCATTAACGGCAACAACAATCAGCAGATGCGCGGCGTGGCCCGCATGCAGGGTGATATTCCTGAAGGCGCGGATCTGAAAACGCTGGTAGGCAACGGTTACCTGGTGATCACCATTACCCCGGAAGAAGGCGAACGCTATCAGGGCGTGGTCGGTCTGGAAGGTGACACGCTGGCCGCCTGTCTGGAAGATTACTTCATGCGTTCTGAACAGCTGCCGACACGCCTGTTTATCCGTACTGGCGACGTCGATGGCAAACCTGCTGCTGGCGGAATGCTGCTGCAGGTAATGCCGGCGCAAAACGCGCAGGCCGATGATTTCGATCACCTGACCGCCCTGACCGAAACCATTAAAACCGAAGAGCTGTTGACGCTGCCGGCCAACGAAGTGTTGTGGCGCTTGTACCACGAAGAAGAGGTCACCCTCTACGATCCGCAGGACGTTGAGTTCAAATGCACCTGTTCACGCGAACGCTGCGCTGGTGCACTGAAAACGCTGCCGGACGAAGAAGTGGACAGCATTCTGGCGGAAGAAGGCGAGATCGATATGCACTGCGATTATTGCGGTAGCCACTATCTGTTTAACGCCATGGACATTGCTGAGATCCGCAGCAATGCATCCCCGGCAGACCCGCAGGTACATTAAATCACGAGCCCGGTAGTTTGCTCTACCGGGCTAAATTCCGCTTACTCTGCGTAATACTGCATCTTTATCCGTGCGCCGTGAATGACAATATACGCCACGCTCTGAACGCTGAATCCAGTTGCTCATTCGCCCCCGTCTGCCGCAGACCAATAGATCTCATGCTCCAGTAAGTGATTCGTGAACGTTCAACACTATGCATGTCGTCATCCAGCATCACGAGAAAGCCTCATAATCGCATCAACTTCACAATTTTGAGCATTGATGGACCGAATTCAGACCACCGCCACGGGAAGTGAATCGATATTGTTTATGTATGAGTTACGTTATTTTCTTACGTGAATGCGATTACACTCACAAGATTCCCGCCAAAAACACTCTCTATTAACGTTTTAAGAACATTTTCCACAACAAAAAAGGGTTTCCTGCCATAATATCCGCCTCTTTGTGACAGGAGTCGCAGCGCATTCGGTTACCCGTGATTTTCCCGGATGCGTAAATCTATGAGCCTTGTCGCGGTTAGCAATCCCTAAAAAACCTTACTATTCCAGGTAATACATATTGGCTAAGGAGCAGTGAAATGCGTGTGAACACCAGTTTAACCCCGCAAGATCTCAAGGCTTATGGTATCAATGACGTTCAGGATATCGTTTACAATCCAGACTACGACACACTTTTCCAGGAGGAACTTGATCCTTCCCTGCAAGGTTATGAGCGTGGCGTGTTAACGAACCTGGGCGCCGTTGCAGTTGATACCGGTATCTTTACCGGACGTTCGCCAAAGGATAAGTACATTGTCCGTGACGACACCACGCGCGACACGCTCTGGTGGTCAGACAAAGGTAAAGGTAAGAACGACAACAAACCGCTCTCCCAGGAAACCTGGCAGCATCTGAAAGGATTAGTCACCCAGCAGCTTTCCGGCAAGCGTCTGTTTATCATTGATGCTTTCTGCGGCGCTAACGCCGATACCCGCCTTTCCGTACGCTTCATTACCGAAGTTGCCTGGCAGGCGCATTTTGTCAAAAACATGTTCATCCGCCCAAGCGAGGAAGAGCTGGTTGATTTCAAACCTGATTTCATCGTGATGAACGGCGCTAAATGTACCAACCCACAGTGGAAAGAGCAGGGTCTGAACTCCGAAAACTTCGTAGCTTTCAACCTGACTGAGCGTATCCAACTGATTGGCGGTACCTGGTACGGCGGCGAAATGAAGAAAGGTATGTTCTCCGTAATGAACTACCTGCTGCCGCTGAAGGGCATTGCCTCCATGCACTGCTCGGCAAACGTCGGGGAAAAAGGTGATGTGGCGGTCTTCTTTGGCCTGTCCGGCACCGGTAAAACCACGCTGTCCACTGACCCGAAACGCCGCCTGATTGGCGATGACGAACACGGCTGGGATGACGACGGCGTGTTTAACTTCGAGGGTGGTTGCTACGCGAAGACCATCAAACTGTCTAAAGATGCCGAGCCGGAAATCTACAACGCGATCCGTCGTGATGCGCTGCTGGAAAACGTCACCGTGCGCGAAGATGGTTCCATCGATTTCGATGACGGTTCCAAAACTGAAAACACCCGTGTGTCCTACCCGATTTATCACATCGAAAACATCGTTAAGCCGGTGTCGAAAGCGGGTCACGCTACCAAAGTTATCTTCCTGACCGCCGACGCGTTTGGCGTGCTGCCGCCGGTTTCTCGCCTGACGGCAGACCAAACCCAGTACCACTTCCTGTCTGGCTTCACCGCCAAACTGGCCGGTACCGAACGTGGCGTCACCGAACCAACCCCAACCTTCTCTGCCTGCTTCGGCGCAGCATTCCTGTCGCTGCACCCAACGCAGTACGCAGAAGTGCTGGTGAAACGCATGCAGGCGGCAGGTGCGCAGGCATATCTGGTTAACACTGGCTGGAACGGTACCGGCAAGCGTATCTCTATCAAAGATACCCGCGCGATTATCGACGCCATCCTGAACGGTTCGCTGGATGACGCGGAAACGTTCCGTCTGCCGATGTTTGACCTCGCTATCCCTACCGAGCTGCCGGGCGTAGACACTCGCATTCTCGATCCGCGTAATACCTACGCGTCTCCGGAGCAGTGGCAGGAAAAAGCCAATGCACTGGCGAAACTGTTTATCGAGAACTTCGAGAAATACACCGACACCCCTGCGGGTGAAGCGCTGGTTAGCGCCGGACCGAAGCTGTAACGAAAAGTGCCGGATGGCGGTTTCGCCTTATCCGGCCTACAGCAACAAAAAGGGAGGCATTTCGCCTCCCTTTGTTATGCGTCTTTCGTGTTGCCCGGCGCGCGAGTGAAGGGCACCGGAAGCCAGGCGCGAATCGACAACCCTCCTCGCTCGCTGGTACCAATTTCCAGCATACCGTTATGGTTATCGATAATACGCTGCACAATCGCCAGACCCAGCCCTGTGCCGCTGGTACTACGCGCGCTGTCGCCGCGGACAAACGGCTGGAACAGATGCTTACGCTGCTCAGGCTTGATGCCCGGACCATCATCCTCTACCTGGAACCAGGCGCGATGCGTCTCCGTACCACTGCTGACCTTAATCCAGCCGTTGCCGTAGCGAGCGGCGTTAACCACCATATTGGCAACCGCACGCTTGATCGACAGCGGGTGCATCTTCACCTGAATGCTGCCAGGCAGCAGCGCAGTTTCGATTTCACGTTCATAGCCGCTTTCCGCCGCGACCACTTCGCCTAACACCGAATTCAGATCCGCCATCTCCATCGGCATCTCCTGACCGGTACGCAGGTAATCGATAAACTGCTCGATAATGGCGTTACATTCTTCGATGTCCTTATTGATGGATTCCGCGAGATAACCGTCCTCTTCGCCCATCATTTCGGTCGCCAGACGAATACGCGTCAGCGGAGTACGTAAATCGTGGCTCACACCCGCCATTAACAGCGTACGGTCATCGGCCAGTTGCTTCACACCTGCGGCCATATGGTTAAAGGCTCGGGTTACGGAGCGCACCTCTGAAGCGCCATACTCACGCAACGGCGGCGGAATGATGCCTTTCCCCACCTGCAGCGCCGCATGCTCCAGATCCACCAACGGTCGGTTCTGGATACGAATAAACAGCCATGCCCCACCGATAGCCAGCAGCATAATCGCCAGCGTATAGCGGAACAGCGGTGAGAAATCGCCCTGGTGGATTTCGGTCAGCGGTACGCGTACCCAGATATTGGGCGACAGCCAGGTTTTCAGCCAGACGACCGGCGAGCTTTTGTTCACCTCAACGCGGACTTCCGTTGGGCCCCCCAGCTGCTGCGCCATCTGATGGCTTAAGAATTCATAGTGTTGCGCCCAACGCAGCCCGGCTTCTTCCGCGGCCTCGTTGGAATAGAGGGAAATGCCCAGCTCACGGTAAATTTCCCGGCGGAATGCGGGCGGCACCACCAGTTGCGTACCGTCCTCCAGCTGCAGTTTATCGGTCATCAGCATACGAACTTCGTAGGCCAGGACCTTATTAAACTGCTGGAGGCTCGGCAGAATCGCGAAGTTCAGCACTACCAGGTAAGTCGTCACCAGGCTGGCAAACAACAAGGTGACGATGAGCAATAACGTGCGGGCAAACGAACTTCGTGGCGAGAAGCGCATTCGCCTCATGCTTTAGAACCGTCCGGAACAAAGACGTAGCCCAGACCCCATACGGTCTGAATATAACGCGGATGCGCCGGATCTTCTTCCACCATACGACGCAGACGGGAGATTTGGACGTCGATAGAACGCTCCATCGCCGAGTATTCACGGCCACGGGCCAGGTTCATCAGCTTGTCGCGGGACAACGGTTCACGCGGGTGACTTACCAGCGCTTTCAGTACCGCAAATTCCCCGCTGGTGAGCGGCATTGGCTCATCTTCGCGGAACATTTCACGCGTACCGAGGTTCAGTTTGAACTTACCAAACGCAATGACCGCTTCTTCCTGAGAAGGCGCGCCCGGCAGTTCGTTCGCCTGACGACGCAGTACAGCGCGAATACGCGCCAGCAGTTCACGCGGGTTAAACGGTTTCGGGATGTAATCGTCAGCGCCGATTTCCAGCCCTACGATACGGTCAACTTCTTCACCCTTCGCGGTGACCATAATGATCGGCATCGGGTTGCTCTGGCTGCGCAGGCGACGGCAAATAGACAGGCCATCTTCTCCCGGCAGCATTAGATCCAGCACCATCAGGTGGAAGGACTCACGGGTCAGCAGACGATCCATCTGCTCAGCGTTTGCGACGCTTCGAACCTGGAAGCCCTGCTCGGTCAGATAACGCTCCAGAAGCGCACGCAAGCGCATGTCGTCATCGACCACCAGAATCTTATAGTTCTCTTGCATTGTTATTACTCCCAAAGGTTCGCAACAATTAAGTGTATATTCTTAAGAAAGCTAACGTGAGTCACCAGCGAATTCTGGTATGAATTCCAGGCTAAATTGTTACAAAGCATATTAAACAGCAGCTTAAGTATACAATGTTTCTCGCAATACATTATTTATTCTGTTGATATGCTCACGTAATACCAATTGTGCGCATCATCACAGAGTCGAAGGTAAAACAATAAGATGAAAACGCCCCTGATAACCCGTGAAGGGTATGAAAAACTTAAACAAGAGCTGAATTATCTCTGGCGTGAAGAGCGCCCGGAAGTCACCAAAAAAGTTACCTGGGCCGCAAGTCTGGGTGACCGCAGCGAAAATGCCGACTACCAGTATAATAAAAAGCGCCTGCGTGAGATCGACCGCCGCGTCCGTTATTTGACCAAGTGCATGGAGAATCTGAAAATCGTCGATTACTCCCCCCAGCAGGAGGGCAAAGTCTTCTTTGGCGCATGGGTTGAGATCGAAAATGACGATGGCGACATCCGAAAATTCCGAATTGTCGGCTACGATGAGATCTTCGGTCGAAAAGATTACATCTCTATCGACTCGCCGATGGCGCGGGCGCTGCTGAAAAAAGAGGTCGGCGATCTCGCGATAGTAAACACTCCCGGCGGTGAAGCCAGCTGGTACGTGAACGAGATTGAATACGTGAAGTGAGACCGGAACAATCCGAAGCCCCCGTAGATGACTGGCATTTTTGCCAGTCAATCCGTATAACTATCCCCTGATTTTTTATCCTATAGACGAAGCTATCCATGATGAATGATTCTTTCTGCCGCATTATCGCAGGTGAAATTCAGGCTCGTGCTGAACAGGTAGAAGCTGCCGTTCGCCTGCTTGATGAAGGGAACACCGTGCCGTTTATCGCACGTTATCGTAAGGAAATCACCGGCGGTCTGGACGATACGCAACTGCGTAATCTGGAGACCCGTCTGGGATATCTGCGTGAACTGGAAGACCGCCGTCAGGCAATCCTGAAATCTATCGGCGAGCAAGGCAAACTGACCGACGATCTGGCGAACGCGATCAACGGCACGTTAAGTAAGACCGAACTCGAAGATCTCTATCTGCCGTACAAACCTAAGCGCCGCACCCGTGGGCAGATCGCTATTGAGGCCGGACTGGAGCCACTGGCAGACCTGTTGTGGAACGAACCCTCCCACGACCCGGAAACGGAAGCCGCAAAATATCTCAATGCCGAAAACGGCGTGGCGGATACCAAAGCCGCCCTCGACGGCGCCCGCTACATTCTGATGGAGCGCTTCGCCGAAGACGCCGCGCTGCTGGCGAAAGTGCGTGATTATCTGTGGAAAAACGCCCACCTGGTCGCCACCGTGGTCAGCGGTAAAGAAGAGGAAGGCGCTAAGTTCCGCGACTACTTCGATCACCATGAACCGATTTCTACCGTGCCATCCCACCGTGCCCTGGCCATGTTCCGTGGTCGTAATGAAGGTGTGTTGCAGCTTTCACTGAACGCCGATCCGCAATTCGATGAGCCGCCAAAAGAGAGCCATGGCGAGCAGATTATCCAGGATCACCTGGGACTGCGCCTGAACAATGCACCTGCCGATAGCTGGCGTAAAGGCGTGGTGAGCTGGACGTGGCGCATCAAAGTGCTGATGCACCTTGAAACCGAGCTGATGGGTACCGTGCGCGAACGTGCGGAAGATGAAGCGATCAACGTCTTTGCCCGTAACCTGCATGACCTGCTGATGGCCGCCCCGGCCGGACTGCGCGCCACCATGGGGCTCGATCCTGGTCTGCGTACCGGTGTAAAAGTGGCGGTAGTTGACGGTACCGGCAAGCTGGTCGCGACCGATACCATTTATCCGCATACCGGCCAGGCCGCCAAAGCCGCCGTTGCCGTTGCGGCGTTATGCGAAAAATATAACGTTGAGCTGGTGGCGATTGGTAACGGTACGGCGTCGCGCGAAACCGAGCGTTTCTTCCTCGACGTACAGAAGCAATTCCCGCAAGTGACGGCACAGAAAGTGATCGTCAGTGAAGCTGGGGCATCGGTTTACTCTGCTTCCGAGCTGGCGGCGTTGGAGTTCCCGGACCTCGACGTTTCGCTACGCGGTGCGGTTTCTATCGCCCGTCGTCTGCAGGATCCGCTAGCTGAGCTGGTGAAAATCGATCCGAAATCTATCGGTGTGGGCCAGTATCAGCACGACGTTAGCCAGACGCAGCTGGCGCGTAAGCTGGATGCGGTAGTGGAAGACTGTGTGAACGCCGTCGGCGTCGATCTGAATACCGCCTCCGTACCACTGCTGACCCGCGTTGCCGGCCTGACGCGCATGATGGCGCAAAACATCGTCGCCTGGCGCGATGAGAACGGTCAGTTCCAGAACCGTCAGCAACTGCTAAAAGTCAGCCGTCTGGGGCCTAAAGCCTTTGAACAGTGCGCGGGCTTCCTGCGTATCAACCACGGCGATAACCCGCTGGATGCCTCTACCGTTCACCCGGAAGCTTATCCGATTGTGGAACGCATTCTGGCCGCCACCGAGCAATCGCTGCGCGATCTGATGGGCAACAGCAGCGAACTGCGCAATCTGAAAGCCGCCGATTTTACCGACGAACGCTTCGGGGTGCCGACCGTCACCGACATCATCAAAGAGCTGGAAAAACCGGGCCGTGACCCACGTCCTGAATTTAAAACCGCGCAGTTTGCTGATGGCGTCGAAACCATGAACGATCTGCTGCCGGGAATGATTCTGGAAGGGGCTGTCACCAACGTCACCAATTTCGGCGCGTTTGTTGATATTGGCGTACATCAGGATGGTCTGGTGCATATTTCTTCGCTGTCGAATAAGTTCGTCGAAGATCCACACACCGTGGTGAAAGCGGGCGACATTGTGAAGGTGAAAGTGCTGGAAGTGGACCTGCAGCGTAAGCGTATCGCGCTGACCATGCGTCTGGACGAGCAGCCGGGTGAAACCAATGCGCGTCGCGGCGGCGGGAATAACGATCGCACTCAGAGCAATCGCCCGGCGCCAAAAGCCGCGAAACCGCGTGGTCGTGACGCCCAGCCTGCGGGCAACAGCGCCATGATGGATGCGCTGGCGGCGGCAATGGGTAAAAAGCGCTAAGTTTAAACCGTGTGCCGGATGGTGGAGTAAACACCCTGTCCGGCCTGGTTTTCGCCATTAATTTGTAGGCCGGATAAGACACATGAGTGTCGCCATCCGGCATATTTAATCTATTTCCCGCTTTGCACCACAATATATTTATCACTTCATTAACAGATGAAACCTTAATTAAACATTAAGATCCCCACTAATTACTTCCGTGAATCCTTCATGCCCAACCAGAATAAATATTGAGGAATATCAAAATTGGCTCAAATTATTATCCAATTGTACATTCCGTCACATTTATTCTATTGATGATAGAAACCATTCTCATTATCATTGATTTGTTGATTATTTACTCTTTCCTTACGTTGGCTAATCATCTGGTCTCATGCCGCCCTTTCGCCCCATGAGGTAATCATCCAGTTAGCGAGATATAAGTAGGTCCCTATGCAATTCACTCCTGACAGTGCGTGGAAAATTACCGGTTTTGCCCGTGAAATCAGCCCAGCTTATCGTCAGAAACTGTTGTCACTTGGCATGCTACCCGGCTCATCCTTCAACGTGGTACGCGTCGCCCCGCTCGGCGATCCTATCCATATCGAAACGCGTCGCGTAAGTCTGGTATTGCGTAAAAAGGATTTGGCGTTATTAGAAGTGGAAGCGGTTTCCTGTTAATACAGTGAGTCTATAAAAATGAAAAAACTAACCATTGGTTTAATTGGTAATCCTAATTCCGGCAAGACAACTTTATTCAACCAGCTCACCGGCGCACGCCAGCGTGTAGGCAACTGGGCTGGCGTTACCGTTGAGCGTAAAGAAGGTCATTTCGCCACAACGGACCATCAGGTCACACTGGTCGATTTACCCGGCACCTATTCTCTGACGACAATCTCATCGCAAACCTCTCTCGATGAGCAGATTGCCTGCCACTATATTTTAAGCGGCGACGCGGATCTCTTGATCAACGTGGTCGATGCTTCAAACCTTGAGCGCAACCTCTACCTGACGTTGCAACTGCTTGAGTTGGGCATCCCCTGCATCGTCGCACTGAACATGCTGGATATCGCTGAGAAGCAGCAAATCCGTATCGATATCGACGCCCTCTCCGCTCGTCTTGGCTGCCCGGTGGTTCCGCTGGTTTCCACCCGCGCTCGCGGCATTGAAGCGCTGAAGCTGGCGATCGATCGCTATAAAGAAAACGACACCGTCGAGCTGGTCCATTATGCCCAGCCGCTGCTGCAAGAAGCGGATTCCCTGGCCGACGCGATGACCAAAGATATGCCGCTTAAGCAGCGTCGCTGGCTGGGCCTGCAGATGCTGGAAGGCGATATCTACAGCCGTGCTTACGCCGGTGATGCCGCGCAAAACCTTGATGCCGCCATTGCGCGCCTGAGCGAGACCATGGACGATCCGGCGCTGCATATCGCCGATGCGCGTTATCAGTGCATTGCCGCTATCTGCGATACCGTCAGTAACACCCTGACGGCAGAGCCAAGCCGTTTCACCACCGCTGTAGATAAAATCGTCCTTAACCGCTTCCTTGGTCTGCCGATTTTCCTGTTCGTGATGTACCTGATGTTCCTGCTCGCCATCAACATTGGCGGTGCGCTGCAACCCTTGTTTGACGTCGGCTCCGTGGCGCTCTTTATCCATGGTATTCAGTGGATTGGCTACACGCTGCACTTCCCGGACTGGCTTACCATCTTCCTGGCCCAGGGCCTTGGCGGCGGGATTAACACCGTGCTGCCGCTGGTACCGCAAATCGGCATGATGTACCTGTTCCTCTCCTTCCTTGAAGACTCCGGCTACATGGCGCGCGCCGCGTTTGTGATGGACCGTTTGATGCAGGCGCTGGGACTCCCGGGCAAATCGTTTGTCCCGCTGATCGTCGGCTTTGGCTGTAACGTACCTTCTGTAATGGGCGCACGTACGCTGGATGCCCCGCGTGAGCGTTTGATGACCATCATGATGGCGCCGTTTATGTCCTGTGGCGCACGTCTGGCGATTTTCGCCGTCTTCGCCGCAGCGTTCTTTGGTCAGAACGGCGCGCTGGCGGTCTTCTCACTATACGTGCTGGGTATCGTTATGGCGGTGTTGACCGGTCTGATGCTCAAACACACCATCATGCGTGGTGAAGCAACGCCGTTCGTGATGGAGCTGCCGGTGTACCACGTGCCGCACATTAAGAGTCTGATCATTCAGACCTGGCAACGCCTGAAAGGCTTCGTTCTGCGCGCGGGTAAAGTCATCATCATCGTCAGCATTTTCCTCAGCGCGTTTAACAGCTTCTCGCTGAGCGGAAAAATCGTCGACAACATCAACGACTCTGCTCTGGCCTCCGTTAGCCGCGTTATTACCCCTGTCTTTAAGCCGATTGGCGTTCACGAAGATAACTGGCAGGCAACCGTAGGTCTGTTTACCGGCGCGATGGCGAAAGAAGTGGTTGTCGGTACGCTGAACACGCTCTATACCGCAGAAAACATTCAGGAAGAAGAGTTCAATCCGGCAGATTTCCACCTCGGTGACGAACTGCTCGGCGCGGTGGATGAAACCTGGCAAAGCCTGAAAGACACCTTCAGCCTGAGCGTGCTGGCTAACCCTATCGAAGCCAGCAAGGGCGACGGTGAAATGGCGACAGGCGCAATGGGCGTGATGGGCGAGAAATTTGGCAGCGCCGCCGCCGCGTACAGCTACCTGATCTTTGTTCTGCTGTATGTACCGTGCATTTCAGTGATGGGCGCAATCGCACGTGAATCCAGCCGTGGCTGGATGAGCTTCTCGATTCTGTGGGGTCTGAACATCGCCTACTCTCTGTCGACGCTGTTTTATCAGACGGTCAGCTACAAAGAACACCCGACCTACAGTCTGGTGTGCATTTTAGCCGTCATCCTGTTTAACATCGTGTTGCTGGGCCTGCTGCGTCGAGCTCGCAGCCGCGTGGACCTCGCGCTGCTGGCGACGAACAGGACGGCAAGTTCCTGCTGTTCAAGCACCACTGGCGATTGCCACTAAGGTTATCGACGATGGCATCGCTTATTCAGGTTCGTGATTTATTGGCTTTGCGGGGGCGCATGGAGGCGACACAAATTAGCCACACGCTGCATACCCCGCAGCCCATGATTGACGCCATGCTGAATCAGTTAGAAAAGATGGGCAAAGCGATGCGGATTCAGGAAGATGCCGACGGGTGTCTCTCCGGAAGCTGCAAAAATTGTCCGCAAGGTAAAGCCTGCCTGCGCGAGTGGTGGGCTTTACGCTAGTTCGATGCCGGATGGCGCTACGCTTATCCGGCCTACAAATAACTGCAAACGTTCAGGCCGGATATAGCGTTTAAGCTAATATCCGGCTTTTTGCGTAATGGATTCCACAAAGACCTCTCTGTTTTCAGCAAAACAGATCTATCCTCCAGCCTGCCGCGCATCGTTATCAACTCGTGGATGATTACTGCCGACCAGAGAAGTAGAGTCCCGTCATCTTGTTTCTCAGGTGACGGATCGCCATGAATACTGACACGACAGCTACACCGCATGACGCGATTTTCAAAACGTTCTTAAACAACCCTGCGACCGCACGCGACTTTATTCAGCTTCATCTTCCAGCCTCTTTGCAAAAACTTTGCGATCTTAAAACGCTGCAACTGGAATCCGGCAGTTTTATTGAGGACGATTTGCGCGCCTACTATTCCGATGTGCTGTGGTCGTTAAAAACGCGCGAAGGCGATGGCTATATTTACACCATTATTGAGCATCAGAGCACCGCCGATAGCCATATGGCATTTCGGCTGATGCGTTATGCCATTGCGGTAATGCACCGCCATTTAGCGGCAGGCCATAAGAAACTCCCGCTGGTGATCCCCATGCTTTTTTATCATGGCTCAGCAAGCCCATACCCCTACTCACTTTGTTGGCTGGACGAATTTGATGACCCTGAATCCGCCAGACAACTTTATAGTACCGCGTTTCCACTGATCGATATCACCGTCGTGCCCGATGACGAGATCATGCAGCATCGTCGGATGGCGCTGCTGGAACTCATCCAAAAACATATTCGTAAACGCGATTTGATGGGGCTGGTAGAAAAGCTGGCCATCCTGCTTGTTAAAGGACACGCTAATGACAACCAGTTGAAAGCCCTGTTTAATTATTTACTGCAGGCCGGGGACAGCGCACATTTTGGCGAGTTCCTATATGAAGTCGCCGAACGTTTACCCCAACATAAGGAGAAGCTGATGACTATCGCCGAAAGATTACGACAAGAAGGGCACCTTAATGGTCTTCAGGAAGGTCACAGGAAAGGGTTACGAGAGGGATTACAAGAGGGGTTACGAGAGGGTTTGCAACAAGGCAAACGTGAGGAAGCTCTGCGCATTGCATCAACCATGCAGGCTGATGGTATAGACCCGCTGACCATCTTCAGAATTACCGGTCTGACCGCTGAGGATCTGGCTGCGCGCAGTCATTAATCTCAAGCCCGGCAAGCGTGGCTGTGCCGGGCAACGCAACGAATTTATAGCCGCTGCTTCAACGCCACCAGCGCTGCGCAGAACTCAGCAGGATGCGAGATAAACGGCGCATGCGCCGCCTTAGCAAACACCAACGACTCGCTCTGGGGCCACAGGGCATCCAGCATCGGGATAACTTTGCGCGGAACCAGCCCGTCAAGATAACCATACATCCGCAGGAAAGGCATATCCACCGAGCACAGCGGCTCACGCAGATCGACTGTTTTCAGGATCTCCAGCCCGCCATTAAGCACCTCGACTTCCGGCATGGGTAAAGCCAGCACCGTTTTCTTCAACGCTCGCGCATCCTGACGCGCGGTTTCCGTACCCATCGTTTGCAATGCCAGAAAACGCTCCACCGTACGCTGAAAATCTTCGCTCAACTGCTGCTGGAAGCCTGCCAGCACTTCTGGCTTGATACCCGGCCACTCGTCTCGCGCGCTAAAGCAAGGGGAAGACGCCACGGTCACCAGCGCCTGAACACGGCCAGGATGCGTTAACGCCACCTGGCTTGCAACCAGCCCGCCCAGACTCCAGCCGAGCCAGATAGCGTTCTCCGGCGCCTGTTTTAATACCCGCTCAGCCATCTCTTCCAGCGACATTGCACCAAAACCCTGGCTGCGGCCAAATCCCGGTAAGTCGACAAGATGCAGCGTGAAATGCGAGCTCAGTTCCTCACTTATGCAATTCCAGACTTGCGCATTCAGTCCCCATCCGTGCAGCAGCACAAGATGGCAATTTCCCGAACCCTGGGTCTGCCACCAGATGTCATTCATCAGTTATTGTTCTCTTTTAGCCTGAAAGGATGCTTCTATGCTAACAGTACCGGGATTGTGCTGGCTATGCCGAATGCCCCTGACGTTGGGGCATTGGGGGATTTGCTCTGTTTGCACGCGGGCAACGCGTCAGCGCGGCAGCCTGTGCCCTCAATGTGGCCTCCCTGCCGCTCATACCGTCATTCCCTGCGGGCGATGCCTGCAAAAACCACCACCGTGGCAGCGACTGGTCACGGTCAGCGACTACATTCCACCGTTGAGCGGGCTTATCCACCAGCTCAAGTTTTCGCGACGCAGCGAAATGGCCTGCGCCCTGTCACGTTTACTGTTGCTGGAGGTATTACAGGCCCGGCGCGCCAGCGGCCTTCCTCTGCCGGACAGGCTGGTCAGCGTCCCGCTCTGGCAACGCCGACACTGGCGCAGAGGATTTAATCAGAGCGATTTATTGTGCCGCCCTCTGGCGCGCTGGCTGGGCTGCGACTGGAACAGCCAGGCCATCACGCGGGTTCGGGCGACGGCGACGCAGCACCATCTCAGCGCCCGATTACGTAAACGTAACCTGAAAAACGCCTTTCGCCTTGAATTGCCGGTGCGGGGACTCCATATGGTTATTGTGGATGATGTCGTCACTACCGGAAGTACCGTCGCGGAAATCGCGCAGCTGCTTTTACGCAACGGCGCGGCGACTGTCCAGGTATGGTGCCTGTGTCGAACCTTGTAGAGCCTCGATGATGGGCGTATTATAACCAAGTAAAATAGTCAACTATTAGGCCATTACTATGATCCATATTTCCGATGCTGCACAAGCGCACTTTGCCAAACTGCTGGCAAATCAGGAAGAAGGGACACAAATCCGCGTATTTGTGATTAATCCCGGCACGCCTAACGCTGAATGCGGCGTTTCTTATTGTCCGCCGGACGCCGTGGAAGCAACCGACACCGCCATTAAATTTGACCTGCTGACCGCATATGTTGATGAACTGAGCGCACCGTATCTGGAAGATGCAGAAATCGATTTCGTGACCGACCAGTTAGGCTCTCAACTGACTCTGAAAGCGCCAAACGCCAAAATGCGTAAAGTTGCCGATGATGCGCCGCTGATGGAACGCGTGGAGTACATGCTGCAATCGCAGATCAACCCTCAGTTGGCTGGCCACGGCGGTCGCGTCTCTCTGATGGAAATCACCGATGAAGGCTACGCCATTCTGCAGTTTGGCGGCGGCTGTAACGGCTGTTCAATGGTAGATGTCACGCTGAAAGAAGGTATCGAGAAACAGCTGCTGGCTGAATTCCCTGAACTGAAAGGCGTTCGCGATTTAACCGAACACCAGCGCGGCGAGCACTCTTACTACTAAGTCCTAAGCTGTAGAGTTGCCGTAGGCCCGATAAGACGCATCCGCGTCGCTATCGGGCATTGCTGCCGAATGGCAGCGTAACGGCCTACTACCCTGCATTTCTTCGCATCTATCCTGCAACAATCCCCCGCATAATTTGACCAGCCTCTCATAATTTAAATTTTGCCTGCCCAGGTGATTTTCAAGCGCCACATGTTACCCGTATCATTCGTATCAGCACCTAATACACACATAATAGCCAGCTAAACTGATTAGTTTTGAAGGCAACCAGCATTGGTGCTGAGAATACTCTGTTCCCGGTCGGGACAATCGGAATTTGTCATCTAAACACTGACGTTACCCATAACAAAGTAAAGGCCAGGTAAATCATGCCATTAGTCATCGTTGCTATCGGTGTAATCTTGTTACTCCTCCTGATGATCCGTTTCAAAATGAACGGTTTCATCGCTCTCGTCCTGGTGGCGCTTGCTGTCGGATTGATGCAAGGGATGCCACTGGATAAAGTCATCGGTTCGATTAAAGCCGGCGTCGGCGGAACCCTTGGCAGCCTCGCCCTGATTATGGGTTTTGGCGCCATGCTGGGCAAAATGCTGGCGGACTGCGGCGGCGCACAGCGCATCGCAACCACCCTGATTGCTAAATTCGGCAAAAAACATATCCAGTGGGCGGTGGTATTAACTGGCTTCACCGTCGGTTTTGCCCTGTTCTACGAAGTCGGCTTCGTGCTGATGCTGCCGCTGGTGTTCACCATCGCCGCTGCTGCCAATATCCCGCTGCTGTACGTTGGCGTACCGATGGCTGCTGCGCTGTCCGTAACACATGGCTTCCTGCCGCCACACCCGGGTCCAACCGCTATTGCCACCATTTTCAACGCAGATATGGGTAAAACCCTGCTGTTTGGTACAATTCTGGCAATCCCAACCGTTATTCTCGCCGGTCCGGTGTACGCTCGTTTCCTGAAAGGCATCGATAAGCCAATCCCGGAAGGTTTGTACAGCGCGAAAACCTTTACTGAAGAAGAGATGCCTGGCTTTGGCGTCAGCGTCTGGACCTCTCTGGTACCGGTTATCCTGATGGCAATGCGCGCCGTGGCGGAGATGATTCTGCCAAAAGGTCATGCTTTCCTGACGGTTGCAGAGTTCCTCGGCGATCCGGTCATGGCAACGCTTATCGCAGTGCTGATTGCGATGTTCACTTTTGGTCTGAACCGTGGACGTTCGATGGATCAGATTAACGACACGCTGGTGTCCTCAATCAAAATCATCGCAATGATGCTGTTGATCATCGGTGGTGGCGGTGCCTTCAAACAGGTCCTGGTTGATAGCGGCGTGGACAAATACATCGCTTCAATGATGCACGGCTCTAACGTGTCTCCACTGCTGATGGCATGGTCTATCGCGGCGGTACTGCGTATCGCACTGGGTTCCGCGACCGTTGCTGCGATTACAGCAGGTGGGATTGTAGCGCCGTTGATTGCAACGACCGGCGTAAGCCCAGAGCTGATGGTTATTGCGGTTGGTTCCGGTTCCGTCATTTTCTCCCACGTGAACGATCCAGGCTTCTGGCTGTTCAAGGAGTACTTCAACCTGACCATCGGTGAGACCATCAAGTCATGGTCAATGCTGGAAACCATTATCTCCGTCTGTGGTCTGGTAGGGTGTCTGCTGCTGGGTATGGTGGTTTAAACGAGACGGCTCGTAGGCCGAATAAGGCAAAGCTGCCATCCGGCCTACGATCTAGCACCATAAAAAATCCGGGGAAATCCCCGGCTTTTTACTTCTTCTTCGCGGCCGCTTTGCGGCGCTTATCCAAATCCTTAATCAGCTTATTCACGCCCTCATCGGCAAACATCTGTTCCAGCGTGGCGGTGAGCTTACGCCGCCAGTTTTTGTACTGGTCGCTGGTCCCCGGAATGTTGACCGGCTCAGCCATATCCAGCCAGTCTTCCGGTTGCAGGCCCAGCAACGCACTGTTGCTGTCAGCGATGTAGCGTTGCATACCGCGATTAAGAATCGGCGTCATCGACATCAGGGACGCCTTGTGACCAGCACGTTTTGGCAGGCAACCGTATTTGTGCAGCGCGTCCAGCAGCCCCTGTTTCGCCAGTTCTCTGTCCTGATACAACCCACGCAGCACGACTTCATCCGGGTACAGGCCCAGCGCCTTACCGAGCGTCAGATCGCCGCTATCCCAATAACCTTTAAGCGTAGGAAGGTCATGCGTCGCCGCGACTGCCATTGATTGTTCCGGGTACGCTTTCGGCGCACGGAAGTTCTTCTCATGGTCATTCTCAAAATAAAGTACTTTGTAGGAATAGACACCACTGTCACGCAGCTTGCTGACGATCTCCACCGGCACGGTACCCAGATCTTCACCAATCACCATGCAGTGATGACGTTTACTTTCCAGCGCCAGAATGGAAAGCAGATCATCTACCGGATAATGCACGTAGGCACCGTGATCGGCTGTTTCTCCGTAAGGGATCCACCACAGACGCAGCATCGACATAACATGGTCGATGCGCAGCGCGCCACAGTTCTGCATATTGGCGCGCAGCAATTCGATAAACGGTTCGTAAGCGCGTGCCGTGATGATGTGCGGATCCATCGGCGGCAGTCCCCAGTTTTGTCCGAGCGGACCGAGAATGTCCGGCGGTGCGCCCACCGAGGCTTTCAGGCAGTACAGCTCGCGGTCGCACCAGGTTTCCGCCCCACCTTCGGCCACGCCAACCGCCAGGTCGCGATACAGTCCAATCGGCATCGCAAAGCCCTGGCTGGTTTTCCAGCAGTCAGCAAACTGGCTATACGCCAGCCACTGCAACCACAGGTAGAAATCCACATCATCACGATGTGTTTCGCAGAAGCGTTTTACCTCTGGCGAGTCCACCGACTGGAATGCCTGCGGCCACACCGGCCAGCCCCAGCGCAATGCGTCCTCTTTCACCTGATTGGCATGCAACGCGTCAAAGGCCGCCTGCCAGTAGAGGCTATCCCCTTCCTGAGTCACAAACTGGCGGAATGCCGCCATCTGCTCATCATCGCGCGCAGAGAAGCTTTTCCACGCCATACGTAGCGCCGTCATCTTCAGTGCGGTAACGGCAGAATAATCAACCCACTCAGCATCGCGCGCGCGTTGCAAAGCTTGCTGCGTCGCAGGTTTCTGCCACCAGGCCTGTGCCTCTTTACTCAGGTGGAAATCATCGACTGCGTTAACATCAATATAAATAACGTTCAGCCAACGACGTGACGATGGACTATACGGGCTGGCGCTCTCCGGGTTCGCCGGATACAGTGCGTGAATCGGATTAAGCCCGATAAACGCGCCCCCGCGTTGCGCCACATCCACCAACATGGTGCGGAGATCGCCAAAATCGCCGATCCCCCAGTTTTTTTCCGAGCGCAGGGTGTAGAGCTGAACGCATGCGCCCCACAGCTTCTGCCCGGCAAGCAGCGCCTGTGGCTCATAGCAGCGTTTCGGCGCGACGATGATGCGGCAATGGGTGCGCAGCTCGCCCTGGGTCAGAGTCAGCGTGTGATACCCCTCCGGCAGCCTGGCTGGAAGGTTAAAAGATTTACCGCCGACGGCATGCCCTTTGTGCTGCACGCCCTCTTCGGTAGTCAGCAGCCAGTTAAACTCCCCGCTTCCCTCAACCGCCAGCGGCATTTTCTTACCAGCGGTATAAACCATGACATTCGGCACCGGCGTCACCGCCACCTGAACGGCGGCGGAGGTGCGATGCATGGCGTCAAGCAAACGCCGCTTGGTTTCGGCGCCAATAGACTGCGGTTTACCGTGGGCATTAATGTAATTGGGGCTGATCCCCGCCGCCAGCGCGGCATTATCCAGACGTTTGCTTTCCATCGCGATCCCTTAACGTTTCGCCTGCCAGATACGAGCCTGATAATCGCGGATGGAGCGATCCGAACTGAACATGCCGCAACGCGCGGTATTCAGAATCGCCGCCCGGGTCCAGGCTTCCTGGTCACGATACAACACGTCAACCTGCTTCTGAGCTTCAACGTAGGCCGCGAAGTCCGCCATCACCAGATACGGGTCACCGCCCTGCTTGCCAATACTGTGCAACATCTGGTCGAAGGCATGTTTGTCGCCATCGCTGTATTTCCCGCTTTCCAGCTCTTTCAGGACAGCATCCAGCACTTTGTCTTTCTTACGCCATTTCACCGGATCGTAGCCTTTGGCTTTGAGCGCCTTCACCTCTTCCACGGTATGACCAAAGATGAAGATATTTTCGTCACCCACCTTCTCGGCGATTTCGACGTTTGCGCCATCCAGCGTACCGACGGTTAACGCACCGTTCAGCGCCAGCTTCATATTACCGGTGCCGGAAGCCTCTTTCCCTGCGGTTGAGATCTGCTCAGAGATATCCGCCGCCGGGATCAGCATTTCCGCCGCCGAGACACAATAATCCGGCAGGAAGACGACCTTCAGTTTGTCACCCACTTGCGGGTCGTTATTGATGGTTTGCGCAACCTTGTTGATGGCGAAGATGATATTTTTCGCCAGGTAGTAACCCGGCGCGGCTTTTGCGCCAAACAGGAATACGCGCGGCACGCGATCGGCCTGCGGGTTCTCACGAATTTCTTTGTACAACGCCAGAATGTGCAGCAGGTTGAGGTGCTGACGCTTGTACTCATGCAGACGTTTAATCTGAATATCAAAAATCGCGTTGGTCGTTATCTCAATACCGGTACGTGCTTTAATAAACTTAACCAGTCGCTCTTTGTTCGCCAGCTTGATGTCACGATACTGCTGACGGAACTTCGCATCGTCAGCGTATTTTTCCAGGTTAATCAACTGGTCGAGGTCGTTGGCCCACTCTTTTTTCAGCGATTTATCCAGCAGAGCGGCAAGCGCCGGGTTGCACTGCTTAATCCAGCGACGTGGGGTAATCCCGTTGGTGACGTTATGGAATTTATTCGGCCAGAGCTGGTGATATTCCGGGAACAAATCTTTCACCACCAGATCGGAGTGCAGCGCCGCCACGCCGTTAACCGCAAAACCGCTGACCACACACATGTTAGCCATGCGCACCTGTTTGTTGTGCACCACCGCCAGTTTCGCCCAGACTTCAGCATCACCCGGCCAGGTTTTATCGACCAGTTTCTTAAAGCGGTCGTTAATCTCTTTGATGATTTGCATATGGCGCGGCAGAAGCGCTTTCACCAGCTTCTCGTCCCAGCACTCTAACGCTTCCGGCATCAGGGTATGGTTGGTGTAAGCAAAGGTTTTACTGGTAATGGCCCACGCATCGTCCCAGCTCATTTGGTGCTCATCAATCAGCACGCGCAGCAGCTCTGGGATCGCGATGGTCGGGTGGGTATCATTAAGCTGAATCACTTCGTAATCAGCCAGCTCATGCAGTTTACGCCCTGCCAGATGATGACGACGCAGAATGTCGGCTACGGAGCAGGCGCACTGGAAATACTGCTGCATCAGGCGCAGCTTTTTACCCGCGGTGTGGTTGTCGTTCGGGTACAGCACTTTGGTCAGTTTTTCGGCGTCAATGCCCTGCTGTTCTGCCCGCAGGAAATCGCCGTCATTAAATTTGGTCAGGTTAAACGGATGCGCGTGGCTGGCCTGCCACAGACGCAGCGGCTGGGCCACGCTGTTGCGATAGCCAAGAACCGGCAGATCCCAGGCCTGACCAGTGATGATAAATCCTGGTTCCCAGTGCCCTTCTTTGGTGACTTTGCCGCCAATTCCAACCTGCACATCCAGCGCCTCGTTGTGGCGGAACCACGGATAACTGCCGCGATGCCAGTCGTCCGGGGCTTCCATCTGTTGCCCATCGGCAAACGACTGACGGAACAGGCCGTACTGGTAGTTGAGACCGTAGCCCGTCGCCGACTGGCCGACCGTCGCCATCGAATCAAGGAAGCAGGCCGCCAGACGCCCCAACCCACCGTTACCTAACGCCGGATCGATCTCTTCTTCCAGCAGGTCGGTCAGGTTGACGTCATGCGCTTTTAGCTCATCGCTCACCGCCTGATACCAGCCGAGATTAAGTAAGTTGTTGCCGGTCAGACGACCAATCAAAAACTCCATCGAGATGTAGTTAACGTGACGCTGATTTTTTGCCGGTTTTGCCGCAGGCTGGGCGCTGAGTAACTCAGCCAACGCCCCACTCACTGCTTGCCACCACTGGCGCGACGTCATTTCTTGAGCCGACAGTAAACCGAAGCGCTGCCACTGACGTGTCAGGGCAGCCTGAAATTGATCTTTGTTGAAAGTAGGCTGTGACATAGGGGTTCCAGATCCTTAGGTAATAAAACAACGTTATCGCTAGTTTGCCTGGCTCGTTGTTGACATTCCTCATCCTGGCACGGATTAGGCAGGGAGGAGGAGCGGGGATGAGCATAAAAATGTGATCGCTGCCACTTAAAGGTAGCGTAATCGCCCGTAAATTCGCGTAATCCCGCATAACGGACGACGCATTAATAGCAAGGGATAAATCGACAATATCAAATAGTGGGGTGACGGTGGGGAAACAATGTGTAAACAGAGAAATAGTTTCTAACCTGAAATACCTGGGCCAGATAAGATAATTCACATGAAACTTTTAAGTCGGCCACAAGATTCGGTGCTTTACATTAACTCACTGAGTAGCCTTATAAAAAATGAGGCATTTTTCGGCGCAGTCAAAATAACGACGGATCCAGTCGCCACGCCTGTTGCGACTCTTTAAACCAATTAATGTAATAGATGTATAGATTTGTGACATAGTGCAAAATCAGACACACAAAAAGTCCGCTTAGCTTGCATAAAACTCTAATCTGGCCGACCTTATATCCATTAATTACGAAGCGCAAAAAAAATCACTCTTCCCCATTTTCACACAGTGAAGTGACTAACTTATGTTGATTCCGTCTAAATTAAGTCGTCCGGTTCGACTCGACCATACGGTGGTTCGTGAGCGCCTGTTGGCTAAACTTTCCGGCGCGAACAATTTCAGGCTCGCCCTGATAACAAGTCCTGCTGGGTATGGAAAAACGACGCTGGTTTCACAATGGGCGGCGGGGAAGAACGACTTAGGCTGGTACTCTCTGGATGAAGGCGATAATCAGCAAGAACGTTTTGCGAGCTATCTGATCGCCGCCATCCAGCAGGCAACCGGTGGACATTGCACCACCAGCGAAGCGATGGTGCAAAAGCGCCAATACGCCAGCCTGACGTCACTGTTTGCCCAGCTATTTATCGAACTGGCCGAGTGGCACCGCCCGCTCTACCTGGTGGTGGATGATTATCATCTGATCTCTAATCCGGCTATTCACGAAGCGATGCGGTTTTTCCTGCGTCACCAGCCTGAGAACCTTACGCTGGTCGTGCTGTCGCGCAACCTGCCGCAGTTGGGCATTGCTAACCTGCGGGTACGCGATCAACTACTGGAGATAGGCAGCCAACAGTTAGCCTTTAACCATCAGGAAGCCAAACAATTTTTCGACCGACGTTTGTCCTCCCCCATTGAAGCGGCTGAAAGCAGCCGGATGTGTGATGACGTTGCTGGCTGGGCCACAGCGTTACAACTGATTGCCCTTTCCGCCCGCCAGAACAATAACTCTGCTCACCAGTCGGCACGTCGCCTCGCCGGGATCAACGCCAGCCATTTATCTGATTACCTGGTTGATGAAGTGCTGGACAGCGTCGACCTCGGCACCCGTCACTTCCTGCTGAAAAGCGCCATTCTGCGCTCCATGAACGATGCGCTGATCGTCCGCGTTACCGGGGAAGAAAACGGCCAGATGCGGCTGGAGGAGATTGAGCGCCAGGGCTTATTCCTGCAGCGGATGGATGACGTTGGCGAGTGGTTCAGTTATCACCCGCTGTTTGGCAGCTTTTTACGCCAGCGCTGTCAGTGGGAGCTGGCGAGCGAACTGCCCGAAATACACCGCGCTGCTGCGGAAAGCTGGATGGCGCAAGGTTTCCCCAGCGAAGCTATCCACCACGCGCTGGCGGCAGGCGACGCCCATATGCTCCGCGATATCCTGCTTAATCATGCGTGGGGACTGTTTAACCACAGCGAGCTGACGCTGCTGGAAGAGTCGCTGAAAGCTCTGCCGTGGGAAAGCCTGCTGGAAAACCCGCGTCTGGTTCTGCTCCAGGCCTGGCTGATGCAAAGCCAGCACCGCTACGGAGAGGTTAACACTCTGCTGGCGCGCGCTGAGCAGGAAATAAAAGGCGACATGGAACCAACGCTGCACGCCGAATTCAACGCCCTGCGGGCGCAGGTAGCGATTAACGACGGAAACCCTGACGAAGCCGAGCGTCTGGCGAAACTGGCGCTGGATGAGTTACCCATCGCCTGGTTCTATAGCCGTATCGTCGCCACCTCGGTGCACGGCGAAGTCCTGCACTGTAAGGGCGATCTCACGCGCTCTCTGGCGTTGATGCAGCAAACCGAGCAAATGGCCCGCCATCATGACGTCTGGCATTACGCGCTGTGGAGCCTTATCCAGCAAAGCGAGATTTTGTTTGCCCAGGGCTTTTTACAGGCCGCCTGGGAGACTCAGGAAAAAGCGTTTCAACTGATCAAAGAGCAGCATCTGGAACAACTGCCGATGCACGAGTTCCTGGTACGTATTCGCGCGCAGCTACTGTGGGCATGGGCGCGTCTGGACGAGTCCGAAGCGTCTGCCCGCTCGGGTATTGAACTGCTTTCCACTTTCCAGCCGCAGCAACAGCTACAGTGCCTGGCATTGCTGATTCAGTGTTCGCTGGCGCGGGGCGATCTGGACAATGCGCGTAGCCTGCTTAACCGTCTGGAAAACCTGCTGGGCAACGGCCACTATCACAGCGACTGGATCTCAAACGCCGATAAGGTGCGGGTGATTTACTGGCAAATGGTAGGCGACAAAAACTCGGCCGCCAACTGGCTGCGCCACACGCCGAAACCGGAATTCGCCAATAACCACTTCCTGCAAAGCCAGTGGCGCAACATCGCCCGCGCGCAGATCCTGCTCGGCGAGTTTGAACCGGCTGAAATTGTGCTGGAAGAGTTGAATGAAAATGCGCGTAATCTGCGTCTGATGAGCGATCTGAACCGTAACCTGCTGCTGCTTAATCAGCTGTACTGGCAGGCAGGGCGCAAAAATGACGCCCAGCGCGTATTACTCGATGCGCTGCAGCTGGCGAACCGCACCGGGTTTATCAGTCACTTTGTTATTGAAGGCGAGGCCATGGCGCAACAACTGCGTCAGCTGATTCAGCTCAATACCTTACCGGAGCTCGATCAGCACCGCGCCCAGCGCATTTTGCGCGAGATTAACCAGCACCACCGCCATAAATTCGCCCACTTCGATGAAGGATTCGTTGAGCGTCTTCTTACTCATCCGGAAGTGCCGGAGCTTATCCGCACCAGTCCGCTGACCCAGCGCGAATGGCAGGTTCTGGGACTGATTTATTCGGGCTACAGCAACGAGCAGATCGCCGGAGAGCTGGCCGTCGCGGCAACGACCATCAAGACGCACATCCGCAATTTGTACCAAAAACTTGGCGTCGCACATCGTCAGGATGCGGTGCAACATGCGCAGAAGCTGCTGAAGATGATGGGATATGGGGTTTAGTTAATGCCTGATGCGCTACGCTTATCAGGCAATTATCTCAGCACAGCTCTAACTGAATATGATGGTCTGCGATAACCTGCATCACGCCAGCGGGCGGCAGCGTGTCGGTATACACCGCATCCACCATGCTGATACTGCCCATATTCACCATCGCGTTACGCCCAAACTTCGAGTGATCCACCACCAGCATCACATGCCGTGAATTCTCAATAATCGCGCGTTTGGTGCGAACTTCGTGATAATCAAACTCCAGCAGAGAACCATCGCTGTCGATGCCGCTGATCCCTAAGATGCCGAAGTCCAGTCGGAACTGAGAAATGAAGTCGAGGGTCGCTTCGCCCATAATACCGCCGTCGCGGCTACGCAGTTCGCCACCGGCGAGGATTATGCGGAAATCCTCTTTCGCCATCAGCGTATTCGCCACATTGAGGTTGTTGGTCACGATACGTAAATTACTGTGATTGAGCAGCGCGTGAGCCACCGCTTCCGGCGTAGTGCCGATATCAATAAATAGCGTAGAGCCGTTCGGGATCTGCGTGGCAACTTTGCGTGCAATGCGCTCTTTTTCCGCCGTCTGCGTCGCTTTACGGTCATGCCACGGGGTGTTGACCGAGCTGGATGGCAGCGCCGCGCCGCCGTGATGGCGCAAAATCATGTTCTGATCGGCCAGATCGTTAAGATCGCGGCGAATCGTCTGCGGGCTAACGGAGAAATGCTCCACCAGCTCCTCAGTACTGACGTATCCCTGTTTTTTTACCAGTTCAATGATCGCGTCATGTCGTTGTGTTTGCTTCATTATGGTTCCCTGAAATTACGTTCGTTTTCGCACATGAATAGTATCGGCAAACGCCATTGCCAGACCCACGGCCAGCCCGGCGATATGTGCGCCATTCGCCATCGACATGCCAAACAGATCAAACCAGCCGGCAACAATCCAGATCAAAGCAAAAATAATCAAACCACGCTGCAGGAAAATACCGCTCTGCGGATCGCGCTCGCCGCGCAACCACACATAGCCCATCAGCGCATATACCACGCCAGACAGTCCACCAAACCACGGACCGCTAAATTTCTGCTGAACATAACCGCTCAGCAGGGCGCTGATCACGGTAATGACTATCAGTTTTCCGCTACCCAAACGCTTTTCAACCGCACCGCCGAGATACCACCACCACAGCAGGTTGAACAGAATATGCATCAGCGAGAAGTGCATAAAAGCGTGGGTAAAATAACGCCAGAATTCAAATTTCAGCGTAGGGTCAAACGGCCATGCCAGCCAGAGCATCACCGCCTGGTCGCCCAGCACGTTCATGGCGATAAACACCACCACACATGCGGCCATCACCGCCCACGTTACCGGGCCTGCGCGTTCGCGCAATGTGGCCAGGAACGGATAACGTTGGTAGCGCAGACCGCTATCGGTCTGGCCTGACTGCCAGCTTGCCGCGAGGTAACGCGGGTCGCCCGGATTCTCCAGAAATCGCGCCAGTTCAGCACGCACGCGCTCGGCCTGGGACTCATCCGCCAGCCAGACATCCGTTTGCTGATGTTGTTGAATCGTCAGGATAACGCCCTGTGTCGCCATATAATCAACAAATGCCTGCGCCACGCGGGGGTTAGCAAAAGAGGTAATCATCAACATGGTTGCTGTCGCTTCATCCACACAAAAGAGGACAGTATATATACCCTTCTTACTTCGAGCTGCATCTTTGTTGGCTTTCCTCGCTCACTCCGGTCACGTACTGTTCGTACGCTCCCGGAGATTCGCTGCGTCGCCGTCGCGATGCAACTCGAATTAATTTGGGTATAGCCTTACGAACCGTATGCCACTTCTGCCGGAAAATGTCGATGCCAGGCGTCGAAGCCGCCATCAACGCTGTAAACCGCGTCATAGCCTTGTTGAAGAAGATATTGCGCCGCACCTTTACTGCTGTTGCCGTGATAACACATCACCAATACGGCGGTGTCGAAATCATGCTCACGCATAAACGACCCCAGCGTGTCGTTCGTCAGATGAAACGCCTGCGGGGCATGACCCATCGCATAGCTTTGCGGATCGCGGATATCCACCAACACCGCGCTCCCCTGATGCAGCTTCTGATGCGCTTCTTCGACATTAATACATTCAAACTGATCCATTGCTCTCTCTTCTTTATATGGCAGGTGACGCTTTTCGGACATGTTACTTCTTAGTGTACGTCCCGACGGCAGTTAAACGCCATAATGTTATATGTATCACTGTAAATTGTTTATCCGATGTTACCAATGGCGCGAATCTTTGCTATTATGCTCGATAACGAACATTAATGAGCTATAACGAAAGTGCGAGAGGCCAGCATGGAAACCAAAGATCTGATTGTGATAGGTGGAGGCATCAACGGTGCCGGTATCGCGGCAGATGCCGCTGGACGCGGTTTATCCGTGCTGATGCTGGAAGCGCAGGATTTAGCCTGCGCAACCTCCTCCGCTAGCTCCAAACTCATTCACGGTGGCCTGCGCTACCTGGAACATTACGAATTTCGCCTGGTGAGCGAAGCGCTGGCCGAACGTGAAGTGCTGTTGAAAATGGCACCGCATATCGCCTTTCCTATGCGCTTTCGTCTGCCCCATCGCCCGCACCTGCGCCCGGCCTGGATGATCCGCATTGGTCTGTTTATGTACGATCATCTGGGCAAACGCACCAGTTTGCCGAGTTCTACCGGTTTGCGTTTTGGCGCAGACTCCGTACTGAAACCTGAGATTGTGCGCGGTTTCGAATATTCTGACTGCTGGGTAGACGATGCGCGACTGGTTTTGGCAAACGCCCAAATGGTCGTACGCAAAGGCGGAGAAGTATTAACCCGCACGCGTGCCACCTCTGCTCGCCGTGAAAACGGTTTGTGGATTGTTGAAGCTGAAGATATTGATACTGGCAAAAAGCACACCTGGCAGGCACGTGGGCTGGTCAACGCCACCGGCCCGTGGGTGAAAGAGTTCTTCGACGATGGTATGCACCTGCCATCGCCGTACGGCATTCGCCTGATTAAAGGCAGCCACATTGTGGTTCCGCGCGTACATACCCAGAAGCAGGCTTATATTCTGCAAAACGAAGATAAACGCATTGTGTTTGTTATCCCATGGATGGACGAATTCTCGATCATCGGGACG
The DNA here is from genome assembly GCF_030336535.1 of Citrobacter sp. Ce006. Lineage (NCBI taxonomy): Bacteria > Pseudomonadati > Pseudomonadota > Gammaproteobacteria > Enterobacterales > Enterobacteriaceae > Citrobacter > Citrobacter sp. Ce006. The sequence goes on from NZ_JAOWDO010000073.1 coordinate 676,744, forward strand.
ACAGACGTTGAATACAAAGGCGACCCGAAAGCGGTGAAAATTGATGAGAGCGAAATCAATTACCTGCTGAAGGTCTACAACGCGCACTTTAAGAAACAGCTTGGCCGTGACGATATCGTCTGGACATATTCGGGCGTACGTCCGCTGTGCGATGACGAGTCCGACTCGCCGCAGGCTATCACCCGTGATTACACGCTGGATATCCACGACGAAAATGGCAAAGCGCCGCTGCTGTCGGTCTTTGGCGGTAAGCTGACGACCTACCGTAAGCTGGCTGAACACGCGATGGAAAAACTGGCGTCGTACTATCAGGGCATTGGTCCGGCGTGGACGAAAGAGTGCATTCTGCCAGGTGGTGACATTGGCGGCGATCGCGAAGATTACGCGGCCAAACTGCGCCGTCGCTACCCGTTCCTGACCGAGTCGCTGGCACGCCATTATTCCCGCACCTACGGCAGCAACACCGAATGGATTATCGGCGAAGCCACCTCGCTTGCCGAGTTAGGTGAAGACTTCGGCCATGAGTTCTATGAGGCCGAGCTGAAATATCTGGTCGATCACGAATGGGTTCGTCGTGCGGAAGATGCGCTGTGGCGTCGCACGAAAGAGGGTATGTGGCTGAACGCTGAGCAGCAGTCGCGCATGACCCAGTGGTTGTCGGAGTACATTGAGAAGCACCAGCTGTCGCTGGCGTCGTAAGCAAGTACACGAACGTAGGCCGGGCAAGCGAAGCGCCCCCGGCAACGAGCGCCCTGTAGGCCCGGTAAGCGTCAGCGCCACCGGGCTTTTTGCCGGATGGCGGCTAGCGCCTTATCCGGCCTACAGTTAACCCTATCCCTTGTTACAACCGCACCGAATCAATATGCCAGATGTTTTCGGCATACTCTTTAATCGTCCTGTCCGACGAGAAGTAGCCCATGTTGGCGATATTAATCATCGACCTGGTGGTCCACTCTTCCGGGTGACGATACAGTTCATCAACCTTATCCTGGCAGTCAACGTAGCTGCGATAATCCGCCAGAACCTGATAGTGGTCGCCAAAGTTGATCAGCGAGTCCACCAGGTCACGATAGCGTCCCGGCTCCTCAGGGCTGAATACACCGCTGCCGATCTGCGTCAGCACCTGGTGTAGCTCTTCATCTTTCTCGTAATACTCACGCGGCTTGTAACCCTGGCTGCGTAAAGCCTCGACCTCTTCCGCCGTATTACCAAAGATAAAGATATTCTCTGCGCCCACGTGCTCCAGCATCTCTACGTTGGCGCCGTCCAGCGTCCCGATGGTCAGCGCGCCGTTGAGGGCAAATTTCATATTACTGGTACCAGAGGCTTCAGTTCCGGCCAGAGAAATCTGCTCAGACAGGTCGGCAGCAGGAATAATCACCTGCGCCAGGCTGACGCTGTAGTTGGGGATAAACACCACTTTCAGCTTGTCGCCAATTTGCGGATCGTTGTTGATCACCTTCGCGACGTCGTTGATCAGGTGAATGATGTGCTTCGCCATGTAATAGGCCGAAGCCGCTTTACCGGCGAAGATATTCACACGCGGCACCCACTCAGCGTCAGGATCGGCCTTAATGCGGTTGTAGCGGGTGATTACATGCAGCACGTTCATCAACTGGCGTTTGTATTCGTGAATACGCTTGATCTGCACATCAAACAGCGATTTCGGGTTCACCACCACGTTAAGCTGCTGGGCAATGAGCGTGGCCAGACGCTTTTTATTCTCCAGCTTCGCACGGCGCACCGCCTGATTTACCAGCGGATAATCGCAATGCTGCTCAAGCTCGCTGAGCTGGCTGAGATCGGTTCGCCAGGTGCGGCCAATATTCTCATCCAGCACTTCAGAGAGCGACGGGTTAGCCAGCGCCAGCCAGCGGCGCGGCGTCACGCCGTTGGTGACGTTGCAAAAACGAGTCGGGAAAATCTTCGCAAAATCAGCAAACAGCGACTGCACCATCAGGTTGGAGTGCAGCTCGGAAACACCGTTAACCTTGTGGCTCACTACCACCGCCAGCCATGCCATACGTACGCGGCGACCGTTAGATTCATCGATAATCGACGTCCGCCCCAGCAGGCTGGTATCGTTCGGGTACTGTTCCTGCAAGGTCTTAAGGAAGTAGTCGTTGATCTCGAAGATAATTTGCAGATGGCGCGGCAGAATTTTGCCCAGCATATCGACGGGCCAGGTCTCCAGCGCTTCGCTCATCAAGGTGTGGTTGGTGTACGAGAAGACCTGGCAACAGACCTCAAACGCATCGTCCCAACTGAACTTGTGCTCATCGATCAGCAGGCGCATCAGCTCAGGGATCGACAGCACCGGATGGGTGTCATTGAGGTGAATGGCGATTTTATCCGCCAGGTTGTCGTAGGTTTTGTGCAACTGGTAATGACGGCTCAGGATGTCCTGCACCGTGGAGGAGACCAGGAAATACTCCTGGCGCAAACGCAGTTCACGTCCCGAATAGGTGGAGTCGTCCGGGTACAGTACGCGGGAGACGTTCTCGGAGTGGTTTTTATCTTCCACCGCCGCAAAGTAGTCGCCCTGGTTAAATTTACCGAGATTAATCTCGCTACTGGCCTGGGCATTCCACAGGCGCAGCGTGTTGGTGGCGTCGGTGTCGTAACCAGGGATAATCTGGTCGTAAGCAACCGCGAGGATCTCTTCGGTTTCTATCCAGCGCGTTTTCTTGCCTTCCTGCTGAATACGCCCGCCAAAGCGCACTTTGTAGCGCGTATTGTGGCGTTTGAATTCCCACGGGTTACCGTATTCCAGCCAGTAGTCCGGCGACTCTTTCTGTCGGCCATCAACAATGTTCTGCTTGAACATGCCGTAGTCATAACGAATACCGTAGCCGCGTCCCGGCAGGCCCAGCGTTGCCAGTGAGTCCAGGAAACAGGCCGCCAGGCGCCCGAGACCGCCGTTGCCAAGACCCGGGTCGTTTTCTTCGTCGATCAGATCTTCAAGATCCAACCCCATACCTTCCAGCGCATTTTTGACATCGTCATAAATACCCAACGATAACAGTGCATTGGAAAGCGTGCGGCCAATCAAAAACTCCATGGACAGGTAATAGACCTGGCGAGTTTCCTGAGATAATTGCGCACGGTTAGAACGCAGCCAGCGCTCCACGAGACGATCGCGCACCGCGAACAACGTGGCGTTCAGCCACTCATGTTTATTGGCAATGACCGGGTCCTTACCAATCGTAAACATCAGCTTATAGGCGATAGAATGCTTAAGTGCCTCTACGCTGAGTGTGGGCGATGCATAAGTAAATGGAGCATTCATATAGGTGATTCCTGGATATCTATTTCAAGCGATAGTAAAGCTCACGGTATGACTTCGCCGCGACTTGCCAGCTAAAATCCATGGTCATGGCCTGACGTTGTACAAACCGCCACAGCGAAGGCCGGGACCACAATACGAAAGCACGCCGGATCGCACGTAGCAGCGACCAGGCATTACTATCTTCAAATACAAACCCACTGGCGATACCGTCCGCCAGGTTTTCCAGCGAACTGTCAGAGACCGTATCAGCCAGCCCACCGGTGCGCCGCACCAGCGGCAGCGTACCGTACTTCAGTCCATACAACTGCGTTAAGCCACACGGCTCGAAACGGCTGGGAACCAATATGACATCGGCCCCCCCCATAATGCGGTGCGAGAAGGCTTCGTGATAGCCAATCTGCACGCCCACTTGCCCTGGATGTTCCGCCGCCGCGGCGAGGAAACCTTCCTGTAAAACCGGATCGCCCGCGCCAAGCAATGCCAGTTGCCCACCCTGCTCTAACAACCCCGGCAGCGCTTCCAGCACCAGATCCAGCCCTTTCTGACTGGTCAGGCGGCTGACGACTGCAAACAGCGGCACTTTATCGTTAACCTTAAGTCCCATCGCGATCTGTAGCTGACGTTTGTTCTCCGCCTTCTCCTCCAGCGTGTCGCGCGTATATCGCGATGCCAACAGCAGATCGGTTTCCGGGCTCCAGATTTTTTCATCAACGCCGTTCAGCACGCCGGAAAGACGTCCTTCACGATGACGTTGCTGCAACAGACCTTCCATGCCGTAGGCGAATTGCGGCTCGGTAATTTCCCGCGCGTAGGTCGGGCTGACTGCCGTAATGTGGTCGGCGTAGTACAATCCGGCCTTCAGGAACGAAATCTGTCCGTTAAACTCCAGTCCGTGCACATTAAAGAACGACCATGGCAATTGGATGTCATCCATATGCTTTGCATAAAACATGCCTTGATACGCCAGGTTGTGTACGGTAAACACCGATTTCGCCGGATGGCCGCGCGCCGCCAGATACGCCGGGGCCAGTCCGGCATGCCAGTCGTGCGCATGCACCACATCCGGGCGCCAGAATGGGTCAAAGCCGCAGGCCATTTCACAGCCGACCCAACCCAACAGCGCAAAACGCAGTACGTTATCCGTATAGGCAAACAGGTTAGTGTCGTGATACGGGCTACCGGGACGGTCATAGAGATGCGGCGCGTCAATCAGGTAAATACCCACGCCGTTGAAATGCCCGAAAAGCAGCGTGATACGTCCGGCGAAGGTATCCCGACGCGTCACGACCTGCGCATCGGGAATGCCGCGACGAATATCAGGAAACGCCGGGAGCAACACGCGGGCATCCACGCCGTCCGCTATTTGCGCTGCGGGTAACGCCCCAATAACATCCGCCAGTCCCCCGGTTTTTAACAGGGGGAACATCTCTGAACAAACGTGTAAAACCTGCATTATCGCTCCTGTTTGATCTGCAGTTTGCGCAGCATTTCACGCGTGACCAGCACAATACCTTCCTCTGAACGGTAGAAACGACGAGCATCTTCTTCCGCGTTTTCACCAATGATCATGCCTTCAGGAATAACGCAGGCACGATCGATAATGCAACGACGTAAGCGGCACGAACGTCCCACCCACACTTCAGGTAACAACACTGCCGAATCAATGTTACAGAATGAATTCACCCGCACTCGCGGGAACAAAACGGACTGCACCACCACCGAACCAGAAATAATACAGCCGCCGGAAACCAGCGAGTTCAGCGTCATACCGTGGCTACCGGAACGGTCCTGCACAAATTTCGCCGGTGGCAGAGACTCCATATGCGTACGGATTGGCCAGTCCTGGTCGTACATATCCAGTTCAGGGGTCACCGAAGCCAGATCGAGGTTCGCTTTCCAGTAGGCTTCCAGCGTTCCCACATCGCGCCAGTACGGCTCGGATTCCGGGTCAGACTGCACGCAGGACAGCGGGAATGGATGTGCATACGCCATGCCAGCTTCAGTGATTTTCGGGATAATGTCTTTGCCGAAATCGTGACTGGAGTTTTCATCGAGGTCATCTTCCGCCAGCAATTCATACAGGTAGTCGGCGTTAAAAATGTAGATCCCCATACTGGCAAGGGATTTGGTCGGATCGCCTGGCATAGCTGGCGGGTTGGCAGGTTTTTCAACGAACTCGATAATTTTATCAGTGTCGTCCACGTCCATCACGCCAAACGCGCTGGCCTCTTCAATAGGCACTGGCATACAGGCCACGGTGCAACGCGCGCCTTTCTCGACGTGGTCGATCAGCATGCGTGAGTAGTCCTGCTTGTAGATATGATCGCCCGCGAGGATCACCACATATTCCGCTTTATAGCGTCGAATGATGTCCAGGTTTTGGGTCACCGCATCCGCCGTGCCGCGATACCAGTTTTCACCCTGCATTCTCTGCTGGGCAGGTAGCAAATCGACAAACTCATTCATCTCTTCGCTAAAGAACGACCAGCCGCGCTGAATGTGCTGCACAAGCGTGTGGGACTGGTACTGGGTGATCACGCCAATGCGACGGATCCCGGAGTTAATACAGTTGGATAAAGCAAAATCGATAATGCGGAACTTTCCACCAAAGTGCACGGCGGGTTTGGCACGTTTGTTGGTTAAATCTTTCAGGCGGGTGCCGCGGCCACCGGCCAGGATCAGGGCAACAGATTTTAATGGCAGCTGGCGCGCCAACATTACACGATCGTTCTTCTCTAAACTCACCATGACTAACTCCTTTTTATCTTCTCTGGAACACACACAGTCCGTGCGCAGGTCCCTGCCAGACAGCCGTAAGCACCGGATTATCCTCTCCGGCAAATGGGGGAATAGCGTGCCATTCCCCTTCAGGTAAAACGATATCTGTCACCTCAAGCGTGGCGTTTATTGCAATCAGGAAACGGTCTGAAAGCAGAATTTGCATCTGCCTCGGGCCGTTTTGCCACTCATCCGCACTTAAGGGTTGTGCGTACTTATTCAGCCAATGCACATTGCCGTCGCCCTCTTCCCACCAGCAATCACCTGTTAATGCAGGTATTTGTCGGCGCAGATGAATCAGCGCGGCGGTAAATGTGGTTAGCCCACTGTTTGCCTGCTGCCAGTCCAGCCAGGTTAAGGCGTTATCCTGGCAGTAAGCGTTATTGTTGCCGTGCTGGCTATGACCATGCTCATCGCCCGCCAACAACATCGGCGTCCCCTGTGAGAGCAACAGCGTGGTTAACAGCGCATGAATGCTGTCGCGCCGCCGCTCAATCAGGTCCAGCGTGCCGCCTAATCCTTCTTTACCATGATTGTCGCTGTAGTTATTGCTAGTGCCGTCGCGATTTTCCTCACCATTCGCTTCATTGTGCTTATTTGTGAAGCAAACACAGTCACGTAGCGTAAAACCGTCGTGCGCAGTCACCAGATTGACCGTAGCGCTGGGTTTGCGGCCCTGGCGTTTAAACACGTCGCTGGATGCGGCAAAACGGCCGGCAAACTCGCCCAACGAGAGGTTACGCTGGAGCCAGAAGCGTCGCGTCGCATCACGGAAATGATCATTCCACTCGGCAAACGGCGGGGGGAAATTCCCCACCTGATACCCGCCTTCACCAATATCCCACGGTTCCGCAATCAGCTTAACGCGTGAGAGCAGCGGACAGTTTTGGATCGCGGTAAACAGCGGCGCATCCTGACGAAACGTAGGTGTACGCCCCATGACGGAAGCCAAATCAAAACGAAAACCATCCACATGACAGGTTTCAACCCAGTAGCGCAGGCATTCGCATGCGTATTCCACAACGCCTGGATGGCTCAGGTTGAGGGTGTTCCCACAACCGGTCCAGTTGTAGTAATCACCATCGTCCCTGATCCAATAATAGCTACGGTTATCAATTCCGCGCAGCGAGAAGACAGGCCCTTCGAGATCCAGCTCGGCGCTGTGGTTCAAAACGATGTCGAGAATGACCTCGATTCCCGCTTTGTGCAGCGCTTTTACCGCATCGCGAAACTCATCAAGCGCACTCTCCGGTGAGCAGGCATAAGCCGGATGCAACGCGAACATCGCCACCGGGTTGTAGCCCCAGTAGTTCGACAGGCCCAGCCGCTGAAGCCGCGGTTCGCTGGCAAAATGCGCCACCGGTAGCAGCTCAAGCGCAGTAATGCCGAGGCGCTTGAAATAGTCGATCATCACCGGGTGGCCCAGCGCCTTGTAGGTTCCGCGAATCTCTTCCGGCAGGTCAGGATGCAAATACGTCAGCCCTTTAACATGCGCTTCGTAAATCACGGTACTGCCCCACGGCGTGCGCGGCGGGGCGTCATCCTCCCAGTCATAACGGTCGGACACCACAACGCCCTTCAGCGCAATGGCGGCGTTATCATGATTATCCGGTTCATTTAACCCGCCGTGCAGCAGCGGGTTATCTTTTAACTCGCCATCCACCCGACGCGCGCAAGGGTCAAGCAGCAGCTTCGCCGGATTAAACCGGTGGCCCTGCTGCGGTTGCCATGGACCATGTACACGATAACCATAGCGCAGACCTGGACGGGCGTTGGCCAGATAGCCGTGCCAGACATCGCCGCTACGCCCCGGCAGGTCATAGCGGAGTTCGCAGCCTTGCTCATCGAATACGCATAATTCAACGCGTTCAGCGTGGGCCGAGAAGAGTGTGAAATTGACGCCATGGCCGTCATACGTTGCACCATGGGGGGTGGCGTTGCCGGTTGCCAGTTGCGTCATTACCCCTCCCGAACCAGCCAGACCGTTGCCAGCGGCGGCAACGTGAGGCTCAGTGAGTGCTGACGACCATGACTGGCGATTTCATCGCTGTGCACCGCGCCGCCGTTGCCGGTATTACTGCCGTGGTAATGCGTCGAGTCGGTATTGAGGATCTCGCGCCATTTGCCCGGCTGGTTGATACCGAAGCGATAGCCGTGGCGAGGCACTGGCGTAAAGTTGCTGATAACGATGATTTCATTACCAACTTTGTCACGACGAACGAAAGCCAGCACCGAACGTTCTTTGTCATCCACCACCAGCCATTCAAAGCCATAGGCATCAAAGTCGAGCTCGTGCAGCGCTTTGTGGTGGCGATAGGTAAGGTTCAGATCGCGTACCAGACGCTGTACACCGTGGTGCCAGTTATCACCGCCCTCCAGCAGATGCCAGTCGAGGCTGGCGTCATGGTTCCACTCACGCCCCTGAGCGAACTCATTGCCCATAAACAGCAGTTTCTTGCCCGGGAAGGCCCACATCCAGCCGTAATAGGCGCGCAGGTTGGCGAACTTCTGCCATGCGTCTCCCGGCATGCGGTCGAGAATGGATTTTTTACCGTGCACCACTTCATCGTGCGACAGCGGCAGGACGAAGTTTTCGGTGTAGTTGTACAGCATGCCGAAGGTCAGCTTGTCGTGATGGTACTGACGATGAATCGGATCCAGCTTCATGTAGTCCAGCGTGTCGTGCATCCAGCCGAGGTTCCACTTATACCAGAACCCTAAACCGCCCATGTCCTGCGGCCTTGAGACGCCGGCAAAGTCGGTGGACTCTTCCGCCATGCTCACCGCACCTGGCACCTGCTCGCCAAGAATTCGGTTGGTATTGCGTAAAAACTCAATGGCTTCGAGGTTTTCACGACCGCCAAATTCGTTCGGGACCCATTCCCCTTCTTTACGGCTGTAGTCGCGATAAATCATCGACGCCACGGCATCCACGCGTAGCGCATCGATACCAAAGCGTTCAATCCAGTACAGGGCGTTGCCCACCAGGTAGTTGCTGACTTCACGGCGACCATAGTTGTAGATCAGCGTGTTCCAGTCCTGGTGATACCCTTCTCGCGGGTCGCTGTGCTCATACAGGTTGGTGCCATCAAACTCTGCCAGACCAAAGTCGTCCGACGGGAAATGGCCCGGCACCCAGTCGAGAATGACGTTCAGTCCGGCCTGATGCGCGGCATTCACAAAATAGCGGAAATCATCACGCGTCCCAAAGCGACGGGTCGGCGCATACATGCCGGTAGGCTGGTAGCCCCAGCTACCGTCGAACGGATGCTCGTTAATCGGCAACAGTTCGAGATGAGTAAAGCCCATCCACTTGGCGTAAGGCACCAGTTGATCCGCCAGCTCACGGTAGCTTAGCCAGAAGTTGTTATCGGTATGACGACGCCATGAACCCAGGTGCACTTCATAGATAGAGATCGGCGCATCAAACTGGTTGGCTTTTTTGCGCTCCTCGCTTTGCACCACTTTTTCCGGCAGGCCGCAGATAAGCGACGCGGTTTCCGGGCGCATTTGCGCTTCGAAGGCGTAAGGATCCGCTTTGATTCGCAGCTTACCGTTCGCATCGATCATCTCGTATTTATACAGCTGACCCTGTTGCGCACCGGGGATAAACAGCTCCCAGATACCGCTTTCTTTGCGCAGGCGCATCGGATGGCGACGGCCATCCCAGTAGTTGAACTGCCCAACCACTGACACACGTTGAGCGTTAGGCGCCCAGACGGAGAAGCGTGTACCGGTTACGCCATCCATGGTATCCGCATGCGCGCCCAGCGTTTCGTAAGGTCGCAGGTGCGTACCTTCAGATAACAGCCAGGCATCCATATCCTGGATCAGCGGGCCAAAACGATAAGGGTCATCAATCAGATTCTGTTGTCCATGCCAGACAACGGCCAACTGATAGCGAAAGAAATTTTTACGGCGGGGAAGTACAGCACAGAAAAAACCGCGAGAGTCGAGGCAATCCAGCTTGCCGACTTTACGTCCGGTTTTGGGTTCGATCACCCACACTTCGGTGGCGTCAGGTAATAGGGCGCGGACTTCAAGTCCAGCATCAGTTTGGTGCATACCGAGTACGGAAAAAGGATCCGCAAAATGGCCTGCAATTAGCGCATTAATCACGTCTCTATCGATACGAACGGACATGGTTGTCATCCTGTTTTATGGTGTCACCCCTTCCAACTGATTTTCGACATCAGGTAGTGACACTTTTTTTGACCTGAACGGCGCAGCACAATTGTGCATCCTCTCTGCGTCGTCCCACCTTCAGGCAACAACTTAATACCTCCGGTACTAAGTCACCCTTAAAGAATAGCCAATGCTTTATCTTACTCCTGGTAAAAAATGAAACATCTGCGCTTACTCCTGTATTACGCAAAAAAAGGGGTGATTCCTCACCCCTTGATCGTTAACAAACTATTACGCCAATTGGCGCAGCATACGGCGCAATGGCTCCGCAGCCCCCCACAGCAACTGGTCGCCTACGGTAAAGGCTGACAGGAACTCCGGTCCCATGTTCAGCTTACGCAGACGGCCTACTGGCGTGGTCAGCGTGCCGGTAACGGCCGCCGGGGTTAACTCACGCATAGTGATATCCCGATCGTTTGGCACGACTTTGGCCCACGGATTGTGCGCCGCCAGCAGTTCTTCCACGGTCGGAATAGACACATCTTTTTTCAGTTTAATGGTGAACGCCTGGCTGTGGCAGCGCAGCGCGCCGACGCGCACGCACAGACCATCGACCGGGATCACAGAAGACGTATCAAGAATTTTGTTGGTTTCGGCCTGTCCCTTCCACTCTTCACGGCTCTGACCGTTATCAAGCTGTTTGTCGATCCACGGAATCAGGCTACCGGCCAGCGGTACGCCAAAGTTATCAACCGGCAGTTCACCGCTGCGGGACAGGGCCGTCACTTTGCGTTCGATATCGAGAATAGCAGAGGAAGGGGTCGCCAGTTCATCGGCCACATGGCCATACAGATGACCCATCTGGGACAACAGTTCGCGCATATGACGCGCGCCGCCGCCGGAAGCCGCCTGATAGGTCGCCACGGAAACCCAGTCAACCAGGTCATTGGCAAACAGGCCACCAAGGGACATCAGCATCAGGCTAACGGTACAGTTTCCGCCGACAAAGGTCTTAATTCCTTTATTCAGGCCGTCAGTAATGACATCCTGGTTAACCGGATCGAGAATGATGATGGCATCGTCTTTCATACGCAGCGAAGAGGCCGCGTCAATCCAGTAACCCTGCCAACCGCTTTCACGAAGCTTTGGATAGATTTCGTTGGTATAATCGCCGCCCTGACAGGTCACGATGATATCGAGCGCCTTCAGCGCGTCCAGATCAAAAGCGTCCTGAAGCGTGCCGGTCGCGGTTCCACCGAATGTCGGTGCCGCCTGCCCGAGCTGGGAAGTAGAAAAGAAAACAGGGCGAATGGCGTCGAAGTCACGCTCCTCAACCATGCGTTGCATGAGTACAGAGCCGACCATACCGCGCCAGCCGATAAAACCAACATTTTTCATAGCGTTTTTTCCTGCAGAGATGTGTGCTGTGTATGCTAACCAGTATCCTACTGGCCTATCCTTCACCATACAAAAAGCAGCCAAAGTCGCAAGTGAAATTAATCAATGATAGCGAAGCCATCAGTAATGCGACTTATCCCGCTGCGCAAGCAAGCAGAAAGTCCGCGGTAATTATCAGGGAATTTGAGTTATGAATGAAATCATTTCAGCGGCAGTTTTATTGATCCTGATTATGGATCCGCTCGGAAATCTGCCCATTTTCATGTCCGTATTGAAACATACCGAACCAAAACGCCGTCGCGCGATTATGATTCGCGAGCTGTTCATTGCGCTGTTGGTGATGCTGATATTCCTGTTTGCGGGCGAGAAAATTCTGGCATTTCTGAACCTGCGCGCGGAGACCGTGTCGATCTCCGGGGGCATTATTTTATTCCTGATCGCCATCAAGATGATTTTCCCCAGCGCCACCGGGAATAGCACCGGACTTCCGGCAGGCGAAGAGCCGTTTATCGTGCCGCTGGCGATTCCGCTGGTCGCCGGTCCGACAATCCTGGCGTCATTAATGCTGTTGTCACATCAGTATCCGAACCAGATGGGGCATCTGGTGATTGCGCTGCTGATCGCCTGGGGCGGGACATTCGTGATTTTGCTGCAGTCTTCGCTGTTTTTACGCCTGCTGGGGGAGAAAGGGGTTAACGCGCTGGAGCGCCTGATGGGATTGATTCTGGTGATGATGGCAACCCAGATGTTCCTCGATGGCGTACGGATGTGGATGAAGGGGTAACGCACTCACTTTACGCCGGGTGGCGGCTTCGCCTTACCCGGCCTACGGTGTTGATATGTTGCTCGTTTGTAGGCCCGGTAAGCGCTAGCGCCACCGGGCAATCAGCGCCGTGAATGTGTTTATGAGAAACACCTCAATCATTTAAGTCTCTGAAAAAGCGTATTTTCATTTCTGCGAAGCGCCTTCCGGAATGCCCTCTTGTCAGCATCACGGATAAGCATTATCTTCTCGCTGCACCTGCAAAATCAGGTGCCAGAATTAGCCTTCTGAACTCCTTCATCGGTGACGCAAGTATTTTTGTGTCGCACGCTTAGGTACACTCCAATGGTGGACCGGGCGGGGGCGTCGCAAGACGCGCCGGTATCCGATGAGGCCGGTAAGGCTAACCCTGTTCGGCTCCACCTCCAGTGAGATTAGCCTCTCCAGTGGTGGATGAAAATCACTCATCGGAGGCTGCCCTATGGCAACGACCCCTCTCTTTTCACACTCTTTATTTACCCTGCCCTTTAGCCATGCCACGGACTTCACCGAGTTGGCGGATAACTGTGAGCGTTTTGTCGAAGGGCTTGTTGAATGTCATGACCCTGTTGAAAAACTGGCGATTTGTGCGCGCCTGTCGGCCTGTCTGGCACTACTGCAACCAACCTTAACGGAACCTGTACCGCAGCATCTACAGGCCAGCCTGACGGTAGAAACCTTACCGACCCGCTCTCCCCTCTTTGAACCCGAACCAGATCAGATGGGGCGTTACTGCCAACTTTTGACGCATTTACTGATGAGTAAAACGCTGTCTGACGAGATGGAACGCGTGGCGGGTGATTTACTGCAGGATTTAGTGGGCTATTTCGCCGATACGCTAAAAGCGCCGCGTTGGTTGAAAACCGAGGATGGTGTGATGGTGCTGTAAAAAAGCCGGGTAGCGCTTGCGCTTACCCGGCCTACGGTGTGGATATGTGCTCAATTCCAGGCCCGGTAAGCGCAAGCGCCACCGGGCAATACCATCAGCTCAACAGCTGGAAGGCAATCATACCGACAATCGCACCGACCGTGCCGAGGATGGTTTCCATCATCGTCCAGGTCTTCAGGGTTTGCGCTTCGGTCGCGCCGGTAAATTTACCGAACAACCAGAAGCCCGCGTCGTTAACGTGACTGACGACGATAGAGCCACCCGCGATACAGATAGACAGCGCTGCCATCTGGGCCCCGGAGTAGTTCAGTTGCTCAATCACCGGCATCACCAGACCGACCGCCGTTAAGCAGGCCACGGTCGCGGAACCCTGAATGATACGCACCGCCGCCGCCAGCACGAAGCAGGTGATGGCAATCGGCAGGCCCATGCCGGTTAATGCTTCACCCAGTGCCGGACCCACGCCGGAATCCACCAGTACCTGTTTGAACACACCGCCCGCACCAATCACCAGCAGAATAATTCCCGCCGGCTGCAGCGCATGCCCGCAGATCTCCATCACGCGGTCTTTTGGCATGCCCTGGCGAATCGCCAGACCGTAAATCGCCACCAGACACGCCACCAGAATCGCGGTAAACGGGTGACCGATAAACTCGAACCATTCGTAGGTTGAAGAACCGACCGGCACAAAGCGTGCGGCGATAGTTTTCAGGCCAACCAGCACCAGCGGCAGCAGGATAAGCGATAAACTGAAGCCAAAGGATGGCATTTTGCCTTCACCCAGATGCGGCTCGGTAATGTCTTCCGGTACGTGCAGCTCAACATAACGGCTGATGAAGTTACCCCACAGCGGCCCGGCGATAATCATGCCCGGAATCGCGGCGCACAGACCAATCAGGATCATCCAGCCAAAGTCGGCGTGCATCTGAGAGGCCAGCAGCATTGGCGCAGGCCCCGGCAGCAGGAACGCTGCGGCAGCCGCCACGCCCGCAAACAGCGGAATGACCAGCTTTACAAGGTTAGTACCGGTGTGGCGCGCCATTGAGAACGCCACGCTAATCAGCAGCACAATTGCCACCTCAAAGAACAGCGGCAGCGCGCAAATCAGACCGGCCAGGCCAATCGCGTAATGCGCGCGGCTGTGACCGAAAGATTTCAGCATTTTGACGGCAATCTGATCGACCGCGCCCGTCTCATGCAAAATCTTGCCGAACATCGCCCCCAGCGCCACAACAATCGCCAGAAAACCGAGCGTGCCTCCCATCCCTTTTTCCATGGTCGCAGCGATTTTATCGAGCGGCATACCGGAAAAGAGACCTGCACCAATGGATACCACCATCAAAGCAACGAAAGCGTGCATACGCGCCTTCATCACTAAAAACAGCAGTAATAAAACGGACCCTACTGCTGTTAAAACAAGCGTTAATGTACTCACTACTTACTGCCCTGGTTAATAACCTCAATGGTGCTGGCGACCACACCGTCCAGTGGTTGATCGATATCGACCACCAGTACATCGTTTTCATTGGCACCCGGTTCTTCCAGCGCTTCAAACTGGGTCACCAGCATCTGCGTTTTGAAGAAGTGGCCTTTACGCGCCTTCAGGCGGCTTTCGATAACGTCAAAATCCCCTTTCAGATAGATGAAAGAGAGGTTTGGATTACCGTCGCGCAGCTGGTCGCGGTAGACTTTTTTCAGGGCGGAACAGACGATCAGCGAAACTTTATTGGTCCGCTGCATCGCGAAGGCGGCGTCATTCAGCGCCTGTAACCACGGTTTACGGTCGTCATCGTTAAGTGGCTCACCGGAAGCCATTTTCATGATGTTGCTGCGCGGATGGAGAAAATCGCCATCAAGAAACGCGGCCTGCAGTTGATGCGCCACTTCGCTGGCGACAGCAGATTTACCGCTGCCCGATACGCCCATCAGAACGTAAACGTGGTGATCATGATTAGTCGTGCTCAAAGCGTTGCCCCCACTGGTACAAGAATCAGGAAATTGTTACGGGTAACTGTTATCGGTAACATTGTCCAGCCGGATAAATAGAGAAGCAATATCCATTCGTGCTCGAAGTGTATAAGTGTGAGCTACTTCAAAGTTGTTGGCTTAAATAGATCCGCCCGGTGACAAGGTGAAACCTAAATCTAACATTTTAGGTGTGACTGCTTCACCACGAATGCGCGCCAGCAGGCGCTCTGCGCCAATGCTGCCCATTCGCTCACGCGGCGTGAGCACGCTCGCCAGACGCGGCTCCATCACCTGTCCAATGTCGTGACCGTGGAATCCGGCAATCGCCATATCATCAGGGATTTTCAGCCCTAAACGCTGACATTCGAAAGCCGCCCCTACCGCCAGGTCATCGTTGGTACAGAAGACGCCATCAAGCTGCGGGTATTCACGTCGCGCCTGACGAATGAGTTCAATACCGGATGAGTAGGAAGAAGACTGCTCCACCATCACGCTATACGGCACCAGGTCAGCATCGCGCATTGCCTGCTCGTAGCCTCTCTGTTTGATGATAGTACGTTCATCAAGACGTGCGCCAAGATAGGCAACGTGACGGTGCCCACGGGCGATAATAGCGGCGGTCATCTGGCGCGCGGCCTCGAAGTTGTCGAAGCCGACGGCAATATCCAGACACGGTGACTGGCTGTCCATCAGTTCAACCACCGGGATACCCGCAACCTCAATCATTTTCAGCGTACGGGGCGTATGGCTACGTTCGGTGAGGATCAGGCCATCAATATTCCACGACAGCATCGACTCCAGGCGCTCTTGTTCCATCTCAGGTTTATAGCCGTAGTGCGCGAGCATAGTTTGATAACCATGGGCGTCGGTGACGGCCTCAATGCCGCGTAGCACTTCAGCAAAAACCTGGTTAGTAAGAGAGGGTAACAGCACGCCGATCGCGCGGCTGGTGGCGTTAGAAAGGATATCAGGAGCGCGATTGGGAATATAACCCAGCTCATCAAGTGCAGCGGCAATTTTGCCCCGCAGCGCCACGGAGACCTGCTCCGGGTTACGCAAAAAGCGACTGACCGTCATTTTGGTCACGCCCACGCGGTCGGCTACATCCTGAAGTACGGGTCTTTTCTTTTTCATCGTCCTGAAGCGTTAAAAAGGGATAGATTCCCCCAGTTTACCACGGACGTGCGTGAACCTTCGCAGAGAAAAAAAGGAGTTTTTTATTGTGAGAAATACACAAAATCATTCGAGTTGCATCAAGGCGGCGACGCAGTAAATCCCCGGGAGCGTACATTAAGTACGCGACCGGGGTGAGCGAGGAAAGCCAACACAGATGCAGCTTGAAGGATGCCGTGTATTTTTAGACTGGCGGCAGGTCAAACAGTAACACTTCACTGTCGCTGTCGGCATGAATCGAAATTGCCTGTTCATCCCAGATGGCCAGACCGTCGCTGGTGGTCGCTTTGGTGCCATTAATGGTGACGTTACCTTTTACCACCTGGATCCAGACGCGGCGTTCAGCGGCAATCTGATGCACCGACTGCTCATCTTTGACCAGCGCCCAACGGTACAGCTCCATATCCTGGTAAACTTTCAGCGAACCATCACGGGCATCCGGCGACAGCACCAGTTGTTTACCCTGGGCGGCATCGAAACGGCGCTGTTCATAGCGCGGCGTAATACCGTTTTCCTGCGGCATGATCCAGATCTGATACAGATGCAGTTTCTCAGTATTGCTCGGGTTATACTCCGAGTGACGGATCCCCGTCCCGGCGCTCATAATCTGAAACTCACCGGCAGGAACCTGCTCTTTGTTGCCCATGCTGTCCTGATGCTCCACTGCACCTTCCAGCACATAGGTCAGGATTTCCATGTCTTTATGGGGGTGAGTGCCAAAGCCCTGGCCTGCGTCGATTACATCATCGTTAATCACGCGCAGTGCCGAGAACCCCATAAAGTTCGGGTCATAGTAGTTGGCAAAAGAGAAGGTATGCCAGGAATCGAGCCAGCCATGATTAGCGTGGCCACGGTCATTAGCTTTGCGTAAATAGATCATTGTGTTCACCCCCAGATGTTTTCGATGGAGTAAGTGTGGACTCAATCCGTCTGGGATCATAGAGGGTGAAAATTGACTCCTCTGTTCAAAAAATATGAACAAGCCCAGAGGAGTCTGTGCAGGCTATTTGGCGAGGGTTATCGTGGCAGGCATTGCCTGTTCAAAGGCGCGTTCGAGGATTTCCAGGTTGGTAAGAACTTCAGATTCCTTGACGTAATTAGGCGTACCGGCCGTCAGCGTCTGGTACAGCGCATCATAGACGCGACCGTAGTCTCCCACTTCCGGCTTCATCTCTTCTTTCACCGTGATGCCGTCATCGTTGACATATTCCAGCATTCCAATGGAATCATCGGCAGCGAAACCTGGCTCACCTGGCATGATATTAGCCTTCAGGCTGGTTTCCTGCTGGTCGATGCCGTACTTCACAAACGAGCCTTTGGTGCCATGGACGATAAACTTCGGATAGTCGATTTTCACCAGATGACTGGTTTTAACAATGGCTTTCAGGTCGCCGTAAAACAGCTGCGCTTCAAAGGTATCGTCCGGGTTCGCTTTGTTGCGTAGGCTGCGGATGTCATAGGCCACATGATCGGGGCGTCCGAACAGCGAGATAATCTGATCCATGGTGTGTACGCCCAGACCATAAAACGCGCCGTCCTGCGGCAGCCCCGGCTTGGTTTCTGCTTCGGGACGGTAGTAATCGAAATGGCTTTCAACTTCAACAATCTTGCCGAGCTTGCCGCTCTCAATCGCTTTTTTAGCGGTGAGGAAACAGGAGTCAAAACGACGATTCTGATACGGCGTAACGGTCAGTCCTTTGCTTTGCGCTAGCTCAAACAACTCTTTTGCTTGCGCAAGCGTCGGGGTGAAGGGTTTCTCAACCAGCACATTTTTACCCGCTTCCAGCGCGCGTTTGGCGTATTCAAAATGGCTGTCAGCATGGGTACAGACGATCACCAGCTTCACCTGCGGATCGTTTAAGATCTCGTCGAGGTCACTGGTGAAGTGAATATGGGAATACTGCGGCGCCTGCTCTTCCGGCTTGGCGTTGCGGCGGAAAATGTGCGCAACGTGCCAGCTATTTTTGCGATTGAGGACGTACGGCAAATGGTAGCGAGTGGTGCTTTTACCAAAACCAATAAATGCGCAGTGTAAGGTCATGAGACGATCCTTTTGAAAGTGATTGTCTACACCATAGCGCAAAGCGGCTGGAGACTGAATGTTGGATTCTTTGCCGGATGGCGGCGGAGCCTTATCCGGCCTACAAAACCCAGGTCTCAGCTGTAGGCCGGATAAGCGCAAGCGCCATCCGGCATCATCCCGGGGACAAAATGACAAGTAAGCCAGGCAGAAACAAAACCAAAAAAAAAGCCAGCGCAAGGCTGGCTAAAGTAATACTGGAAGCAATGTGAGCAATGTCGTGCTTTCAGGTTCTCCGTAGGGGTTCCCCTGAACGCAGAGCAATAATAATCATTCTCATTCGCACTTGTCTACTTCTTTTTGCAAAAAAATGCAGTTGACGGGATTTTCTTTCTCAGCGAGTGTAAATACACAATTAACCCTGCAGGAGATAAGGAATGAGTGAAATAGTGATACGCCACGCTGAACCAAAAGATTACGACGCAATTCGTCAGATCCACGCTCAGCCGGAGGTGTACCACAACACGCTACAGGTTCCTCATCCTTCCCTCGAGATGTGGCAGGCGCGGCTAACCGAGCAAGCCGGGGTTAAACAACTGGTTGCCTGCATTGACGATATCGTCGTGGGGCATCTCTGTATTGAGGTTGCGCAGCGCCCGCGCCGCAGCCACGTGGCCGATTTTGGTATCTGCGTGGATGCCCGGTGGCACAATCGCGGCGTTGCCAGCGCGCTGATCCGCACGATGATCGACATGTGCGACAACTGGCTGCGCGTCGAGCGTATTGAGCTAACGGTATTTGTTGATAATGAGCCTGCCGTGGCGGTGTATAAGAAATACGGCTTTGAAATCGAAGGCACCGGTAAGAAATACGGCCTGCGCAACGGTGAGTACGTTGATGCCTACTTTATGGCACGCGTGAAATAAATTTAAGGGCGAGTCGTATCGCCCTGCTTATTGAAAGGACGCAATAGTGAAAAAGTACCTTCCCCTGGTGTTGCTGGCAACGCTCTCCCCTGCTTTTGCCACTACCGTACAAAATCTCGATTCCGTACCCAGCGCCATTCAACACCCGGAAGGCAAACAGATTTTCGCTGAGCAAATGGCGGGAGCAACACCCGCGAAAGGATTTGGCGAGCTTCCTCAGGGCTTATCTGAAAAGCAGTGGATTGCCTGGGTTGCACCGAATGAAGATCCTGACAATCTGATTCTCACGGGGGCCAAAGCCTGGGGCAAAGACGGCAAATATATTGGCATGGCATGTTTCGCTGACAATCAGGCCGATGCCGGGCAGGCAAGGAAATATGCGGATAACACCTGTCCGGAAAACTACAGTAACGGGCGCGCCAATAAATTATATCTCGGTGTTTTTTCCTGGCAGAACCAACGGCTAGTGCCGATTGCCCGCTCGGAAAAACCGTTAAACCAACTCTCGGAGTGGAATAAAGCCGCCGAAAAAGAGAGCGATGATGAGTCCGTCAGACCGCTGGCTTATTATACAAAACTGGATCTGGCACCGTACCGGATCGCCCCCGATACCCTGGCGTTCGGGGTGCGTGGTGGATACTCTGATGCGTATTCCGGCGGCGGCGCATTTTACGAAGTGCTGGAGCTCTATACGATCAAAGACAACAGGATAATCAACGTGTATTCCGACCTTGTTTATCAATATACGGACATCGCCGGAGACTGGAATAAAGACGGCACAAGGCAGCACGACATCAGCGAAAGTAAGTACATTCTCAAAATGCGCTCGGCAAAGACACACGGATTTTATGATTTAGAACGCGTTAACCTGCAGGATAAAAGCAGCCAAATATTCCGCTGGTCTGAGTCACTGCAGGGATATGCGCCATAACCAACCAGTCAGGCCTACACCACTTAGAACGCTGTAGGCCATTATTCTTAGTATCCCGCCGTTAAATCATCCACGGAACGCGGGTCAGACGCGCCATACAGTGCGCCATCCGGTCCAACCATAATGCTCTGCGTGCTGCCCATCGCCTCTTTCAGCGCGACTTTCTGTCCTTTTTGCTCCAGCAGCTTGATTGTATCCGGGCTAAAGCCCTTCTCGATGCGCAGTTCATCCGGTAACCACTGATGATGGAAGCGCGGCGCGTTGGTCGCTTCGGCGACGTTCATCCCGAAATCAATGCTGTTGACGACCATTTGCAGCACGGTTGTGATAATTCGACTCCCGCCAGGGCTGCCGGTAACCAGCCAGGTTTTCCCGTCTTTTACCACGATAGTCGGTGACATCGACGACAGCGGGCGCTTTTTCGGCCCAACCGCGTTAGCATCGCCGCCCACCAGTCCATAAACGTTTGGCACGCCCGGCTTAGCGGAGAAATCATCCATTTCATTATTGAGCAGGATACCGGTGTTACCCGCCACGATGCCGGTCCCGAAGGTGGTATTCAGGGTATAGGTCACCGCCACGGCATTGCCGTCTTTATCCACCACCGAGAAGTGAGTGGTCTGGTTGCTTTCATACGGGGCGAGCTTGCCTGGTTTGATCTGGCTGGAAGGCTTAGCCTTGTTGATATCAATTTGATCCACAAGCGTTTTAGCATAGGCTTTGTTGGTCAGTGCCTGCCACGGCACTTTCACAAAATCCGGGTCGCCCAGATACTCTGAACGGTCGGCGTAAGCATATTTCTCCGCTTCAGCCATGACCTGCATGGCGTCGGCGCTGCCAAACCCGTACTTCTTCATGTCGAAGTTTTCGAGAATATTGAGGATCTGCACGATGTGAATACCGCCAGAGGACGGCGGCGGCATGGAGAAGATCTGATACCCGCGATAGTCACCGCTAATCGGCGTACGCTCCACGGCTTTATAGCTGGCTAAATCATCTTTGGTCATCAGCCCGCCGTTCTTCTGCATTTCCCCGGCAATCTGATCGGCAATCGCCCCTTTATAAAACGCGTCCGGACCGTTCTCGGCAATCATCTCGAGGCTTTTCGCCAGATTCTTTTGCATCAGCTTGTCGCCCTTTTTCAGCGGCTCGCCGTCTTTCCAGAAAATGGCTTTGCTGTTCTCGTGATTAGGGAGCACTTCGCTGCCATAGGTTTTCAGATCGTCGGCCAGCGCATCGTTAACCACAAAGCCTTCTTCCGCCAGCTTCATTGCCGGGCGCACCACTTTGTTCAGCGGCATCGTGCCGTATTTCTCCAGCGCCAGCGAGAAACCCGCCACGGTACCCGGCGTACCGGATGCCAGATGCGACGTCAGCGACTTTTTCGCATCGGCGTTGCCCTGCTCATCGAGGAACATGTCACGGGTCGCGCCAGCAGGCGCCATTTCACGAAAATCGATCGCGGTGGTGTTACCGTCTTTGGTACGCACCAGCATAAAACCACCACCGCCCAGATTGCCCGCCTGAGGATGCGTTACCGCCAGCGCGTAGCCAACGGCCACGGCGGCATCGACGGCATTCCCCCCCTGTTTCAGAATGTCCACCCCAACCTGGGTGGCCAACGCATCCACGGAGGCCACCATCCCCTGTTGCGCGCGCACAGGATGGAACACATCTTCCTCAACACCGTAGGATACCGGCGGTGGCGCAGCCGGCGCAGCAGCAACGCTAAAACAACTTCCTGAGAGCAGAGCAGCAATGGCTACCCGGCGTAAAAACGTCGGTTTTATCATCGTTATTCTCCAGATGTATGGGGGTCGGCCCCCAATAAGCCTGGTGCATAACTCTGAAATAATC
The DNA here is from genome assembly GCF_030336535.1 of Citrobacter sp. Ce006. NCBI lineage: Bacteria > Pseudomonadati > Pseudomonadota > Gammaproteobacteria > Enterobacterales > Enterobacteriaceae > Citrobacter > Citrobacter sp. Ce006. Next base: position 698,900 of record NZ_JAOWDO010000073.1, read on the forward strand.
ATCGTAACGGCGAGAAAGGAGTAAACTTAAACGATCCCCGAGAGGAGAAAAGCGATGAAACGACTCTTACTTTTAGCCATGCTGTTGCCGTTTGCAGGCTTTGCACAGCCTATCAACACCATGAATAACCCGAACCAACCCGGTTATCAGATCCCGAGTCAGCAGCGTATGCAGACGCAAATGCAATCGCAGCAGATTCAACAGAAAGGGATGCTCAACCAGCAGTTGCAAACGCAGACGCGTATGCAGCAACAGCATATGGAAAACCAAATCAACACCAACTCCCAGCGAGTACTTCAGTCTCAGCCTGGCGAGCTGAATTCCGGTCAGCAGCAGATGCTTTCCAACAGCAACGGTGGGATGTTGAGTGGAACCCGTAACCCGGACAGCTCGCTGAATAAGCAACATATGCTGTCAGAGAAAAAGAACGGCGACATGCTGAAGCCCTCCAGCACGCCGCAGCCTAATGTTCCGTTAAAAACGATTGGACCTTAACAGGGCTGGAAATCCGGACCAATCGTATCAATAGCATCGGTACAGATACAGTCCACTCCCCAGCGTAGCAGTTCCGCCGCGCGCTGGGGTCGGTTGACGGTATACACCAGTATCCGTAGCCCCGCGTCGCGCAGCGCATCCACGCGAGCGTCATCCAGCAGCTTGTGATTAAGATGAATAGAGACGCAGCCAAGCCGCGTTGTCAGCTCACGCCAGTCTTCGCGCCATTCATCCAGCAGCAAACCTCTAGGCAGTTCAGGCGCCGCCTGCTGCGCCGCTTCAAGCGCATCAATTTCAAAGGATGACAACAGTGGTGGCGTCATTTCCGCCCACAGTTCCCGCGCGGCCAGCGCCACGACTTTGCCGGTTAAGGTTCCGGTGCCGGTTGTGGGTTTAATTTCAATATTCGCCATCATACCGTGCTGACGGCAGCGCTCGGCCACTTGCGAGAGCAGCGGCAGCGGTTCACCTTTAAACTCACCGCTAAACCAGCCGCCGGCGTCCACGCGCAATAAATCCTGCCAGTTCAGCTCGCCTGCCACGCCCCAGCCGTTACTGGTTCGCTCCAGGTTGTCGTCATGCAGCAAGAAGATCTCACCGTCTTTCGACAATTTAGCGTCAAACTCGATCATGGTATGCCCGTATCGCGCCCCCACGTCGATCGCCGCCAGGGTGTTTTCCGGTGCCAGCTTACCGCCGCCACGATGGGCGACAATATGGGGGTAAGGCCAGTAACTCATACGCGTTGTCCTGTTTCGCCATCAAAAAGATGCAGATGATTTTCTGGCAGATGCAGCCACAGCGTGCTGCCTGCCGTCGGGCGATGCTGATGCGCCAGTCGCACCACCAGCTTTTGCTCACCCCAACGTCCATGTGCCAGGTTATCCGCTCCCAGCATTTCCAGCGTGTCGACGACCAGTGGCACGCCGCCTTCGGCCTGCGAGCTTAGCGCAATATGCTCCGGGCGGATACCCAGCGTCATATTACGCCCACCAGACACTCTGGCGCTTCTGCCGACCGGCAACGTCATACCGTCGTCAAGCTCAAAATGGGTACCCGCGGCGCTGATGCGCCCGTCCAGCAGGTTCATCGCCGGGCTGCCGATAAAACTCGCCACAAAGCGGCTGGCTGGCTTTTCATACACCTCAACCGGCGTACCTACCTGCTCGGCAATGCCTTTGTTCATCACCATCACCCGCTGGGCGAGCGTCATCGCTTCAACCTGATCGTGCGTCACGTACAGCGAAGTGGTTTTCAGGCGGCGATGCAGATGTTGTAACTCGAGACGCATCTGTACGCGCAGCTTGGCATCGAGATTGGAAAGCGGTTCATCAAACAGGAATACCGCCGGGTCGCGGACAATCGCCCGCCCCATCGCCACGCGCTGGCGCTGTCCGCCGGAAAGCTCGCGCGGACGACGCTTGAGCAGTTCACCCAGCTCAAGAATACGCGCCGCCTCTTTCACCCGTTCGGCAATATGCTCCTTACCCATCCCGCGGATTTTCAGCCCCCAGGCCATGTTTTCTTCCACGCTCATATGCGGGTAGAGCGCGTAGTTCTGAAAGACCATCGCAATGCCGCGATCCTTCGGCTCCATCTCGGTAACGCGCTTATTATCAATCCAGATATCGCCGCCGCTCACCCGCTCAAGCCCGGCCACCATCCGCAGCAGCGTAGACTTTCCGCAGCCGGATGGCCCAACCATCACGATAAATTCCCCGTCCGCGACGTCCAGCGTCAGCGGTTTAATCACCTGGGTTTTGCCGTCCCAGCTTTTGGTTACTGCCTGTAGTTTGAGTCCTGCCATTTTATTTCTCACTGTCCACTAAACCACGTACAAACGCGCGCTGCATGGCTAACACGATGATTACCGGAGGGATAAGCGTTAGCAGCATGGCTGCCATTACCTGATTCCATTGGGTGGTACCTTCACCGGTGGCAATCATGCCTTTGATACCCGCCACCGCAGTGCCCAAATTGACGTCGGTAATAATTAACAACGGCCACAGATACTGGTTCCAGCCGTAGATAAAGGTGATAACGAACAGCGCCGCCAGGTTGGTTTTTGACAGCGGTAGTACGATATCGCGGAAAAAACGCATCGGTGACGCACCGTCAATACGCGCCGCCTCAACCAGTTCATCCGGCAGGGTCATAAAGAACTGCCGAAACAAGAAGGTTGCAGTAGCCGATGCCATCAACGGCAGCGTCAGACCCGCATAGCTGTCGAGCATTTTCAGGTTGGCAATAACCTCCACCGTCGGGAAAATACGCACCTCAACCGGCAGCATCAGGGTGATAAAAATCATCCAGAAGAACAGGTTGCGCAGCGGAAAACGGAACCAGACGATGGCGAATGCGGAGAGCATAGAAACGGTGATTTTGCCTACCGTAATACTGAACGCCATAATGAAACTGTTGAGCATCATCAGCCAGAACGGCGCGCTATTGACGCCCACGCCGTTGACCCAGATGTATTTCATGTTTTCCAGTAGCTGTGTGCCGGGCACCAGCGTCATCGGCGTTTCAAACACCGCTTTGTTGTCCAGCGTCGCCGCGACAAACGCAACGTACAGCGGAAACAGGATCACCATGATCCCCATAATCAACATGGCATGGCTGAATATTGTTAGCCCACGACGGTTCTCAATCATTGGTAACGCACCTTACTTTCCACATAGCGGAACTGCACCACCGTCAAAATAATGACCAGGAACATCAGCACCACCGATTGCGCGGCCGAAGCGGAGAGATCCAGCCCAACAAACCCTTCGCGATAGATCTTATAAATCAACGTAGTGGTCGCCTGTACCGGGCCACCCGCCGTGGCGGCATCGATCACCGGGAAAGTATCAAAGAAGGCATAAACCAGATTCACCACCAGCAGAAAGAAGCTGACCGGGGCTATCAGCGGCAACGCCAGCTTAAAGAAGCGGCGAACCGGCCCTGCGCCATCAATCGCGGCGGCCTCAATCAGCGACCGCGGAATAGACTGCAGTGCGGCAAAGAAGAACAGGAAGTTGTAACTAATCTGCTTCCAGACCGACGCAAACACCACCAGGAACATCGCCTGACCGCTGTTTTGCGCATGGTTCCAGTCATAGCCAAACTCACCGAGAAAATGGGTAATCAGTCCGCGTCCTGGGTTAAACAGGAAGATCCACAATACGGCGGCGACGGCGGGCGCGACGGCATAAGGCAACAGCATCAGCGTCTGGTAAAAACGACTGCCACGCACCACGTAATTCACCAGCGCCGCAAAAAACAACGACACCAGCAGACCGCTTACCGTGACGAACGTACTGAACTTAATGGTGGTCCAGAACGAATCAAGGTAGTACGGGTCATGAAACAGCGCGACAAAGTTCTCCAGTCCGACAAACTGGCTGGAAAGACCAAACGGATCAACGGATTGCAACGAATACCACAGCGCTTCACCGGCGGGCCAGATAAAGAAAATAACGGTGATAACCAGCTGCGGAGCCACCAGCAAATAGGGAAGCCAACGCGAGCGGAATACCGGACGGGATGAAGACATGTAGACTTTTCCTGGAAGGTGCCGGATGGCGGTGCAGGCACCTTATCCGGCCTACAAACGCTGTAGGCCTGATAAGCGCAGCGCCATCAGGCACTTATACACTTAAGACTTGGTCGATTGCTCAAAACGACGCAGTAACTGATTGCCACGTTCAACGGCGGTATCCAACGCCTGCTGCGGGGTTTTCTTCCCGGTCCAGACGCTTTCCAGCTCTTCATCCACGATAGTGCGGATCTGCGGCATGTTGCCCAGACGCAGCCCTTTGGTGAACGGCAACGGCGGCTTGTTCAGCATCTGGCGAGTGGCGATATCAGCCCCTGGGTTCTTATCATAGAAGCCCTGCTCGCGGGTCAGGTCGTAGGCAGCAGTGGTGATGGGCAGATAGCCGGTCTTCTGGTGCCATTCGGCAGCAATTTCAGGCTTCGCCAGGAAGTTGAGGAACTGCGCCACGCCTTCGTAAGTTGCTTTGTCTTTACCCTGCATAACCCACAGGCTGGCCCCACCGATAATCGCATTCTGCGGTGCGCCCTTCACGTCGGCATCGTACGGCATCATTCCGACGCCATAGTTGAATTTAGCGTAGTGACGGATGTCAGCCAGAGAACCAGAAGAGGCGGTGGTAATGGCACAATCCCCGTTATAGAACTTCTCGGTGGACTCATCTTTACGCCCAAAGTAGCTGAAATCCCCTTTTTTGTTCAGCTCTTCCAGCAGGGCGATATGTTTCACCTGTTCCGGTTTATTGAACTCCAGCACCGCGTCAGTACCGTCAAAACCGTTGTTTTTGGTTGCTACCGGCAGACCGTTCCAGGCGCTGAAGTTTTCAATCTGAATCCATCCCTGCCAGCCGCTGGCGTAACCGCACTTCATTCCTGCGGCTTTCAGCTTCGCGGTGTATTCCGCCAGATCCTGCCAGGTTTTCGGCGGCTGCTCCGGGTCTAAACCGGCTTTTTTGAAGGCATCTTTGTTGTAGTACAGCACCGGAGTGGAGCTGTTAAACGGCTGGGAGAGCAAGTGCCCACTTTTAGAGTCGGTGTAGTAACCGGAAACGGTCGGTACGAACTGAGACTCATCGAAGTTAATGCCGGCCTCTTTGAAGACTTCATAGACCGGTTTAATGGCTTTCGAGGCCATCATTGTTGCCGTACCCACTTCATAAACCTGCAACAGCGCAGGCGCGTTTCCGGTACGGAAGGCGGCAATACCTGCGCTCAGGCTTTGCTCGTAGTTGCCTTTGTACTGCGGAACAATTTTGTAGTCGGGATTGGCGGCATTAAAACGTTGCGCCAGTGAGTCAACTTCTTTACCCAGTTCGCCTTCCATTGAGTGCCAGAACGGGATAGTGGTGACCGCCAGTGCCTGACCTGCAAATGCCAGGCTAAGTGCCAGTCCTAAAGCTGTATGTCGTAACGATATCATCGGTTATCTCTCTTGTTGTGCCGGATGCGCGATATCACGCGTTTTATGCTCGCGGGGGTAACATGACATGCTCGAATGACAGAAAAATAACTTTTTTATTACAAAAAAAAGATAGTAAGGCGACAAACAGATGGCAAGGCGGTGAAAGCGTAGTGACAGGAAAATGCGGGGTGGTGCACAACAAAGCCGGATAGCGCTATGTCTTACCCGACCAGGATGATGTTATCTGTTACTGCCAGCAAGGAACATTAATCTTTACGCCCGCGTCGTTCATATTCATTCTGTAAACGCTGCTGTTCACGCCGCTCGCGTTCGCGCTGGATATCCGATTTCTCATCTTCCCAGCCCGGACATACTGAGCTGGTGAAGACTTCGCAGGGCGAGTTGGACTGCGCTAACGGGTTGTCCGGTTTCTCTTCCCAGATTGATGGGTCGCGCGGGTCGAACGCTGGCGGCGCTGAGGCCAGGGTATTTAATGAAAGCGTCAAAAACAAACTACCAATCATCATGCAGGTACCTGAACGAATCATCCTTTCTCCATGTTCATTTTTATTATTGATAACTATTCTCAATAATAACATAGAGCAATAAAAAGGGGCCACAGCGGGCCCCTTGTCTATTCAGAGAATGGTTAACCGCCCAGATACGCGCTGCGCACCGCTTCGTTAGCCAGTAACGCATCACCGGTGTCTTCCAGCACCACATGACCGTTTTCCAGCACGTAGCCGCGATCGGCGAGCTTCAGTGCCTGGTTAGCGTTCTGTTCAACGAGGAAGATGGTCATCCCCTGCTCGCGCAACTGCTCGATGGTGTTAAAAATCTGCTGGATGATAATCGGTGCCAGACCCAGCGACGGTTCATCAAGCAGTAGCAGCCTCGGCTGGCTCATCAGCGCACGACCTATCGCCAGCATCTGTTGTTCACCGCCGGACATCGTTCCCGCACGCTGAATTCGACGCTCATGCAGGCGAGGAAACAGGTCATACACCCATTTGATGCGTTCCTGAAACTGGTCCTTTTCGGCAAAGAAGCCGCCCATCGCCAGGTTCTCTTCGACCGTCATGCGGGAAAACACGCGACGCCCTTCCGGAACAATCGCGACCGCTTCGCGCATGATTTTCGCCGTCTGCCAGTCGGTAATGTCTTTACCATCAAAGACAATTCGCCCGCTGGTCGCACGCGGATCGCCGCATAACGTACCGAGCAGCGTGGTTTTTCCCGCGCCGTTGGCGCCAATCAGGGTAACGATTTCACCCTGGTTGATATACAAGCTGACATCGTGCAGCGCCTGTATCTTGCCGTAGTGGGCGCTGACTTTGTCGAACGATAACATCACGTTATCCATATTATGCCTCGCCCCCATTATGCTTCTCCTAAATAGGCGCGGATAACATCCGGGTTATTACGAATCTGTTCCGGCGTCCCGTTCGCCAGCGGCGTGCCCTGGTTCACCACGTAAATACGGTCGGAAATCCCCATCACCAGCTTCATATCGTGCTCAATCAACAAAATGGTAGTGTTGTGATGGTTACGCAGTTCAGCAATCAGCTCGTCCAATTCTTTGGTCTCTTTCGGATTGAGGCCTGCGGCGGGTTCGTCGAGCATCAGGATTTCCGGCTGGGTCACCATGCAGCGGGCAATCTCCAGACGGCGCTGATCGCCGTAGGCCAGGTTACTGGCCTGCCGGTTGGCATGCTCCAGCAAACCAATACGCGCAAGCCAGGTGGCGGCGCGATCCAACGCTTCACTCTGCGCGCGACGGAACGACGGAGTTTTCAACAGACCGGAGAAGACACCGGTTTTCAGCTGCTGATGTTGCGCCACCAGCAGGTTTTCAATCACCGTCATTTCGCGAAACAGACGCACGTGCTGGAAAGTACGCACCACGCCCATACGCGCAATTTGCTGGCCCGGCAGCCCTTCCAGATGCTGGTCGCGCAGCTTAATCGTGCCGCCTGTCGGTTTATAAAAACCGGTCAGACAGTTAAAGACCGTGGTTTTCCCCGCGCCGTTTGGCCCGATTAACGAGACGATTTCCTGCGGACGCAGTTCCAGCTCAACGTTGTTTACCGCCAGCAGACCGCCGAAGCGCATCATCAGGCCGTTAACGGATAATAATGGCTGACTCATGCCTGCTCTCCTTTCGCTTCCCCGTTTTTCAGCTTCAACTGCGGACGGGTCATCGGCAACAAGCCCTGCGGACGCCAGATCATCATCAGTACCATTAAACCACCCAGCATTAACATGCTGTATTCGTTGAAATCACGCATTAGCTCACGTGACACCACCAGCAGGATAGCCGCGAGGATCACCGCAAACTGTGAGCCCATTCCGCCCAGTACCACAATCGCCAGCACAAAGGCCGACTCGGCAAAGGTGAACGATTCCGGGCTGACAAAACCCTGGCGCGCAGCAAACAGCGTACCGGCAAAACCCGCGAACGCAGCGCTGATGGTAAAGGCGGTCAGCTTGATGCGCGTAGGGTTTAAGCCCAGCGAGCGACAGGCAATTTCATCTTCACGCAGCGCTTCCCACGCACGGCCCAACGGCATACGCAGTAGACGGTTGATGACAAACAGCGAGAAGACCACCAGCAGCAGCGCCACCAGATAGAGGAAAATGACGCGGTCAGACGGATCGTACTTCACATTAAAGAAGTTGCTGAAAGTATCCCAGCCGCCTTCACGGGCGGTACGGCTGAACTCCAGACCGAAAAAGGTGGGTTTCGGGATCTGGCTGATACCATTTGGGCCACCGGTCACTTCGGTGTTGTTGAGCAGCAGGATACGGACGATTTCGCCGAAGCCTAACGTCACAATAGCCAGATAATCACCGCGCAGGCGCAGTACCGGGAAGCCGAGCAGGAAGCCCGCAGCAGCGGAAACCAGCCCTGCCAGCGGCAGACAGGTCCAGAAGCCGAGTCCGTAATAATGGTTCAGCAGTGCGAAGGTGTAAGCGCCGATGGCATAGAAGCCGCCGTAGCCCAGCACCAGCAGGCCGGAAAGCCCCACTACCACGTTTAAGCCGAGGCCGAGGATGATATAAATCATCGTCAGCGTGGCGATATCCACCGTTCCGCGCGACACCATAAACGGCCACGCCACGGCAATCACCAGCAGCGCCACCAGGAACAGCTTCTGTTTAACGGTGGAGCCATCAATCGCCGGCAGAATAAACTTCGGTCCGGAGACGCTCTTCAGCCCCTTCTGGAAAGCAGGACGCAACAGTTGAAAGAGAAAGACCACGCCAGTGCCGATAAATACCCACTGCCAGCGGATATCCGCAGCGGTATCCACCACCAGTTTGGTGCCGTCAAGTTCCAGTTGAACGCCCATAAAGACGCCCGCCAGAATGAAGAACATAGCGGCGGAAAGCAGCGCCATTGCAAAATGCATCGGTTTCATACTTTCTCTACCTCCGGGCGACCCAGAATACCGGTCGGCATCACCAGCAGCACCAGAATCAGCAGCGCGAACGACACCACGTCTTTGTATTCGGTACTCAGGTAAGCAGAGGAGAGCGCCTCGGCAACGCCCAGAATCAGGCCGCCGATCATCGCCCCAGGAATGCTGCCGATGCCGCCCAGTACCGCCGCGGTAAAGGCCTTCATCCCGGCCATAAAGCCGATGTACGGGTTAATTACCCCGTAGAACTGACCGAGCAGCACGCCTGCTACCGCCGCCATTGCCGCGCCAATCACAAAGGTCAGCGCAATCACGCGATCGGTGTTAATACCGAGCAGGCTGGCCATCTTCAGATCTTCCGCGCAGGCACGACAGGCGCGACCCATACGCGAATAGCGGATGAAAATCGTCAGTGCCAGCATCGCCAGGAAGGTTACGATCCAGATAACCAACTGCATGGTGGTGATAGACGCAGAGAAGTTTTCGCTACTGCCGATAGTCCACTGGCCGTTGAACAGGCTGGGCAGCGCCACATCACGCGAACCTTCGGTGAGGCTGACGTAGTTTTGCAGGAAGATAGACATCCCGATGGCGGAAATCAGCGCAATCAGGCGCTTGGAGCTGCGCACGGGCCGATACGCCACGCGTTCAATACTCCAACCGTAGGCGCTGGCAATCACAATCGCGCCGACGAAACCCGCCGCGACCAGTAGCCAACTGGAATCAATACCCATCATCATTAGCGCAGCGATGATCATAAAAGAAACATAGCTGCCGATCATATACACCTCGCCGTGGGCGAAGTTGATCATGCCGATAATGCCGTACACCATCGTGTAACCGATAGCGATCAGCGCGTAGGTGCTTCCCAGCGTGACGCCGTTAAACATCTGCTGCAAGAAATAGAGGAACTGCTCGGACATAAGGTAACCTTTCTTAACCCGCCCGTTTTGTACGGGCGGTGGGATAACTCGTCTTCAGCGATTACTTCGCGACGGTCGATGATCCGTCCGCGTGCCACTGGAAGACACCAAACTCAAATCCCTTCAAATCGCCTTTTTCGTCCCATTTCAGCGGCCCAATCACGGTATCAGCCCCGTGTGCTTTCAGATCTTTCACCAGGTCCAACGGCTCTTTGCTACCGCTGCGATCCATTGCAGTTGCCAATGACTGGACGGCTGCATAAGTGATCCACACGTACGGACCAGTTGGATCTTTCTTGTCAGCTTTGAGCGCATCGACGATAGCTTTATTCGCCGGATCCTGGTCATAGCGTTTTGGCATGGTCACCAGCATGCCTTCAGCGGCATCACCGGCGATGTTAGACAGCGACGCATTGCCGACGCCCTCTGGTCCCATAAACTGGGTTTTCAGCCCGACAGAACGCGCCTGGCGCAGCATTTGCCCCATTTCCGGGTAGTAGCCGCCGTAATAAACAAAGTCGATATTTTCTTTTTTCAGGCGGGCGATCAGCGCAGAAAAATCTTTTTCCCCGGCGGTGATCCCATCGAAGAAGACGATGTTGCCTTTGCCCGCTTTCAGGCTGTCCTGAACTGAACGCGCCAGGCCTTCACCGTATTGCTGTTTATCGTGAATGATGGCGATGCGCTGCGGCTTCACTTTCTCCAGGATGTATTTCGCGGCGGTCGGCCCCTGAGAGGAGTCCAGGCCCGCTGTACGCATAATGTGTGCATAACCGCGCTGGGTCAGTTCTGGATTGGTTGCGCCAGGAGAAATCATCAGAATGCCTTCATCTTCATAGATATCTGATGCAGGCTGCGTAGAAGATGAGCACAGATGACCAATAACGTACTGAATGCCGTCATTGACGATTTTGTTCGCTACCGCAACGGCTTGTTTTGGATCGCAAGCGTCGTCATATTCCACAGCGACCAGTTTGTCGCCTTTGACTCCACCTTTGGCATTGATATCTTTTATGGCCTGACGTGCGCCATTAAATTCCATATCACCCCACTGCGCGACCGGACCTGACATCGCGCCAACAACAGCGACCTTGATATCTTCCGCCATGACCGCATGCGACATTGCCAGTGCTATCACCCCTGCGATGATTGTTTTCGCATTCCGTTTCATTTCTGAATCCCCATTCGTGACGTAATTAATATTTTGTATTTATGTGGTTAAAAAGCAGACTGTGCTTTTTTTGCGCTGTGCTATTTTTACCAGTCTCATTAATGGCTTAGCACAGTTTTTTAAGCAAATTACGGCTAAAAGCTCTATTTTTCAGTCGATTAAGAAAAGATAATATTCTGCTTTTCACTATAGATAAACAAAAAAAAGCGCGTTTGTCAGCATAAAATAATGGCACAAAGAGCGGAATAAAATGCTGCATTCCAGGGGATTATCCTGCCTGTTTTTCAATCTCTACTGTTTCAATCTGTCATTACCGTTGTTACAAAACTATTAACCTGGTGAATCATGTAAAAAAGAGAAAGCATCCGGGCGAATTATTTCGGTACACTGATTCCATCTTTTGTGATTTGGACATGCTGTTAATGAAGCTGACCATCGTTCGTTTAGATAACTTTAGCGACCAGGACCAGATTGATCTGGGTAAAATCTGGCCGGAATATTCCGCCTCATCGTTAAGCGTAGATGAAACGCACCGGATTTACGCCGCGCGCTTTAACGAGCGTCTGTTAGGCGCAGTTCGCGTAACCCTGAGCGGCACACAAGGCGCGCTGGATTCATTGCGCGTGCGCGATATCACCCGCCGTCGCGGCGTCGGGCAGTATTTGATCGAAGAAGTGATCCGGGAAAACCCTGACGTGAGTTCATGGTGGATGGCCGACGTCGGCGTTGAAGACCGTAGCGTGATGGCCGCGTTTATGCAGGCGTTAGGGTTTACGGCCCAGGCGGATGGCTGGGAGAAGCGCTAAAAGAAAGCCGGATGGCGCTGACGCTTATCCGGCCTACGAAGTGCTCGTTGTAGACCTGGTAAGTATGTAGGCCGGGTAAGGCGAAGCCGCCACCCGGCACTCAATTACTTGGCGTCTGTCGCCGTCCCGTTTGCGTGCCAGTCAAACACGCCGAACTCGAAGCCTTTCAGATCGCCCTTCGCATCCCATGACAGCGGCCCCATTACGGTTTCCACTGAGTTTGCTTTCAGGTATTTGGCAATTTCAGCCGGATCGTCAGACTGGTTCAGGCCGGCCTGTAAGGATTGCAGCGCGGCGTAGGTGGTCCAGACGAATGCGCCGCTCGGATCCTGTTTCTTGGCTTTAATAGCATCTACGATGGGTTTGTTCGCGGGAACCTGATCGTAGTTCTTCGGTTTCGTCACCAGTAAACCTTCCGCAGACTCACCCGCGATGTTAGACAGCGATACGTTCGCTACCCCTTCCGGTCCCATAAACTGGGTTTTCAGGCCAGCAGCGCGCGCCTGACGCAGAATCTGCCCCATTTCCGGGTGGTAACCACCGTAGTAAACGAAATCAATATTTTCTTTCTTCAGACGCGCCACCAGCGTAGAGAAATCTTTTTCGCCGGCGGTGATACCGTCGAAGAACACCACATCAGCGTTGGCTTTCTTGAGGTTGTCCTGCACGGAGCGCGCCAGGCCTTCGCCGTACTGCTGTTTGTCGTGAACGATGGCAATGCGCTTCGGTTTCACTTTATCGACGATATATTTCGCCGCAGTTGGGCCCTGATCGGAATCGAGACCGGTGGTACGCAACACCAGATTATAGCCGCGCGCGGTCAGTTCTGGCGCCGTTGCCGCTGGGGTGATCATCAGAATACCTTCGTCTTCATAGATGTCTGATGCAGGCTGAGTGGAAGAAGAGCACAGGTGACCAATAACGTATTTAATCCCGTCGTTGACCACTTTGTTAGCAACCGCTACCGCTTGTTTCGGGTCACAGGCATCGTCATATTTCACCATGACCAGTTTGTCGCCTTTCACGCCGCCCTTGGCGTTGATATCTGCAATCGCCTGCTCTGCGCCAGTAAATTCCTGATCGCCATACTGCGCTACCGGACCGGACATCGCGCCGACGACGGCCACTTTAATATCCTTAGCAAACGCCATATTGCTCAAAGACAGGGCGATACATCCTGCCAATAACGCTTTACCCTTCATATTCATCCTGACAATCCCCATTATTGTGGTTATTACGTGTGTTGTGATGTTGTTGTTCAGCACTTTATTTCGATTATTGGATAGCCACCCGTGCTTTAGCAGCATACTCTGCTAAAACATACCCGATTTTTATTATTTTGGAATAGCTAAATTTGACATGCAGATAACAACTTGATGACAAAAAGCATAAACGTCAGGAGGGAGAGGGAGTAATAAAAACAAAAAACCCCGGATTTTCATCCAGGGTTTATCAGCATTTCCAGGTCGGCTGGAAGATTACGCTTCGATCGCCGCACGCAGTTTTTTCATGGCGTTCTTTTCAAGCTGACGAACACGTTCAGCGGAAACGCCGTAGCGATCGGCCAGCTCCTGTAACGTCGATTTGTTGTCTTCGTCCAGCCAACGGGCACGAATGATGTCCTGGCTACGCTCGTCCAGGCCTTCCATTGCGTGGGTCAGTTTGTTCGCGGCCTGATCTTCCCAGTTATCTTCTTCAATGCCGTCGGCAAAGTTAGAAGATTTATCCTGCAGATACAGCACCGGAGCCATCGGCTGGCTGCCAGACTCATCGTCTGAAGACATGTCAAACGTCATGTCCTGCGCCGCCATACGGGATTCCATTTCGCGCACGTCTTTGCTGGAAACACCCAGTTCGCGAGCAACCATTTCGACTTCATCCTGATTAAACCAGCCCAGACGCTGCTTGGTTTTACGCAGGTTAAAGAACAGTTTACGCTGCGCTTTGGTGGTCGCGACTTTAACGATACGCCAGTTACGCAGGACGTATTCGTGGATCTCAGCTTTGATCCAGTGCACGGCGAAAGAAACCAGGCGCACACCCACTTCCGGGTTGAAACGGCGCACGGCTTTCATCAGGCCGATATTACCTTCCTGAATCAGATCCGCCTGCGGCAGGCCATAGCCCGCATAATTACGAGCAACATGAACAACAAAGCGCAGGTGAGACAGGATCAGCGTTTTAGCTGCTTCCAGATCGCCCTGGTAATGCAGCTTTTCAGCCAGTGCCCGCTCCTCGTCAGCCGACAACATCGGCCACGCGTTCGCAGCCCGGATGTAAGATTCCAGGTTACCAACAGGGGCTAAAGCTAAATTTTGCATTTCTTTGGTCATTCAAATCCTCTCAATCTTTTCATCTGGCGCATTGGCTAAAAACTAATTAACAAAAACCAGTAGCAACAACCATGCCAGAGCTTATGAGCAACGAGAATATCATTCAATCTTTTATCAGACAGTGATTTTATCCACAAGTTCCATGTCGTAATGTGTATAGATTACGCACAAAATGTGACATCACAATGAATACGCTGGGAAGAGACAACAGGGACTCTTTCCCTGCAGAGCGAACTACTCAGTGCAGGGAAAGATTATACCAGAGATTTTTTAATCGGGGGTAAAGTGGCGTAAATGTTGAACCGTGGCAAGCCAGGCTGCCACCCAGCCAATCATCGAGCACACCAGCAGCAATAACAGGCATTCGTCGAATGATAAGCCGTTGATATCAAACTTGGTTCCAAAAACCTGCGCCACTTCAGTTACCGCTGACGACAGACGCATCACCAAAATTTCTGACAAAATCAGTGAAAGAAATGCGCCGGAAAAACCGAGCAGTGCACCACCATAAAGGAACGGACGCAGGATAAATCCATCCGTCGCGCCAATCAGTTTCTGCACGTTAATGGTATCGCGACGCGCAAAAATACTCAGACGCACGCTGTTACCAATGACGAGGAAGACCGCCGCCACCATCAGCACGCCAATCATCGCGGAAACGCGTCCAACAAGGCCCGTCAGCGCCGCCAGGCGAGCGAACCAGCTGTCATCCATCCGCACTTCATCAATACCGTTGATTTGTGCGATGCGGTCACGCAGCGTGTTCAGCGACTCCGTCCCCTGGAAGTCCAGTTTAGGGATAACCACCGCCACGGCCGGCAGCGGGTTCTCTTCCAGCATATCCAGCGCGCCGCCAAAACCAGACCAGTTACGGAATTCACCCAGCGCGTCGTCACGGGAAAGATAATTCACTTTCTCAACGCCCTGCTCGGCCTGCAACTGACCCACCACCCGCGCCGCCGCATCATCATCCAGCGTTTTTTGCAGGTAAACGGTGATCTGCGGGGACGGATAATACTGGCTTGCCGCATGGTCTACGTTCTTATAAACCATGTAGCACACGCTTGGCAGCGTCAGGGAGATGGCAATAACCATCACCGTCAGAAACGTCGCCAGCGGCTTGCTTTTCAGGTCCTGCAACGCGCCCTGGAACGCATAACGTACCTGCTCGTTAAAGACATTGGTTTTACGCGAGTTCGGCTTTGGCGCAGCTTTCGCCCGCTTTGGCGCGTTGCGACCGCCGTCACCCGGCGCACCGCCCGATTTACGAAAGCGATCCAGTCGGCCACCGAACTGCTTGATTTGATTAATAGCGTCACGTCTATTCATGCGCCAGGCCTCCATGCAGATGTCCATCGCTCAGAACCATTTGGCGATAGGAGCGACGGGAAATCAGGCCAATATCGTGCGTGGCCATTAATACCGTGACCCCGACGCGGTTAAACTCTTCGAACAGGCGAAGGATTCCTTCTGACAGCGCGTCATCCAGGTTCCCCGTTGGTTCGTCCGCCAGCAGTACCGCAGGTTTGTTCACCACCGCACGAGCGATGCCCACGCGCTGTTGTTCACCGCCGGAGAGCTGAATCGGGAAGTTTTTCGCTTTGTCCAGTAGCCCGACTTTATCCAGCGCCGCTGACACGCGACGACGAATATCGTCCCCGCTGGCGCCCGCGATGATCAGCGGGATTGCCACGTTGTCAAACACGGTTCGGTCCATCAACAGGTGGTGATCCTGAAAAATCATGCCAATCTGACGACGCAGAAACGGCACTTCACGGTTTTTCAAACGGCTGATGTCATGCCCGCTGAAGTAGATTTTCCCGGCGCTGGGCCGTTCAATTCCACAAATCAGCTTCAGCAGGGTACTTTTCCCCGCGCCGGAGTGGCCGGTCAGAAACGCCATCTCGCCAGGCTGCATATGGAAGGTCACTCCCTGCAGCGCTTGTCTCCCACCGAGATAGGCCTTGCTGACATGTTCAAAGCGAATCATTGTTAATCCTCTCGGGCAAAAAGTGCCTCTATAAAATCGTCCGCTTTAAACGGACGTAAATCCTCGATACGTTCGCCCACACCGATATAGCGGATAGGGATGCCAAACTGATCGGCAACCGAGAAGATGACCCCGCCCTTCGCCGTACCGTCCAGCTTGGTCAGGGTGATACCGGTTAAGCCCACCGCTTCATGGAACAGTTTGGCCTGGCTTATCGCATTCTGCCCGGTGCTGGCGTCGATAGTCAGCATAACTTCATGCGGCGCATCTTCGTCCAGCTTCTTCATGACGCGAACGATTTTTTTCAATTCTTCCATCAGGTGCGATTTATTCTGCAAACGCCCTGCGGTATCAGCGATCAGCACGTCTACGTTACGCGCCTTCGCCGCCTGGATGGCATCAAAGATAACGGACGCAGAATCGGCACCGGTATGCTGAGCAATCACCGGGATATTGTTACGCTGACCCCAGACCTGCAGCTGTTCTACCGCCGCCGCACGGAAAGTATCGCCCGCCGCCAGCATGACCGATTTACCCTGTTGCTCAAACTGACGCGCCAGCTTACCGATAGTGGTGGTTTTGCCCACGCCGTTGACGCCAACCATTAAGATAACAAAGGGTGTTTTGCCATCAACATTCAGCGGTTCGTCAACCTTCGCCAGAATCTCGCCCATCTCGTCTTTCAGCAAACCGTACAGCGCTTCCGCGTCTTTAAGCTGCTTGCGACTGGCGCCTTCCGTCAGATTCGCAATGATCTTGCGGGTCGTTTCTACGCCCACGTCGGCGATGAGCAACTGCTCTTCCAGCTCTTCAAACAGATCATCGTCGATCTTTTTACCACGGAACAGACTGATAAATCCGGAACCGAGGTTTTCTTTTGTTTTCAGCAGGCTGCGTTTCAGGCGCGCAAAGAAACCTTCTTTAGTTGGTTTTTCCTGCTCCTGGACTGCCTCTTCTTTTACCGGTTCTTCAACGGCAGGTTCTTCTACCGGCACAACCATGACGGCTTCTTCAGCAGCCTCAGCGGCCAGCGCCTGTGCTTCCAGCTCTTCATCGGTCAGTTGCGGTTCGTTTTCAGCTTCTTCTTCAGCCGCCTCAACGATTTCCACGGTTTCCGCTTCGGCCTGCCACTCTTCGGCAGAAACATCTTCGGTTTTAACCTCTTCCGGCAGCGGCAATTCTTCGCGTTCGATGACCACCGCTGCTGGCGTTTCCACAACGGTTTCAGCAACCGGCTCAATTTTCGGCTGTGGTTGTTCGGCGACAGGTTCTTCTTCCGGCTGCAGTTTTTCGATTTCCGCAACCTGTTCAGTCACTTCAACGACTTCAGCTGCAAAGGCTTGCGTTTGTGCTTCGCTACGGGTTTCCTCGGCGCGCGGCGGTTCGCCAACGACGGTAGTTTCTTCAGCAACCGGTTGTTGTTCTTCGTTTTTTACTTCTGTCTCGTTTTCCGGTGCCTGCTCTTTTTGACCAAAGCCCAGCCAGGAAAAAAAGCCACGTTTTTTCTCTTTCGCCATTTGCGACTACACTCCCCCGCTGTTGCTTCATGGCACAGCGTCAACGCTATGTACATAGCAGCTAAAAAAATGATGAAATAGTCTATCACTTATACCCAATGAATTTCGAGTTACGTCAAGGCGGCAAGCGCACGACAAATTCGTCAGGAACGAATTTGAACAACCGAAGGTCACCTTCGGTCAGGGACAAGGATGTCCCTGATTCATCCCGATGAGCTTACTTTTAGTAAGTGATTCGGGTGAGTAAGTGCAGCCAACGAAGAGGTAACTTGAAAGGCGAAGGGTTAACTTAACTCACATCACCGCCTGGAATGACATGCTATAGGCGGATTGAGCAATAATAGAAATGAAAAAACCGAATCACTCTGGTAGCGGCCAGATTCGCATTATTGGCGGGCAATGGCGTGGCCGTAAACTCCCGGTTCCGGACAGCCCTGGTCTGCGTCCGACCACTGACCGTGTACGCGAAACGTTGTTTAACTGGCTGGCCCCGGTAATGGTCGATGCCCACTGCCTGGACTGCTTCGCCGGCAGCGGCGCGCTGGGTCTGGAAGCTCTCTCTCGCTATGCGGCAAATGCGACGCTTCTGGAGATGGATCGCGCGGTATCTCAGCAGCTACAAAAGAATCTCGCCACGCTGAAAGCCCCCCATGCCCGCGTCGTCAATACCAATACGCTGACATTTTTGGCCCAGACGGGTACGCCGCATAACGTGGTATTTGTTGACCCGCCGTTCCGCAAAGGATTACTGGAAGAAACATTAACTCTTCTGGAAACTCATGGCTGGCTGGCAAATGAAGCGTATATTTACGTTGAAAGCGAAGTAGAAAACGGTTTGCCGCCGGTTCCGGTAAACTGGTCGCTATACCGTGAAAAAGTCGCCGGACAGGTCGCCTATCGCCTGTACCAACGTGAAGCACGAGGAGAACACGATGCTGATTAACCTGGGACGCCTGCTGATGCTGTGCGTCTGGGCATTTTTACTACTGAATATTTTTCAACCCTTTCCACGCCCTCTTAACATCTTCGTTAACGTCGCGCTGATATTTATGGTGCTAATGCATGGCATGCAGTTGGCGCTGCTAAAAAGCACCATGCCCAAAGATGGCCCGCAGATGACCGGTGGAGAGAAAATCCGTATTTTTCTGTTCGGCGTTTTTGAACTGCTGGTGTGGCAGAAGAAGATTAAAGATCAGTTGAAGAAGTAACTGCGCTCTTTTCGCCCGGCGGCGCGTTGCGAGCCGGGGCGACAAAATTTGTAGGCCGGATAAGGCGTAAGCAGCCATCCGGCATCAGTCAGATGAAATCTTAGCGTTCAGCCGTAAAATCAATAAAACGCGAACCTTTGTAACTCAGCGTGCCTTTATCCCCAACCGTTAACGCATGGTACTGGCGGGCGTCCAAACGAAAGGTTTGCTCGAGGCCGCCGCTTTGTGGCTTAAAGCTGGCTTCATAGCGCATGCTGGTTCCTGCCGGGCTCACTTCCTGCTGACGGGATCGCCGATCGTTAAGCGGTTTTTCCCGTTTGTTACTCACCACCACCTGCTTTTGCACCAGCGGCGCCGCATCATTATCGGCTTTTTCACGCCGCTGCTGGACAAAACGAAACGACGCGGCGACAACGATTAAGATAATGATAATAATGAAAAAAAGTGGTGGTTTGCTCATGTTATTAACCCATCAGAAAATGCGGAAATAAGCATACATTGCCTGTTATGGTGTTGTCATCTGGCTGTGTCGGCCTCTACACTGGACAGTAGAGCCGTGAGCACCCCGCTTACGAAAAAATAACGAATTCAAGGAACTAAGATGCTTTGGTCGTTTATCGCTGTCTGTCTTTCCGCATGGTTGTTCGTGGATGCTTCCTATCGTGGGCCTGCATGGCAACGCTGGGTCTTTAAGCCCCTGACATTGCTGCTCCTGGCGCTGCTGGCCTGGCAGGCGCCAATGTTTAACGCTATCAGCTATCTGGTACTGGCTGGCCTGCTTGCCTCACTGCTGGGTGATGCGCTTACGCTGTTACCGCGCCAACGCCTGCTGTACGCCGTGGGAGCATTCTTCCTGTCGCATCTGCTGTATACCATCTACTTCGCCAGCCAAATGACGCTGTCGTTTTTCTGGCCTCTGCCGTTGGTGCTGGTCGTAATGGGGGCGTTGCTGATTGCCGTGATCTGGACGCGTCTGGAAGAGCTGCGTGTCGCTATCTGCACCTTTATCGGCATCACGCTGATGATGGTCTGGATGGCCGGAGAGCTGTGGTTCTTCCGCCCGACCGCGCCGGCGCTGTCGGCATTTATGGGCGCATCGCTCCTGTTCATCGGCAACATTGTCTGGCTGGGTAGCCATTATCGTCGCCGCTTCCGCGCCGATAACGCAATTGCCGCCGCCTGCTACTTCGCCGGACATTTCCTGATTGTTCGTTCGTTGTATCTTTAAAACGCTTGACTCTGGAGTCGACTCCAGAGTGTATCCTCCGGTTAATACGAAATGATTATCAACCGGAGGATGCCATGTCGACACCCGATACCCGTGGCAAAAAGGTCCCACAATTCTCTTCTTTCAAGCCAGTGCCTGCGCCACAAAAGGTGGATGACTGCTGCTGCGAAGGAAGCTGCTCTACCCCACCGCCCGTATCCGATACCGTACAAGGTACCCGCTATTCCTGGAAAGTGGCGGGCATGGACTGTGCGGCCTGCGCCCGAAAAGTAGAGAATGCGGTCCGCCAGGTCAGCGGCGTCAACCAGGTCCAGGTTCTGTTCGCCACTGAAAAACTGGTAGTCGATGCCAGTTCCGATATCCGTCAGCAAGTTGAAAACGCGGTGCAGAAGGCAGGCTATACCCTGCGCGATGAGCACGCGTCGGACGCCGCTCCCGAGTCACGCTTTAAAGAGAACCTGCCGCTGATTTCGCTGATTATCATGATGGCGATTAGTTGGGGGCTGGAGCAGTTCAATCACCCCTTTGGTCAGATAGCGTTTATCGCCACCACGCTGGTTGGTCTGTATCCCATTGCCCTTCAGGCTCTGCGCCTGATGAAAACCGGCAGCTACTTTGCCATTGAAACGTTGATGAGCGTGGCCGCCATTGGCGCACTGTTTATCGGCGCTACGGCGGAAGCCGCCATGGTGCTGTTGCTGTTTTTAATTGGCGAACGCCTGGAAGGATGGGCCGCCAGCCGCGCCCGCAAAGGGGTCAGCGCGCTGATGGCGCTCAAACCGGAAACCGCCACACGCTTGCGTAACGGCGAGCGCGAAGAGGTGGCTATCAATACTCTCCGGCCTGGCGATGTTATTGAAGTTGCCGCAGGTGGACGTTTACCTGCCGACGGCAAACTGGTCTCTGGTTTTGCCAGCTTTGATGAAAGCGCCCTGACCGGCGAATCGATCCCCGTTGAACGCGCCACCGGCGAGAAAGTCCCGGCCGGCGCCACCAGCGTGGACCGTCTTGTAACGCTGGAAGTACTCTCCGAGCCGGGTGCCAGCGCCATTGATCGTATTCTGAAGCTGATTGAAGAAGCGGAAGAACGCCGTGCCCCCATTGAGCGCTTTATTGACCGTTTCAGCCGGATTTACACCCCGGCCATTATGGCGATTGCGCTGCTGGTCACCCTCGTACCGCCGCTGCTATTTGCCGCATCCTGGCAGGAGTGGATTTACAAAGGACTGACGCTGCTGCTGATTGGCTGTCCTTGCGCTCTGGTGATTTCAACACCCGCAGCCATTACTTCTGGTCTTGCCGCCGCGGCGCGTCGTGGCGCGTTAATCAAAGGCGGGGCCGCGCTGGAACAGTTGGGTAGAGTCACGCAGGTGGCGTTTGATAAAACCGGCACCCTGACCGTCGGTAAACCACGCGTCACGGCGATTCATCCGGCAAGCGGTATTGGTGAGGCTGAACTGCTGGCGTTGGCAGCGGCTGTAGAGCAGGGCGCGACGCACCCGCTGGCACAAGCGATTGTTCGGGAAGCACAAACGCGCGAGCTGACTATTCCTGTCGCAAAAGAGCAACGGGCGCTGGTTGGCTCTGGAATTGAAGCGCTGGTCAACGGCGAACGCGTGCTGATTTGCGCGGCCGGTAAGCAGCCTGCCGATGCCTTTGCCGGACAGATAAGCGAGCTGGAAAGCGCGGGCCAAACGGTGGTGCTGGTGCTGCGTAACGATACCGTTCTCGGCGTGCTGGCCCTACAGGACACGCTGCGAGACGACGCTCGCAGCGCCATCAGCGAGCTTAATCAGATTGGCGTGAAAGGGGTGATCCTGACCGGTGATAACCCACGTGCGGCCGCCGCCATTGCCGGTGAACTGGGCCTCGAATTCAAAGCGGGTCTTTTGCCGGAAGATAAGGTACAGGCCGTTACCCATCTTAACCAACAGTCGCCGCTGGCGATGGTCGGCGACGGCATCAACGACGCTCCGGCAATGAAAGCGGCCACAATGGGTATTGCGATGGGAAGCGGGACCGACGTCGCGCTGGAGACCGCCGATGCCGCCCTGACCCACAACCGTCTGCGTGGTCTGGTGCAAATGATTCAGCTGGCGCGCGCCACCCACGCCAATATTCGCCAGAACATTGCGATTGCGCTGGGCCTGAAGGGGATTTTTCTCGTTACCACGCTGCTCGGGATAACCGGGCTGTGGCTGGCGGTGCTGGCCGATACGGGGGCGACGGTACTGGTGACCGCTAACGCGCTGCGGTTATTGCGTAAAGGATAATGTGTGCGCCGGGTGCGGCGTTGCCTTATCCGTCCTGGAGGTTACACCGTCTTTGTAGGCCGGATAAGCGTTAGCGCCATCCGGCATAACAAGATTACTGGCCTTTGCGCACCAGATAGCGGTACGGCAGAGAGTCAGTCTCTTTGGCCACCAGCTCATGTTCCATAAAGGTACAAAAGCCGGGAATGTCACGGGTTGTTGCCGGATCGTCGGCGACAATCAGCAGCGTTTCACCCGCCTGCATGCCGCGCACGGTTTTACGTACCATCATTACGGGTTCCGGGCAGCGCAACCCCTGGGCATCAAGAGTATGGTCGGGAGAGGTAAACAGATCGCTCATCGTAGTCTCGTTCATTCAAAAACGGCGTTATTTTACGCTCTGTTGTGGCGTAAGCCAATCAGGTTAACGATTGCGTGAAAAACAACCATTGCAATGTGCTCTTAAAGCAGTATCATGCGACGGTTTTTTATTGGGTTCCCTCACCCCATCCAACAAAAAGGTCACAATATGACTCCGTTTACACAATCTCAGCGCGTAAAAGCGTTGTTTTGGCTATCGCTATTTCATCTGCTGGTGATCACCTCCAGCAACTATCTGGTGCAGCTCCCGATCTCCATTTTTGGTTTCCATACCACTTGGGGCGCTTTTAGCTTTCCGTTTATATTCCTCGCGACCGACCTGACCGTGCGTATTTTTGGCGCGCCGTTGGCACGTCGTATCATCTTTGCGGTCATGATCCCTGCGCTGCTGATCTCTTATGTCGTTTCATCCCTGTTCTATATGGGATCGTGGCAGGGCTTCGGCGCGTTGCTGCACTTTAATCTGTTTGTCGCCCGTATCGCCGCCGCCAGCTTTATGGCTTACGCGCTGGGACAAATTCTGGATGTGCATGTCTTCAACCGCCTGCGTCAGAACCGGCGCTGGTGGTTGGCGCCGACGGCTTCCACGCTGTTTGGCAACATCAGCGATACATTGGCCTTCTTCTTTATCGCCTTCTGGCGCAGCCCGGACGCCTTTATGGCCGAGCACTGGATGGAAATCGCGCTGGTCGATTACTGCTTCAAAGTGCTGATCAGCATTATTTTCTTCCTGCCAATGTATGGCGTACTGCTGAATATGTTACTGAAAAGGCTGGCAGATAAATCCGAAATCTCTGCATTGCAGACGAGTTAAAGGTTCATTTTCCGAGTTGTGATAAGATGAACGAATGAGCCGTTATGGCCGTTTATCGAAAGGAAGAAGTCAATGCGCAATCTGGTTAAATATGTCGGTATTGGCCTGCTGGTTATGGGGCTTGCGGCCTGTGATAATAGCGATACAAAAGCGCCAGCAGAGGGTGCTGCCGCGGAGAGTAGCGCCACCGGACAACCGGTCAGCCTGCTGGACGGCAAACTCAGTTTTTCCCTGCCTGCGGATATGACCGATCAGAGCGGCAAGCTGGGCACTCAGGCGAACAATATGCACGTATATTCTGACGCAACCGGCCAGAAAGCGGTGATTGTGATTGTTGGCGACAATACCAACGAAGATCTTGCCGTACTGGCAAAGCGCCTGGAAGATCAGCAGCGTAGCCGCGACCCGCAACTGCAGGTCGTCACCAATAAATCTATTGAGCTGAAAGGCCACACGCTGCAGCAGTTAGACAGCATCATCTCGGCCAAAGGTCAGACCGCTTACTCTTCCGTAGTGCTGGGTAAAGTGGACAACCAACTGCTGACTCTGCAAATCACGCTGCCTGCTGACGATCAGCAAAAAGCGCAGACGACCGCAGAAAATATCATTAACACGCTGGTTATCCAGTAACGGTTAAGACGATGACGCGGCCTCCGGTGACACCACCTGAGGCCGTTTTTTTAACCGCCAGGTCAGCAACAACGCCACCGCTACCAGCCCGGCTGCCGCCAGATAGATAACCGGCACGCCCGCCCACGTCATGACCAGCCCGGCCAGCGGCCCGGTAACCCCCAGTGATAAATCCATAAACACCGTGTAGGTCGCCAGCGCAGCGCCCTGATTTTGCTGCGGAACGGCTTTTACCGCCACCACGCCCAGCGCCGGGAAGACTAGCGAGAACCCAGCGCCGGCCAACAGAACACCGATTTTCGCCATCCACGGCATGGAAGCCATCCCGACCAGCAGCAGCCCAACAATCTCGACGCTAAAGCAGATCATTGCCACATTCAGTCCGCCTAAGCGGTTGATGCCGTTTGGGAACAGCAAACGCGTGCCCACAAACGTGCAGCTAAAAAGCGTCAGCGCGAATGCGGCGCCATCCCAGCCTTTGGCATCATAAAACAGGGTAATGAAGGTAGCGATTACCCCAAATCCAGCGGAGGCCAGGGCCAGCGCCATACCGTACAACCAGACGCGCCCAAGTACCGCGCGAAACGGCAATGGTTTGCCTTTACTGGCTTTCACCGCCGGACGAGGGAGCGCCAGCAGTATCGCCAGCAACGCCACGCCCATCACGGTCAGCGCCAGCCCCCGTAAGCCTCCCCAGGCATAAAACAGAACGCCCAGCGGAGCGCCTATCGCCATCGCGCCATAAGTCACGATGCCGTTCCACGAAATCACCCGTCCGATGTGCATTGAGCCAACAACCCCCACGCCCCACAGCGTAGAGCCGGTTCCGGCAAAGCTTTGCCCGATGCCAAGAATCACGCGCCCCAGGCATAGCAGCAGCAGACTGGCCAGCGGCCAGCCGTTCGTTGAGCCCGCCAGTAAATAGCCCAGCCCACTTAAAAAGCAGCCGCACAGCCCGAATACCACAATCTTCTTTGGTCCCAGCAGGTCGGCATAGCGACCTGCATGAGGACGGCTCAGCAGCGTAGCGAAATATTGCAGGCTGATGACCAGACCTGCCCAGAAAGCGCTAAATCCCATCACGTCATGGACGTAGCCAGGCAATACCGCGAGCGGCAGGCCGATGGTCAGGTAGCTGGCGAAATTAAACATCACCACAGAAACAATACGCAGATTCAGGCGTAAACCGCTAAGCGTCGGTTCAGCGACGGGTTCGGGCATGGAGGGTCACCACATTTTCACAACAGTGTTTCATTTCTACCATGTTGCAGACTATAAATCAGCAGCCAGTTTAGGAATAACAGACGCAAGCCAACCGCTACACTTAATGCAAAAACGCAAACAGGAAGAAAACATGACAACCGCTCAGCCCGATAAAACGGGTTTGCACATTTTGCTCAAACTGGCCGCTCTGGTGGTGATCCTCGCAGGTATCCATGCCGCGGCGGATATCATCGTACAACTTCTGCTGGCCCTCTTTTTTGCCATTGTATTGAATCCGTTAGTCACCTGGTTTATTCGTCGGGGAGTTCGTCGCCCGGTAGCCATTACGTTAGTGGTGGTGGTGATGCTGATCGTTCTTACGGCGTTGGTCGGCGTTCTGGCGTCGTCAATCACTGAATTCATGGACCTGCTGCCAAAATACAATAAGGAGCTGACGCGCAAAGTTCTGTATTTGCAAGAGATGGTGCCTTTTCTGAATCTGCATATGTCCCCAGAACGCATGCTGCAACGCATGGACTCCGACAAGCTGATGACCTTCACAACCACGCTGATGACAAGTCTATCCGGCGCCATGGCCAGCGTCGTCCTGCTGGTGATGACGGTGGTCTTTATGCTGTTTGAAGTGCGTCATGTCCCCTATAAACTGCGCTTTGCGCTGAACAACCCACAAATCCATATTGCAGGACTGCATCGGGCGTTAAAGGGTGTATCTCACTATCTGGCGCTGAAAACGTTGCTCAGCCTATGGACCGGCGCTATTGTCTGGCTGGGGCTGGCGCTGATGGGTATTCAGTTTGCTCTGATGTGGGGCGTACTGGCATTCCTGCTAAACTACGTGCCCAATATTGGCTCGGTCATTTCCGCCGTCCCGCCCATGATCCAGGCGCTGCTGTTCAACGGCGTTTACGAATGCGTGCTGGTTGGCGCGCTGTTTCTGGTGGTGCATATGGTGATTGGCAATATCCTCGAACCCCGCATGATGGGGCACCGGCTGGGATTATCGACGCTTATCGTCTTTCTCTCTTTGTTAGTGTGGGGATGGCTGCTTGGTCCGGTTGGTATGTTGCTCTCCGTGCCGTTAACCAGCGTGTGTAAAATCTGGATGGAAACGACCACAGGCGGCAGTAAGCTGGCAATTTTGCTGGGGCCCGGCAGGCCCAAAAGCCGATTACCGGGATAAACTTGCAAACGGCATGTGAAGAATGGTACACAACCCCATTATTACTAAAGGTTAGCCGTGATATGTACCGGATTGTTCTTGGGAAAGTTTCTGTTTTAAGCACTGGCGCGTTGCCTGCCGCACTGAGTAATCAGGCCCCGCAAGGTGCTCACCGTGCGCGCTGGCTGGCAGGTCGCGTGCTGCTTTCCCATGCGCTTTCGCCATTACCGGACATTGTCTACGGAGAACAAGGAAAACCGGCCTTTTCCGCCGACACGCTGCTGTGGTTCAATCTCAGCCACAGCGGCGATGATATCGCCCTGTTGCTCAGCGACGAAGGGGAAGTCGGCTGCGATATTGAAGTCGTGCGCCCGCGCGATAACTGGCAGACGCTGGCAAACACGGTGTTCAGTCTCGGAGAACATGCCGAAGTTGAGGCCGAACGCCCGGAGCAACAGTTGGCGGCGTTCTGGCGCATCTGGACGCGTAAAGAAGCTATTGTGAAACAGCGTGGCGGCAGCGCCTGGCAAATTGTCAGCGTCGATAGCACCGCACTAACCTCCTCACTCTCTGTCAGCCAGTGCCAACTCGACGCCCTGAGTCTGGCGGTCTGTACTCCCACGCCGTTTACCCTGACCGCAGACGCCGTGCAGCGTCTGTAACGCCCTCATTCCCGTGCGCCACCGCGCCATATCGTAAGGTTGAAATCGGATGCAACGTATCACCATTACCCTCGATGATGATTTACTGGAAACGCTCGACGGCCTGAGCCAGCGCCGTGGCTACAACAACCGTTCCGAAGCGATCCGCGATATTCTGCGCGGCGCACTGGCGCAGGAAACCACTCAGGAGCATGGCACTCAGGGCTTCGCGGTGCTCTCGTATGTTTATGAGCATGAGAAACGTGACCTGGCGAGCCGCATTGTTTCTACTCAACACCACCACCACGATTTATCGGTCGCCACGCTGCACGTGCACATCAACCATGACGACTGTCTGGAAATCGCCGTGCTGAAAGGCGACATGGGCGAGGTGCAGCATTTTGCCGATGACGTGATTTCCCAGCGCGGCGTGCGCCACGGTCATTTGCAGTGCCTGCCGAAAGAAGAGTAATTGCCTGTTTCGTTGCCGGATGGCGGCTGCGCCTTATCCGGCCTACGTCCGTTACCGTCTGTAGGTCGGGCAAGCGAAGCGCCCCCGGCAATGATGAGCAAACCAGCTAGCAACTATGCCTGTTTGAGACTTTTGCTGAGCGTTTCGATGATCCATGTATTGACTGATACCTGTTCTTCCGCTGCCGCAAAACTTAAACGTTCTCCGAAAGACTCTGGATAGCGCAGAGTAAATGTCTTCAGCTTTTCCGGGTTTGCGTAAGGTTCTATCCCTGCGGCAGAGCAATCATCAAGATACTCTCGTAAGGAGATCTCTCCCTCTTTTTGCAGCCCCTGAATGCTGTCAGAGACAAAATCACAATAGCCTGACAATCCCAGGAACTTACCGCGAAACGCATTAAGCTCAGGGACATAATTAATCACCGCAGGTTGACCGGCGATTTCCATTGAGTTTGGCGTTTTGGGTTTGATCATGGTTTTACCCCTATACTTGTTAACCAGTCACGTACGTTTTCGACCGCGCCTTTATCTGTATCCGGAGAAGGATGTGGTCTATGAAAACTCGCAATGCTCTTATTTAAAAGAAATTTACACCGTGAGCCTCGTCCTTCTTTGATTTCGCCACCTAACGCCTTGATCAGTGACTCAATTTCCGACCACTTGATTCCCTGCGGCGTCGGTGCTTTAAAAAGCTGATCCAGCGTGTTCTTTTGCTTTTTGCGTAAAGACAACACTTTTTCCTTCATCGCATGTCCTTATGACTTCATCCTTTGAAGTCATATTATAACAGCACACAATGCAGTCAAGATATGAAGCCAACCAATTACGCCATCGTACCAATCGTCTTTCGAAAGCGTAGTAGCGCTATCAGGAAAAACGCGCAGCCGATCGCCAGCAGCGTCAGAAACTGCGGCCAGACGATGCTAAACCCGGCTCCGCGATAAAGTATCGCCTGCGCGAGACTGACGAAATGGGTAGTCGGCATCGACAACATAATGTCCTGCACCGCCTGCGGCATACTTTCACGCGGAGTGGAGCCGCCGGAGAGCATCTGTAACGGCAGCAGCACCAGAATCATCAGCAGCCCCAGTTGCGGCATAGAACGTGCCAGCGTGCCCATAAAAATGCCGATCGAGGTGGTGGCGAACAGGCTCAGCGCCACGCCCAGCATAAACAGCGGTATTGAGCCTTCAATCGGTACCCCGAGCACGCCTTTTACCATCAGCATCAGCGACAGACCGGAAACCACCAGCACCACCAGCCCCATCGACCAGATTTTTGCCATCATGATCTCAAACGGCGTCACCGGCATCACCAGCAGATGCTCAATGGTTCCGTGCTCGCGCTCGCGAATCAGCGCCGACCCGGTAAGCACGATCGCCAGCATGGTGATGTTGTTGATAATCGCCATTACCGCGCCAAATCGAGCAGGCTCCAGATTAGGGTTAAAGCGCATGCGCATTTCCAACGCCACCGGCGGCTCGCTGTTATCACGGTAACGTGCCACAAAGCTGTTCACCTCGCCGCTGATGATATTCTGGATATAGCTGTTGCCGGTAAAGGCCTGGCTCATCCGAGTGGCATCGACGTTCACCTGTATATCCGGTTGTCGTCCGGCCAGAACATCACGCTGAAAATCAGGCGGAATGTTCACGGCGAAGGTGTAGCGTCCGGCATCCAGCCCGGCATCCATCTCATCGGCAGTAATCATCTCCGGAGGTAAAAACCACGGGCGATAAAAGCTGTTCACAATCCGATTCGACAACTGCGACTGGTCCATATCGGCAATGGCAATCGGCGCCAGATGCAGCGAACCCGGGAGGACGGTCGCGGAAGAGTAAACCGAAATCGTGAAAGCGAAGACGATCAGCGTCAGCATCGCTTTGTCACCCAGCAAACTGCGTAACTCTTTGATGCCGAGGTTATAAATATTGCGTAATCGGCGCATCACCCCTCCTGTTTTTTCAGCAGTAATACGCTCAGACCAATCACCACCGGAATGGCCACCGCCAGCGGAATAAACAGCGGCCAGAGATCGGTCAGATCCAACGCTTTAGAGAACGTCCCACGCGCGATAGTCAGAAAATGGCTGGTCGGGTAAATTTCACCAATCCACCGTCCTGGCCCTTCCAGCGAAGCGACCGGGTCGATCATCCCGGAAAACTGCGTCGCCGGGATCAGCGTTATAATCGCCGTACCAAAAATGGCGGCGATCTGGCTTTTCATAAACGTAGAGATTAATAAGCCCAGCCCGGTGGCAATGGTGACGTACAGCAGCGCGGCCAGCGCCAGGGTCACAAAGCTCCCCTTATGCGGGACGCCGAACACAAACACCGACAGCGCGCACAGCAGCAAGAAGTTCAGCATGCCCAGCACGATGTAAGGCAACTGTTTGCCGAGTAAAAACTCGCTGCGGGTCGTGGGCGTAACGTACAGGTTGATAATCGACCCCAGCTCTTTCTCACGTACTACGCTGAGGGCGCTGAGCATGGAAGGGATCATCATCAATAGCAGTGGGATCACCGCCGGAACAATCGCCGGCAGACTTTTCACATCCGGGTTGTAACGATAGCGAGTTTCAATGGTCATCAATCCGTTTTGCCCACTGGCATTGGGTTGACGCGCCATCACATCCTGCAGCCAGGTCTGGTGCATCGCCTGCACATAGCCCCTGACCGTTTCAGCACGGCTCGGCATTGCGCCATCGATCCAGACGCCAATCTTCACCGGTGTTCCGCGCGCAATATCGCGGCCAAAATTTGGCGGGATTTCAATTGCTACCGCGACTTCGCCCGAACGCATCCGTTTGTCCAGCTCGTCATAACTGGCGAGAGGCGGCTGCTCGATAAAATAGCGCGAGCCCGCCAGATTCAGCGTCCACGCCTGGCTGCTGACGGTCTGGTCACGATCGAGCACCGAAAACCGCAGGTTTTCCACATCCATGCTAATGCCATAGCCCATGATAAGCATCAGGATCACCGTGCCCATCAGCGCCAGCGTTGAACGAACCGGGTCACGCCGCAGCTCCAGCGCTTCGCGGCGGCTGTAGCTGAACAAGCGCCGCAGGCTAAAACCCTGCCGCGGCGGGTTATTGTTTTCATGCACTGCCGGAACATTGGCTGGCGCTAACTGAGCTTCCGGCGCCGGACCAGCCGCTTCCTGTAACCAGGAGATAAACGCCTCTTCCAGACTGGCGGCGCCGCGCTGTTTCACCAGCTCCTGCGGCGTGCCGCTGGCCAGTACTTTTCCGGCGTGCATCAGCGACATCCTGTCACAGCGCTCCGCTTCGTTCATAAAGTGGGTGGAGATAAAAATGGTCACTTTGTCCTGGCGCGACAGATCAACCATCAGTTGCCAGAACATGTCCCTCGCCACCGGATCGACCCCGGAGGTCGGTTCATCGAGAATCAACATCTCCGGGCGATGGATAACCGCCACCGCCAGCGACAGGCGTTGACGGATCCCCAACGGCAGCGCGCCGGGCAACGCGTCTTCGACATCGGTCAGCGAAAAGCGCTCGCTCATCTCCTGTATCCGCCCCGGAATTTCTGCTTCGGGGATATGGAACAGCCGCGCGTGTAGTTCGAGGTTTTGCCGGACGGTCAGCTCGCTGTAGAGCGAAAACGCCTGTGACATATAGCCTACCCGGCGGCGGGTATCGATATTTTTCGGGTCAACCGCTTGCCCAAACAGCCACGCCTCGCCCTCGCTTGCGGGCAGCAGCCCGGTGAGCATTTTCATGGTAGTGGATTTACCGCAGCCGTTAGAGCCGAGAAAACCGAAGATTTCCCCGCGCGGAATACGGAAGTTAACGTGGTCCACCGCCACAAATTTACCGAAGCGCATGGTCAGGTCTTTCGCCTCGATGGCAATCTCTTCCTGCTCAGCGTGATACGGCGGGATCACCACCGGTTTATGCGCCTGGCGCTGGGCTTCGGGTAACAGCGCGATAAATGCCTGCTCCAGCGTGTCGCTGGCGGTTTGTTCACGGAGCTGCTGCGCGCTCCCGGTGGCTAACACCTCCCCGGCGTTCATCGCCACCAGCCAGTCAAAGCGCTCGGCTTCTTCCATGTAGGCGGTGGCAACCAGCACGCTCATGTTGGTCTGTCGCTGGCGGATGCTGTTAATCAGATCCCAGAACTGGGCGCGGGACAGCGGGTCGACCCCGGTGGTGGGTTCATCAAGAATCAACAGTTCCGGGTCGTGGATTAACGCGCAGCACAGCCCCAGCTTTTGCTTCATGCCGCCCGAGAGTTTCCCGGCAGGACGATCGCGAAACGGCGCCAGTCCGGTGCTGTTCAGCAGCTCGGTAATCCGTGCTTCGCGCTCCGCTTTGTCATGACCAAACAGCCGGGCAAAGAAATCGACGTTCTCATACACTGACAGCGTGTGGTACAGGTTTTTCCCCAGCCCCTGCGGCATCCAGGCAATTCGCGGGCAGACATCCCGGCGATGCTTCGGGTCGCGCATATCGCCGCCCAGTACCCTCACGTTGCCGTGTTCAATAACCCGAGCCCCGGATATGAGAGACAGCAGGCTCGATTTTCCGACGCCATCCGGACCAATCAGCCCCACCATGCAGCGGGCGGGGATATCCAGCGTGATATTGTTCAGCGCTACCGTTTTCCCGTAATGCTGACTCACGCCGTCAAGGTGCGCCACGGGAGGAACGGGAACCAGCGCCAGATGTGTCATTGCGGCAACCTCACCACCAGGTCGTCAGGCCAGGCGCGATTTTCATCAACACGCACCCACGCCATACCCGGCAGACCGGTTTTCACGTACTCAAGATGCTGCTGTAACAACTCTGGCGGGATACGCGCTTTGACGCGAAACATCAGCTTCAGCCGTTCATCGCTGGTTTCGACCGTTTTCGGCGTGAACTGCGCCACGCTTGCCACAAAGCTGATGGTTGCCGGAATACGCAAATCCGGTGCGGCATCCAGCACCAGGCGCGCTTCACCGCCAATCTTCAGTAAGCCAGCCTGCTCGGTAGGCAAGAAGAACGTCATGTAGACATCGCTGAGATCGACCATATTCAGCACGCGCCCGCCCGCAGAAAGTACCTCGCCCGGTTCGGCTACGCGGTACTGCACGCGACCATCGCGCGGGGCTTTCAGCTCGCTGTCATCAATATCAGCCGCTATACGACGTTCGGTGGCTTGCGCGGCTTCTACACGGGTTTGCGCCTGAATAATGCTGGTGCGAGCGGCTTCAATGGCGGCTTTTGCCGCAGAGACCTGCGCCTTTGCGGATTCCAGCGCAGCGCGTGCGCTTTCTGCCGCAGCCCGATCGTCATCCAGTTGTTGCTCAGATACAGCCCCACGCTGGGATAGAGAACGAGAACGCACGTGGCGTTTAGAGACCGACTGCAGTTCCGCCTCGCGCTGTTTGACCACCGACTGCGCGGCGCGCATTTCACTTTGCCGCTGTTCTAACAGCGCCCGCGCCGCCGCCACCGCGCTTTCAGCTTCCTTGATTTGGGCGACCGCTTCCAGCCGCTGCTCCTGCAGCACACGGGTATCCATTTTCGCCAGCACTTCGCCCTGACGAACGAATTGCCCTTCTGACACGAGGATCGTGTCAATTCGTCCGGCAATCTTGGTGGCAATATCCACTTCCGTGGCCTCAATTCTGCCGTTGCTGGCTGCGAACCCTTCCGGTATTCCGGCAGGGCGGAGCATCCACCACGCTATCGCGGCCACCACGACCAGGAGGCCCGCGCCCCACCACATCAAATGACGCTTCAACTTATCCATATTCGACCCGCCGTAATCCCTGTTTTCAAACGATGCGTGTCACAAAGCCCACTAAATAGCTATTCAGCGGGAGATTCCATCCGGGATGAGAAGGAATGAGAAACAATGGCCAGAGAGCGGACAGGCGCTAAGGCAACCTGCGCCGCGCAGGAAGTGAATGACGAAAGTGCTGTGAGATCGGGTAGTAATGTTGTCATCATCAGCGTTCCTGGCCGGAAATGAAACACGCATACTCATAACTGCTGTCTATTGAATACTAACACCTGGATTCAATATGTCTATTCGGTTGTAGCACGGATGTTGCAGGCAAAAAATCGTGCCCGGCAATCCATTTGCCGGACAAACGTTTTTCTTAGAAGGTTTGCTGGATGACTAATGTAACGCACTGAAAGTACCATTTTTTGTATGGCGTCCAGAACGTTATTTCTGGCTCTGGAACGCCTTAAGATCCCTCTTCCTCTGCCCGCGCTCCATTGCCCAGGGAAATAAACTCTTCCAGCAGCATGGTAAGTTGCTGCATTTTTTCGACGGTAAAATCGGCTTCTATCAGGCGATAGGCCTCTTCCACCTGGACCTGCGCACTTTCATAAAGTTTTGAACCGGCCGGGGTTAGAGAAACGTACAGCTTGCGCTGATCGTTAACTGGCTTGAGGCGCAGAACCAGGCCATCGCGTTCCATGCGGGTCAGGATGCCCGTCAGACTCGGGCGTAAAATACAGGCGCGAAAAGCCAGATCGTGAAAATCCATCGACGGGTTTTCGGCAAGGATACGCACGATACGCCATTGCTGTTCGGTAAGATTGTGGCGTTTAACGATCGGGCGAAAGTGGGCCATCGCCGCTTCCCGCGCCTGTAGTAGCGCGATAGTTAATGAATCATGCATGACTGACCTCTGAATCACACCTTCATTTGTTAATAAGTTAATAATTAGCGTTAATCACACCAGAACGCAACCGGTTTCTGTCTCTGAAAAGTACAGGTCGAGATAAGAAGATAATCTTATATATTGATTTATAAGAAATAAAAACGAAATCTGTAAATTTATTGTTAATAAGATCACAAATCATTCACTTCTGTTTGCCAAACCTTTCTGCAAAGCATAAAAAATGATCATTAATATGTTAATGAAATGATCGTATCCGAAATCAGAATCAGAGGAGTGGTGAATGAAAGGTACCATCTTCGCCGTGGCGCTTAACCACCGCAGCCAGCTCGATGCCTGGCGCGAAGCGTTCCAACAGGCCCCCTACAAAACGCCGCCAAAGACCGCGGTGTGGTTTATCAAACCGCGTAATACCGTTATCGGCAACGGAGATAGCATCCCCTTCCCGCAGGGTGAAACCGTGCTAAGCGGAGGGACTGTGGCTCTGATCGTCGGTAAAACCGCCCGTAAAGTAACTGCAGAAAAAGCGGTTGCTTACATTGCCGGATATGCGCTGGCTAACGACGTAAGCCTGCCGGAAGAGAGCTTCTATCGCCCGGCAATCAAAGCCAAATGCCGCGATGGCTTCTGCCCGATTGGCGCACTTTCTACGCTCAGCGACGTCGATAACCTGACCATTATCACCGAAATCAATGGTCGGGAAGCTGACAGTTGGAACACTGTTGATCTCCAGCGCTCCGCCGCCGAGTTGCTAAGCGCCCTGAGTGAATTCGCGACCCTCAACCCTGGCGACGCCATTCTGATCGGCACCCCGCACAACCGCGTAACCCTGCGACCAGGCGATCGCGTACGTATTCTTGCCGCAGGCCTCCTGCCGCTGGAAAACCCGGTGGTTACCGAAGGAGAACTGGCATGAAACAAGCACGTATTGAGTGGCTGGGACAACAACACGACGTTCAGATTGATGAACGCGAGCAGGTTCGCCTGGCTGACGGCAGACTGCTAAAAGAAGGCGAATTTCGTTGGCTGCCGCCCGCCGACGGCACGCTGTTCGCGCTGGGTCTGAACTACGCCGATCACGCCAGCGAGCTGGAGTTTAAGCCGCCCACCGAACCGCTGGTGTTTATCAAAGCGCCAAACACCTTTATCGGCCACCAGCAGGAATCGGTACGCCCGGATAACGTTGAGTACATGCACTACGAAGCCGAACTGGTGGTGGTGATCGGCAAAACCGCGCGTAAGGTCGCCGAAGCCGACGCCATGGAGTACGTAGCCGGATACACCGTCTGCAACGACTACGCCGTCCGCGACTATCTGGAAAACTACTATCGCCCCAATCTGCGGGT
This sequence comes from Citrobacter sp. Ce006, assembly GCF_030336535.1. Classification (NCBI taxonomy): domain Bacteria; kingdom Pseudomonadati; phylum Pseudomonadota; class Gammaproteobacteria; order Enterobacterales; family Enterobacteriaceae; genus Citrobacter; species Citrobacter sp. Ce006. The sequence continues at coordinate 734,492 of NZ_JAOWDO010000073.1, forward strand.
AAAAAGCCGCGACACTCTGACGCCAATAGGCCCCTGCATCGTCGACAAAGCGGATATTCCTGACCCGCACACCCTGGCCCTGCGCACCTGGGTCAACGGCGAACTGCGCCAGCAGGGCACCACCGCCGATCTAATCTTCAGCATCCCGTTCCTGATCGCTTATCTGAGCGAGTTTATGACCCTGCAACCGGGCGACATGATCGCCACTGGTACGCCAAAAGGGCTGTCAGACGTGGTGCCGGGCGATGAAGTGATCGTCGAAGTGGAAGGCGTCGGCCGTCTGGTCAACCGCATCATCAGTCAGCAGGCATATGAGGAGAAGCTGTCATGAAAAAGATTAACCATTGGATCAACGGCAAAAACGTCGCGGCTACGGAGTATTTTCACACCACCAACCCGGCAACCGGTGAAGTGCTGGCGGAAGTGGCCTCCGGCGGTGCCGACGAAGTGAATCAGGCGGTGGCGGCAGCGAAGGAAGCGTTCCCTAAATGGGCCAATCTGCCGATGAAAGAGCGTGCACGCCTGATGCGCCGTCTGGGCGACCTGATCGACCAGAACGTCCCTGAAATTGCCGCCATGGAGACCGCCGACACCGGCCTGCCGATCCACCAGACCAAAAACGTGCTGATCCCTCGCGCGTCGCATAACTTCGAATTTTTCGCCGAAGTGTGCCAGCAGATGAATGGCAAGACCTATCCGGTCGACGACAAGATGCTCAACTACACCCTCGTACAGCCGGTCGGCGTTTGTGCACTGGTGTCGCCGTGGAATGTGCCGTTTATGACCGCCACCTGGAAAGTCGCGCCGTGCCTGGCGCTGGGCAATACCGCTGTGCTGAAGATGTCCGAGCTTTCGCCACTGACTGCCGATCGTCTGGGTGAACTGGCGTTAGAAGCAGGCATTCCGGCAGGCGTATTGAACGTGGTTCAGGGCTACGGCGCAACGGCAGGCGATGCGCTGGTACGCCACCACGACGTACGCGCGGTGTCGTTTACCGGCGGTACCGCCACCGGGCGCAATATCATGAAAAATGCCGGGCTGAAAAAATACTCCATGGAACTTGGCGGTAAATCACCGGTGCTAATTTTTGAAGATGCCGATATTGAACGTGCTCTTGATGCCGCGCTGTTTACCATCTTCTCGATCAACGGCGAACGCTGCACCGCTGGCTCGCGCATTTTTATCCAGCAGAGCATCTACCCCGAATTCGTCAAAAGCTTTGCTGAACGCGCCAACCGCCTGCGCGTCGGCGACCCAGCCGACTTGAACACTCAGGTAGGCGCGCTGATTAGCCAACAGCACTGGGAGAAAGTCACCGGTTATATCCGCCTCGGCATTGAAGAAGGGGCGACCCTGCTGGCGGGCGGCCCGGATAAACCCGCCGACCTGCCTGCACATCTGAAAAGCGGCAACTTCCTGCGCCCAACGGTGCTGGCGGATGTCGACAACCGCATGCGTGTCGCGCAGGAAGAGATATTTGGCCCGGTAGCCTGTCTGCTGCCGTTTAAAGACGAGGCGGAAGGTCTGCGCCTGGCCAACGATGTGGAGTACGGCCTCGCCTCTTATATCTGGACCCAGGACATCAGCAAAGTGCTGCGCCTGGCACGCGGCATCGAAGCCGGAATGGTGTTCGTCAATACGCAGAACGTCCGCGATCTGCGTCAGCCGTTTGGCGGAGTGAAGGCTTCTGGTACAGGCCGTGAAGGCGGCGAATACAGCTTTGAAGTGTTCGCCGAAATGAAAAACGTCTGCATCTCGATGGGCGACCATCCGATCCCAAAATGGGGAGTCTGATATGGGAAAGTTAGCTTTAGCTGCAAAAATTACACACGTTCCGTCGATGTATCTCTCTGAACTGCCGGGGAAAAACCACGGCTGTCGTCAGTCAGCCATCGATGGACATAAAGAGATAAGCAAACGCTGCCGCGAAATGGGCGTCGATACCATCATTGTGTTCGACACCCACTGGCTGGTCAACAGCGCCTACCACATCAACTGTAGCCCCCATTTTGAGGGGAACTACACCAGCCACGAACTGCCGCACTTTATTCGCGACATGGCCTACCGCTACGAGGGAAACCCGGAGCTGGGCCAATCAATCGCCGATGAAGCCGTCAAACTGGGTGTGCGTGCTCAGGCACACAATATTCCCAGCCTGACACTGGAATACGGCACTCTGGTACCGATGCGTTATATGAACGAAGACAACCACTTCAAAGTCGTTTCCATCTCAGCATTCTGTACCGTGCATGACTTCGCGGACAGTCGCAAGCTGGGTGAAGCAATTCTTAAAGCTATCGAGAAATACGACGGCACCGTGGCGGTCCTGGCCAGCGGCTCACTGTCGCACCGCTTTATCGACGATCAGCGTGCGGAAGAAGGCATGAACAGCTACACCCGCGAGTTCGACCATCAGATGGACGAGCGGGTCGTGAAGCTGTGGCGTGAAGGTAAGTTCAAAGAGTTCTGCACCATGCTGCCGGAGTACGCCAACTACTGCTACGGCGAGGGCAACATGCACGACACGGTGATGCTGCTCGGCATGCTGGGCTGGGATAAATATGACGGCAACGTTGAATTTATCACCGAGCTTTTCGCCAGTTCCGGCACCGGCCAGGTCAACGCCGTCTTCCCGCTGCCTGAGCAGGTTTAAGGAGTTCAGAATGCCGCACTTTATTGCCGAGTGTACCGACAACATCCGCGAACAGGCCGATTTACCGGGTCTGTTCGGCAAAGTGAACGAAGCGCTGGCGGCGACCGGTATCTTTCCCATCGGCGGCATTCGCAGTCGCGCCATCTGGCTGGATACCTGGCAGATGGCCGACGGCCAGCATGATTATGCCTTCGTGCATATGACGCTGAAAATCGGCTCCGGGCGTAGCCTGGAGAGCCGTCAGGACGTGGGTGAGATGTTGTTTGCGCTGATTAAGGCCCATTTCGCCACGCTGATGGAGAGCCGCTATCTGGCACTGTCGTTCGAAATCCAGGAGTTGCACCCGACGCTGAATTACAAACAGAACAACGTGCACGCGTTATTTAAATAATGTGCAAATTGCCCGGTGGCGCTGTGCTTACCGGGCCTACACCGGCCATGAATTGTAGGCCGGATAAGCGAAGCGCCATCCGGCAATGCAATGCCACAGGAACCACTATGCTCGATAAACATACCCATACTCTGATCGCCGAGCGTCTAAACCAGGCGGAAAAACAGCGCGAACAGATCCGCGCTATTTCGCTGGATCACCCGACGATCACCATCGAAGACGCCTACGCCGTTCAGCGCGAATGGGTAAAAATGAAAATCGCCGAGGGCCGCGTCCTTAAAGGCCACAAAATCGGTCTGACCTCCAAAGCGATGCAGGCCAGCTCGCAGATTAGCGAACCGGATTACGGCGCGCTGCTGGACGATATGTTTTTCCACGATGGCGGCGATATTCCTACCGACCGCTTTATCGTCCCGCGCATCGAAGTGGAGCTGGCCTTCGTGCTGGCCAAACCGCTGCGCGGCCCGAACTGCACCCTGTTCGACGTCTACAACGCTACCGACTATGTGATTCCGGCGCTGGAGCTTATCGATGCCCGCTGCCACAACATCGACCCGGAGACCCAGCGCCCGCGCAAGGTCTTCGACACCATCTCCGATAACGCCGCCAACGCCGGGGTGATCCTCGGCGGTCGCCCCATCAAACCCGACGAACTGGATCTGCGCTGGATCTCCGCCCTGCTCTATCGCAACGGCGTGATCGAAGAGACTGGCGTGGCTGCAGGGGTACTCAATCACCCAGCCAACGGCGTGGCCTGGCTGGCGAACAAGCTTGCGCCGTATGACGTCCAACTGGAAGCCGGGCAGATTATTCTCGGTGGCTCCTTTACCCGTCCGGTTCCGGCGCGCAAGGGCGACACCTTCCACGTTGACTACGGCAACATGGGCGCGATTAGCTGCCGGTTTGTTTAGGAGAAACATGATGAATAACGCCTTTAAAGATGCCTTAAAAGCCGGTCGCCCACAGATTGGCCTATGGCTTGGACTCACCAGCAGCTACAGCGCAGAGCTACTGGCCGGGGCTGGGTTCGACTGGCTGTTAATTGACGGAGAGCATGCGCCGAACAGCGTGCAAACGATACTGACCCAACTGCAGGCGATCGCCCCTTACCCCAGCCAACCTGTGGTGCGACCATCATGGAACGACCCGGTGCAAATTAAACAATTGCTGGATGTGGGTGCGCAGACTCTGCTGGTGCCGATGGTACAAAACGCTGACGAAGCGCGACTGGCAGTGAAGGCCACCCGCTACCCGCCCGCAGGTATTCGCGGCGTAGGTAGCGCGCTCGCCCGCGCCTCACGCTGGAACCGCATCCCCGAATATATCCATCAGGCCAACGACGCAATGTGCGTGCTGGTGCAAATTGAAACCCGCGAAGCGCTAAAAAATCTGCCACAGATCCTCGACGTTGAGGGCGTGGACGGCGTGTTCATCGGCCCGGCCGATCTCAGTGCTGATATGGGATTTGGCGGCAATCCGCAGCACCCGGAGGTGCAGGCTGCCATCGAACAGGCCATCGCGCAAATTCGTGCAGCCGGTAAAGCGCCGGGGATCCTGATGGCTAACGAACAGTTGGCGAAACGTTATCTGGCGCTAGGCGCACTGTTCGTTGCCGTCGGCGTTGATACCACTCTGCTGGCCCGTGGCGCAGAAGCGCTGGCGGCGCGGTTTGGGGGGGAAATAAACGCGCCGGGTTCACCAGGCGTCTACTAATGCCCGGTAAGCGCAGCGCTACCGGGCAAAATAGCCGTACCCTACAAAATTCCCATTAGAGGAAAATGACAATGAGCGATACATCATCTGCCATCCCGGAAAAGTTCGATCCGGCTAACCAGCACAAACAGCTGACGGCGCAGCAGCAGTCAGTTATCAACAAACTGTTCCGTCGACTGATCGTATTTTTGTTCGTACTCTTTATCTTTTCATTTTTAGACAGGATCAATATCGGCTTTGCCGGACTGACCATGGGGCAGGATCTGGGACTGAACGCCACCATGTTCGGCCTTGCCACCACCCTGTTTTACGTTACCTACGTGATTTTTGGCATACCCAGCAACGTGATGCTCAGCATCGTCGGCGCTCGCCGCTGGATTGCCACCATCATGGTGCTATGGGGCATCGCCTCTACCGCCACCATGTTCGCCACCGGGCCGAACAGCCTCTACATCCTGCGGATGCTGGTGGGGATTACCGAGGCCGGTTTCCTGCCCGGCATCCTGTTGTATTTGACCTTCTGGTTCCCGGCCTTTTTCCGCGCCCGCGCCAACGCGCTGTTTATGATTGCTATGCCTGTGACTACCGCGCTGGGGTCGATCGTTTCTGGATATATTCTGTCTATGGACGGCATGCTTAACCTGCGCGGCTGGCAATGGTTGTTCTTGCTGGAGGGCTTCCCGTCGGTGCTGCTCGGCGTTATGGTCTGGTTCTGGCTCGATGATTCACCGTCGAAGGCCAAATGGCTGACGGCAGAAGACAAAAAGTGCCTGCAGGAGATGATGGATAACGATCGCCTCACGCTGGTACAGCCGGAAGGCGCGATCAGCCATCACGCCATGCAACAACGCAGCCTGTGGCGGGAAGTATTTACGCCGATTGTGCTGATGTACACCCTGGCCTACTTCTGCCTGACGAATACACTCAGTGCGATCAGTATCTGGACGCCGCAGATCCTTAAAAGCTTTAACGAAAGCAGCAGCAACATCACTATCGGCCTGCTGGCGGCAATCCCGCAGATTTGTACCATTCTCGGAATGATCTACTGGAGCCGTCACTCTGATAAACATCGAGAGCGTAAGCATCATACCGCTCTACCTTTTCTGTTTGCCGCTGCAGGCTGGCTGCTGGCTTCAGCCACCGATCACAACCTAATCCAACTACTGGGGATCGTGATGGCCTCCACCGGCTCCTTTAGCGCCATGGCCATCTTTTGGACCACCCCGGATCAGTCGATCAGCCTACGCGCCAGAGCGATCGGTATCGCGGTGATCAACGCCACCGGCAATATCGGATCAGCAGTAAGCCCATTAATGATCGGCTGGCTGAAAGATATTACTGGCAGCTTTAGCAGTGGTCTGTGGTTTGTTGCCACCCTGTTGGTCATTGGCGCGGTGATTATCTGGGCTATTCCGATGAAAGGATCGCGTCCTCGCGCGACGCCGTAAGGAGCCGCTATGTGTCAGAGCTCTATCGCCAATATCGATATCAACAAAGAGTACGATGAGAGTCTGGGAACGGAAGATGTGCATTATCAGTCGTTTGCCCGCATGGCTGAGTTCTTTGGCCGCGATATGCAGGCGCACCGTCACGACCAATATTTTCAGATGCACTTTCTTGATACCGGGCAGATTGAGCTGCAGCTTGACGAGAGTCGTTATTCAGTACAGGCACCGCTGTTCGTTCTGACACCGCCGTCGGTGCCGCACGCCTTTATCACTGAGTCTGATAGTGATGGGCACGTACTGACGGTGCGGGAGGATTTGGTCTGGCCGCTGTTGGAGGTACTTTATCCCGGCACACGGGAAGCCTTCGGCCTGCCGGGTATCTGCCTGTCGCTGGTCGATAAGCCCGAAGAACTGGAGGCACTAACGCACTACTGGCGGCTGATTCAACGTGAGTCGACCTCGCAATTACCGGGACGTGAACACACACTGATGCTATTGGCGCAGGCGGTGTTCACCCTACTACTACGGAATGCGAAGCTTGACGATCATGCCGCCAGCGGGATACGCGGCGAGCTAAGGCTGTTTCAACGTTTTAACCAGCTAATCGATAACCACTATCACCAGCACTGGACGGTGCCGGACTACGCCTACGAGCTGCATCTGACCGAATCCAGACTGACCGATATCTGTCGCCGCTTCGCTAACCGCCCACCAAAAAGGCTAATTTTCGACAGGCAGTTGCGCGAAGCCAAGCGGCTATTGCTGTTTTCCGACAGCGCGATCAACGAAATAGCCTGGCAATTGGGTTTTAAGGACCCAGCCTATTTCGCTCGCTTCTTTAACCGCTTAGTCGGCTGCTCACCGAGCGCGTTCAGACTGAAGAAAGTGCCCGTGTCGTGACTCTGCTTACCCTTTCATTCTAAATGACGTCTGGATCACAGAACGTTATCTCACCTGAAAAGTACCCACAGATGACCTAAAAGTCTCTTCACGAAAACCTTGTTAACCGCTTCAATTGAACAACAAAAACAAAACATAAATTTAACATCACAATCCGATTAATACTGAAGAGGTCCCCTATGAAACCTGAAAATTTCCGTGCAGACGCTAAACGCCCGTTAACTGGTGAAGAGTATTTGAAGAGCTTGCAGGACGGCCGCGAAATCTATATTTACGGTGAGCGTGTTAAAGACGTGACTACGCATCCAGCTTTTCGCAACGCAGCCGCTTCTGTCGCCCAAATGTACGATGCGCTGCACAAACCCGAACTGCAGGACACCTTGTGCTGGGGTACCGACACCGGCAGCGGCGGCTATACCCACAAGTTTTTCCGCGTCGCGAGAAGTGCCGATGACCTGCGCCAGCAGCGCGATGCCATCGCCGAATGGTCGCGCCTGAGCTACGGCTGGATGGGGCGTACTCCGGACTACAAAGCCGCGTTTGGCTGTGCGCTGGGTGCTAACCCAGAATTTTATGGTCAGTTTGAGCAGAACGCCCGCGACTGGTACACCCGCATTCAGGAAACCGGCCTGTACTTTAACCACGCCATCGTCAATCCACCGATCGACCGCCATAAGCCAGCGGATGAAGTGAAAGACGTCTATATCAAGCTCGAGAAAGAGACCGATGCCGGGATTATCGTCAGCGGTGCAAAAGTGGTGGCGACCAACTCTGCGCTGACCCACTACAACATGATTGGCTTCGGCTCCGCGCAGGTGATGGGCGAAAACCCGGACTTCGCGCTGATGTTCGTCGCGCCGATGGATGCCGAAGGGGTCAAACTTATCTCGCGCGCCTCCTACGAACTGGTCGCCGGAGCAACCGGATCGCCATACGATTATCCGCTCTCCAGTCGCTTCGACGAAAACGATGCGATCCTGGTCATGGATAACGTGCTGATCCCGTGGGAAAACGTGCTGATTTACCGCGACTTTGACCGCTGCCGCCGCTGGACGATGGAAGGTGGCTTCGCCCGTATGTATCCGCTGCAGGCCTGCGTACGTCTGGCGGTGAAGCTCGACTTTATCACAGCCCTGCTGAAGCGCTCGCTGGAGTGCACCGGTACCCTGGAGTTCCGCGGCGTACAGGCCGAGCTTGGCGAAGTCGTGGCCTGGCGCAATATGTTCTGGGCGCTGAGCGACTCAATGTGCGCTGAAGCAACGCCGTGGGTCAACGGGGCATATCTACCGGATCACGCCGCGCTGCAAACCTATCGCGTGATGGCGCCGATGGCTTACGCCAAAATCAAAAATATTATCGAGCGCAGCGTCACCAGCGGCCTGATCTATCTGCCGTCCAGCGCACGCGATCTCAATAACCCGCAAATCAACGAATATCTGGCGAAATACGTACGCGGATCGAACGGTATGGATCACGTCGAGCGCATCAAGATCCTCAAACTAATGTGGGACGCCATCGGCAGCGAATTTGGTGGCCGCCACGAGCTGTATGAAATCAACTACTCCGGTAGCCAGGACGAAATCCGCCTGCAGTGTCTGCGCCAGGCACAGAGCTCCGGCAACATGGACAAAATGATGGCGATGGTCGATCGCTGCCTGTCCGAGTACGACCAAAATGGCTGGACGGTTCCACATTTGCACAACAATTCCGATATCAACATGCTGGATAAGCTGCTGAAGTAACCAGCAGCGGGAGGTCACAATGCAATTAGATGAACAACGTCTGCGTTTTCGCGATGCCATGGCCAGTCTGTCGGCCGCCGTTAACGTCATCACCACCGAAGGCGAAGCGGGCCGCTGCGGGATCACCGCTACGGCAGTCTGTTCGGTGACCGACTCGCCACCGTCGGTGATGGTCTGTATCAACGCCAATAGCGCGATGAACCCGGTGTTTCAGGGCAACGGCAAGCTCTGTATCAACGTGTTGAACCACGAGCAGGAAGTGATGGCCCGCCATTTCGCCGGGATGACAGGCATGGCTATGGAAGATCGCTTCAACCTTTCATGCTGGCAGAAAGGCGCGCAAGGCCAACCGGTACTGAAAGGATCGCTGGCAAGCCTCGAGGGTGAGATTAATCAAGTGCAGACTATCGGCAGCCATTTGGTCTATCTGGTCGAAATCAAGAACATTACCCTCAGCCAGCAAGGCCACGGGCTGATTTACTTCAAGCGCCGTTTCCATCCGGTGATGATGGAAATGGAAGTGGTCGCGTAGTGATCATATAGGGTTTACCTGGCCGCAAACCGGGTAAACCCTAAGTGAGGTTCTGTTCCCGCTAACGGCCTGAATAACGATAGCGATTGAGCACACTGCTAATTGATTCCATTCATAAAATGCTGACTTCTTGCTGGCAAAATCTACTGTGTTTTTACCCCAGAAGCTAAATCCTGTGCGCACGCCCAGGCGCTCGACCACGCCCACTGGAAGTTATAGCCGCCCAACCAACCGGTGACGTCCATAACTTCGCCGATAAAATACAGCCCCGGCACTTTGCGCGCTTCCATCGTGCGCGATGACAGCTCGTTGGTATCGACGCCACCTAACGTGACTTCAGCGGTACGATACCCTTCCGTACCGTTCGGCTGCACCCGCCACTCGGTCAGCGTTTCAACCAGCGTTTGCTGATCGCGTACGTTAAGCTGCTTCAGCGAGACATCCGGAATTTGCCCTAACTGCTGTAAGCATTCCACCAGACGCTTTGGCAACTGCATCGCTAACGTGTTCTTTAAGCTTTGATTAGGGTGTGCGCTTCGTTGGTCATCGAGGAAGCCCGCGAGGTCAACATCCGGCAACAAATTAATGCTGACAAATTCACCTGGCTGCCAAAAACTGGAAATCTGCAGCACGGCCGGACCAGAAAGCCCGCGGTGCGTAAAGAGCAGGTTTTCACGAAATACGGTGCCGTCCTCGGCGGTGATAACGGAGGAAACCGATACGCCAGAGAGCACCTGAAGCTGCTCCAGTAGCGGCTTATGTAAAGTGAACGGCACCAGACCTGCGCGGGTCGGCAACACGTTCAGGCCGAACTGTTCGGCAATTTTATAGCCAAACGGCGTTGCGCCCAGACCCGGCATAGAGAGGCCACCGGAGGCGATAACCAGCTTTTTCGTGCCGACAGTCATCCCATTCAATTCCAGGATAAAATCGTCACCATCGCGCTCAACGCTCAGGACTTCGCTACGTAACCGCATAGTTACGTTACCTTTTTCACACTCGTCCACCAGCATATCGACAATTTGTTGGGCGGAATCGTCGCAGAAAAGCTGACCTAGCGTTTTTTCATGCCAGGCAATGCCGTGCTTGCCCACCAGATCGATAAAATCCCACTGCGTATAACGCGCCAGCGCCGATTTGCAAAAATGCGGGTTTTGGCTCAAATACGCGGCCGGTTCGACATAAAGATTAGTAAAGTTGCAGCGGCCCCCGCCAGACATGAGAATCTTGCGCCCTGGCTTTTTACCATTATCGATCAGCAGTACGCGACTACCTGCTTGTCCTGCCTGCGCGGCACAAAACATACCCGCTGCGCCAGCGCCTATAATAACGGTATCAAACCTTTCCACGTTGCGATCCTCTCTAAAAAGCGGGAGTGAATTGTAAAGATTCCTCAGTGGTCGCACCAGCACCAAACTACCGATAAAGGGTATTTATCTGAAATATATAGGATAATTCTTTAGTGGTGTAAAACAAAGCAGGAGACAAATCAAAAAAACTCTATATTTCACTTTGCCCGCGCCGCCAAAGTCACTGATAATGCGCCGCGTTCATGTCCTCAAAATGGCGTAACGTCCTATGCTACATTTGTTTGCTGGCCTGGATTTACATACCGGGCTTTTACTATTGCTTGCTCTGGCTTTCGTGCTGTTCTACGAAGCAATTAACGGCTTCCATGACACAGCCAATGCTGTCGCAACCGTGATCTACACCCGCGCAATGCGTTCGCAATTGGCGGTGGTCATGGCTGCGTTGTTCAACTTCTTTGGTGTTTTGCTGGGCGGTCTCAGCGTGGCGTATGCCATCGTGCATATGCTGCCAACGGATCTGCTGCTAAATATGGGATCGTCACATGGCCTCGCCATGGTGTTCTCCATGCTGCTGGCGGCAATTATCTGGAACCTGGGTACCTGGTACTTTGGTTTGCCGGCCTCCAGCTCCCACACGCTGATTGGCGCCATTATCGGTATTGGTTTAACCAATGCGTTGATGACCGGCACCTCGGTGGTGGACGCACTTAACATCCCGAAAGTTATCGGTATTTTTGCCTCGCTAATCATCTCGCCAATTGTCGGTCTGGTGGTTGCAGGTGGTCTTATTTTCATTCTGCGTCGCTACTGGAGCGGTACGAAAAAACGTGCCCGTATCCACCTGACGCCGGCAGAACGTGAAAAGAAAGACGGTAAGAAAAAGCCGCCGTTCTGGACGCGTATTGCACTGATCCTCTCCGCAATCGGCGTGGCGTTCTCCCACGGTGCGAACGATGGTCAGAAAGGCATTGGTCTGGTGATGTTGGTGCTGATTGGCGTAGCGCCTGCAGGTTTCGTGGTGAATATGAATGCTTCCGGTTACGAGATTACCCGTACCCGTGATGCAATCAATAACGTCGAAGTCTTCTTCCAGCAGCGCCCTGACCTGCTTAAACAGGCCACAGGCGTAGACCAGTTGATTCCGTCACCGACGGACGCGGCACCCGCGACGGCGACAGAGTTCCATTGCCACCCGGCGAATACCATCAACGCGCTGGAACGCGCGAAAGGTATGCTGGCGAATCTGGAAACTTACGACAAGTTAAGCGTCGAGCAGCGTGGTCAGCTGCGCCGTATTATGCTGTGCATCTCTGATACCACCGATAAAGTGGTTAAGCTGCCTGGCGTAAGCGCTGACGATCAGCGTCTGCTGAAGAAACTGAAAGCTGACATGCTGAGCACCATTGAGTACGCGCCTATCTGGATCATTATGGCCGTCGCACTGGCGCTGGGTATTGGTACGATGATTGGCTGGCGTCGCGTAGCCACCACCATCGGCGAGAAAATCGGTAAGAAAGGTATGACCTATGCCCAGGGGATGTCGGCGCAGATGACTGCCGCAGTCTCTATCGGTCTCGCCAGTTACACCGGTATGCCCGTTTCCACCACTCACGTTCTTTCCTCTTCCGTTGCGGGAACGATGGTTGTTGATGGCGGCGGTTTGCAGCGTAAAACAGTGACCAGCATTCTGATGGCCTGGGTCTTCACCCTGCCGGCTGCGATTATTCTTTCCGGGGTGCTGTACTGGCTCTCCCTGAAGCTTATCTAAGCGAATGCACGGTAAAAAAGCGGGTCAGGAAACTGGCCCGCTTTTTTTGTATCTGTCGTTGGAATCAGTGCCAGATAATCAGCGCAACCATGCTGATTAACACCAGGCCGCATAGCGCGCTGGTGAGAATGAACTGACCGCGAACCCGCTCACAGCGGCGAATAAATTCATCATCATGATGATCGCGGTAACGCTGAGCGTAGATATACCACACCAGACGCATCTGCTTATTCGGTTGCCCATGCGAGGTAAAAAAGCCTCCTCCATCTACATACTGGTAAAGCAATGGATCGCAACCACGAAGTACCACTAACAGTGCGCGTAGCGAAGAAAAATAGCGCGCCATATTAACAATGCAAACGACACATAAAGCCCAGAACAATGCAATGGTGCTTATCATACCTCCTCCCCGGCGACCCGCCCACGGAACTCCTTTCCGGGACTACCGCTCCCCGATACCCTGCCAAACCATTCAGTGAAGAGTACAGCCGAAACCGTTCGTATTAGTATCACGCATCCGAACGCCTCTCTAGATAGTGTAGGAGATTAGTTAATTTTTTTGCCAGAAGGTTAATCGCTATCAATGCAATTAACTAAAAAATTTGTTTAACTGCTTGGCAAGCAAGGCGGATTGACGGATTATCCTGGTCGCTATAATGTAAGGATAGTCCTTATATGGTACGTTTTTACGACTGGGCTAGCCCCGCGCGCAAGGTTCGCAGGACGCGGATGACGCGGCGGCAGATAACGCCAGCAGGCTAGTCATCGACAACTTATGGAAGGAGTAACACTATGGCTTATAAACACATTCTTATCGCGGTTGATCTTTCTCCGGAAAGCAAAGTTCTGGTTGAAAAAGCGGTCTCTATGGCGCGGCCTTACAATGCTAAAGTCTCCCTTATCCACGTTGACGTAAACTATTCCGACCTGTACACCGGGCTTATCGACGTGAATCTGGGCGACATGCAGAAACGCATTTCTGAAGAAACCCACCACGCGTTAACCGAGCTGTCCACCAATGCAGGCTACCCTATCACCGAAACCCTGAGCGGTAGCGGCGACCTGGGTCAGGTTCTGGTTGATGCCATCAAAAAATACGACATGGATCTGGTCGTTTGTGGTCACCACCAGGATTTCTGGAGCAAACTGATGTCCTCCGCGCGCCAACTGATCAACACTGTCCACGTCGACATGTTGATTGTTCCGCTGCGTGACGACGAAGAAGCATAAAATGCTTACCGCCGGAACATAACCCGGCCCGCAGCAAGTCGCTTAGCCTGTAAACGCCCGCCTGTGCGGGCGTTTTTGTTTTTATCATTCGGACACAATTAGTACATCAATCCAACAAACAAATCATAATTAGTGTGATCAACTAATTGGATCGAAAACTATCTCTATAATACTCTACCCTCGCGGCCAATAACCGCAGTCTATAACAAAATAAGACTTTTTCGGCGCGTTTCAGCATACGCGTTCATACTTTTCGGGATGGCTTTGAAAGGCGATGGAATATGAATAAAACTGCACCTACGGGCTTGCTGCAGCAACCTCGTCCGTTCTTCATGATCTTCTTCGTAGAATTGTGGGAACGATTTGGCTATTACGGCGTTCAGGGCATCCTGGCGGTATTTTTTGTTAAGCAGCTCGGATTTTCACAAGAACAGGCATTCGTCACCTTTGGTGCCTTTGCCGCGCTGGTTTACGGCCTGATTTCGATCGGCGGCTACGTCGGCGACCACCTGCTAGGCACCAAGCGCACACTGGTACTCGGTGCCATTGTACTGGCCATCGGCTACTTCATGACCGGGATGTCGCTGCTTAAGCCCGATCTGATCTTTATTGCTTTGGGTACCATTGCCGTTGGTAACGGGTTGTTTAAAGCCAACCCGGCAAGCCTGTTGTCAAAATGCTATCCACCGAAAGACGCCCGTCTGGACGGTGCTTTCACCCTGTTTTATATGTCGATTAACATCGGTTCGTTGCTGTCGCTGTCGCTGGCGCCAGTGATCGCCGATAAGTTTGGCTACGCAGTGACCTACAACCTGTGCGGTGCCGGGCTTATCGTCGCGCTGCTGGTCTACTTTGCCTGTCGTGGCATGGTGAAGGATATCGGCTCTGAGCCAGACCATAAGCCGCTGAGTTTCCGTAATCTATTCTGCGTGCTGGCCGGTACGGTAGTGATGGTATTTATCTGCGCCTGGCTGATGCACAACGTGCAGGTTGCCAACCTGGTGCTGATTGTCCTGTCGATTGCCGTGACGATCATCTTCTTCCGTCAGGCATTCAAACTGGATAAAACCGGGCGAAACAAGATGTTCGTGGCCTTTATCCTGATGCTGGAAGCAGTGGTGTTTTACGTTCTGTACGCGCAGATGCCGACATCGCTGAACTTCTTTGCTATCAATAACGTGCACCATGAAATTCTCGGTTTTGCCATCAACCCGGTGAGCTTCCAGGCGCTGAACCCGTTCTGGGTGGTACTGGCAAGTCCGGTGCTGGCCGCTGTCTATACCCGTCTGGGAAACAAAGGCAAAGACCTGACCATGCCGATGAAATTTACGCTCGGTATGTTCCTGTGCTCGTTGGGCTTCCTGACGGCCGCCGCTGCCGGGATGTGGTTTGCCGATGCGCAGGGGCTGACGTCACCGTGGTTTATCGTGCTGGTCTACCTGTTCCAGAGTCTGGGTGAACTGCTGATTAGCGCCCTGGGACTGGCGATGGTCGCCGCTCTCGTGCCACAGCACCTGATGGGCTTTATTCTCGGGATGTGGTTCCTGACCCAGGCTGCGGCCTTCCTGATGGGGGGTTATGTCGCCACCTTCACCGCCGTACCAGAGAACATCACCGACCCGCTGCAAACGCTGCCTATCTACACCAACGTCTTCAGTAAGATTGGCCTGGTCACTCTGGCAGTAACGGTCGTGATGGCGATTATGGTGCCATGGCTGAACCGCATGATTAATACGCCAAGTACCGAGCAATAATCATCAGTGCCGGATGGCGGCTATTGCCTTATCCGGCCTACATTCAAAATGCCCGGTAGCCTGGCGCCATCGGGCATTTTCAATCGCTACCCTTTGCGGGCGTCTATCCACTCCTGAACTTCAACGACAAAAGTGTCCGGCGCTTTGCGATACATTTTGCGCGCCAAATCGAGGATCGTATGCTGGCCGAGCGCTTCTTCCATTCGCTGCTGGGCCATATCCATTACCGAGCGCACACCGCAAATGCCTTCACAGGCCCACTCTGGCGGATGCTCCTCAAATACCGCCAGCCGCTGGCGAATTTCGCGACATTCGAAGATGCGCTTATCGCCATCGATGGCGTTCACCACGTCCAACACCGTGATATGTTCAGCGGGTTTAGCCAACTGGAAACCGCCGCCCTTGCCCTCAATACTGCGTACCAGGCCCGCTTTCGATAAACGGGTAAAAATTTTCGCCAGATAGTCATACGGCACGCTTTGCAGCTCGGCAATTTCACGCACGCTCATATCCCGCGCGTCGCCCTTGCTGTCGACCATACACATCAGGCTATGAATGCCGTACTCAACCCCGGAACTGTAGAATGCCATTCTCTTATCTCAGCCAAAATGAATCTGAGTTTATTGTAGCTTTTTCGTCTCATTCATTCCAGACAGTAAAGTGAAGCCACTTTAAAATATAATTTTAAATACATATTTATCAGATAGATATTAAAAAACCCTTACCCTTTTTAGTAAAAAGGAGTTTGATCGCATTGCAATTCCTAACTACGACAAATAAAATCCGAGTAAATAATTCGTAGTCACTAGTGAGAAAACCCTAATGCGTAAACAAATTCTGATCGTGGGCGCCGGCTTTGCCGGTATGTGGGCAGCATTAAGCGCCGCACGACTGGCGGATAAACATCAGCAGGCCATTGATATTACCGTAATTGCGCCACAACCAGAGCTGCGTGTCCGTCCACGCTTTTATGAAAGCGCCGTACAAACCCTGGTCGCCCCGCTGCAGCCGTTGTTTGACGTTACTGGCGTCAACTTCCTGCAAGGCCACGTCGAGCAGATCCTCCCGGACTCTAAAGAGATAAGCTGGAAAGATGCCAACGGTGAAATTCATCTGCGCCGCTATGACCGCCTGGTGCTCGCCAGCGGCAGCCACGTAAACCGCGACATTGTCGCCGGCGCCGCTGAGCACGCGTTTGACCTCGACCAGCTCGAGAGCGCCGCTGTACTGGAGCAGCACATTAAGGATCTCGCATTACAACCGGAAAGTGAGGCCCGCAATACGGTCGTGGTCTGTGGTGGCGGCTTTACCGGGATTGAGATGGCGCTGGAATTGCCGGGGCGTTTGCGCGAAATATTGGGCGCTGATGCTAAGACCAGAGTTGTCGTAGTTGAACGCGGCGCTCAGCCAGGCGGGCGCTGGAGCCAGGAATTACGTGACGTCATTATCGAAGCCTCCGCTGAACTGGGCGTCGAATGGCTGGTCAATGCGGAAGTAGAGTGCGTGGATGCCTCCGGCGTCACGCTGAAAGATGGTCAGATGATTGCTTCGCAGACGGTTATCTGGACGGTCGGCGTACAAGCGAATAGCCTGACAGCACAGATTAACGCTCCGCGCGATCGCCAGGGCCGTCTGCATGTAAATACCCATCTGCAGGTTGTGGGTCACGATGATATCTACGCCACCGGCGATGTGGCCTATGCCGCCACCGACGACAAAGGCAACCATGCGTTAATGACCTGCCAGCACGCAATTTTATTGGGCAAGTTCGCCGGGAACAACGCCGCAGCAAGCGTGCTGGACGTGGCGCCGCTGCCGTACCGCCAGGAGATGTACGTCACTTGTCTGGATCTGGGAGCCTGGGGCGCGGTATATACCGAAGGTTGGGACCAACAGGTGAAACTGACGCGCGCAGAAGCGAAGAAGCTGAAGGTGTCGATTGTCAGCGAGCTGATTTACCCACCGAAAGCAGACCGTGCGGTAGCGTTTGAGATTGCCGATCCGCTGGCACCGTTTGTTTAAGCCGTAATGCCGGATGCGGCTACCGCCTTATCCGGCCTACAAACTATGCTGTCCCTGAGTAGATATCGAACCGATGCCCTTTCGTGACTACCGCATTCGGCGTGGCGACATCCGCCAGCGGCGGCGCGTAGTCCGGGCGTTTCACCACTACACGTTTGGTGGCCAACTGACGCGCAGGCTCCAGCAGGCCGTCCGCATCCAGATCCGGCCCTACCAACGACTGAAACACCCGCATCTCTTTTTTCACCAGCGCGCTTTTCTGCTTATGCGGGAACATCGGGTCGAGATATACCACCTGCGGGCGCGGGGTGATATCGGTTAACGCCGTCAGGCTGGAGGCATGGATCAGTTGTAAACGTTCCTGCAGCCACGGGCCGATTTCCGGGTCGGCATAGCCGCGCGCCAGACCATCATCAAGCAGCGCCGCCACTACCGGGTTACGTTCCAGCATTCGGACGCGGCAGCCTACCGAGGCCAGTACAAACGCATCGCGCCCCAGCCCGGCTGTCGCATCGACTACATCCGGAAGGTAATCGCCTTTAATGCCAACCGCCTTCGCCACCGCTTCACCGCGGCCACCGCCAAACCTGCGCCGATGGGCCATTGCACCGCCCACGAAATCAACGAAGATACCGCCAAGTTTAGGTTCGTCACGTTTGCGCAGTTCCAGATGTTCCGGCGTCATCACCAGCGCCATCAGGTTATCTTCATCGTGTTCCAGTCCCCAGCGGGCGGCCAGAACAGATAAGGCGCCGTCTCCGGCGCCTGTTTCATCCAGTAAACAAATTTTCACGCGAACAATCAGCCCTTGATCCCGTAATGCTCCAGCATTGCATCCAGCTGCGGCTCGCGGCCACGGAAGCGCTTGAACAGTTCCATCGGCTCTTCAGAACCACCACGGGTGAGGATGTTATCGAGGAACGATTGTCCGGTTTGGCGGTTGAAAATCCCTTCATCTTCAAAGCGAGAGAAGGCATCTGCCGCCAGCACGTCGGCCCACAGATAGCTGTAGTAACCTGCCGCATAGCCACCAGCAAAAATGTGGCTGAAGGCATGTGGGAAGCGGCCCCACGTTGGGCCCGGCACCACGGCAACCTGCTTTTTAATTTCCGCCAGTGTGTCGAGGATTTTCGCCCCTTGCTGCGGGTTAAACTCCGCGTGCAGACGGAAATCAAACAGGCCGAACTCCAGTTGACGGAGAATAAACAGCGCCGCCTGATAGTTTTTCGACGCCAGCATTTTATCCAGCAGTTCCTTCGGCAGCGGCTCACCGGTCTCAAAGTGACCGGAGATAAATGCCAGCGCTTCTGGCTCCCAGCACCAGTTTTCCATAAACTGGCTCGGCAGTTCGACCGCATCCCACGGCACGCCGTTGATGCCGGAAACCCCCGCGGTTTCGATACGAGTCAGCATATGGTGCAGACCATGGCCGAACTCGTGGAACAGGGTAATCACTTCATCGTGGGTAAACAGGGCGGGTTTGCCGTTCACCGGACGGTTAAAGTTACAGGTCAGGTAGGCAACAGGCTTTTGTAGCGTACCGTCGGCTTTACGCATCTGCCCGACACAGTCGTCCATCCACGCCCCGCCACGTTTATGCTCACGGGCATACAGGTCAAGATAGAAGCTGCCGCGCAGTTCGTTGTTTTCGTCATACAGCTCGAAGAAACGGACTTCCGGGTGCCAGACGTCAACATCGGTGCGCTCTTTGGCGGTGATGCCATAAATACGTTTAACCACTTCAAACAGGCCGTTAACGGCTTTGTTTTCCGGGAAATATGGGCGCAACTGCTCGTCGCTGATGCTGTAGAGGTGCTGTTTTTGTTTCTCGCTGTAGTAAGCGATATCCCACGGCTGCAGCTCATCAACGCCAAATTCCGCTTTTGCGAAGGCGCGCAGCTGGGCTAACTCTTTCTCACCCTGCGGACGGGCGCGTTTCGCCAGATCGGTCAGGAAGTCGAGCACCTGCTGCGGGTTCTCCGCCATTTTGGTGGACAGCGATTTAAAAGCGTAGCTTTCGAAACCCAACAGCTGTGCCAGTTCGTGGCGCAGCGCGAGGATCTCTTCCATTATCGGGCTGTTGTCCCATTTGCCAGCGTTTGGTCCCTGGTCAGACGCGCGAGTGGAGTAAGCGCGATACATCTCCTCACGCAGTCCCTGGTTGTCGCAGTAGGTCATGACCGGCAGGTAGCTTGGGATATCCAGCGTTAACAGATAGCCGTCCTGCTCTTTAGCTTCAGCCTGGGCTTTTGCGGCGGCCAGCGCGCTCTCCGGCATGCCGGAGAGTTCCGCTTCATCAGTCACCAGCTTAGTCCAGCCCATGGTGGCATCAAGCACATTGTTGCTGTACAGGTTACCCAGTTCAGACAGGCGGGTAGCGATCTCGCCATAGCGCTGCTGTTTTTCCTTCGGCAGACCAATACCAGAAAGTTCAAAATCGCGCAGTGCGTTATCGACCGCTTTTTTCTGTGCGGTGTTCAGAGTGGCGTAATGATCGCCATCACGCAGATCGCGGTACGCCTGATACAAACCTTCATGTTGCCCAACCCAGGTGCTGTATTCAGACAGCAGCGGCAGCGTTTGCTCATAGGCTTCGCGCAATTCCGGGCTGTTTTTAACCGAGTTCAGGTGGCTAACAGGAGAGAAAATACGCCCCAGCACATCGTCAACTTCTGCCAACGGCTGGCAGAGATTTTCCCAGGTGTACGGCGCGCCCTGCGCAACCACTCGCTCAACGTTTTCGCGGCAATCATTCAGCGCCTTAGTGACGGCAGGCACAACGTGCTCAGGCTGAATTTTAGAAAACGGCGGCAGTTCGAAGGGAGTCAGCAATGGATTGGTCATTAGCGCGGTCCTGTTGAAAAGAGTGAATGAAGCGCGTATCCGGCGCTGTGCATATTAATTTGTACAATGGGGTTAAGTGTAGAGGATTTCAATGCCAGGCGTTGCGCTTTCGCGGCAGTGACGACTTTTCTGTATACTGTGGCGATACGCTTTATTTTCGCCCGATATCGCGCTGTTTTCGGGCCTACGTTTATAACCTGGAACACGTTTACCCATGCTCAGTTATCGCCACAGTTATCACGCTGGCAACCACGCCGACGTCCTTAAACACACCGTTCAGAGCCTGATCATTGAATCGCTCAAAGAGAAAGAAAAACCGTTTCTCTATCTGGACACCCATGCTGGCGCAGGCCGTTATCAGCTGAGCAGTGAGCATGCCGAACGTACCGGTGAATATCTTGAAGGGATCGCCCGTATCTGGCAGCAGGACGATTTGCCTGCCGAGCTGGAACCCTACATTGGCGTGGTGCAGCACTTCAACCGTAGCGGTCAGTTGCGCTACTACCCGGGCTCTCCGTTAATTGCTCGCCAGCTGCTGCGCGAACAGGACAGCCTGCAATTAACTGAACTGCACCCGAGCGACTTTCCTCTGCTGCGCGGCGAATTCCAGAAGGATGAGCGCGCTCGCGTGGCCAAAGCCGATGGTTATCAGCAGCTAAAAGCAAAATTACCGCCAGTTTCCCGTCGCGGGCTGATCCTTATCGATCCACCATATGAAATCAAAAGTGACTACCAGGCGGTGGTGACCGGTATTAACGAAGGCTACAAGCGTTTCGCGACCGGCACCTATGCGCTGTGGTATCCGGTAGTTTTGCGCCAGCAAATCAAGCGCATGGTCCACGATCTCGAAGACACCGGCATCCGCAAAATTCTGCAAATTGAGCTGGCGGTACGCCCGGACAGCGATCAGCGCGGCATGACGGCGTCCGGCATGATTGTGATTAACCCGCCGTGGAAGCTGGAGCAGCAGATGAACAACGTTCTGCCGTGGTTACACAGCAAACTGGTACCGGCAGGAACCGGCCATACCTCGGTAAGCTGGATCGTGCCGGAGTAATCGCAGCCATCGGTGGAACCTTTTAATATCAGGTATACAATCGCGAATATTTTGGCGGATGGCGTAACGCTTCTCCGCCCTACAATGAACATGAAGGAGCGGTCATGACCAAGCACTATGATTACATCGCTATTGGCGGCGGCAGCGGCGGTATTGCCTCCATTAACCGTGCAGCAATGTACGGCCAGAAATGCGCACTGATTGAAGCCAAAGAGTTAGGCGGCACCTGCGTTAACGTTGGCTGCGTACCGAAGAAAGTGATGTGGCATGCCGCACAGGTCCGCGAAGCGATCCACATGTACGGTCCGGATTACGGTTTCGACACCACCATCAATAAGTTCGACTGGGATAAACTGATCGCCACGCGTACCGCTTATATCGACCGCATTCATACCTCGTACGACAACGTGCTGGGCAAAAATAATGTCGATGTGATTAAAGGCTTTGCCCGCTTTGTAGATGCCAAAACCATTGAAGTGAACGGAGAAACCATTACTGCCGATCATATTTTGATTGCTACCGGTGGTCGCCCGAGCCATCCGAGCATTCCGGGTGTGGAATACGGTATCGACTCCGATGGCTTCTTTGAACTGCCAGCGCTGCCAAAACGCGTGGCTGTTGTTGGCGCAGGCTATATCGCCGTTGAGCTGGCGGGCGTGATAAACGGCCTGGGTGCCCAAACGCATCTGTTCGTACGTAAACACGCGCCGCTGCGCAGCTTCGATCCAATGATCGTCGACACGCTGGTTGAGGTGATGAACGCCGAAGGCCCGACTCTGCATACTCATGCAATTCCGAAAGCAGTCGTTAAAAATGCTGACGGCAGTCTGACCCTGCAACTGGAAGATGGCCGTAGCGAAACGGTAGATTGCCTGATTTGGGCAATTGGTCGTGAACCTGCTACCGACAACTTCAACCTGGCGGCGACTGGCGTGAAAACCAACGAAAAAGGCTACATCGTCGTTGATAAATATCAGAACACCAGCGTGCCGGGAATTTATGCCGTCGGCGATAACACCGGTGCCGTTGAGCTGACGCCGGTTGCTGTTGCCGCGGGCCGTCGCCTGTCCGAGCGTCTATTTAACAACAAACCGGACGAGCATTTAGACTACAGCAACATCCCGACCGTGGTCTTCAGCCACCCGCCAATTGGCACCGTGGGCTTAACCGAGCAGCAGGCTCGCGAACAGCACGGCGATGACCAGGTGAAAGTGTATAAATCATCGTTTACCGCGATGTATACCGCTGTCACCACGCACCGTCAGCCGTGCCGCATGAAGCTGGTTTGCGTCGGTCCGGAAGAGAAGATTGTCGGTATTCACGGCATCGGTTTTGGGATGGATGAAATGCTGCAAGGCTTCGCGGTGGCTCTGAAAATGGGCGCAACCAAGAAAGACTTTGATAACACCGTTGCGATTCACCCAACGGCAGCAGAAGAGTTCGTTACCATGCGTTAAGCAATTAAAAACCGGATGGCGCTTTGCCATCCGGTTTTCTCTTATTTACCCTGCATATACGGCGTATACACACCGTTCAGACTCTCAAGAAACGCCACGATATCGTCGATATCTTCCTGCGGCAGTTCTTTACCCACCTGATAACGCAGCATCAGTTTTACCGCACCGTCGAGCGTTGGCACATCACCGCGATGGAAATAAGGCGCGGTCAGCGCAACGTTACGCAAGCCAGGGACTTTTTGACGCAGCTTGTCACGTAATTCATTGGTGACGTTCATGCGGCCAATATCTGCGGCAGTGACCTCGCCGAAATTAAAGTCCTTTTTCAAACCCAGTGGTTCAAATGAACGTCCGCCTAAAATAATACCGCCATGACAGGTCGCGCACTTATTATCTTTAAATAACTGATAGCCATGTTTTTGCTGGGCCGTTAACGCGCCTTCATCACCACGCAGCCATTTATCAAACGGCGAATTTGGCGTGATCAGCGTTTTCTCAAACTCGGCAATCGCATCGGTAATATTATCCCCGCTGAATCCCTGCGGATAAACAGCGATAAACTCTTGCTTCAGGGTCGGGTCTTTATCCAGTTTCTGGATGATTTCATCCCAGGATTTAGACGCCATTTCAATTGGATTGAGCGGTGGACCACCCGCCTGCGCCTGCAGTGTTGGCGCACGGCCATCCCAGAATTGTTCTACGTTAAAGACCGAGTTAAATACCGTTGGCGCATTAATAGGCCCAACCGCGCCGCCTACGCCGATTGATGTTTTCCGGCCATCCACGCCGCCCGCATTCAGGGCGTGGCAGTGGGCGCAAGAAATTGTGCTATCGCCGGAAATACGCGGGTCGTGGTAAAGCGTAAAGCCCAGCGCCACTTTGCGGGCATCGGTCGGGATACTTTCCGGTATCGGCTGCACAGGTTCGTTACGATGCTGTGCGGCGGTATCGTTACTGGCGTAGTACTGCTCACGCTGTTTCGCAATCCAGCCCAGGATCTCGGCTCGCTCCGAATCGCTTACCTTGCCAGCCCAGTGCAATGCGGTATAACGCGTCGGTGGCATGGTGTCGTACTGCATCACCCATTCAATTTTATTCAGGTCGCTTTGCGATACGGGTTTATCCCCGACCAGCGCCGCACGAACGGCCTCAAGATTGAATGATTTGTATCCCAGTTGAATGTCGTAATTCATCAACTGTTTAGCGACAGGAAAAGAAGAATAGAAAGGTAATTCGGCTGAAGGGGTGTGACAATAATCGCATCCTTTTTCGCGTAAGAACCCTAATACTTTATTATTTTCTTCCAGCGTAGAGGCCTGAACATCAGCCTGTTTGCTACGTTGATTATCGTGATACCACACATAACCGGATAATCCAAAATAACAAATCGCGATGCCAGCTATAGCAATCGCGGTAAGACGGGTAATGATTTTCATTATTTTTACCCTCACCGTTGTGAGTTATTGTGACCCAGAAAATAGACTAATTAACACACAGTCTTTGTCGGACCTGACCATCATAGGAAATGAGGGGATTACTATTTTGATAAGTATCAAGCAATTACATGGGGGAGAACTATCGATAGAATAGCCTGTGCCTATTATAGAGATAAGACGTTACCTGTTTTGTTCACACCTCGTTGCAATCGAATGTTCTGAAAATGGAATATCTTCAGGTCGCGCAGAATTCTGAATTATTCATTATTTTCATTGGGATAGTCTTATTTTTTAAATATTGCCCAGCATTAAAACGTGATCGACCGCACGCTTTACTCACCAGACACCGAAGCGAATGTCTACGCTTAACTGACGAGCGGGCAATAGCCTTAATCTTTCAACGTCCATCGGAGGTCTTTCTCATTATGCTCAACCAGAAACTACCCCACGCCCCTTCTGAAGAAATGACGATCGACATCGATCTGCTTTATGAAATGGATCCGTGCGAGTTAAAGCTGGATGAAATGATTGAGGCGGAGCCTGAACCGGAGATGATTGCAGGGTTACCCGCCTCAGATGCGTTAACCCCCGCCGATCGTTACCTCGAACTGTTCGAACACGTTCAGTCGTCAAAACTGTTTGCAGATAGCAAAACCTTTCCCGATTGCGCGCCCAAAATGGACCCGCTGGACATTTTAATCCGCTATCGCAAGGTTAAACGCCACCGCGACTTTGATCTGCGACGCTTTGTCGAGAACCACTTCTGGCTCCCGGAAACGCCCTCCAGTGAATACGTTTCTGACCCGGAAAATTCGCTGAAAGAGCATATTGATCAACTGTGGCCAGTACTGACGCGCGAGCCACAGGATCACATCCCCTGGTCCTCCCTGCTGGCATTACCGCAGTCATACATTGTGCCCGGCGGACGTTTTAGCGAAACCTACTACTGGGACTCCTATTTCACTATGCTGGGCCTGGCCGAGAGCGGTCGCGAAGACCTGCTGAAATGTATGGCGGATAACTTTGCCTGGATGATTGAAAACTATGGTCACATCCCGAACGGTAACCGTACTTATTACCTGAGCCGCTCGCAGCCGCCAGTTTTTGCGCTGATGGTGGAACTGTTTGAAGAGGATGGCGTACGCGGCGCGCGTCGTTACCTTGATCATTTAAAAATGGAGTACGCGTTCTGGATGGATGGCGCTGACTCCCTGGTGCTTAACCAGGCCTACCGTCACGTGATCAGAATGTCTGACGGCTCTCTACTCAACCGCTATTGGGACGATCGCGACACGCCACGCGATGAGTCGTGGCTTGAAGACGTCGAGACCGCTAAGCATTCGGGTCGCCCACCCAATGAGGTGTATCGGGATTTACGCGCGGGCGCGGCCTCCGGCTGGGATTACTCCTCGCGCTGGCTACGCGACGCAGGCCGCCTTGCCAGCATACGCACCACTCAGTTCATCCCGATTGACCTGAACGCATTCCTCTACAAGCTGGAGAGCACTATCGCCAATATTTCGGCACTGAAAGGCGACAAAGAAACTGAAGCGCAGTTTCGCCAGAAAGCCAGTGACCGCCGCGATGCGGTGAACCGCTATCTCTGGGACGATGAAAACGGCTGCTATCGTGATTACGACTGGCGACGCGAGCAAATGGCCCTGTTCTCTGCCGCCAGTATTGTGCCGCTGTATGTCGGCATGGCAACCCATGAACAAGCCGACCGACTTGCCAATGCGGTGCGTAGCCGCCTGCTAACGCCTGGCGGGATTTTAGCCACGGAGCATGAAACCGGTGAGCAGTGGGATAAGCCCAACGGCTGGGCGCCGCTGCAGTGGATGGCGATCCAGGGTTTCAAACTGTACGGAGACGATCATCTCGGAGATGAAATCGCACGTAACTGGTTGAAAACGGTGAATCTCTTTTATCAGGAACACCATAAGATTATCGAAAAATACCACATTGCGGATGCCGCGCCGCGCGAAGGCGGCGGCGGGGAATATCCGTTGCAGGACGGCTTTGGCTGGACCAATGGCGTGGTGCGCAGACTCATCGGTCTGTATGGCGAGCCCTAGCGGCTGACGGTCTGAATCATCAGGCTGTCAGTTAATCGCATCATACAGTTCGGCGTGAATTTTCTGCCATTTCTTGTTTTCCGGGCTTGGCTGGGCGCGAACGCGCAGCTCGGCCTGTTCAAGATCATACTGCTGACGTGCGACGACCGCAGGCACTGAGCAAAAACTTTGCAGATAACTTTTGTGCAGCGAAGTGAGTGACGCCCCATTCGACATCGCATGGCTGAGCGTGGTCATAAACTGTCGGCATGGTTTGCTTTCGTCCATTTGCGAAGGGTAACGCAGCAGCAGCCTCAACACCTCGGTATTGCCCGCCGAGAACGCCTGCTCCGTCCATGCCAGCTTCCAGTCCATCCCGCCCTGCAGGAACAGAGACGTCACGCGGGTGTCATTGCGATCGATAGCCGCGCGCATGTTAAAGGCATCCCAGGTGATGCCCATTCGGGTTACCGCCTCCCGCGCGCTGGGGGCGTCACGTCGCGGTTCTTCCTGCACAATTTCAACGGATTGCCCGGATGGCGCCTGTGGCGCTGGCACAGTGAATAACCAGAACGCACCCAGCGAAATCGCCAGCACCATCACGCCTACCGCGACCCACAACATGCCGGAAATTAGCTGCTCACGTTCTTCCGCCGTGCGTTTGGTCCGCTTCTCCGGCGGATCGATACTGTCTGCGATTTCTTGTTTATCACCACCCGCCTGCTCGTCTTTTTGCTTTGCGGCTTCCCAAAACTGGCGAACCGTCGCCTCATCTGACTCCAGATACGACGCAGGATTAATGCGCGTACGCCGTTCTTCAAATGCTCGCTGCACAGAGTGAGTAATCTGACGGTACTGGTAATCCAGCAGCAACAGTTGTACTGAGGTTAGAGGTTGCTGCGCGATAACACAGTTACGGGCGAGGCGGCAATCATCCAGGAACATCCGCAGCGTGATACGTGGTTCAACAAACGACATGAGCACTGAGGTATCGTTAAAAATCTGGGTAAAGTGGCGTACGAATAATTTCTTATCGACGACCATCAGCGCCAGTTCGCTAAACATCATGCCGTCCAGCGCATCCCGGCTTTCCCCCAGCTTTAACCATCGACGCAAGCGTTCACCGCCAAAGTGCTGTTTCAGGAAGCTGTTGAGCGGATGTTGATCCGGCCATACCCGCGCAATCAGGGATTTGAGGGTTAATTCTATTGCGCGAAGCTGACGCTGCGCCCGCATCTGTGCATCCGGTTCTGCACGTTCAATATCGGTTGAATACTCCAGGATGGGCTGTTGCTGGCGCAACTGTTCCAGAGAGGCGACAAAACGCAGCGCAGAAATCAGTTGGTTTTCACTGACGTCCTGACCATTTTCATATTGGGGTACGCTCTGCTGAAGATGACGCAGGCGCAAAGTGAACTGGCTCAATTGCGCATCATTCATCTGCAACCGTCTGGCGACAACTCCCCAGCCGCCCAGATTCAGTCGTGCCTGGTCAAGCTGCTCGAGAAACCAGCGTGGATCTTTCCCCTCTGCTACGTGCACACCCAGCATCAGCAATATTTCTACCGACGCCTGGCGGATTATCCCCAAACAATGTTCAAATGGTGTACATGTCGCCTGTAATGCGCTATTGGTCATTATCTTCCCTAAAAGGCCCCAAAAAGTACGATCTCACAATGGTATGTAGTTATCTTTTTATAAACGCAGCGCTGTGACGCCGACCAAAACATATTCATATAGTAAATAAAAGTGTTTTACAGTGACTTCCGCACAATCATTGCAAATTATTCAGGGGATAAGCCAGTGCCTGTACTGCACACCTCGCGTCTCATCAGTCAACCGCTGCAAGATGATGACTGGATTTTTGGCCTGTTAAAACATGAATATCAGCCGCCCGCGCCATAAGGCATATTGCGGTAAAAACTGGCTGGGTGGCAACTGGCGTAACGCTGAGCATTACTTAGAATAGGTCTCTTTGCACAGAGATTATTATGCCGCTGCGTTCGACGCCTTTCACGCCCGCCTGTGTCACATTTATTAAGCAATGGCAGGGCCTGTCGCTGGAAAAGTATCAGGACAAAAAGGGAATTTGGGTTATTGGCCACGGGCATGAAATCACCGCAAACGAAACCTTTGCTACCCCAATAACAGCGATGCAGGCAGAAACATTGCTGCTCGCGGATATGCGTATCTGCGAGGCATTTATCCATAAGGAAATGCCGCAAATAAAAGACAGGTTTCAGCTGGAAGCATTAATTATATGGATATTCAGCGTGGGGATTGCCCGATTTTGCGCTAAAGAAATCTGGCCGGTGGCTATTTCACAGCCAGAAACATTCTGACTGTGAAATATGTGCCCACTACATGGCGTCGTTTAACATCATTGCCGCCTGGGTACGGTTTTTTACTTCCAGGCGCTGATACAGCGATTCAAGATGGGCTTTTACCGTTCCGGTGCTGATATTTAACAATCGACCAATTTGTTTATTAGATTCTCCGGCGGCCAGCATCGTCAGAATCTCCCGCTGACGCGCGCTGAGCAATCTGATATTTTGCCCACCGCTTTCGGTAGCAGTTATGCAATCTCTGGGGATAAACATCATCCCCATCGCGACGCTATTGAGAGCCAGCGTGAAGGTTTCCGCGTCCGAATCACGCGGAACAATGGCCAGCACATTTAATTGCGTGACCTCCTGCAGCCACTTTTTACGGCAATCCGTTGCGGTTACCAGCACTTTTACCGTCGCAAAGCGTTCTGCTATCTGTTGCAGCAAGCTACGGCAGAACTCTGCATCAAGGTCGCCATCCAGCATAACCAACGCATCAGGGCTGTCTTCCAGCATCTGCCAAAGGTCATCTGCCTGACTGACACCCTGAACATCCACTCCTGGAATATGCTCTTGCAAACTTACATTCATTCCATGAATAAATATTGACTGCCTGTCAAACATTATTACCTGCATTATTTATCTCCGTCTGAATAAGATATTAGCCTTAACACGCGGAAGGGTATTACCCGAGGGGTAAAATAAGAAGTCACCATTTGGCGGAGGCCATTTTACCGATAGACGGAAAAGAAAAAAGGAGAAGTTATGAATAGTTACAGCTCAAACCAAAGAATCACACAAAGGATCAAAAACGTGGTCCAATATTAAGAAAATCCTTAATACTGGAGGTTCAAAATCGGAACGTTAATATTAATTTTCAGAGTCTATATTCTTAGCTAAAAATAAGGAACTCACAATAACAGACAAATATGTTACAAAACGAAATGTCGCATCAAATGATCATCACCTGTGGTTTACCCGGGCAGCATTGCCGTATCAATCGACGCTAAAGATTGCGGGTGATTGCATTACTCCAATCAGCTCTTCAGGCGGAACGGGTCTGCATAAATAATACCCTTGTAAAAAATCACAGCGTTTTACGCGCAGATAGTCAGCCTGAGCCCGATTCTCAACGCCTTCGGCAATCATGCGCAGATTCATCTTTTGCGCCAGCTCAATAAGCGTATCGATAATCCTGGTATCACCTCCCTCGCCAATCTGGCCGACAAACAGTTTGTCTATCTTGATGAACTCCGGTTCCAGCGCGTGGAGGTAACACAGATTCGAGTATCCCGTCCCAAAGTCATCTAACGCCACGGCGATATTGGATTTTCTCAACGAGGCAAACCACTCGCTTAACTGAGGGGTAAAGTGCAGAGGGCGGCTTTCGGTAATTTCGATAACCAGTTGAACCTGACCCGGGGCAAGTTTTTGCATGAGCGCCACGGCGTCCGATTCAAAGCGCGGATCGAGGCAGTTTTCGGGGCTCAGATTCAGGTTAAGGTAAAGTCCTTTGGGGAAAAGAGGGAGTCGTGGCTGCAGATCGGCAATGACCTGCTGGATAAGTTGATGCGTCAGCGAGGCAATCAGGCCCTGCTCCTCCGCCAGGGGAATAAATACATCAGGGGGAATAATGCCATACTGAGGATGCGTCCATCGGGCGAGCACCTCAATACCTGCTATTTTACCCGTCTGGCTGTTAAAAATGGGCTGATACACCGGTCTGAACTGGCGCTGAGCAATGGCTGTCTTCAACGCTTTTACCGGCGCACAGGTAAGGAAACGGGCCAGCAAGCCACTGGCGTCAGAGAATAATGTCGGGAGTTGCCTGGTTATGGTAATCATCACGAGCCTCAAGCGTGCGGCAGCCGGTCCAGAACAGCCGCACGGCAATCATCAGAACTTGACCCAGTCGTCCTGGTCGTTAGAGGAAGGACGTACCATCGAGGTCGGCCTGACGGTGTTCCCACCTTTTACCTTGTGGTTTCGCGCAATGGCGCTTTGATCGTTCGACACGCGGAAGATTGACACCACTTTTTCAAGTTGTACGGCCTGTTCCTCCAACGAACTGGCCGCTGCTGAAGACTCTTCAACCAGAGCGGCGTTTTGTTGGGTGGTGGTATCCATCTCCGCCATGGCCTGCGCAATTTGCGAAATCCCGCGGCTTTGTTCATCGGTCGCGGCGGCAATTTCATTCATGATATCGCGCACCTGAGACACGGAAGTCTCAATCCTGGTCATCGCAACGCCCGCGCTCTCCACCAGGTGAAAACCGTTATCCACATACACCACGGACTCATTAATCAGGTTTTCAATCTCTTTTGCTGACTGAGCGCTGCGTTGGGCAAGCGTACGCACTTCAGCCGCAACCACGGCGAAACCTTTCCCCTGATCGCCCGCACGGGCAGCTTCTACCGCGGCATTGAGCGCCAGAATATTAGTCTGGAAAGCAATACTGTTAATGACGGTGGTGATTTCAGAAATACGGTGCGAACTGTCGCGCACGCTCTTCATGGTCTCAATCACCTGCAGTGAGATCGTGCTTCCTTCCGTCGCGTTCTGTGAGGCTTCATCCGCCAGCAGTCGCGCATGGTTAGCATTTTCAGCGTTCAGCGCGACGGTCGAGGTGAGCTCTTCCATACTGGCGGCAGTTTCCACCACCGCGGCAGACTGTTGCTCAGTGCGGGCCGATAAATCCATATTCCCCGCCGCAATTTCTGAGGACGACCTGGCAACACTATCCACGCCGTCACGCACATCGTTAATAATGTTTTTCAGGTTGCTGTTCATGGTGGAAACCGCCTGCATGAGCAGGCCCGGCTCATCACGACGCGTACTGGTCAGGGTGCTGGTTAAATCCCCCCTGGCGATAAGCTCCGCCACGCGCAGGGTTTCGTTCAGCGGACGAGTAACGGATAAGGTAATCCCCATTGCCAGCAGGACGCCCAGCGCGATACCAATAACGGCGACTATGCCCATCTGCAGTTGGACGCTCTCTACCGTATCGGTGACCTTTTTCTGCTGCATGCTAAATAAGGTCTGAATCGCCTGGGTCAGCGTGACCGCTTTGCCGGTCAAGGTATCGGAGAGCGCTGCCTGTTGATCCCAAACGCTTTTGTAATTGACCAGCTCAGCCGCTACGCTCTGCATGTTTTCACGCCCGGACTGCAACCAGACCTTTTGATCTTCAGAAGCAACCAACAGCAGTTGCCCGGTATCGGACTTTGCCGTCTCCAGACGTTTGCGGATCCCATTCATTAACTCATCTGTCGGATGCTGTTTATACAGCGACATCTGTGAGTCAATGTCACTCATGATAAATGCGATTTGCGCCGCAACAAGCGCATGTTGGGCGTCCAGCGTACCATTCCGGCTCAGCGTTGAAGCCAGCTCAGAGTTATCGCACAGTCCCTGGGTATTCAGTTTTTGTTCGCTGATTTTCTTTTCAGAAAGCGCTTTCGTAAAGGGTTCAAGGCTCGCAACGTAGCTATTGACTGCATTTACCGTATCGTCCAGCGCCTTTTTCCCCTCCTGGGACCAGGACAACGTATCCATCTCAACGGCAATACCCTGCATGCGTTTGGTGGCGGCGTTGATTTGATCCAGATATTTCTGGTCCAGCGTATACTGAAAATTCGTGCGTCCCAGGCGTACCTCGGACAGCGCGTTAAACAGATCGGTGGTATGTCCGTTTTTTCTCACTTTGTCCTGGATATTTGCCAAACCAAGCAAGCCCGAAACCAGAATAGCAAGCGTAACAAGCAGGACGATTGAAAATCCAAAGAATAATTTCTTACTGACTTTTAAATTGGTAAACCGATTAATTATGCCCATATATTACCCCAGAGTCGGTATATACCGAACAACAATGCTATTTAACGAACATTAATAGAAAATAGATATAGAAAAGGTAACGATAAAAAAAAGCCCCTCACACCTGCGTGCTCAGGGCAAATACCTGGGTTGACATCACTCACTCAGGTTATCTGTCTTCTCCCTTTTTTTAACGGCGTGAGTCGGGAGTTCGCTCACTCTATAATAAACGGGGATGACATCAGGATAATTGATAATATACCCCCGCCCTCTTATATTAAGAATAAAATCCCTGGGTAACCCCAGCAGGCTAAGTTTATTATTAAGATTGTGCAGAACCTGCCATAATCTTTGCGTGGAGGGGCTCAGACTGTGCGCCTCCCAGATTTTTTCAAATAACTCTTCTTTCGTTACCGGCTGGCTCCTGGCATTCATTAATAAATACAGGAAAAGCCTTAACATTGTTTCATTAAAATAAATTGACGCAAAAGCGAGGCTTTTCTCGGTATGGCTACCTGTAAGCCGATACAGTCGGCGATTAGAAATGTCAAAATGAATTTCATCACCGATCATAAATCCATATAGACGATAGCCCATATCTTATACCCACGTTAAATGAAGACTAACATGCACCTCTACATATAAGCGTTGAGATAATCCATACCGTTTATGTGGTGGATTATATGGCTGCTATGAATGCTTTCCAATCCACAACCCGATGTACTATAAGGAACCGGTCGTTTAGCATTCGTTTATGGTAGATTAGAAGTTATAAATTAAATTCACGGTTTATTATTCTTCATATGTGAAATTTTCAGAGTATGTACCCTGTTTGCGCATAAGCGATCGAACACTCAACTTTTAATGTCGAATTTTTATAATTCTAAAGAATTAAATCCTTAACCCCCTGACTCGCTGTATCGTCTGCTCCCTTTATCACATTGACGCCACGATAAGAGCAATCGGCCACAAGAAGCAGTGATATTTTTTGATTTATAATGAATCATAGCGCACAACTTGAGGGGAAACGCGTGAAACACGCTGACAGATATAACGATAATTATTTGATTTACAAACTAAAAAATCTGAATCAGAAGTTTTGCGCGCAAGCCAGTTAAACATCGCGGACAATCCGGCCCCTGAACGGCCGCAAATGGTCATGTCATGAATAAAGTGTTTCTGATAAACGAAACGGTAATATTTGAACCGGAACTTCGCCGCCTTGGGTCATTAGCGAGTTACCCGGAACGCGTGGTCACTCTGCATGGCCCGGTAAATGAATGCCTGGCGCAACTACTTGAACACAATGGAGAAGTGCTTACACAACGTTATCTTTTCTCTGCCGTATGGGAAAAGCAGGGAGCGGTTGTCACGACCAATGCGCTTTATCAGACGATTTCATCCATTCGCAAAGCGCTGAAGACGGCGGGTCTGGCTGATGATGTGGTAAAAACGCTGCCCAAGGCGGGCTTTAAGTGTATTGCCCGGGTTGTTGCGGGTGAGCGGGACAATTTTATTAAACCGCAGAAAATATCTGCCGACCCCGTTTTAATCGCACCATCATCTGAACAAACAGAAGCATTTGTCGAGGCCACTAAAACATCACCAAAGCGTTTGTGGCCGTACTGGGTAGCTCTCCTGCTGTTTATTCTCTCCTGCAGCGTCCTTTATCAGACCTGGAAATATGAAGTGCCCATTTTTGCTCGCTATCACCCTGTTGGCCAAATGAACGGATGCACGGTTTTCTCTTCCTGGTACGATCGTGACAAAAGCCAAAGCGCATTTGAAGCGTTGTCCGGTCGCTATCCATTCAGTTGTCATGAAGGCGAAAATGCTTATTTAACCCTCAACCATGCGCAGCGTGGTGTAACGGTGTTAATTTGCGATAATAACCCACAAAAGAGCGCCACACGTTGCCGCTCCATTTATTACAAGCAGCAATATAATGAAAATAAATAAGGGTCTTCTAATCTGGTCGCTAATTGCTCTGGCGATTGCGGCACCGCTATTGGCCGCCATTTATATTCAACATCAGCGAGCGAATTTTAGCTGTGAGATCCACACCGCCATTGTGTATGACAATTCGGTACTGGATATGATCCTGGACTTTAATCTTAATAACGGTAATGGTAACTATGAAGCCGTGGGGGAATATACAAAAGATGGCGCTCAGTCTCAGTCCGTCAGTAATAAAGTGACGTTTAAATACTGGCATGAGGATGGGGAAGTGATCATGGTTTCTGATGAAACAAATCCACTCCCGAAGAAGAATGAACTCTTCAGAACGTTTATCCCCGATTTCTTTCAGCACCGCGATCGCGGGATCAGATTTCAGATAATACCGGCAAACGCCACCAGCTATATTTTTAACTATGATGGCGCGCCAGTTTTCTATTGCTCCAAAGGCTGACCAAAAGAGGGTCGATTACAGGAACATCCCGCCAGAGACTTCGATACGCTGCGCCGTCATCCAGGCCAGCTCATCGCTGAGCAACGCAGCAATAGCGTCGCCAATATCATCCGGTAACCCAACGCGCCCCAACGCCGTTTGCGATGCGATGTACGCATTCAGTTGCGCATTATCCCGCACGTTTCCGCCGCTAAAATCCGTCTCTATTGCACCAGGCGCTATAATATTCGCCGTAATACCGCGCTCGCCCAGCTCTTTTGCCTGATAACGGGTTAATACCTCCATCGCGCCTTTCATGGCAGCGTAAGCGCTGTAGCCTGGCAGCGCAAAGCGCGCCAGCCCGGTCGAAACATTAAGGATCCGTCCACCGCTGTTGATCAACGGCAGCAGGTTCTGCGTCAGGAAAAAAGGACCTTTAAAATGGATGTTCAAAAGCTGGTCAAATTGCGCTTCGGTGAACGCCGGATACGGTGCGTTAATGCCAATCCCGGCGTTGTTCAATAAATAATCAAAGGTGTCGCTTTGCCAGTGCGTCCGTAGGGTTTCCTGCACCTGTTTAACAAACTGTGGGAAAGTCGAAATATCGCCGACATTCAACGGCAATGCCGCTGCTTTACTGCCAGATTGGCGGATCTCCTCCACAACCTGCTGCGCTTCTTTTTCATTGCTGTTCCACGTCAGGATGATACCAATTCCTTTACTCGCCAGCTTCAGCGCCGCGTTTTTACCGAGTCCACGGCCGCCGCCGGTCACCAATGCGATACGTTGCGTCATAAGAAACCTCATTTCAGGTGTTGTGAAGATTGAGACAAAGCTTATTAGGTGGTAGAAAAACAATAAATACCGCTGACTGCGCATTACTGTTTCATTTAGAACAACAATAGGGCATGAGAATGGATAAAATTCACGCAATGCAGTTGTTCATCCGCGTCGCAGAACTGGAGAGCTTTTCACGCGCGGCAGACACCCTCGGACTTCCTAAAGGTAGCGTATCGCGCCAAATCCAGGCCCTGGAAAATCATCTGGGCACGCAGTTGTTGCATCGCACTACCCGCCGCGTTCAGCTCACGCAAGACGGCATGATTTATTACGAACGTGCGAAAGATCTGTTGAGCAACCTGGATGAACTGGATGGGCTATTTCATCACGATCCGGCCAGCATCAGCGGCAAGCTGCGCGTCGATATGCCAGTTGGCGTGGCGAGAAATCTGGTGATGCCCCGCTTACCGACCTTCTTGCATCAATATCCGGGCCTTGAGCTCGAACTCAGCAGCAGCGATCGTCTGGTGGATTTGATCCGCGAAGGCTTCGACTGTGTAGTACGCGTGGGAACGCTGAAAGATTCAGGGTTGATTGCACGCCCGCTGGGAAAACTCACCCAGATTAACTGCGCCAGCCCACAATATCTCGCCCGCTTTGGTTATCCGGAAAGCCTCGAGGATTTAGCCTCCCATGCGGTGGTGCACTACTCGGTCAATTTGGGAACGCGTGCGCAAGGCTTCGAAGTGGCGACAGACAACGGTGCTAAATGGGTTAAAACCGGCGGTATGCTGACGGTGAACAGTACCGAAACGTATCATGCGGCATGTCTTGCCGGTCTGGGCATTATTCAGGTACCGCGCGTGGGTGTACGTGAAGCCCTGCGCGCCGGTACACTGGTCGAAGTATTGCCGCAATATCGCGCCGAGCCATTACCGGTTTCATTGCTCTATCCGCATCGCCGCAACCTCTCCCGCCGGGTACACCTGTTTATGGAATGGTTGACCGGCGTGATGAAAGACTACGTGGACTGACAAGCTATACTGTCTTGAGAATGAATAAAACAAGGATTACTGCCCTGATGACGCAGGAAAAAGAAATTAAACGCCCCATTCAGGAACTTGAGCACGCACCGATCCCAAAAATTGAGACCCAGGAGCGTAAAAAAACAGAAACCGACGGTACGACCAATCAGGCGTTGAAAACCGCCCTGACCTTCGCCGATAAAATTCAACGTCAGCCCGTCATCGCCCATATGATTCGTGCCGCAGAGCGTTTTAATGACCGCATGGGAAACCAGTTTGGCGCCGCCATCACCTACTTCTCGTTTCTGTCGATGATCCCCATTCTGATGGTGTCGTTTGCCGCCGCAGGTTTTATTCTCGCTTCGCACCCTACGCTGTTGCAGGATATCTTCAGCAAAATTCTGCTCAACGTCAGCGACCCGACGCTCGCCTCCACGTTGAAAAACACCATCAATACCGCCGTTCAGCAACGTACCACCGTGGGTCTGGTAGGGCTTGGCATTGCGCTCTATTCCGGAATTAACTGGATGGGAAACCTGCGCGAAGCGATTCGTGCCCAGTCGCGGGATGTCTGGGAGCGTACCCCACAGGATCAGGAAAAAATTTGGGTCAAATATCTGCGTGATTTTGTGTCCTTGATTGGCTTATTGATTGCGCTGATTGTTACTCTGTCCATTACCTCCATCGCCGGTTCCGCCCAGCAGATGATTATCTCTGCGCTGTATCTCGACGGTATCGACTGGTTGAAGCCCGCCTGGCGACTGATCGGCCTGGCCATTTCTATTTTCGCCAACTACCTGCTGTTCTTCTGGATTTTTTGGCGGCTACCGCGTCACCGACCGCGTAAGAAAGCGCTCATTCGCGGTACGTTTATCGCGGCGCTGGGGTTTGAAGTCATCAAAATGATCATGACGTACACGCTGCCATCGTTGGTCCAATCACCGTCAGGCGCGGCGTTTGGTTCCGTGCTTGGACTGATGGCATTTTTCTACTTCTTCGCCCGTCTGACGCTGTTTTGCGCAGCCTGGATTGCCACGGCGGAATACAAAGACGACCCGCGAATGCCGGGGAAAACTCAATAGCCACCGCCGGATTAGTTGTGAATTGCCGGATGGCGACGCACGCGTCTTATCCGGCCTACAGGTGAGTTTTGTAGGCCGGATAAGCGCAGCGCCATCCGGCAATTATAATGCCGCCTGTTCTTACTGATTTAGTGAATAAATCCAGCCTGTAACTTTTATTTAACCAAAAACCAGTTTTATCATCCAAGTTTTAAATTTTGTGAAGCATTTCATGGAAGTGAAATCTCCAGCCTAAAAATTATCCCCTTTTTGCTCCATTTTTGACCAACGCCAAGGTTTGTTACAGATTGAAATGTCTCTTTTGCTGTGCGTAATATGACCTTTCGTTCGACCTAAAATAAGAAAATATTATGCAAGCAACAGCCACAACGCTCGACAACGAACAGGAACATACCCCGGTCAACTCGCGCAATAAAGTCGTCGTCGCCTCGCTCATTGGCACCGCCATTGAGTTCTTCGACTTCTATATTTACGCCACCGCTGCGGTAATCGTGTTCCCGCATATCTTCTTCCCCCAGGGGGATCCGACCGCTGCTACGCTGCAGTCGCTCGCCACCTTTGCTATCGCCTTTGTGGCACGGCCGATCGGTTCCGCTGTGTTCGGCCATTTTGGCGATCGCGTAGGGCGCAAAGTCACGCTGGTTGCTTCGCTACTCACCATGGGGATCTCGACGGTTGTCATTGGCCTGCTGCCGGGCTATGAAACTATCGGCATTTTCGCCCCGCTGCTGCTGGCTCTGGCGCGTTTTGGCCAGGGGTTAGGTCTGGGTGGTGAATGGGGTGGTGCTGCGCTGCTGGCGACGGAAAACGCACCGCCGCGTAAACGCGCGCTGTACGGATCATTTCCGCAGTTGGGCGCGCCTATCGGCTTCTTCTTCGCCAACGGCACTTTCCTGTTGCTCTCCTGGTTGCTGACCGACGAGCAGTTTATGAGCTGGGGTTGGCGCGTGCCGTTCATCTTCTCTGCGGTGCTGGTGATTATCGGTTTGTACGTACGCGTCTCACTGCATGAATCTCCGGTCTTTGCCAAAGTGGCTGCGGCGAAAAAACAGGTGAAAATCCCGCTGGGAACCCTGCTGACAAAACATGTCCGCGTGACGATCCTCGGCACGTTCATCATGCTGGCGACCTATACGCTGTTCTATATCATGACCGTCTATTCGATGACGTTCAGCACCGCTGCAGCGCCTGTAGGACTTGGCCTGCCGCGTAATGAAGTGTTG
This sequence comes from Citrobacter sp. Ce006, assembly GCF_030336535.1. NCBI lineage: Bacteria > Pseudomonadati > Pseudomonadota > Gammaproteobacteria > Enterobacterales > Enterobacteriaceae > Citrobacter > Citrobacter sp. Ce006. The sequence continues at coordinate 773,442 of NZ_JAOWDO010000073.1, forward strand.
TGGATGCTGATGATGGCGGTTATTGGCTTTGGCGTTATGGTGCCGGTGGCGGGTCTGCTGGCCGACGCGTTTGGTCGTCGCAAGAGCATGCTCATCATCACCACGCTTATCATTCTGTTTGCGTTGTTTGCCTTTAAACCACTGCTCGGCTCTGGCAATCCGGTGCTGGTTTTCGCCTTCCTGTTGCTGGGCTTGAGTCTGATGGGACTGACATTTGGTCCGATGGGCGCGCTGCTGCCGGAGCTGTTCCCGACCGAAGTGCGCTACACGGGGGCATCGTTTTCATACAATGTTTCATCGATTCTTGGCGCTTCCGTTGCCCCTTACATTGCCGCATGGCTGCAGGCGAATTACGGTCTGGCGGCGGTCGGTACGTATCTGGCATCGATGGCGGCGTTAACGCTGATTGCGCTGCTGTTAACCCACGAAACCCGCCATCAGTCATTGTGATTCTATTGCCGGATACGGTGTAACCACCGCATCCGGCCAGACGTCACTTCTTCATCTGCGACAGGATCGTCCGGCACTGATTCGCGTCACTCTCTGACGGCGAAATTAGCGCCAGCAAGGCCGCCGCTGGCGTCACCAGTGTTGCCAGCGCGGCAGCAACCGCACCGCGCGCAATCAGCGGCCCGGCCTTCACGCCAGCCTGCGGATCCTTAAAGGTGCCGCGAACATACAGCGGCGAACGCAGCGTAATAATACGAATGCCTTTGCTCTCTGGATCGATGGTTAAATCCAGTTGCTCCGACGCAAAGCTCGCCGTACCGGTGACATTGATGACCGCGTTTTCCGTGTCGAAAGCAAAAATCTGCGGACGCGCCACGCCGTTCACAATATCCAGATTCGCCGCCGCGCAGTTCACCCGCACCTCGTCATCACCAAATATCTGCCCGACGATATAGTTACCCAGATTCAAGCCCACAATTTCCATCAGATTCCGGCTGATCAAACCATCGTTCATCAGTAGCTTGAGGTTGCCATTGCTGTTACCAAGCAGCGCAGCGACCGAGTTTCCGCTCCCACTAAACCTGGCGTCACCATTCATTTCACCAAGCGTTTTTTGCATCAGTTCCACATCCGGCATCAGCGCTTTAAGCTTCAGGCGGCGAGCCTGGATATCCGCCTGCCCCCGCATCGGCTTTTTATCCCCTTCCAGATGGATGCTGGAAACAATACTGCCGCCCGCAAGACCGAATTTCAGCGGCTGCAGGCGCAGGTCGGCATTTTTCAGGATGATATGGGTGGAGAGATCGCTGATCGGCAGGCTGCTGCCGTGCTCAATACGCCGTCCTTTGAAACGCACGTCAGCGTCCATCACGTTCCATTTGTCGGTTTCAAAACGGTCATACGGCAAGACCTTGCCCGCAGGTTGAACGCTCTTCTCACCTTTGCGCTGTTCAGATTGTTTTGCCCGTTCTGCCCCTTTACCTGAATCCACACCGATCAACGGACCCAAATCAGCCAGCCTCAGTTGGCGAGACTCAACATCCCCCTTCAGCATGGGTCGCGGTTTACCGGTGGTATAGGCCAGCGTTCCGTGAATATCGCTATCGCCAATGCGGCCATTAAAATCGCGATAATCAAAAACAGAGGATTTTTCCGGATCGATTTTTGCCACCAGACGCCCGTCGGTTTCAAACGGCGGCGTATCCGGGAGCAGTACGCCGGTCAAATCGTACAAATCCCCTAGCGAATCTCCCGAGAATTTAAGCCGCAGATCCGCCCCGCCCATGTTCAACGGATCGTTTATCGTGCCGATAAACGCCACGCGCGTATTGCCCGAACGGAAATCAGCCTGAATCGGGAAAGGGGTATCTTCGCCACGCAGCGCCAGCATTCCGCCTATTTTCCCGCTACCGCTTAGCGGTTCGCCGTTATATCGCCCTTGCGCTTTCAGCCCAAATACGTAGTCCTCGACGCGGGCGTTGCTCTCTTTACCCTTTGCGCCGGTCACTTCGCTAAAGGGCAACGGTTTACCCAGCGGATCGACCAGGATCTCAAGCTCTGACTTCGTCACCTTATCGTTAATGGCGATACGTCCCTGATCGAACAGAATGTTATCCAGCCGGAACGACCACGCGGATGGCGGCGCATTGGGATCGCGATTTTCATCCCCTGCTAAGTTAAAGGTCCAGTTATTGTTTTTCTCCGACAGGCGGATAAGCCGCGCATCGGGTTTGACCAGCTTGATCCACGGGAGCCAGACGGTTTTTGTCAGCAGCGCCAGTGGGGCGAGCGTGGCTTCAACGCGCGGGAGATGCACCATGGTAACGTCAGGAATATCTGGCGGGTTGCCGAGGATAATATCTTCGGCATGGATATGCGGCCACGGAACCCAGCTACGCCAGCCGGTTTCCTGCTGCTGGCGCTGCCAAACCACGCCCAGATCCCCTCGTATGGCGAAGGGCCGGTTGAGTTCTGTAGAGACTTTCTGGTTGATGGTCGGTTTGAGCCGGTTCCAGTCAAATGTCGCAATCACAATGATGAGTACGACGATCAACAACAAGAAAACCCCTATTACTGAAGTGGTTATTTTACCTGTTCTCGTCATGTCTAACCTCCTTACTTCCTTCCTTACCTGTCCTAAAGATAGTCCAGTAGAAGAAAAGGAGGCGCTCTACATCCTCATCAAAGGGACAGAATAACGTCTTCGAGGGTATCCAGGGGCACTGGACGAGAGAGAAAATAGCCTTGGGCCGCGAAAGCCGGTGAGTTTTGCACATCACGCCACTCTTCCAGCGTTTCGACGCCTTCAACAATTACGCCGCGGCAATAGCGGTTCATCAGCTGTAACAGTAGCGTGAAGAGATTGCGGCCTTCCGGCGTCTGGCGCAGCATGACAAACAGATCCCGCGCCACTTTGATATAGTCGTAACTCACTTCGCTCAGGGCCGAGAAGTTCGCCATACCGGTACCGAAATCATCCAGCCAGAGCGGGCCAAATTCACACATTGAGGCGAACGACGAGCCCTTCGGCAAACGGATATGCTCCACCAGTTCAAAGCGCAGCCACGGCAGGCATTCGATGATTTTCAGGATTTCGGGATCCTGGCGCATGGCAATAAGTGTTGGCCCGTCGACATTCACTGATGCCAGCAGATTATTGACCCGGAAAAACGCTGCTTTTTGTTCAAGCTGTAAAAGCTGCTCTTTCACCACATCGACACGATGTCGGACGGCTACTTCGGCAAAATAGCGGTCTGGCGCGATGCGTTGGGAGGGGTTTTCAGGATGGCTCACGACGGTCAGCAGCTCAACGGCCATCAGCCGACCATTGGTCTGGTAAATCGGCTGGTAGGTGTAAGCACGCTCGCACTGCAGCCAATAGCGTCTCTCCTGCAAGCTTTCAATACTCGCATCGGGCGTAATTAGCTGCTGGGTAACCTGCTTTATCATCTGAGATGTCCTGTAAATAAGAGTGTGACTGACCGGACTCGTCAAAGGTTATCGGCGCTCAGGCGCAGAACTTTACGTTCAGCCGTACGCAAAATAGAAACTAAGCGGCAAAAAACGACGCAGAACACGTGCTGGCTCAAAAAAATAATGGAACGATGTTTTAATATAGTTGACCACTTAACACCCACAGCGCACACTAACGCTAATTTTTTTCAGAGCAGGTTACGACTATGTCCAGAAAGATTGCCGTGATTGGCGAATGCATGATTGAGCTGTCACAGAAAGGCGCTGACGTTCAGCGCGGATTCGGTGGCGACACGTTGAATACATCCGTTTATATCGCCCGTCAGGTCGATGCTGCGGCACTTTCCGTACACTATGTGACTGCACTGGGTACCGACAGTTTTAGCCAACAAATGTTGGAATCCTGGCAGGGCGAAAACGTCGATACCTCATTAACTCAGCGCATGGAAAACCGCCTGCCGGGCCTCTATTACATTGAGACCGATAGCACCGGCGAGCGCACCTTCTATTACTGGCGTAATGAAGCCGCCGCAAAATTCTGGCTGGAGAGCGAACAGTCCACCGCGATTTGCGAAGAGCTGGCGACATTTGACTATCTGTATCTGAGCGGAATCAGCCTGGCGATTTTAAGCCCGGCAAGTCGTGACAAGCTGCTGTCATTGCTGCGTGAATGCCGTGCCAACGGTGGAAAAGTCATTTTTGACAATAACTACCGTCCACGCCTGTGGAGCAGTAAAGAAGAGACCCAGCAGGTGTATCAGCAGATGCTGCAATGCACCAATATTGCGTTCCTGACGCTGGACGATGAAGACGCGCTGTGGGGTGAAAAACCCGTTGCCGAGGTGATTGCCCGTACTCACGCTGCTGGCGTTCAGGAAGTGGTTGTGAAGCGCGGCGCAGACTCTTGCCTGGTTTCCATTGCAGGCGAAGAACTGATCGACGTTCCGGCCGTAAAACTACCGAAAGAGAAGGTGATCGATACCACCGCTGCGGGAGACTCCTTCAGCGCCGGGTATCTGGCGGTACGTCTGACCGGTGGCGATGCCGCTGATGCCGCAAAACGCGGTCACCTGACGGCAAGCACGGTGATTCAGCATCGCGGGGCGATTATCCCCCGCGACGCCATGCCGCAATAACGTGTTGTTCTTGTAGGCCGGGGGCGCTTAGCTTGCCCGGCCTACAGGTCTACTGTACCGGCGGGATGTCCGACACTTCAGGATGTGATTCATCCGTCTCAACCGAGGTTGCCGCTGCGGTAACCGGCGCCATAATGCTATCCCACGTCGCCTGCAGATCCTTCATATTGAATTCAGGCTCACCCTTTGGCTGCAGCAGGATTAACGCCATGTCTTGCGACAGTTGCTGACGCAGGTCCTGATTCAGCATCTCAACGCTCAGGCTGTTCAGGAAGCTCTGGCGTAAACGCTGATACTGTTCAGGCGCAATATCCACCACCTGATTTTGCAGTGAGCGCAAACGCTGGCTGATCAAAATATCGGTATCGGTGCGACCATAGGTGGCAAACAGCTTCTGCAGTTCCAGATTCTTTTGCGCCACCAGCGCATTAAACTCTTCTTCCGGCAGCCCCTTATCACGCACTTTGGCCAGCTCACGCGCAACCGTACCGAGGTTCGCATTCAGCTTACCGTTCGGTGATTCAACGTTGATGGCGCACTGCGCGCGCAGGAACAGCACCCGACAGTCGAATCCAAGGCCAATGTCTTTGGCATTGTTTTTGGTGAGCTCCTGCTGAATGTGCCAGAACAACGCTTCGCGAGCTAAATCAGCGCGCCAGTAACGTAGCAGTGCGGCAGATTCACGGATCGGCTGCCACGGCGTATCCCACATAATAGACAGACGATCCTGACGTACCGCATCAGTCATGATGCTCACAGCCTCTGCACGCAGCGGAGAGAGCGTCGGTACCGGCGCCGGGGTTTCGCGTTTACCTTTTAACTCGCCAAAGGTTTTGTTGATTTGCTCAGCCACGCTGCGCGCATCTACGTTACCGACGATAATCAGCGTCATCGCATCCGGGGTATACCATTTCTGGTAGAAGGACTGGATTTTCGTCGCATCGACAGGCGTTTTCAGCGGATCGGCTGGATCATGACCCAGCAGCGTCGATCCCTTCAGGCGATAGCGCCACCATCCCTCTTTGGTATCTGACGGCCAGGTTGCCACCATGTCTTCACTACTCAGCGCATGATTGACCGTTTCAGGGGTAATGCTCAAATTGCCGGAAATATTGGCCAGATATGAAAGCGACTCTTTCAGCAGATCGTTACGGCTGTTAGGCAGACTGAGGTTATACAGCGTGGAATCATAGGAAACGATAACGGGCGGCATGGGACGTTTGGGATCGAACCCCTGCTGCCAAAGTGAACGGGCTTGCGTGGCGTCGAGGCCGCCGCTTTGCGTCAGCGCGATACGTGGGATCGCATGGCTGAAACCACTCTGTTGCGTACTTTCGGTGAGTGAACCGGTATTAACCAGCAGGCGAACCTCAATACGGTCGCTGGGGCGCTGGGGAGTGGCCAAGACTTGCCACTGTAAACCATTTGCCAGCGTACCCTGTTGCCACGCCGGGTCAGGCTGGAGCGCATCTGCCTGCACATAGCCGGCAGTGGCCATCATCAGCAAGCCGCCCGCTAAAAGTCGAATTTTTGTGCCCTGCATGTGAACCCCTGATCAACTATCCTGGAAATAAAAAGACAGCCCGTGAAAGGACTCTCTGAATATGACGTTAAAAACACTTCGTGTTAGACCGCAAGAACATAAAAATGTCACGGAGGAAGTGAAAAAATCCCGACGCCGCCGAATCGGCAGTTTCAGGCACAGGGGGTAATTATGCGCAAACACCCGCAGTCCTGGAAGGGACTACGGGCATAAGTGACGAGATTAAGAGGATAAATCGTGCGTTTTGCCATCCGGCGCACGGTTATTCAACGTATCATCCAGCTTTTTGGTGTCCAATTCTTTCACCCATTTAGCCACAACGACAGTTGCAACACCGTTACCAATCAGGTTGGTCAGCGCACGGGCTTCTGACATGAAGCGGTCAATACCGAGAATCAGCGCCAGACCTGCAACCGGCAAATGCCCCACCGCAGAGATAGTCGCGGCCAGAACAATAAAGCCACTCCCGGTCACACCCGCAGCACCTTTTGAGGAGAGCAGGAGTACTACCAACAGGGTTATCTGATGGAAGATATCCATATGGCTGTTGGTGGCCTGTGCGATAAACACCGCCGCCATCGTCAGATAGATTGATGTCCCATCAAGGTTAAACGAGTAGCCCGTGGGTATAACCAATCCGACAACCGACTTCCGACAGCCCAGTTTTTCCATCTTATCGAGCATGCGCGGTAGCGCGGACTCGGAAGAGGAAGTCCCCAGAACGATCAGCAGTTCTTCACGGATATAGCGGATGAATTTAAAGATACTGAAGCCGGTTGCGCGCGCAATTGAGCCCAGCACCAGCACCACGAACAAAATACAGGTGATGTAGAAGCAGATGATCAACTGACCCAGTTGGACCAGCGTCCCGACGCCATATTTACCGATGGTAAAGGCCATGGCACCGAAAGCACCGATCGGCGCCAGGCGCATGATCATATTGATGATGCCGAAAATAACCTGTGAGAAACTTTCAATCACGTTGAAAATCATCTGGCCTTTGCTACCCAGACGATGCAGCGCAAAACCAAACATTACTGCAAACAGCAATACCTGCAGGATGTTACCGCTGGCAAACGCGCCAATGACGCTCGCCGGGATAATATCCATCAGGAAACCTACGATCCCCTGGTCTTTTGCCTGCTCTGCATACATTGCAACCGCTTTGGCATCCAGCGTCGCCGGATCGACGTTCATCCCGGCACCGGGTTGCACCACGTTGACGATGATAAGGCCGATGATCAGCGCAATCGTACTGACAATTTCAAAATAAAGCAGTGCAACCGCACCGGTGCGGCCTACGGCTTTCATACTTTCCATGCCTGCAATGCCGGTAACGACAGTACAGAAGATGACAGGTGCGATGACCATTTTGATGAGCTTAACGAAAGCATCACCAAGCGGCTTCATTTGTGCGCCTAATTCAGGATAGAAATGGCCAAGGAGAATACCTATGGCAATTGCTGTCAGGACCTGAAAGTAAAGGCTTTTGAATATAGAGGTTTTCATAGGGTGTCCTTAAAGTAAAAACCACAGGTCTTGTAAGGTTTTGTTTAACCTGCGGCCTTAAAGTAACACCCACTCAACATGACAGAAATGCACCTGGATCATAATTGATACAGAAATGTTAAAAATTTTGAGCTGGCTCGCACAAGCGAGACCTTTTTTAACTTTTGTAATCAGCGTTTTCCGGCGTCAGATAACGTTCTTCGAAGATATTTGCCGGGACCGGCCTTGCAAACAGGAACCCTTGCGCCACTTCAACTCCGGCTTGTGATAACCATTCGCGTTGCGCTTCGGTTTCGACGCCTTCGGCGATCATCTGCAAATTAAGGCTATGAGCCAGCTGAATAATGGCGGAGATCATGCTGCAATCTTCAGGAACGCCATCGACAAACATCTTATCGATTTTAAGTACATCTACCGGTAACGACTTCATATGCTGCAGCTGTCGCAGACCGGCATACCCCATGCCAAAATCGTCCAGTGCGATACGCACGCCTGCGTTGCGCAGTGGGCGTAAAATAGCCACAGCGGCATTAGGATCATCAATATGCCGGCTTTCGGTCACTTCCAGAATCAACGTCCCTGGCTTGATGCGATAGCGATTTAACAATTCCAGCAGATCCGACACCATACTCGGGTGCATCAGCTGTAGCGCAGACAGGTTCACCGACAGAGGCAGCATCAGGCCGCGTTCCTGCCAGGCTGACAGCTGGCGGCATGTCTCTTCCAGCACCCAGTAACCGACCGTTACCATCAGACCACAGGACTCAATCCTGTCGATTAACCCTTCTGGCAGCTCCCAACTTCCGTCCGGCTGCTGCATTCGCAATAATGCTTCTGCGCTCAATACCTTACCGCTAGACATCTCCACCTGCGGCTGCATCCAGAGCGCAAACTGACGGTTATCCAGCGCGGTAAGAATATCGTTCTCTTCCGTCAAACGCTGCTGCGCCTCTTCCATTTGCAACGGATCAAAGAACTGAATCTGGTTTTTACCTTTGTGGCGCGACGTTAACACGGCTGAGAGCGCCCGGCGGTATAGCTGTTCTGCGGTCAAATCGCCATTAAACATCGCCACCCCAATGTTGCAGGCAGGACGGAGTTGAATACCCTGAATCGGTAATCGCTCATTAACGATAGTAAGTACTTGCTGACCTAGCGTAATCGCGTGCCAGGGCTCTTTTACGCCATGTGCGAGGATGGCAAAGTCATAGCCGCTCACCTGGGTAAGCACCATTCTGGGGGCCAATACTGACTTCAGCTTTTCAACCAGCGTAAGCAACAGGATTTCCCGCTGGGTCTCGGATAACACACCCGCGGTATCACGCAGGGTTTCGCAGGTGACAATCATCAGCGCCGTCGTCTGCTGGCGGGTAACAACCTGCTCCAGCAGTTCCATCAGAAACGACTTGTTGGGCAGTTCGGAAACCGGGAACCGCATTGAATTGTCGCTTTGTTCTTCACTGTGGCGCTGAATCAGCTGCTGATTGAGGTTGTAGCTACGCACCAGCAGGCCAATCTCATCATCCTGATGCAGACGCGGCAGCGTCAGCTGATAGCCAATCAGATTCTGTTGGGGAATATCGTTTAACTCACGTGCTATTTTACGTAATGGATGCAAAATCAATCGGTTAATACACCATGAGATGGCTATTGTGAGGATTAACGATAGAAGTAAGTAAATGGTCACTAACGTTGAGAGCGTACTCATCACGAACTTATACATGCGGTAAGAATCCGCCTGCAGCACCAGATACGCCAGCGGTTGCGGGTTCGCTGAACGCTCAAGAGAATAGACCGGTAGCGAGATTTGTACCGGAAGCTCAAACAGACGGGTCACCGTAACCGGAACCGGACGCTCAGGGATAAAGCTCATGCGCAACGCCTGAAACTGATTGGGCAGCACCACATCGGCACGACTGACCACGCCTGCAGGCCGAATACTTCTTAAAATGGCTTCCGCTTCGGGAATATCCCCTTTCAGGATTGTGCCCGACAGAGGCTCACGGACGGAGCGAGCGATACTTTCCAGTTGCGTAGCCGTGTTATAGCGGTTCTGCTGGACCAAATGGAACAACAAAACGGTGCAAAAAATAAACACAAACACCATGACAACGGCCGCAACCATTGCCATCTGCTTAATTGTTAACGAGCGACTGACACGCAAACTGACTCTCCACGGATAGACGAAACTGCCGTCAGAGTATACCCGATCGTGGCGGTATTAAGAGAGGCGGTATCTGAAAACTTCCCAGCATGCATTATCGCGACAGGATAGGCACCTGACGACGAGATTTATCTGCATTTAAGCCGAAAAAGGCCGCAAGGTCGCCCCTGCGGCCTGGTTCGGGCGCATGTTGCCATCGCGGCAGACAGACGCCCACAAAGCGCATTACTTTCTGTTACGCAGCCAGCTCACAATCAGGCTGGCAATAATGCCAGCGATGACTGGAGCCGCTAAATCGTGCCAGAAGGCCACGCCTAACTGTGCGAGCGTCATATAGCCGCCTGTGTTGCAATGGCAACTGTTCACGGCTATCCTTGAGTTGTTCAGGTTCAAGTCAGCCCCCGTTTTGTTGCCAGGTTTATACCGAACAACGTGCGGGGGTTTTCTCTTTCCAGCAACCGATGCCGCCGGGGATCAAGCCCCCGCAACATTGCGCCTCACCGGGAATTCCCGGCTTGCCGCTGATTCTACGGTAGCCCACTAGCCATATCACTGCGCAATATTCCGCTCTGCGTAGCGCCTCGCATTTCACCCTTTTTTCTCGCCAGTACGCTGGAAAGATTCTTGCCAGTTGGCAACATTCCTGCCGACTATCAATCCAGGAAAACACATAACCCATTGATATCTATTAATTCAATTTCTGGCACAGCGATTGCTATTTGACTGTGAGCTGTTCTGTTCCGAATTAAAGGAGATATCATGTCTGACTGTCGTACTTACGGATTCAACACCCAGATCGTTCACGCGGGGCAACAACCCGACCCTTCAACTGGCGCGCTCAGTACGCCTATTTTCCAGACTTCAACGTTTGTTTTTGACAGCGCCGAACAAGGTGCCGCCCGCTTTGCGCTCGAAGAGTCCGGGTACATTTACACCCGCCTGGGTAACCCCACCACCGATGCGCTGGAGAAAAAGCTGGCGGTACTGGAAAGAGGTGAAGCCGGGCTGGCAACCGCGTCCGGTATTTCTGCCATCACCACAACGCTGCTGACGTTATGCCAGCAGGGCGACCATATTGTTTCCGCCAGCGCGATTTACGGCTGTACCCACGCGTTTTTGTCGCACAGCATGCCGAAGTTTGGCATTAACGTCAGCTTTGTCGATGCGGCTAAGCCTGAAGAAATTCGCGCCGCCATGCGTCCGGAAACCAAAGTGGTGTATATCGAAACACCCGCTAACCCGACGCTCTCATTGGTTGATATTGAAACGGTGGCCGGCATTGCCCATCAGCAAGGCACATTGCTGGTGGTGGATAACACCTTTATGTCGCCCTACTGTCAGCAGCCTTTGCAACTGGGCGCAGACATCGTGGTGCACAGCGTCACTAAATATATCAACGGCCACGGGGACGTGATTGGCGGCATTATCGTCGGCAAGCAGGAGTTTATCGACCAGGCTCGGTTTGTTGGGCTGAAAGATATCACCGGCGGCTGCATGAGTCCGTTCAACGCCTGGTTGACGCTGCGCGGCGTTAAAACGCTGGGTATTCGTATGGAGCGCCACTGTGAAAACGCGTTGAAAATCGCCCGCTTCCTCGAAGGGCATCCGTCCATTACCCGGGTCTATTATCCTGGCCTGTCTTCGCATCCGCAGTATGAGCTGGGTCAGCGGCAGATGAGCTTGCCAGGAGGAATCATCAGCTTCGAAATCGCTGGTGGCCTCGAGGCTGGCAGACGGATGATCAATTCTGTAGAATTGTGCCTCCTCGCGGTCAGTCTCGGTGATACCGAAACCCTCATTCAGCACCCAGCGTCTATGACACATTCGCCCGTTGCGCCAGAGGAGCGGCTTAAAGCAGGTATTACCGACGGGCTTATCCGTCTTTCTGTGGGTCTTGAAGATCCAGAAGATATTATTAACGACCTTGAACACGCCATCAGAAAGGCAACATTCTGACCATTATGACCTGAACCGACGCAGATCGGTTCAGGTTGTTGAGAATCAAGGCACAACAGTCTGGCAATACGCGCAATCCTGTTTCGGGGGGAGCGCGTATTTTGGGCAGGGGGTTCTATGCAGGACAACACACTACAACTAAGCAACAATACAGCAACCGCCGTACCATTCTCAAAGAAAATACCATTCACGAAATACGATTTTGGCTGGGTATTGCTGTGCATCGGCATGGCAATTGGCGCCGGAACGGTACTGATGCCGGTACAAATAGGTTTGACAGGCATTTGGGTATTCATTGTCGCCTTTATTATTGCCTATCCGGCAACCTATATTGTGCAGGATATTTATTTAAAAACATTATCAGAAAGTGAAACCTGTAATGATTATACTGATATTATTAGTCATTATCTAGGCAAGAACTGGGGCGTATTTCTTGGCGTCATCTATTTTCTGATGATTATTCACGGCATATTTATCTATTCCTTATCCGTGGTTTTTGACAGTGCCTCATATATCAAAACCTTCGGCTTGACCGAGGCCGATCTTTCACAGTCGATAATCTACAAAGTGGCCATTTTTGCCGTGCTGGTCGCCATTGCTTCCGGAGGAGAAAAACTGCTGTTCAAAATCTCCGGTCCGATGGTGGTAGTCAAAGTGGGTATCATCATCGTGTTTGGTTTTGCGATGGTTCCGCACTGGAACTTCGCTAATATCAGCGCATTCCCTGAAGCATCGGTCTTCTTTCGCGACGTGCTGCTGACCATCCCGTTTTGCTTCTTCTCAGCGGTGTTTATTCAGGTGTTGAACCCAATGAACATCGCCTACCGCAAACGGGTGGCGGATCGGGTGCTGGCCACGCGTATGGCAATCCGTACGCATCGGATCAGTTACATTACGCTGATTGCGGTCATTCTGTTTTTCTCTTTCTCTTTTACCTTTTCTATTAGCCATGAAGAGGCCGTTTCGGCCTTTGAACAAAATATTTCCGCACTGGCGCTGGCGGCGCAGGTCATTCCAGGGCAAATTATTCATATCACCTCCACGGTGCTGAATATCTTCGCCGTATTAACCGCATTCTTTGGTATTTATCTGGGGTTCCACGAGGCGATTAAAGGTATTATTCTTAACGTTCTGAGTCGCGTTATTGACGTCGAGAAAATTAATCCCCTGGTGCTTACACTGGGTATTTGCACCTTTATTGTTATCACCCTGGTCATTTGGGTATCGTTTCGCGTCTCGGTACTGGTGTTCTTCCAGTTAGGTAGCCCACTGTACGGGATTGTGTCGTGTATTATTCCGTTTTTCCTGATCTATAAAGTAACGCAACTGGAAAAACTGCGCGGGCTGAAAACCTGGCTCATCCTGCTGTACGGGATCCTGCTGTGCCTGTCGCCATTATTGAAGCTGATTGAATAATCCACGTATACTGCGCCGTCAGCCACTGGCGGCGCTTAATCCACACTCTCCAGTTGATAGCTGCGAATTTTATTCAGTACCGTGGTATGTGATACCCCCAGCGCTTTGGCAATATGCCGCGACGACACATTCTCTTCCACCATCTGTTCAATAAGCTGACGTTCAGCACACAAAACCTGTTCTTTAAAAGGACGTTCTGTCGGTGCCTGCTCAACGGCGGGCAAATTCACCATCCCTAATTCTTCCCGCGTAATAACATCGGATTCCGCCATCAGCATCAGGCGAATAATGGTATTTTCCAGTTCACGCACGTTTCCCGGCCAGCTGTGATGATGCAGGGCATCAAAGCAGGCTTTATCCAGAATGATCCGCCGCTGGAATTCCTTCGCGTATTTCTGCACAAAGTGGCGAATCAGCAGGCTGATATCCTGCGGACGCTCCCGCAAAGGCGGAATAGTCAGTGAAAGTACGTTGATGCGGTAATAGAGATCCGCGCGCAGCAGACGTTGTTCCACCCTCTCTTCCAGATTGGCGTTGGTGGCCACAATAATGCGCACATTGACCGGAATAATTTGCGCCCCGCCAACGCGACGGATCCCGCCATCCTGAAGAACACGCAGTAATTTAGCCTGTAAACTCAGCGGCATTTCACCAAATTCATCGAGAAAAAGGGTGCCTTTATCGGCCATTTCAAACAGCCCTTTTTTGCCTTTACCGTCTGCGCCGCTAAAGGCCCCTTTCTCGTAGCCAAAGAATTCACTCTCCATCAGCGACTCAGGTAGCGCAGAGCAGTTGACCGGAATAAACGGATAAAACCGCCGCTGCCCGGAATTATGGATAGCCCGGGCTAACAGCTCTTTGCCGGTACCCGTATCGCCGCGGATCAGAACAGTGTATTTGCTGTCGGCAATTTTTATCGCCTTTTCGATAAGCAAGTGCATGCTCTGGCTGCTGCAAATAATGTCAGAGAAATAGCGCGGGCGTTCCGGCTCAGACATCGACAGCTCGCTTATCTCTTCGCACAGGTAAGCGACGTTAATAATATCGGTGCGCTGGCTTAAACAGGATTGCACGCAGGAAATATCCTGTAACTGGCGGCACCAGGATTTAATCAGGATCCGTCCAGGCGTGACTTTCATCGAGATGATATTGATATCGCAGCAGGAAAATTCCTTCAGGACATCCTCAACCATCGACAGACGATCAATTGTTTTAATATCCCAGCGTATCGTGACCACATTTGCTCCTGATAGTTAGCAACTGCGAAACAGATATTTCTGTGACGAGAGAAAATCTGACTACATTTTAGACGCTATGGAATAATGTTCTGCCAGAGGACTCACATTGTGGGCGTAAAAACAAAATATAAAAAAACCGGAGCACAAGGCTCCGGTTATTGGGTCATAACCCACGTTTATTGCTGCGGGTTTTCATCCTGGTCAACGGCGAAACAGGCGACCAGTTGACCGCCGTAATCTTTCAACTGTGGCTGAAGCTGGGTACACGGACCAAAGCGACGACGGCAGCGCGCGTTGAACGCACAGCCCGGCGGCGGATTCAGCGGGCTTGGCAGCTCACCGGTCAGCTTGATACGCTCACGACGATCGTCAGGGTTCAGGCGCGGCGTTGCGGAAAGCAGCGCCTGCGTGTACGGATGACGCGGATTATTGAAGATCTGATCCTTCGTTCCTTTTTCCACACAGCGGCCTAAGTACATCACCATCACTTCATCGGCAATGTGCTCAACTACCGACAGGTCGTGGGAGATGAAGACGTATGACAACCCCAGTTCCTGCTGCAAGTCCATCATCAGGTTTAGCACCTGCGCACGAACGGAAACGTCCAGCGCCGAGACCGGTTCGTCGGCAATCACCACGTCCGGGTCAAGCATCAGCCCGCGAGCGATGGCAATACGCTGACGCTGACCGCCGGAGAACATGTGCGGATAGCGATCGTAGTGCTCAGTTTTCAGCCCCACTTTCGCCATCATCGCCAGCGCCTTTTCACGACGCTGCTCTTTGCTCAGCGTGGAGTTGATTAGCAGCGGCTCTTCCAGAATCTGCCCGACTTTTTTACGCGGGTTCAGGGAACCGTACGGGTTCTGGAACACAATCTGGATTTTCTGCCGACGCAGCTTCTGCGCCTGCGGGTCGTGCTTAAGCAGATCCTGCCCCTGGTAATACAGCTCACCGCCGGTCGGAACTTCAATCATTGTCAGCAGGCGGCCAAGGGTGGATTTCCCGCAGCCCGACTCGCCGACCACCGCCAATGTTTTACCGCGTTCTAAGGTAAAGGAGACACCGTCCAGCGCTTTCACCAGGCGTTCCGGGGCGAACATGCCCTTTTTCACCGGGTAGTGTTTTTTCAGGTCAATTGCCTGCAACAGCGGCTGTGGCAAAGCGGCCTTTTGCGTACTCATAGCCCAGGCCTCCCGGCATCATCAAGTGGGTAGTGGCATTTCGACTGACGACCGCCTTCCAGCAGGTTCAGTTCAGGTTCTTCAGCGCGGCATTTGTCGGTCGCATAGGGGCAGCGCGGATTCAGCAAACAGCCGTTCGGGCGGTCATATTTACCGGGCACCACGCCCGGCAACGAAGCCAGACGCGCTTTATCCTGAGCAAACTCCGGCAACGCGCGCAGCAACGCCTGGGTATACGGGTGACGCGGCGCGCGGAAAATATCCTGCGCGGCCCCGGTTTCCACAACCTGCCCGGCGTACATCACGATAATTTTGTGCGCTGCTTCGGCCACCAGCGCCAGATCGTGCGTAATCAAGACCAGCGCCATGTTCTCTTTTTGCTGCAACTCCAGCAGCAGCTCGATGATTTGCGCCTGAATAGTCACATCCAGCGCCGTGGTCGGTTCGTCGGCAATCAGCAGCTTTGGACGACAGGCTATCGCCATCGCGATCATGACGCGCTGGCTCATCCCACCGGACAACTGGTGCGGATATACATCCAGACGCGAGGCCGGATCGGGGATCCCGACCAGCGTCAGCAGGTCAATCGCCCGCTGAATACGCGTTTTTTTGTTGCCGCCCTGGTGCACCTTGATGGCTTCCATAATCTGGTAACCAACGGTATAGCACGGGTTAAGGCTGGTCATCGGGTCCTGGAAGATCATCGCGACTTCCGCGCCCACTAACTGGCGACGCTCTTTCTCTGAGATGCGCTTCAGGTCGCGACCATTAAATTCCAGATTTTCGGCCATTACCCGGCCTGGGTAGTCAATCAATCCCATAATCGCCAGCGAGCTGACGGACTTACCAGAGCCTGACTCCCCAACAATGCCAACCACTTCACCCTGGTTCACACTGTAGCTAATGCGGTCTACGGCGCGGAATTCGGAACCGACATCGCCGAAATGCACCGATAATTTATCTACATTTAATAACGCCATCTCGAACCTCTTACTGCTTCAGTTTGGGATCGAGCGCGTCACGCAGACCGTCACCCATCAGGTTAAATGCCAGCACCGTCAGCAGGATTGCCAGCCCCGGGAAGGTCACGACCCACCAGGCGCTTTGCGCAAACTGCAACACGTCAGAGAGCATGGTGCCCCATTCCGGCGTAGGCGGCTGTGCGCCCATCCCCAGGAAGCCGAGAGCAGCCATATCGAGAATGGCGTTAGAGAAACCCAGCGACGCCTGAACAATCAGCGGCGCAAGACAGTTAGGAAGAATATTGACGAACATCTGGCGCATCGCACCGGCTCCCGCCACGCGGGATGCGGTGACGTAGTCGCGGTTAACTTCCACAAGGACAGCGGCGCGCGTCAGACGTACATAGTGCGGCAATGCCACGAACGTCAGCGCCAGCGCGGCGTTGCCAATCGAGGGGCCAAACACCGCCACCAGCACCAGCGCCAGTAACAGGCTCGGCAACGCCAGCATGATATCGACCACACGCATAATGACGTTATCGACAATCCCGCCAAAGTAGCCGGCGATAAGCCCGAGAATCACGCCCATCAGCAGGGAGAGCACCACCACCAGACAGCCGACCAGCAGCGACAGACGCGCACCGTACATCAGGCGGGACAGCACATCGCGGCCCACATCATCTGTACCAAACAGATGCGCCATGGTACCGCCTTCCTGCCACGCAGGTGGTGCCAGCAGCGCATCACGGAACTGCTCAGCCGGATTATACGGGGCGAGAACATTCGCAAAGACCGCAATCAGGATCATCACCACAACGTACACCAGCCCAACAACCGCACCTTTGTTGCGTTTAAAATAGTGCCAGAACTCCTGCAGCGGAGTCATTGGCACCGGTGCAGCAATAACTTTATTTTCAGTAACCTGTGACATGATGGCCCCTTACTTCTTATGCCGAATACGCGGGTTCACCACGCCGTACAGCAGGTCTACCAGCAGGTTGACGAGAATAATCATCGTCGCGACCAGCAGCACCCCGCCCTGTACCACCGGATAATCACGGCGTTGCAGCGCATCGATCAGCCAGCGCCCCAGCCCCGGCCAGGAGAAGATGGTCTCGGTCAGGATTGCTCCGGCCAGCAGCGTACCGACCTGCAGGCCGATTACGGTTACCACGGGCAGCATCGCGTTACGCAGAGCGTGAATAATGATGACGCGCATACGGGTCAGGCCTTTGGCGCGCGCGGTGCGAATGTAATCCTCGCCCAGCACTTCCAGCATCGATGAACGGGTCATACGCACAATGACCGCCAGAGGAATGGTACCCAGCACCATCGCCGGCAGAACCATATGCGCCAACGCATCAATAAAGTTGCCCTCTTCCCCCCAGATGGCGGTGTCTATCAGCATAAAACCGGTCAGGGGATTGGAGTCATCAAGGAACACCATGTCGCTCACCCGACCGGAAACCGGCGTCAGGTTCCACTGCACGGAAACCAGCATGATCAGCATCATGCCCCACCAGAAGATCGGCATGGAGTAACCGGTCAGCGCCAGGCCAACGGCGGTGTGATCGAAAATAGAGCCGCGCTTCACAGCAGCAAGTACGCCCACCGGAATACCCACCGCAACGGCGAAAATCATCGCACAAACGCCGAGTTCCAGCGTTGCTTTAAAGCGAGGAACGAACTCTTCCCATACCGGTAAGCGGCTTTTCAGCGAGATACCTAAGTCACCATGCATAACCCCCCAGATATAGTGGAGGTACTGCTGCCACATCGGTTTATCCAGACCGAGTTCAGCCAACAGTTGAGCATGACGCTCAGGGGAGATTCCACGTTCACCCGCCATGATCATTACCGGATCGCCGGGGATCATATGGACGAAGGCAAAAGTGAGAAGAGTGATACCGATAAACGTGGGGATGACGAGTCCCAAACGTCGGAGAATGAACTGCAACATAACCCGGATTCTCTCTAATGACGCACGGCCTGGAACCGTGAGTCTGTATTGCTCACAAATCTTATCCCACGCAAACTGCATCGCGGGTAAAGCATTACGCCGGATGGCGCTGCGCTTATCCGGCCTACACAATACCGGGGCGCAGCGCTTCCTTAATTGCTTTTAATTATTCGACAGAAACGTTTTCGAAGTGGTGTTTGCCCAATGGATCAACCACATAGCCTTTCACTTCTTTACGCACTGGTTCGTACACGGTGGAGTGAGCAACAATCAGAGCCGGAGCCTGATCGTGCATAACTACCTGCGCTTGCTTGTACAGTTCAATACGTTTGTTGTGATCGTCAGTCGCACGCGCCGGCTGAATCAGGTCTTCAAACGGCTTGTAGCACCAGCGAGAGTAGTTGGAACCGTCTTTCGCTGCCGCACAGCTGAACAGGGTGGCGAAGAAGTTGTCCGGATCCCCATTGTCACCGGTCCAGCCCATCATCACCGCCTGATGCTCACCCGCTTTGGCGCGTTTCAGATACTCGCCCCACTCGTAGGTCACAATTTTGGCCTGAACGCCAATTTTCGCCCAGTCGGCCTGAACCATCTCCGCCATACGGCGAGCGTTCGGGTTGTACGGACGCTGTACCGGCATCGCCCACAACTCAACGGTAAAGCCTTTATCCTGACCGGCTTCCTTCAGCAGCGCTTTGGCTTTCTCAGGGTCGTAGGTGTAGTCTTTAACGTCGTCGTTATAGCCCCACATGGTCGGCGGGATCAGGTTCTTCGCGGCGACGCCAGCGCCCTGATAAACCGCTTTAATGATCGCTTCTTTGTTCACCGCGTAGGTCAACGCCTGACGGACTTTCACGTCATCAAACGGTTTCTTCTCGGTGTTGAAAGAGAGGTAGCCAACGTTCAGACCGGCCTGCTCCATCAGGTTGATGTTTTTATCCTGCTTCATGCGCGCGATGTCTGCCGGGTTCGGGTACGGCATCACCTGGCACTCGTTCTTCTGCAGCTTGGCGTAACGCACGGAAGCGTCAGGCGTAATGGAGAAAACCAGACGGTCGATCTGCGGCTTGGTGCCCCAGTAACCTTCGAATGCTTTATACAGAATACGGGAGTCTTTCTGATACTGCTGCAGCTGGAACGGACCGGTACCGATAGGGTTCAGATCCACTTTCTCCGGGGAACCGGCTTTCAGCATGTTATCCGCATATTCTTTGGAAAGAATAGAAGCGAAGTCCATCGCCAGGTCAGCCAGGAACGGTGCTTCCGGGCGAGTCAGGACGAACTGAACGGTTTTATCGTCCACTTTTTTCACTTCGGCGATCAGGTCTGGCAGACCCATCCCTTCGAAGTATTCATAGCTGCCGCCGGACACTTTGTGGTACGGGTTCTGGGCATTTTTCTGACGATCGAAAGAGAACACCACGTCATCGGCATTTAAATCGCGCGTCGGTTTGAAATCTTTGTTGTCTTGCCACTTCACGCCCTGGCGCAGGTGGAAAGTATAGGTTTTACCGTCTTCGCTGATTTCCCACTTCTCAGCAAGGCCCGGGATGACTTCAGTTGTACCCGTTTTGAACTCAACCAGGCGGTTATAGATCGGTACGGAGCTGGCATCATAGGTGGTGCCAGAGGTGAAAAGCTGCGGGTTAAAGCCTTCAGGAGATCCTTCTGAACAATAAACCAGAGTTTTAGCCTGTACGCTTGCTGCGACGGTCATGGCCACCAGGCTCAGACCAAGCTTCAGCATCCCTGACTTCTTCAAGGAAATACTCATTCTTCTGCTCCAAATGTGATGTTTGTTGTTTTACCCTTTGCAGTGGGTTTGCACCGCCTGGCCTTTTTTGTTTTTTACCCGGCCGGGTCGGCGTTAAGAGGATGGGGATTCCGTTCACATAAGCGACTGAGTTGCAGTGCGGATTCTCCATGAAATGCCCCTCATGCCCTACAATCTGTCAACAGAATGTGTAAACGTCAATAAGGGAGCCTTGATTTACGCGGAGGATGAGAAATCCCGAACAAAGATAAAAAAAACATTTCTGAAACATTTCCAGCAGGGAAATTTATGCTACGCCCTCTGACTCAGCATAAAAAACCAAACATATTGCAACACTTAGAGTATAAATTTTACGCAGATTATGAAAAATAACTCACATTTTGCTGAATATGTGAGCATGACCTTCTGTGAACGTTAAAACGCACAGGTGAAAATGCTACTTTCAGACATAAGTTCAGACACCTTTCTCAGCGCAAGCTCATACATAAAATCAATAGAAGATGTCACAAAATGGCACGTTATCCTCACTAGCCGACATCATCTCCTCTCGTAAAATCTCACAGCATCATTGAGGGGATGGCGTTCTTCTATAAATATATAAATAAAGCCATTTTTATCTGATGTGATTTCATTCATTGCTGTTACCTCCATTAAATTTTATTCACGGCCAACAACCCGCCGTATCCAAAATTAAATATGAAATGGAGAAATACAATGAGTGACATGATTTTTTATACTGAAGCTAATTTTCAGGGAGAGAGTTTCACTTTATCATCACGTGACACTATTAACTTATTTTTAGTTAAAACGTGGAATTATCGTTCGGCAAAGCTGAATGGCAATAAATTGTTTACTACCGTGACTTTTGAAACCTACGATCCCGTAGGTACCGAGGAGATGTATTTCAATGAAGACATTACCGATTTTACTACTATTATCGGTGACACGGCGAATGTACTCAAAATCAATGCCATTAACTTGCTTAGTAACGATATCATCGTAAGCATGGAATCAACAACAGCCTTTGCAGGATATTGCTCTCAGGGAGACGCCTGGGCTCCAGTTACTACAAATAATACTGGAGTCTGCTATGACCAGTTTTCGACAGAAACTATTCCGGGTACAATGGCAATTATGAATCCGGACAGTTTAACAACACTCAAAATGACTCTGAGCTCATATACCAGACCAATTCGTCTCGCTGAAAAGCTAACAAATACGACAGTTGGAATGGATACACCACTTACGCTCAACTATGATTCAGTCGATAAATCACTCTCTGTCGATTTTACAAGTGATGTTATCACTCTCAGCGTAGATAAATTTGACGATTACCACTTTATGGTGCGCTTCCGCTTCCAGCCCAAGGGCGACATTCATGTTTGTTACTACCCTGGTGACGAGTATCGTGGAGCTATTGATATTCAGCTTGAAAACACTCTGGCAGAACTCCGTGACGCTGATGGAAACTTTATTTATAACTCAGCAAAACTGATTCATGATGTTAACTATCCATTCTATTGGGCGCAAACCACTTATAACCCTGGTGATGTAAATTATGATTTCAGCACCTATAAGAGCCAGGTTATTACCGATGGCGTACCCAATTTAGGCGCTATTTTTGATTCTACGACCTCTAACGCAGTGAGATCCATAGTCAGTGCAAACGTCATTCCGGTTTTCCTACGCCTGACCAATATCACCAACCCGAATGACTGGAAGGGCTTTGTCATTGAGAGCGAGTTTGCAACATCAATGTTAGTGGAAAGCTCGCAGCCGACTGTCTACACCACCTTCTGCTCAAACAATCCAGCCCGAACCCAGCCGGGGATGATGTGCGTCACCTCTTATGAGGACCAGCGCCAGGATTACCGCATTTGTGTCTTACGCTATGGCTCTCTGGATGAAACGGATTCCACTGCGACCTGGAAGGGTACAACATCGGTTAATATTGAATATGCTTCCACTGATACTCTGACCCTGTCGCTGGGTAGTGATGCTCCTGCAGATTGGGTGATTACAGCCGTAACACGCGGTGACGACTGCTGGTACGTTGATCTGAGCGGCTCTGTTCCTGCCTGATAGGCAATCATCTCCTTTTATAAGACGACAAAAGCCTCATCGATTCTCTGATGAGGCTTTTTTATGCTTTCAAACTTATCTCCAGTTCGCATTATAAGGGGCAAAACCTGAGTGAAAATTGGCGCGTTGGCCTCAACAGCCGACATCACATCCTCCCATTAAATCACACAGAATCATTGAGGCAACCGCCTTTTTCTATAAAAATTATAAATAAAATGATTTTTATCGGATGTGATTTCATTCAACTCATCTTTCTCCATTAAATTTGATTCACGGCCAACAACCAGCCGCATCCACAATTAAATATGAAATGGAGAAATATAATGAGCGATATGATTTTTTATACTGAGACCAATTTTCAGGGCACATCCATTACCCTGCCAGTGCATAAAGTATTAGATGTCTTTGAGTATGGTATCTGGGCATTTCGTTCGGTTAAGGTAAACGGGAATAAACTTTTTCTTCAGAGTATTGATGCTGTTCAGGAAAATGAGTATGTTGTTCCTTATCGTTCAGAGCTTTTTATTAATGAGGATGTCAGCGACCTGACAGTACTGACAAATAATATTGAGAACTTATCTGGCGTTTTTGCAATTTCCCTACCTGAAAATGAAATTATTGTCAGCATGGATGTGACTAACAAACTCAATAACTTCAGGACATCTATTGATTCATCTGTTTCGTCATTACCCCATATTAACACGGATTGTTATTTTAATCATACCCAGCAAAACATCCCTGGCGTTATGGTTTTTTTAAACCCGGAAACGCAGCTTTCTGAGTCTACCTCACTGACTGCCGAGGCTACGACGGCAAAATATCCCGATGGCTGTCAATCCAGTTACGATAAATTAGCCAGCGTTACCGTCACTTATTTACCTGAATCAGAGACGATTACCCTAACGCCAGATGTCAGTGTATTGCCCTATACAATTGAGAAACTGAGTGATAACCATTTTATTGTTCACTATGAATACATTGTAGAAAACTACGACCATAGTTTTTTTTACGATCAAGAGGAATATCGCGGTGACATGTCAGTTTTAAGCACTCAGTTCAGCGTGAATTTAAAAGATGATGCAAATAACTGGCTGTACCAATCAGCATCAATTTTTAGTACAGCAAATTCACCGCTGTTTTTTTTCACAACACCTTACCCTACAGATGGCGTAGGTTTTGACTTCAATGAGTTCCGAAACTTGATCACCAATACGGGTGTGGATAATATTCCTGTCGCATTAAACCACACCTCAGCTGCTGTAACCGCAGTTTATACAAGTAATGCCGTGCCGGTTTTTGTGCGCCTGACGAATACAGTAGACGCCGAAAACTGGGAAGGTTTTGTCCTCCAAAGCGAGTTTATTACCGATCTTATCCAATTCAACCCGCGAGATTATACCTCTTTTTGTATGAGCAAACCGGATACCCAGCCTGGCTTGCTGTGCATTGCCCCCTATAGCGCCTCTAAACTTGATTACCATGAATGCAACCTGCGTTATGGTTCGCTGAGTGAGGATGGCTCGACCGTCACCTGGACCGGCGACTGCGGGCTTATCATCGAGAATGCTTCAACCGATGAACTAAACGTTTCACTACTGAATGCCCCGGCTGACTGGGAAATCACAGCGGTAACGCGCGGTGATGACGGCTGGTATGTTGATCTGAGCGGTTCAGCCGTTGCCTGATGGCGCTAAAGCAAAAAACCCTGCTCGTTGAGCAGGGTTTTGAATTTGGTCGGTGATAGAGGATTACTCGCCACTGCGTGGCTCGCCCTGCGGGCCGTTGCTGGCGCAACGTTCTCTCACTACGCTCGAGTCGAACCTCTTGCCCCCGGAGGTTCTCATCCTCGTGGATTCCGGAATGCAAAAAGCCCGCTCAAAGAGCGGGCTTTTCTAATTTGGTCGGTGATAGAGGATTCGAACCTCCGACCCCTTCGTCCCGAACGAAGTGCGCTACCAGGCTGCGCCAATCACCGAATGCGGGGCGCATCTTACTGCTCAGCAGCGCGCCCGTCAATCCCTTAGCATCAAAATGCCATTTGATCGGTGAGAAAGTCAGCAGCCCAATTACTGAGCCTTAACCTTCTTCGCGTCCGGAATGCGGCACCAGTTGTTATTCTCGTTAATACCGCCATTTGGCGAGGTATAACCGAGGCAACCCAAAATAGTGTCGTACAGTTCCACATGACGACGCGGCACCTTCATATCAGCTTCTTGCTTCAGATGTGCAAACGCCTTCGCGTGGTCTGGGTCTTCCAGATATTTGTCTGACATCCACACCATCATAGGAACGCGGAACTGCTCTGGCGGCGCCATTTTACGCGGCGTACCGTGCAGGTGCTCACGCTCGTTAATCGACTCACCGTGGTCGGCGGCGTAGAACACAATCGCTTTCTTATCGCGCAGTTGATCAAACACTTTGGTAATAAAGTGATCAACATAGGTTACCGAGTTATCAAACGAGTTGATCATCTCGGCCTTCGAGCAGCCGCTATCAACATTGACGCACTCCGGCTTCCACTGCGCATATTCGCGGGTGTAGCGCTGAGTGTAGTTAAAATGCGAGCCTTTGGTGTGCAGAATAATCAGATGCTTGTCACCATCTTCATTATTCTGCAAAGACTGCTGCATCTCGGTAATCAGCAGCATATCGTCAACGTTTTTGCCACGGTTACGCGGCTCAGCGCCAATCTGCTCACGGTAAGCGATGTTCTCCGCCATGGTATTACTGTAGAACCACATCTCGCTTTGCATCGCGTAGAGGTCTGTCTTGAACCCTAACTGGCTGAGCACAGCAAAGACGTTTTGTTCCTTCAGGGTACGCTGCGGGTTTTCTTCCGCCCCGCCCTGGCGTACAAACATACAGCGCAGCGAAAGTTTAGTTGCCGTATCGCAGGAATATCCCCGGAATGCGGCCAGATTTTTCTCCTGGGCGAGTCTTGGCGTAGTATTGCGCTCATAGCCAAAAATCCCCATATGATCCCAACGCGTGGTTTCCCCGATAATAAAGACCACATAGGTGTCGTCGAGATTTTTGGGCGCAACGTAGGTGAACTTCTTCGCCGGGTTCATCAGCGATTTGTTGTCTGAAGATTCATCCACCTGTGCCCAGGCGTACAGACCCAGCGCTGAAAGCCAGTTTGACGGCAAATAAGAGTTCGCCACAACCCCGCCATAGCTGGGTAGATCGATCCCCGTTTCACGTTCAACGCTTCTCTGTTGCATGCTCAGCAGGCGAATCGGCGCCCATACCAGCAGGCCAGCTAACAATACTACCCCCACGCTACGCCATCTCATACCCGGCGTACGAATCTGTCTCATCAGGGTATAGCGGCAGCGGTTACTCCAGATCAGCACCAATGGGATAATACTGACCGAAACCAGCCACACGATGAAATGCCAGCCGACGACTTCTTTCGATAAATCAATATCCGTGGTCATAACGGAGGCGATAATGCCGTAGCCAATTACCACGTTCAGGAAGGTCATATAATAACTGGCGCCGGCAGAACACAGCACCACAAAGGTTGCCAGCACACGCCAGGCGCGTCGGCCAAATAACGAGAGAAGTCGGAGTAAAAAGAAGGTCACCAGCACAGTGCCGGCCAATTCAACAACCGCGGAGAGTCCTTTCCAGACGGTAAACTCGTGCGCATATCCGCTAAAGCGACGGAAAAATACGGCACAGTTCATAAACAAACCGATATAGATTGCCAGCAAGAAACTGAGTTTCTGCTGCGTCATCGACTTAATGTATCTCATGCAAACAAACCCTGGAAATCGGGATAAAAACACCCTGTGCAGCGATCAATCAGACCGGACAGAGGAAAAATGCGACAACAGCAGAAGTGAAATGTCTACGGGCGCGGGTAAGTAGACCACAGGAGGGAGAAAAAGTGCTTATAGAGAATGAAAATGGCGCATATATTTTTGTAAATATATGCGCCAGGTATTAATCAGACTACTAATAGATTTAGGCGTGCGCCTCGGTGTAGACGCTACGTTGTGGCTGACGAATGGTGGTAGAAAGCGCCAGCGAAATGATTAACAACGCAAAGATAACGCAGAAGGTCACAAAGAACCCGCCAAACAGCGAGGCGATAATGGAACCGCAAATACTGCCAATACCGAAGCCCAGGTAGATAACACCGTAGTTTTTAGCCAGGTTATTCAGACCGAAGAATTCGCTCACCAGTGACGGGAACACGGTGATGGTGCCGCCAAAGTTAAATGCGACACAGGCAATCGCCATAAAGAAGGTGAGGTCATTCAGTGGCGCGAACAACAGAGCAGCCATACCCACCAGCGAAACAACCTGGCCAATGGTGATAACGCGAATACGGGAGATTTTATCGGACAGAATCCCCAGCACCAGACGGCCCGACAGGTTCGCGATAGAAATCACGGTAACCGCATTTGCCGCCGTTGCCACATCCATATGCGCCAGGCTTTGTGCGATATCTTTCGCCACGCCAATCACATACAGGCCGCTCATACACGCCGTCAGGAACATGACCGCCAGCATCCAGTACTGCGGTTTACGCATGGACTGCGCCAAGGTGAAGTCATTCTCGACCACGCCATTTTTCGTTTTCACTTCCTGATTCGGCGCATCTTTCATCAGCGTGGAGCCAAAGACGATCATTACCAGCACAATCGCGCCCCAAATCATGAAGGTTTTTTCCAGGCCTACGGTACTCAGTAACTGGCTATCGATAAATTTAAAACCGAGGCTGCCAAGGCCATAAGAACCGATGGCAAAGGCGGAAATCAACCCTTTACGCTCCGGGAACCATTTTACGCAGTTGGAAAGCGTTAACAGGTAACCTGCACCATCCGCCAGACCAACCAGCACACCGGCGCTCAGCCACAGCATAATCAGGCTGTCGGAGTGGGCGGTTAAGAAGAAGCCGACGCCGAGTAAAACACCGGAGGCCATGGTGACGCGTTTCACGCCAAAACGTTCCTGCAGCTTGCCGGCAACGGAAGAGGAAATCGCCAGCCCAAGGCTCAGCAAGCCAAAGGAAAATGCAACCTGGCTCACTGGCGCATCAAGCTTAGAAGAGAGTGCGCCATTAAACAGGCTCCAGGTATAAACAGAACCTAAAGCAAATTGGGTAATAATGGTGCCGATCAGAGTCAGCCAGCGGGTACGCTGATAATCAGAAGTTTTCATGGCAGTCTTCCTGCATAAACAAAATGGGAAATTCTCTGCCAACAACCATACCGAAGCGCTTTTATGAGCAGGAGAAAACGGCATGAAATGCCGCCAGGACGGAATGAAATGCCTGGATTGTGGAATGAATGACGAGACAAAAAGTTGGGTTACTGAATTTTATCGCATGAGTTAGTACACGCTATCGCTGAGGCGCGTGTGATTGTTGATCTCAATATGTAACAGAGATGTTTTCCTGATGATTTTTTACGTTAAAATTTGGCGCTCACACCCATGGTGTACATATAGTCGCTGTTGTTGGTGCTATTTTCCGCCTGCGAGAGCGCCGCATAAGCCGCCATGTGCGGGTTCAACAGCATGTCTGCACCGACGGTAACATCCAGCCAGTTACCGTCCTGACCCGCCGCCGTCATGCGGCTGAGGCCCGACTGCGCTTTCCAGATATTCTCGCCAAACTGCTGGTTATAGCTGATTTGCGCCCACGGTCGCACATCACCGAACTGGGAGTTTACTCGCCAGCCTAACGTGCTGACGCTGGCATGCCACAACGGATCGTTCTGCGCTACCGACGTCGCGCTATCGCCAAACTCGTTGTAAGTAGACGTGGTTGAACCGTCATAATGCAGCGCGGCAACCGGACCGGTTGTCACCTGCCTTGAAAGCGGGAAGTTCCAGCCCATACTCATGCCGCTGGTCGCCTCCATAGGCGTCTCATCCGCCAGATTCACCACGGGCCCCGCTACGTTTTGAGTGGAGCGGATACGTTCTTCCAGAATGTCGTTATAACGTGGTTGGTGATCGCTGTCCCATGTATAACGTTCAGCCGTATGCCCTGACATCGCATCAACGATATATTCTTGTTGCCAGCCATATGCTGTATTGATGGACAGCGCACAAACTATGACGCTCGCCAGAGTTAACCTTTGGCGACCACTACTGTTTCTTATAATCATCAACGCGACTCCAGAAAAGAGCCGAATTCGGCGATATTATTATCATTGTGTGAAGGATATCGGGCCCATCAGGCCCTGTATTAAATATTGTCTTTTTAGCTGGCGCGTCAAGGCGGGCCGAATGAAATTTTTACGCCAGTAAAAACAGCGAGGAAGAATATGCAGCGTTGCGGATGGGTCAGCCAGGACCCACTTTACATTGCCTACCACGACAAGGAATGGGGCGTCCCCGAAACCGATGGCAAAAAGCTGTTCGAAATGATCTGCCTTGAAGGCCAGCAGGCCGGATTATCGTGGATTACCGTACTAAAGAAACGGGAAAATTATCGCCACGCCTTCCACCATTTTGACCCGGAAAAAGTGGCGGCCATGACTGAAGAGGATGTGGAGAGGCTGGTACTGGATGCTGGCATTATTCGCCATCGCGGAAAGATTCAGGCCATTATCGGCAACGCTCGCGCCTTTTTGACCATGGCGCAAAACGGAGAGTCGTTTAGCGAGTTCGTCTGGTCATTTGTTGATAACCAACCGCAAGTGACCCGCGCCGCCAACCTGAGCGATATCCCCACCTCAACGCCTGCGTCAGACGCGCTGTCTAAAGCGTTAAAAAAACGCGGGTTTAAATTTGTCGGCACCACCATTTGTTACTCCTTTATGCAGGCGTGCGGCCTGGTCAACGATCATGTCACCAGTTGCATCTGCTATCCGGGAGAACAACATGATTCGTGAATCAAAGGCTGACGATCTACCGGCGATTCTGGCGCTATGGATGGAAAGCACAATCCATGCCCACCCGTTTATCGAAGAGCGCTACTGGCGCGAAAGTGAATCCATCGTGCGTGATGTTTACCTGCCCGCCGCGCAAACCTGGGTGTGGGAAGAAGAAGGCGAGCTCAAAGGCTTTGCCAGCGTTATTGATGACCGCTTTCTCGGCGCGCTGTTTGTCGCGCCTGCCGCCATCAGAAACGGGATCGGCAAAGCGCTGGTGCAGCATGTGCAGCAGCGCTTTTCGATACTCAGCCTTGAGGTCTACCAGAAGAACCAATCGGCGGTGAACTTCTACCATGCGCTGGGTTTTCGCATTGAAGACGGCGCATGGCAGGAGGAAACTCACCATCCCACGTGGATTATGGGCTGGCAGGCGGATCAAACGCCGTAAGGGTCAACGTTGGTCCGCTGTATTTTTCGAGCCACGCCAGCGCAGTGTTGCCCGCGCAGCCATTCCCCAGCTTCGAGCTGGGGAGATCTTTGGTCAGCACGTTGACGGCGCCATTTTTACAAATACCGTTAGCAGCGAGATCCAAATCAGGCCAGGCGCCTTCATGAATACAGATGACGCCAGGTTTAATACCTGCCGACACCACCGCTCCCGCCAGAACTTGTCCTCGCTGATTCCACACCCTGACCGTGTCGCCATCCACAATGCCGCGCGCGTGGGCGTCCTGCGGGTGGATCGTGACCGGCTCACGATCCGCTACCGCATACTGTTCGCGCAACGCGCTGTAGTTAAGCTGGCTGTGCAAACGGTGAGCCGGATGAGCGGAAAGCAACTGTAACTGCTCCGGCTCTGCGTTACCGAACCACTCATCAGGCTCCAGCCACATCGGGTGTCCCGCACAGTCTGCGTAGTCGTAACCGGCAATCCTCTCACAGTAGATTTCAATTTTTCCGCTGTCCGTTTTCAGCGGATGCGCCTGCGGGTCGCGGCGAAAATCCGCGAAACGGATAAACTGCGCGCTGGCGGCGTTTTCTGGCATTTCGATCAGGGCGTTGCGCTGCCAAAACTCGGCGAAAGGCGGCAATGTCACCTGCTGACTGGCCCCGCGTTGCCCGGCAATATTGTAAAAGGTCTCCAGCCACGCCAGTTCGCTTTTACCTTCGGTAAATCGGTCATATCCGCCTTTTTCCCAGCGTTCACTCAGCTCGGCAAAGACATCAAAATCATTTCGCGCTTCGTCCTGCGGCGGTACGACCTGCTTCATCGGCACCAGATGCTGGTTGCTGTAATCGCCGGTCATGGTCAAATCATTACGCTCAAACGACGT
This sequence comes from Citrobacter sp. Ce006, assembly GCF_030336535.1. Classification (NCBI taxonomy): domain Bacteria; kingdom Pseudomonadati; phylum Pseudomonadota; class Gammaproteobacteria; order Enterobacterales; family Enterobacteriaceae; genus Citrobacter; species Citrobacter sp. Ce006. Next base: position 803,959 of record NZ_JAOWDO010000073.1, read on the forward strand.
TGTCGCCGGCAGCACGATATCGGCATGCTTCGCTGCGGCAGTCCAGAAACATTCCGAGATAACCACCAGCTCCGGTTTCTGCCAGGCGCGAATTAAACGGTTGGTGTCCTGGTGATGAGTGAAGTTAGCGCCGCCCGCCCACCACAGCATGCGGATGTCCGGGAAATGGCGGTCCATTCCATTATGCTGGTAAAAACCGCCGGGGTTCTCCAGCGCGTCGACAATACGCGCCACCGGGATTTTATCCACCGCGTCGGTGCCGCCTTTAATGCTGCCCTGCATTGAGGCCAGCACCGCAGAGCGGCGCGTTGGGTTGCCGCCGTTGGCAAAATGGTACGACAGCCCAAAGCCACCGCCTGGCGTGCCGATTTGTCCGAGCATGGCGGCCAGGGTGACGATCATCCAGTGCTTCTGCTCGCCATACTGCTGGCGCTGCATCCCCCATCCTGCCATCAGCATGGTGGTGTTTTGGTGAAATATCGCCGCCAGCTCACGTATTTTCGCTGCCGGAATACCACAAATGTCGGCTGCCCACTCTGCCGTTTTTGCAACATCGTCAGATTTACCCAGCAGATAGTCGGCAAAACGGGCATAACCGGTCGTGCACCGGGCGAGAAAGTCCTCGTCGTGCCAGCCGTTTTCCACCAGCGTATGCGCGATACCCAGCATCAACGCCACGTCAGTCCCCATATGCGGGGCGATCCATTCCATCTTATCGCCAAAGAAATCGACGCTTTCCGATCGCATCGGATCGATACAGATCAATCGTTTCCCGCTGTCGCGTAAAGCCGCAAAGTAAGCGATCCCCTGTTCGTCAGAAGCGTTCCAGGCAATCTTCAGGGTATTCAGCGGATTGGCGCTCCATAACACCACCACCTCGCTGTGCTCCAGCACCACCGGCCAGCTGGTTTGCTGCTGGTAAACTTCGTTGCCGCCCACCACGTACGGCATGATGGCCTGCGCAGCCCCCGTCGAGTAATCCCCCAGATGCCCGGTATAACCGCCCGCCAGCGCCATATAACGCTGTAACAGCGTCGCGGCTTTGTGTAACACGCCGTTGGAACGCCAGCCGTAGGAACCAGCAAAAATCGAGGCCGGGCCGTAGCTGTCACGGATGCGTTTATGCTGCGTATGGATAAGATTTAGCGCGTCATCCCAACTGACGCGAACAAATTCATCCTGCCCGCGCACCCCCTGTGGGTTATCCGGCGAGGCGAGAAAGCCTTTACGCACCATCGGAAAACGTACCCGCGTTTTACTGTGAACCTGGTCGCGCACCACGGTTTGCAAAGAGTTGGGATGGGTGCCAGGCAGCGCGCCACGCGAGGAGAAAACCGTCTCCCCATCGGTTTCGACAAGGACTGGTCCCCAGTGAGCGGCGGTTAATACCGAGTAATGTGCGGGTGAATTAGCCAAGATGGTGCTCCTGAATGCGATGTGACGGCTTATTTATTATGCCGTTCAATGTTACTTACAAATTTCAGAGTCTTCCCTGGAATTTTCTTCATGTTCACACGTCATAATCAACCGCCACGGTCGCTGTGGCAAAGAAGAAAAAGTCATTAAGGAATTAAGATGAAGAAACGTGTTTTTGTTATTGCTGCCATCGTGAGCGGCGCCCTGGCGGTTTCTGGCTGCACAACAAACCCTTACACCGGCGAACGCGAAGCGGGTAAATCCGGCATTGGCGCGGGTATTGGCTCTCTGGTCGGCGCGGGCATTGGCGCACTCTCTTCTTCGAAGAAAGATCGCGGCAAAGGCGCACTGATTGGCGCAGCGGCTGGCGCGGCCGTTGGCGGCGGTGTCGGCTATTACATGGACGTGCAGGAAGCAAAACTGCGCGAAAAAATGCAGGGAACCGGCGTCAGCGTGACGCGTAGTGGCGATAACATCATTCTGAATATGCCAAATAACGTCACCTTCGACAGCAGCAGTGCCAACCTGAAACCTGCTGGTGCCAACACCCTGACCGGCGTAGCAATGGTACTGAAAGAGTACAATAAAACCGCCGTCAACGTGCTGGGCTTCACCGACAGCACCGGCAGCCAGGATCTGAATATGCGTCTGTCGCAGCAGCGCGCGGACTCCGTCGCCAGCGCCTTAATCACTCAAGGGGTCGCGGCTAACCGTATCCGCACTCAAGGTATGGGCCCGGCAAATCCGATCGCCAGCAACAGCACGGCAGAAGGTAAAGCGCAGAACCGTCGCGTAGAAATCACCTTAAGCCCACTTCAGTAACGTTTTGTGCCGGGTGAAGACAGGTCGAATCCATCCGGCATGAAGCACTTGCCATCGTTGATTTTCGCGTTAAGGTGTTGTCACCAAACTCAGGGAAATCAGCGATGAGCAAATCAACACGAGCAACCATCAGCGATGTGGCGAAAGCCGCAAAAACCGGCAAGACCAGCATTTCACGTTATCTCAACGGTGAAAAGCACCTGCTTTCCGACGCGCTGCTGGCCCGCATTGAACAAGCCATTGCCGATCTCGACTACCGCCCCAGCCTGATGGCAAGAGGCCTGAAACACGGTCGTACCCGCCTGATCGGCCTGATCATCGCCGATATTACAAATCCCTACTCCGTCAACGTGTTAAGCGGTATTGAAGCCGCCTGTCGCGATAAGGGCTTTACCCCGCTGGTGTGTAACACCAACAACGAAGTGGATCAGGAGCTGCATTATCTCGACCTGCTGCGCAGTTACCAGGTCGAAGGAATTGTGGTCAACGCCGTCGGGATGCGCGAAGAGGGGCTGAACCGCCTGCAGCAGTCTGCGCTGCCGATGGTGCTGATTGACCGTAAAATTCCCGATTTCGCCTGCGATATGGTCGGGCTGGATAACACCCAGGCGGCAACGGTTGCCACCGAGCATCTGGTCGAGCAAGGTTTTGAAGCCATCCTGTTCCTCAGCGAACCGCTGGGCATGGTGAATACGCGCCGCGAACGTCTGAGCGCTTTTCGCGCCACGCTCGCGCAGTACCCCGGCGTTATCGCGCAAAATGCCGAAGTCCCGCTAACGGACAATACGCAACTGGATGACACGCTGCGCCAGTTCCACCAGCAGCATCGGGGCATGCGTAAAGCCGTTATCTCCGCCAATGGCGCCCTCACGCTACAGGTTGCCCGCGCCCTGAAGCGCATTGGCCTTAACTGGGGCAGCGATATCGGCCTGCTCGGTTTTGACGAACTGGAATGGGCAGAGCTGGCGGGCGTCGGTATTACCACATTGAAACAACCCACCTGGCAGATTGGCTACACTGCCGTTGAGCAGGTTGTAAGCCGAATTGATGGCGGCTCTTCTGCCATTCAGGAACAGGTCTTCTCCGGCGAGCTGATCGTGCGCGGCTCTACCGCCCGTTAAATTACCTTCGTGATGGTGATCATAAATTCGACATCCCAGGCTTTTCTTTGGAACCGGTTCCATCTAGCGTTATTACAACAACGCTAGTCTGGAGTTTCCATGAAAAGAAAAATTATGGTGGTCACCGCCGCTTACGGCCAAGACCAGGTGCGGGCCGCAGGCGGACAAACGGCATTATTGCCTATCATTGCCGAAGCCGGTGCTGACGGCGTTGAAATCCGCCGCGAGTTATTAACCGATGCCGAGCTGAAAACGCTCCCTACGATGGCTTCTGCTATCGAAATCTTCGGCCTGCTGGCCTGTTACTCAGCACCTGAGCCATTGTTCCTTGCGAACGGTAACCTCAACCCCCAACTTCCCGCGCTACTTGAAGAAGCGCAGGCCCTGCAGGCGCTGTGGTTAAAAGTCTCCCTCGGCCATTTTTCCCATACCGAACAGTTCAACGTTTTACGCGAATGGCTCGACAACAGCGGAATGGAGCTGGTTGTTGAGAACGATCAAACCGCCTGCGGACGCCTGCAACCGATGCAGCGCTTTAACGAAGCCTGTCAGACGCAAAACCTGCCGATATCTTTAACCTTCGATATGGGCAACTGGCTGTGGGTGGGCGACTCCCCGGAAGAAGCAGCACAAAACCTGGCGTCAACCGTTGGCTATATCCATGTCAAAGCCGCTGTCACACATCGCGACAGCTACCGCGCCGTACCGCCAGATGCAGCAGACTCGCGCTGGATGGCGCTGCTAAAAACGCTGCCCAACGACGTCCCGCGCGGCATTGAGTTCCCCCTGGAAGGGCAGGATCTGACGGCGGTTACCCGCCACTACGTCGAGCTGTTACGCGAGGAGTAACGTATGAAAAATTCACTGGATGTGGTCACTATTGGTGAAGCGATGGCGATGTTTGTCGCCACGCAAACTGGCGAACTGGCGGATGTGGAGCAGTTTATCAAGCGCGTTGCAGGCGCGGAGCTTAACGTGGCGACCGGTCTTGCCCGTCTGGGCCTGAAGGTCGGCTGGGTGAGCCGCGTTGGCAACGACAGTTTTGGCCGTTTTATCGTTAAGTCGCTGGAAAAAGAAGGGATTGATGCGCAGGGAGTCACCCAGGACGGGCGTTACGCTACCGGCTTTCAGCTTAAATCTAAGGTCGAAAATGGAACCGATCCCATTGTGGAGTATTTCCGCAAAGGTTCCGCTGCCAGCCGCCTCAGCGTTGAGGATTACCACGAGGCCTATTTCGCCAGCGCGCGCCACCTGCACCTGAGCGGCGTAGCAGCCGCGCTTTCCTCCAGCTCTTATGAACTACTGGCGCATACCGCCCGCACCATGAAGGCCCAGGGGAAGACCATCTCGTTCGACCCGAATTTGCGCCCGGTACTGTGGAAAAGCGAAGCCGAGATGGTGGAAAAACTGAACCGGCTGGCATTTCAGGCTGACTGGGTTCTACCCGGGTTAAAAGAGGGCATGATTTTAACCGGTCAGCAAACGCCTGAAGCCATCGCCGACTTTTATCTGCGCCATGGCGTGAAGGCCGTGATCGTTAAAACCGGGGCTGATGGCGCCTGGTACAAAACTGCCAGCGGTGAACAAGGCTGCGTTGCGCCGGTAAAAGTCGACAACGTGGTCGATACGGTCGGCGCAGGCGATGGCTTTGCCGTGGGCGTTATCAGCGCCCTGCTCGAAGGCCGCTCGCTACATCAGGCAGTGACCCGCGGCAATAAAATTGGCGCACTGGCCATTCAGGTTCAGGGCGACAGCGAAGGATTACCCACACGTGAACAATTAGGGGAATAAATTCCCGGCCAACTCTGTACCCTACATACAGAGGCGGCGTAACAGCATAACCAGAGGGCAGTCTATGAATAGCTCAACTAATGCAGCAAAACGCTGGTGGTACATCATGCCAATCGTGTTTATCACGTATAGCCTGGCGTACCTTGACCGCGCGAACTTCAGCTTCGCCTCCGCCGCAGGTATCAACGAGGACCTCGGCATTACCAAAGGGATCTCTTCCCTGCTGGGCGCGCTGTTTTTCCTTGGTTATTTCTTCTTTCAGATCCCGGGCGCAATTTATGCCGAACGCCGCAGCGTACGAAAACTGATTTTTGTCTGTCTGATCCTCTGGGGTGCCTGCGCGTCGTTAACCGGGATGGTCAGCAATATTCCAATGCTTGCCGCCATTCGCTTTATTCTTGGCGTCGTTGAAGCCGCCGTGATGCCGGCAATGCTGATTTATATCAGCAACTGGTTTACAAAATCCGAGCGCTCGCGCGCTAACACCTTCCTGATCCTCGGTAATCCGGTCACCGTCCTGTGGATGTCCGTGGTTTCCGGTTACCTGATTCAGGCGCTGGGCTGGCGGGAAATGTTTATCATCGAGGGCTTCCCGGCCATCATCTGGGCATTCTGCTGGTGGGTGCTGGTAAAAGACAAACCGTCTCAGGTCGGCTGGCTGTCAGAATCTGAAAAAGCCGCGCTTCAGGCGCAACTGGAAAAAGAGCAGCAAGGCATCAAAGCCGTACGTAACTACAGCGAGGCTTTCCGCTCACGTAACGTTATCCTGCTGTGCATGCAGTATTTCGCCTGGAGTATTGGCGTCTATGGTTTTGTCCTGTGGCTGCCGTCGATTATCCGCAACGGCGGTGCAAATCTGGGGATGGTAGAGGTTGGCTGGCTGTCATCCGTACCGTATCTGGCGGCGACGGCGGCGATGATCCTCGTCTCCTGGGCCTCCGATAAGCTGCAAAATCGCAAACTGTTTGTCTGGCCGCTGTTACTCATTGCCGCTTTCGCTTTTATCGGCTCATGGGCCGTGGGCGCAGACCACTTCTGGATTTCTTACACGCTGTTGGTTATTGCGGGTGCGGCAATGTATGCCCCTTATGGCCCCTTCTTCGCCATCATTCCGGAAATGCTGCCGCGCAACGTCGCCGGCGGGGCAATGGCGCTGATAAACAGCATGGGCGCGCTAGGCTCATTCTTTGGTTCATGGTTTGTCGGCTACCTAAATGGCGCAACCGGCAGCCCGTCCGCCTCGTACATTTTTATGGGGGTAGCGCTTTTTGTCTCAGTATGGCTAACTTTGATCGTTAAGCCTGCTAATAATCAACAGCTACCTATTGGCGCACGCCACGCTTAAATTTTAACTTACGGAGATTCGCATGAAGCCGTCCATTATTCTCTATAAAGCGTTACCTGACGATTTACTGCATCGCCTGGAAGAGCATTTTACTGTGACTCAGGTGCCTAACCTGCGCCCGGACACGGTCGCACAGCACGCCGACGCTTTTGCCAATGCAGAAGGTCTCCTAGGCTCCAGTGAAGCCGTCAATACCGCCCTGCTGGAGAAAATGCCCAGGCTGCGTGCGACATCCACAATTTCCGTAGGCTATGACAACTTCGACGTCGATGCTCTCAACGCGCGTAAGGTGCTGTTGATGCACACGCCAACCGTGCTGACGGAAACCGTCGCCGATACGGTGATGGCACTGGTGTTAAGCACCGCTCGCCGCGTGGTAGAAGTCGCTGAACGAGTTAAAGTTGGCGAATGGACCAAAAGTATCGGGCCGGACTGGTTTGGTACCGATGTACACCACAAAACGCTGGGGATTGTCGGCATGGGCCGTATTGGCCTGGCACTGGCACAACGCGCGCATTTCGGCTTTAGCATGCCAATCCTCTACAACGCGCGTCGTCATCACCAGGAGGCGGAAGAGCGCTTCAATGCACGTTACTGCGATCTTGATACGCTGTTGCAGGAGTCTGATTTTGTTTGCCTGATCCTGCCGTTAACCGAAGAAACGCATCATCTGTTCAGCACCGAACAGTTCGCCAAAATGAAGTCTTCCGCCATTTTCATTAATGCCGGACGTGGACCAGTGGTAGATGAAAAAGCGCTGATTGCCGCCCTGCAAAATGGGGAAATTCATGCCGCAGGCCTGGATGTTTTTGAGCAGGAGCCATTACCGGCGGACTCACCGCTGCTGTCGCTGCCAAACGTGGTTGCCGTGCCGCACATTGGTTCAGCCACGCATGAAACACGCTATAACATGGCAGCCTGTGCGGTGGATAATTTAATCGATGCACTGCAAGGACGCCTTGAGAAAAACTGCGTGAACCCGCAGGTTGCGCCATAAACAAAAGGCCGGGTAGCGCTTACGCTCACCCGGCCTTTCATGTATTACAGCGTCTTAATTACTGAGCGGCATTCACCGCAGCAGTCCAGGCCTGATTAAATGCCTGATGCTGAGAAGCCAACGGGCCAATCAGCGTGTTGTACTGACTTGCCTGCTGTGACGTTGGGAACTGGATACCGTTGGCGACAAAGCTCACCTGTGTATCCTGCTGCGCGACAAAATCACCGACCTGCACTAACTGCTGCGTGAAGATTTGCGCGGCAGGAATCAGCGGCTGTAACGCCTCTGAAGGTACAGTGACGACTTTGTTGTAGACCTGGTCAAAGACCGGCTTCAGATCCTCGCCCTGCTTCAGCGCGCCATGCGCAGCATCCGCCTGCAGTTTCGCATTCTGCAACTGTTGCCCTAACACGCCCAGCGCACCATTTGCCTGACGCAACGGTTCACGCTGAGTCACATAATCCTGAGGAACACGAATCGCATTTACGCTATCAACCACCGGACGCAGACCGGAGTCCATCGCCTGATTAACCTGCTGTGAATAGCCATACAGAATCGCGTAATCGGACACAAACGGGCCAAACTGTTTTTTCTGATCGGCGGTCAGCGTTGGTAAACGCTCTCCGCTACGCATTGCAGTATTCTGCAGAAAATCGATAAACGCTTTGCGTTGATCGCCTTCTTTATCAAAACACCCACTCAGGCCAACTACCATTAAGAGCGCCAAAACAGGCGCAAACCAGCGAGAGCAGGACTTACCTGTCGCCATTTTAATACTCCTTTCACCCAAAAATGCGCACAACGACACCCGCGTGCCTGACGTTGACAAGGATAGTCCAGGTCAGCCCCGCAAGATACCCTTTCCGCGTAATCTTGTGGGGGAAAATAACCACTCCCGCCACCCTTCGTTTTGCTAAACAATGCTGCATTTGCCCCACGGCGTCATATTTTAGTCATCTTTACAATCGGGTTCGCTCGTTCGGAGATCCCGACCGTTATCAGTTCGTTAGCCTGCAAAAGATTATCGGCCACGATCCGCTGAAACGAATCCATCACGCAAAGCTTAAATCCGGCTTCATTTTTTCCGACTACTCTTAATGAGCTTCGATGAAATTCACGATCCCGCTGTGTGATTTGTAGGAGTTCTCAATGGAATACAAAGATCCTATGTTTGAACTGCTGAGCAGTCTGGAGCAGATTGTTTTTAAAGATGTATCGCAGACGGTCACTCTGACGCAAAAAACCAACCCTTTCACCGAATTTGAACAGCTACGACGAGGGACAGGTTTAAAAACAGACGATTTTGCCCGGGTGATGGGCGTGACGGTCGCAATGGTTCATGAATGGGAGTCTAAACGCGTAAAGCCTTCCAGTACCGAATTGAAGTTAATGCGCCTGATTCAGGCAGACCCAAGACTAAGTAAGCAATTGATGGATTGAACTATTTTTCAATTTTACCTAAGAACGGTCCGGTAAAAGGACCGTTCCCTTACGGAGAGTATCCACAAATAAGAAAATAGTAGTTGCATCCACATGCGTAAAATGAGTTAATGCCCTCAACGGTTTGACGTACAGACCATTACAGCAGTTAGTAAGGCAAGTCCCTTCAAGAGTTATCGTTGATACCCCTCGTAGTGAGCATTTCCTTTACTGTTAAAAAATCTGTAGAGCACGCCATATCGCCGAAAGGCACACTTATTTTTTAAAAGGTAATACACTATGTCCGGTAAAATGACTGGTATCGTAAAATGGTTCAACGCTGACAAAGGTTTCGGCTTCATCACCCCTGACGATGGCTCTAAAGACGTGTTCGTACACTTCTCTGCTATCCAGAACGATGGCTACAAATCTCTGGACGAAGGTCAGAAAGTTTCCTTCACCATCGAAAGCGGCGCTAAAGGCCCGGCAGCTGGCAACGTAACCAGCCTGTAAGCTTAAAAAGCTCAAAATTCTGAATCCCTGCCATACGGCGGGGATTTTTTTTATCTGTACTTCGCAAGACTTCCCCCCAAACGCTTCTTTGCATTACTTTACCCGTCGTCCCTTTGACCTTTCCCTAAGGGCAAGCTTTATAGTGAGCCAGTCTGTATTCCACAACATTCACAAGGAATTGAAGCTATGTCGAAATCCTCACTGCTGCTGATATTAGGTTTACTCACAACCGGTAGCGCGTTCGCTGCAACCCCGCCAGCGACTTTTCTGGCGGAGAATGGGCTCAGCGGTAAATCCGTCGAGCAAATCGTCGAAACCATTGACCAGTCGCCGCAGAGTCGCCCGCTGCCGTACTCCGCATCCATCACCAGTACCGAATTAAAGCTCTCGTCGGGCGATCAGATTTATACCCTGCCGCTCGGTGACAAGTTCTATCTGTCATTTGCCCCTTATGAATGGCAAACACATCCTTGCTTCAACCACAGCCTTTCTGGCTGCCAGGGTGAAATGCCGGAGAAAACATTCAATGTCAAAGTAACGGATAACAAGGGGGGCGTGGTGGTCCAAAAAGAGATGAAGAGCGGTCGAAATGGCTTCGTCGGGATATGGTTACCGCGCAATATGACAGGTACCATCGCAGTAAGCTACAACGGTAAAACAGCGCAGTATCCCATCACGACGATGGAAGACAGCCAGACCTGTCTGACAAAATTACAGTTGCGCTAACAGCATAAAAAAATGCCGGATAAGGCACAGCCGCCATCCGGCATTTTCTAAGTCAGCTCAGGACCATTACTGCAGCAGAGAAATATCCGCCACGCGCAGGAACAGTTCGCGCAGTTTTTCGAGCATAGACAGACGGTTAATACGCAGATCTTTATCTTCCACGTTAACCATCACTTTCTCAAAGAACGCATCAACCGGTTCACGCAGCGCCGATAGCTCAACCAGCGCTTCCTGGTAATGACCGGCTGCAAAAACAGGCTCCAGCTTATCGCGCAGCACCACAACCTGCATCGCCAGCGCAATTTCTTCCGGCTCCTTCAGCGTTGCCGCATTTACGCGGTCATTCAACGTCTCTTCAGACTTCGCCAGGATGTTCGATACACGCTTGTTCGCGGCAGCCAGCGCGGACGCGGCTTCCAGCGTACGGAAGTGCGAAACCGCCTTCATACGTGCGTCAAAATCAGCCGGACGAGTCGGACGACGCGCCAGTACTGCCTGGATGGTATCGACGGTGTAACCTTCATCCTGATACCAGGCGCGGAAGCGACCAAGCATAAAGTCGATAACGTCATCCACCACGTTGGCGTTAGTCAGCTTATCGCCATACAGACGAACCGCTTCCTCGGTCAACGTTTGCAGATCCAGGTTCAGGTTCTTCTCAACGATGATACGCAGTACGCCCAGCGCGGCACGACGCAGCGCAAACGGGTCTTTGTCACCTTTCGGATGCTGACCGATACCGAAGATACCCGCCAGAGTATCCATCTTATCGGCAATCGCCACGGCACAGGCAACCGGGTTAGACGGCAGGTCATCACCAGCAAAACGCGGCTGATACTGCTCGTTCAGCGCCACAGCCACATCTTCCGCTTCACCATCGTGACGCGCGTAGTGCATGCCCATTACGCCCTGGGTATCAGTGAACTCGAAGACCATGTTGGTCATCAGGTCGCACTTAGACAGCAGGCCAGCACGCGTTGCGTGGTTAACGTCAGCGCCAATCTGACCAGCAATCCAGCCCGCCAGCGCCTGGATACGGTCAGTCTTGTCGCGCAGCGTACCCAGTTGCTGTTGGAACAGCACGGTTTGCAGACGCGGCAGATGGTCTTCCAGACGTTTTTTACGGTCGGTATTGAAGAAGAACTCGGCATCCGCCAGACGTGGACGAACCACCTTCTCGTTACCGGAGATAATCTGGCTCGGATCTTTCGATTCGATATTGGCAACGAAGATAAAGTTCGGCAGCAGTTTGCCGTCGTTCGCGTAAACCGGGAAGTACTTCTGGTCACCTTTCATGGTGTGTACCAGCGCTTCAGACGGAACCGCGAGGAATTTCTCTTCGAACTTCGCAGTCAACACTACCGGCCATTCCACCAGCGAGGTGACTTCTTCCAGCAGGCTTTCGCTCAGGTCAGCGTTACCGCCAATCTTACGCGCCGCTTCTTCAGCATCGGCTTTGATTTTCGCTTTACGCTCAGCGTAATCTGCAATCACTTTGCCGCGCTCACGCAGGATTTCTGGGTACTGATCGGCAGAATCGATGGTGAATTCCGGCTCGCCCATAAAGCGATGTCCGCGGATCACGCGATCTGACTGAATACCCAGAATAGTTGCCGGAATGACTTTGTCGCCCAGCAGCAGGGTCACGGTGTGAACCGGACGCACGAAGTGCACGTCAGACGCGCCCCAGCGCATCAGTTTCGGGATAGGCAGTTTCGCCAAAGAGGTGGCGATCATATTCGGCAGCAGCGCTTCAGCGCTTTCACCTTTCACATGCGCGCGATACAGCAGCCACTCACCTTTGTCGGTGGTCAGACGCTCAGCCTGGTCAACCGTAATGCCGCAGCCACGCGCCCAACCTTCTGCCGCTTTGCTCGGTTTTCCTTCAGCGTCAAACGCCTGGGAAATGGCCGGGCCGCGTTTTTCAACTTCACGGTCAGGTTGCGCTTGCGCCAGATTCGCGACTTTCAGCGCCAGACGACGCGGCGCGGCGAACCACTCCACGTTGCCGTGCGCGATGCCAGCGTTATCCAGCTCCGCAGTAACGTTCGCAGCAAAGGACTCAGCCAGGCTGCGCAGTGCTTTTGGTGGCAGCTCTTCAGTGCCGATTTCCACCAGAAAAGTTTTCTCAGACATGGCCGCCTCTTATTTGTCTTTGTTGCACATCGGGAAGCCAAGGGCTTCACGGGAAGCGTAGTAAGCTTCTGCCACTGCTTTGGTCAGGGTGCGAATGCGCAGGATATAGCGCTGACGCTCGGTGACGGAGATCGCTTTACGCGCATCCAGCAGGTTGAAGCTATGGGCGGCTTTCAGGATACGTTCATACGCAGGCAGCGGCAGCGGATTTTCCAGCGCCAGCAGCTGCTGCGCTTCTTTCTCGTACTGCTCGAAGCAGGTGAACAGGAAGTCCACGTCGGCGTATTCGAAGTTGTAGGTGGATTGCTCCACTTCGTTCTGATGGAACACGTCGCCGTAAGTGGTTTTACCCAGCGGGCCGTCGCTCCAGACCAGGTCGTAAACGCTGTCTACGCCCTGAATGTACATGGCCAGACGTTCCAGACCGTAGGTAATTTCCCCGGTCACAGGTTTACACTCCAGACCACCAACCTGCTGGAAGTAGGTGAACTGCGTCACTTCCATGCCGTTCAGCCACACTTCCCAACCCAGACCCCAGGCACCCAGCGTCGGGTTTTCCCAGTTATCTTCCACGAAACGGATATCGTGAATGGTCGGGTCCATACCCAGCTCTTTCAGAGAACCCAGGTACAGCTCCTGAATGTTGTCCGGAGACGGCTTAATCACTACCTGGAACTGATAGTAGTGCTGTAAGCGGTTCGGGTTTTCGCCATAGCGGCCATCGGTCGGACGACGAGAAGGCTGCACATAAGCAGTCGCCATCGGTTCCGGCCCCAGCGCACGCAGGCAGGTCATTGGGTGAGATGTGCCCGCGCCGACTTCCATGTCCAATGGTTGAACGATGGTGCAGCCCTGGCGAGCCCAGTAATCCTGTAAGGTCAGGATCAAGCCCTGGAAGGTCCTGGTATCAAACTTTTGCATATTATTTCGTGCTGGATACGTGTGGATTTAAAGGAAGCGGTCAGTATACCCGCTGGCTGCAAGATATACAGTACGAAACGGGAAAAAGGGGGAACTTAGCGCATGGAAAGGTGCAAAAACTGCCCGTCTGCATCAAAAGAGCAGACAAAATTCTCTTTACGGAAGGTCGAACCACGCATCTCATAGCTGCCCTGGAATTGTTCCAGGCCGGAGATATCAATTTTCTGCGCGCCGGTGTTATAAAGTTGTGCCGCCTCATTTTTGCACAGCGACTCCATATCCAGCGAGCGTGTTGCACTGACCTTAACCTTTTGCGCCTTCTGCGCGGGTGCAGGCGGCTGTGTGTTAGCGCACGCTACCAGCATGAGGGTAGCAATCGCGGGAAAGAAATACTTCATCATCATTTTATTACCGCCTGGTTTGCTGGTCAGTCTTATTATTAGTGTCTGGAAACTGATCCTATTTTGAGAATCTCATCAGACCATCTCAAGCTTTAGCGTAAGAACTCGGATTATTCCAGTGAGCTACGCGCGCAAAATTTCGGTCAGACTTTTTTTAACGGATACAGAGGAACTGATGCAGCCCAAAATTTTCTGGATTGATAACCTGCGCGGGATAGCCTGTCTCATGGTCGTGATGATCCACACCACGACCTGGTACATCACCAATGCGCAAAGCGTCAGCCCGTTGAATTGGGATCTGGCCAATGTGCTCAATTCAGCCTCTCGCGTCAGCGTCCCGCTGTTCTTTATGATTTCGGGCTATCTTTTTTTTGGCGAGCGCAGCGCCAAACCGCGCCATTTCACGCGCATCGCGCTCTGCATTTTGTTTTACAGCAGCGTGGCGCTGGCCTATATCCTGCTGTTTACCTCGATCAACGCCGGGCTGTCGCTGAAAAACCTGCTGCAAAAGCCGGTGTTCTATCACCTGTGGTTTTTCTTCGCGATCGCCGTCATCTACCTGGTTTCACCGCTGATACAGGTGAAAAATATCAGCGGCAAGATGCTGCTGGCGCTCATGGTAGTGATTGGGGTGATTGCCAATCCCAACACCGTTTCGCAAAAAATTGGCGGTTTTGAATGGCTGCCCATCAATCTGTACATCAGTGGCGACACTTTCTATTACATCGTGTACGGCCTGCTGGGTCGGGCGATTGGCATGATGGATACGCAAAAGCGCGCGCTCACCTTGCTCTGTGCGGCGTTGTTCATCACCGCGGTGTTTGTTATTTCTCGGGGCACGTTGCATGAACTGCGCTGGCGAGGCAATTTTGCCGATACCTGGTATCTCTACTGCGGTCCGGCAGTATTTATTTGCGCCGCCTCGCTCCTGACGCTGGTCAAAAATACGCTCAGCACGCGCACTTTGCCGGTACTGGGCCTTATTTCCCGCCACTCGCTGGGCATTTATGGCTTTCATGCGCTGATCATTCACGCGCTGCGCACCAACGGCCTTGAACTCAAGAGCTGGCCACCGCTGGATATGCTGTGGATTTTCAGCGCTACGCTGGCTGGTAGTTTACTGTTGTCCATACTGTTGCAGCGTATCGATACGCGCAGGCTGGTGAGCTAAAAAGAAAAGCCCTCGATCGGTAACCATCGAGGGCAAGCGATCATTCTGTAAAATCTTCCGCTACTGCTGGCGTTTCTTTTGATTGATCCAAACCACCATCACGGATATTTTTCTGTACCGCAACGGTACCAAACAGGCTCAAAAAGAAGGCCAGGCCATAAAATCCTTTCTCGTTTAGCAGCAGCGTGGCATTCCACAAACCGATAACCAACAACGCCACCGCAATAACAAACGCGGCCAGGCAGGTTACGTAGTAAATCGGCGTAGTCGGGATCCCTTCATATTTATCCCGTACCGTTTTTTGATAAGACGCAGCAGAAAACAAACCAAGCACCAAAACAGCAAAGTAATACCCCTTTTCGTTCAACTGCATATCGGCGTTCCACAACCCCAACAGATAAACCACAATACCGCCGAGCAGCGCGACCCACGACACAATGCTAAATGCGGGTGAATAAGTTGATGTCCTGTTTTCCATTTAGAGTTCCTGTCCTTTAGATAAATATTCTGCTGGGCGCATGAGTAAAACTTGCCCCAGTAAACACACAAAGAATGCCGCCGGGTACAGCCCCATTTCGATGGGTGCTAACGGGGTATTCCACACCCCCACCAGCAACAATCCGATCGTTATGAGCGCCACCATCTGACACACGGAAGCGAAGCGTTCGTCGTTCTGATTGAGATTTTCAGCACGCTGATAAGCGTACGTCACAAACATGCCCGTCATCAGCGCACCAAAAAAATAGCCTTTGCTGCTCAATAACGGGCATGCTCGCCATAAGCCAATAACGTAAATCAACGCGCCAGAGAGGAATAATATCCATGGCAACAGCCTTGTCGTCTTCATTGGGATCTCCTTATCCATCATGGATACAATATGAATAACCCGCTAAAGACAACACAGAAAAATGACACTACGCCGGACTTTCAGAATAAATTCATGCACGCTAATTATTTATTAGATTGAAATATATATTTGATAAATCCCCGCTGTTTACCAGAGGGGATTTAGGGTCAGGACATCAGCGGTTTTAATTGCTGATAGATTTGGCGGAAGGTTTCCCGACGCTGTTGGTAAAGCGCGTGGCGCCCGGCATCCGGATAATGCGCTTGTTCCAGCGTAAGCTGAGGCAGAAGGTCTGATAAAGGCCGCTGCGGATTCATGGCAATTTGCGCCAGTCGCGCCGCGCCGAGTGCAGGGCCGACATCGCCGCCGGTACGGTAATCCAGCTGCAATCCGCTGATGTCAGACAGCATCTGACGCCAGTATTCGCTGCGCGCCCCGCCGCCAATCAGCGTGATGCTGGCGGGCTGCACGCCGCAGGCATGAACCACGTCCATACCATCGGCCAGCGCAAAACCCACGCCTTCCAGCACCGCCTGCGCCAGTTCCGCCGGCCCGTGCTGATGCGTCAGACCGAAAAATACGCCCTTTGCCTGTGGGTTGTTGTGCGGCGTACGTTCCCCGGACAGATAGGGTAAAAACCAGACCGGCTCAGCGTGTTCATCCGCCCCTTGCGCAGCAGCAATCAACGCAGGAACGCTCGCCAGTCCGGTTAATTTTGCCGCCCAGTCCAGGCAGGACGCCGCACTCAGCATCACGGACATCAGATGCCATCGTTCAGGCAAGGCATGGCAAAAGCTGTGGACTGCGCTTTCCGGTTTGCTGAGAAAGCCGTCGCTGACCGCAAAATAGACCCCGGAAGTACCCAGCGATAACATCGCCTGACCGGCATTCATCATGCCCACACCCACTGCTCCCGCCGCGTTATCGCCGCCGCCGGCAACCACCGCAACCTCCTGCATACCCCAGGCGTGGGCGACCTCTGGCAACAATGTTCCGGTAATATCGCTGCCTTCATAGAGCGCAGGCATATGCGCACGAGTCAGCTTACAGGCGGCCAGCATGACATCACTCCAGTCACGCTTCGCGACATCCAGCCACATCGTACCTGCCGCATCAGACATATCGCTGGCAAAATCGCCGGTCATACGCAGGCGCAGGTAATCTTTCGGCAGCAGGACTTTATCAACCCGGCTAAAAATCTCCGGTTCGTGGCGCTGCACCCACAGCAGCTTTGGCGCGGTAAAGCCGGGCATCATCAGGTTGCCAGTGATGGCACGAGAGTGCGGAACCAGGTTCTCGAGCATCACGCACTCTTCAGCACAGCGACCATCGTTCCACAAGATAGCCGGACGCAATACCTTCCGTTGCTCGTCCAGTAGCGTGGCGCCGTGCATTTGTCCGGCAATCCCCAGCGCTTTCACTTCGCGAAGTGAATGCTGCTGGCCCAGCGCTGTCACCGCACGATCCGTTGCCCGCCACCACTGCTCAGGGTCTTGTTCAGACCATAACGGATGAGGCCGCGAGACGGTGAGTTTCTCCGTGTGCGAAGCGACCACATCGCCCTGCTCATTGAGCAGAATAGCCTTTACGCCTGATGTACCTAGATCTATCCCGATATACATAGGGCATCGTTCCTTAAAGAAAGGCCCGGTAGCGCGAGCTGACCGGGCTTACCGACGTTCTCAGAGATCCGTTATTTGTCGAACAAATAATGGTTTACCAGATTTTCCAGCAATTCCTGATGACCACTCTGGTGCACCGGCGCCAGGTTGTGTTGCTCAGCGTACTGCGCAATTTCCGTCAGCGTCATCTGTCCTTTCAGAATTTGCTGACCCAGCTCACCATTCCAACCGGCATAGCGTTTAGCCACGCGTTGATCCAGACCACCGTCTTCAATCATACGGGCCGCAATTTTCAGCGACAGCGCCATGGTATCCATCGCGCCAATATGACCATAGAACAAATCGTATTTATCGGTACTCTGACGACGCACTTTGGCATCAAAGTTCAGGCCGCCGGTGGTGAAGCCGCCCGCTTTCAGGATTTCATACATCACCAGTGCATTCTCTTCGACGCTGTTAGGGAACTGGTCTGTATCCCAGCCCAGCTGTGCGTCACCACGGTTGGCATCGACAGAACCAAACAGACCCAGCGCGATAGCGGTAGCAATTTCGTGATGGAACGAGTGGCCTGCCAGCGTGGCGTGGTTGGCTTCGATATTCAGTTTGATCTCTTTTTCCAGACCGAACTGCTTGAGGAATCCGTACACGGTCGCCGCATCGTAGTCGTACTGGTGTTTGGTCGGTTCCTGCGGTTTCGGTTCAATAAGCAAAGTGCCCTGGAAACCGGTTTTGTGTTTGTGTTCCACCACCAGTTGCATGAAGCGGCCAATCTGCTCACGTTCCTGACGCAGATCGGTATTCAACAGTGTTTCATAGCCTTCACGACCTCCCCACAGAACGTAGTTTTCGCCGCCGAGCTTATGCGTGGCATCCATAGCCGTAACCACCTGCGTGGCGGCCCAACTGAACACTTCCGGATCCGGGTTCGTGGCCGCGCCCGCGCCGTAGCGTGGGTTGGTGAAGCAGTTTGCCGTTCCCCACAGCAGCTTCACACCGCTTTGTTCCTGTTTTGCCGCCAGCACATCAACCATCTGCGCAAAGTTGTTTTTATACTCTTTCAAAGACGCGCCTTCCGGCGAAACATCCACGTCATGAAAGCAGTAATAAGGCACGTTCAGCTTGTGGAAGAACTCAAATGCCACATCCGCTTTGCGTTTCGCCAGCGCCAGTGCTTCACCAGGCTGCTGCCATGGGCGATCGAAAGCCCCCATACCGAACATATCCGCACCGTTCCAGCAGAAGGTATGCCAGTAGCAGGCCGCAAAACGCAGATGATCTTCCATGCGCTTGCCCAACACGATTTCGTCAGGGTTGTAATGGCGGAATGCGAGCGGGTTGGTGGATTGAGTGCCTTCAAAACGAACACGATCGAGTTGGTCAAAATAAGCCGGCATAATAAGCTCCATAATCAGGTAATACGGCAAGTAAACTGCGATATGGCTATACTGGAATTTCCTGATTTATTGCTCAATTACGTTATTTCACACCGCTATTAAGAGAATACCCAAACGTGCGCTGGCTCCCAAAAAAACGCGCTGAAAAAAGAAATAAAAAAGCGATCGCGATCGAAGGTTAGCCATTAAACAAAAAACCGTAATGCGTAGATAAAAAATGACAATTGTCATCCCGCTGACAGTATGTGAATTTTGCGTAGCGCCAGGCAAATAAGAAATTTGTCACGCTTCATCAAGCAGTCGTACCTGCGGTTTTGCTAGTATCGACAGGCCCACGTTAACCTTTCCAGGACAGGTTCTTATGTTTGATAAACGTCACCGCATCACTCTGCTATTTAACGCCAATAAAGCCTACGACCGCCAGGTGGTAGAAGGAGTGGGTGAATATTTACAGGCATCGCAATCCGAGTGGGATATATTCATTGAGGAAGACTTCCGCGCCCGTATCGATAATATTAAAGACTGGTTAGGCGACGGCGTTATTGCTGATTATGACGATGATGACATTGCGCAATTACTTGCCGATGTCGATGTTCCCATCATCGGCGTTGGAGGTTCTTACCATCTGGAGCAAGATTACCCACCGGTACATTACATCGCCACCGACAACCACGCGCTGGTAGAAAGCGCTTTCCTGCATCTGAAAGAGAAGGGAGTTAACCGCTTTGCATTTTACGGCCTGCCCTCCTCAAGCGGTAAACGCTGGGCCGCGGAACGTGAATATGCGTTTTGCCAGTTGGTTGCCAAAGAGAAGTACCGCGGTGTCGTCTATCAGGGGCTGGAAACCGCGCCGGAGAACTGGCAGCACGCGCAAAATCGACTGGCGGACTGGCTACAAACTCTGCCGCCGCAAACCGGTATTATCGCCGTTACCGACGCGCGGGCACGACACGTCCTGCAAGTCTGCGAACACCTGCATATTCCGGTACCGGAAAAACTGTGCGTGATAGGAATAGACAACGAAGAATTGACCCGCTACCTGTCCCGGGTGGCGCTGTCATCCGTGGCTCAGGGAGCCAGGCAGATGGGATATCAGGCTGCTAAACTCCTGCACCGTTTACTGGCGAACGAGGAACTGCCGCTGCAACGCATTTTGGTTCCTCCGGTGCGTGTCATTGAACGTCGCTCAACCGACTACCGTTCCTTAACCGACCCGGCGGTCATTCAGGCGATGCACTTTATCCGTAATCATGCCTGTAAAGGTATTAAGGTTGAACAGGTGCTGGATTCAGTAGGAATCTCACGCTCGAACCTGGAGAAGCGCTTTAAAGAAGAGGTCGGCGAGACTATCCACGCTGTGATTCATGCCGAAAAGCTGGAAAAAGCGCGTAGCCTGTTGATTTCTACCACACTTTCAATCAACGAAATTTCACAGATGTGCGGCTATCCGTCTCTGCAGTATTTCTATTCGGTCTTCAAGAAAGAGTACGACACGACGCCAAAAGAGTATCGCGATGTGAACAGTGAAGTGTTGCTATAGAGGGAATTACCGGATGGCGACTTCGTCTGATCCGGCCTACGAGATGACTTGTAGACCGGATCAGCACGCGAAATTACATATGCGCGGCGATTAAACGCTGGTTATCCTGATACATTGCGAACAGATAGTTGTTGTAGCTCTGTCCCTTAGTGGAGTAACCCTTCAGCTTATGGATCATCGCGGTAGCGGTGACTTCCTGGTCGGCTTTACGCAGTTGCGCGCGTGACTTACGGAAGGAAGAGTAAGCCGGATGCGTGTTCAGGTTGATGACGTAAGCATTCACCGACTCTTTCACCGATTCAAACTGTGAGTAGCCTTTCACCTTACCTGGTGCATTGTTACAACGACCTTTGCCACATTTCATGCCAAACAGGTTGTTGTTGCTGCGCGCCAGCTTCGACGTGCCCCAGCCGCTTTCGGCCGCAGCCATGGTTGCCACCATACTGGTCGGGATAATGTCTACGCGCTCAAGCAGCGTATTCCACGGAATTTTACGCGTGTTACCAGACCAGCTAACTTTGTAGCGCTTCGCGATGTCTTTCATCCGCGTACGCTCAGTCGGTGACCAGCGGTTCTGGTACTGTTTTGAAATCAGCCAGTTACGGTCCGCCGTAATGGCAGCATTTTGACTGGTAATATAAGGCATAACCGTCCGGAGAAACGCTTTTTTCCTTGGTGTTCCGGAAGGGTATTTTCGCAAATCAGGAAGTGAACTACTCTTTGCACTATTGCGAGAATACTCTTGTTTACTGCTAACCTGTTTATTACTTGCCTTGGTTATCTGGGGCTTGTGACTCGTTGTCGCCGTGTGTGTCTTTGCCAGCACCTCACCCGAAAATGCAACGGTGAGTAACATAAGAATCATTGCCCCATATCGTCGAATGGGAGTCAATATCATTAGGTCTCCTGGTCGGATTTATACATTCCAACACCTTATATTTTTCACAAAAATGAGAGATGAATCTCAAATCATATCAAAAATAGCTGTCAAGAGCACCCAAAGGAATAGTCCAATTCTGAAACTATGTCACGCATTAACAGTTCTGGGCGCCATTAATTCGAAGAAAATGTGGGGGTTATCGCAAAATCAGTTTATTTTTTGCGCGCGTTAACTCACCCTCACTTCTCCTCCTGGCGGAATCGACTCTAAGGAGGAGTTTCCGGCCTGATTTCACTGGCAAACTGGCGAAAATTGCAGCATCAAGGACAGCATTATGAAACTTGCCGCCGTTGCGCTGGCGCTCATACCCGGCATTGCCATCGCTTCATCATGGACTTCTCAAGGACTACCGACCTTCGAAGCGGAAGGTACGGGTAAATTCGTCAGCCATGCAGCGTTGACGAAGGGTACTCGTCCTTTAACCCTGAATTTTGACCAACAGTGCTGGCAGCCCGCCGATGCGATAAAACTCAACCAGATGCTGTCGCTAAAACCGTGTGAAGGCGCTCCGCCGCAGTGGCGCTTATTCAAAGACGGCGATTACACGCTGGAAGTGGATACCCGCTCCGGCACGCCAACGCTGATGCTCTCGGTAAAAAGCGCCGCAGACCCTGTCACGACCCAGATTCGCCAGTGCCCGAAATGGGACGGTGCGCCGGTCACGCTGAACGTGAGCCAGACCTTCCCGGAAGGTGCCGTGGTACGTGATTTCTACAGCCAGCAAACCGCGACGGTAAAAAACGGGGCGATTACCCTGCAGCCCGCCGCAACCAGTAACGGGCTGTTGCTGCTCGAACGGGCGGAAACTGATGCCCCTACCGCTTTTGACTGGCATAACGCCACGGTGTATTTCGTCCTGACGGACCGCTTTGTAAATGGCGATCCGAGTAACGACCACAGCTATGGGCGTCGCAGCGACGGCATGCAGGAAATTGGCACCTTCCACGGCGGCGATTTGCGCGGGCTCGCCAGCAAACTCGACTACCTGCAACAACTGGGCGTCAACGCCCTGTGGATCAGTGCGCCGTTTGAGCAAATCCACGGCTGGGTCGGTGGTGGCACCAAAGGCGACTTCCCTCACTACGCTTACCACGGCTACTACACTCAGGACTGGACCACGCTCGACGCCAATATGGGTGACGAAGCAGACCTGCGCGCGCTGGTTGATGGCGCACATCAGCGCGGCATCCGTGTTCTGTTTGATGTGGTAATGAACCATACCGGCTACGCCACCCTGGCGGATATGCAGGAATATCAGTTTGGGGCGCTGTACTTATCGGGCGATGAGCTGAAAAAAACGCTCGGCGAACGCTGGACTGACTGGAAACCGGCCGCCGGGCAGAGCTGGCACAGCTTTAATGATTACATCAACTTCAGCGATAAAGCCGGCTGGGAAAAATGGTGGGGGAAAAACTGGATCCGCACCGATATTGGCGATTACGACAATCCTGGCTTTGACGACCTCACCATGTCGCTGGCCTTCCTGCCCGACCTGAAAACCGATTCCACCACGCCCTCCGGGCTGCCACATTTTTATCAGCACAAGCCGGATACGCACGCTAAAGCTATCGCCGGATACACGCCCCGGGATTATCTGACGCACTGGCTCAGTCAGTGGGTGCGTGATTACGGGATTGACGGCTTTCGGGTCGATACCGCTAAACACGTCGAACTTCCCGCCTGGCAGCAGCTAAAAACACAGGCCAGCACGGCGCTGGTCGAATGGAAGAAAGCCAACCCTGACAAAGCGCTGGATGATAAACCCTTCTGGATGACCGGCGAGGCCTGGGGCCACGGCGTGATGCAAAGCGACTATTACCGTCACGGCTTCGATGCGATGATCAATTTCGACTACCAGGAGCAAGCGGCAAAAGCCGTCGAGTGTCTGGCGAATATGGACCCCACCTGGCAGCAGATGGCGGATAAACTGCAGGACTTTAACGTTCTGAGCTATCTCTCCTCACACGATACGCGTCTGTTCCGCGAAGGTGGAGACAAAGCCGCCGAGCTATTGCTGCTGGCGCCTGGCGCGGTACAACTCTTTTATGGCGACGAGTCGGCCCGCTCCTTTGGCCCAACCGGCTCAGATCCATTACAGGGGACGCGCTCGGAGATGAACTGGCAGGATGTGACCGGGAAATCTGCCGCCAGCGTCGCACACTGGCAACGTATCAGCCAGTTCAGGGCCAGACATCCGGCCATTGGCGCCGGTAAACAAACCACGCTGCCCCTGAAGCAGGGATACGGATTTATCCGCGAACATGGCGACGACAAAGTGATGGTGGTGTGGGCCGGTCAGCCCTGACGCGCCCGGCTTCTCGCTGTGCACGCAGCGGGAAGCCTGATTCAACATAAAAAACCAGCCAGATAAAAATCTACAGCACAAAACCTCAATCCAACCTGATGCCCCCGATTTGCACCCTGCCATGGGTAGCGCTATGGTTAGCCACTTTACTACTCAGTTCGACAGACCACCTGCTATGACATTCTCACTTTTTGGCGACAAATTCACCCGCCATTCAGGCATCACACGCCTGATGGAGGACCTCAACGACGGTTTACGCACCCCAGGCGCCATCATGCTTGGCGGCGGTAATCCGGCGCAAATTCCAGAGATGCAAAATTACTTTCAGTCTCTGCTGGCAGATATGCTGGAAAACGGCAAAGCCACTGATGCGCTTTGTAATTATGACGGTCCACAAGGAAAAACCGAGCTACTGTCTGAGCTGGCGAAACTGCTACGTGAGAAGCAGGGTTGGGATATCGAGCCACAAAATATTGCTCTGACAAATGGCAGTCAGAGCGCGTTTTTCTACTTATTCAATCTGTTCGCCGGACGTCGCGCCGACGGCACAACGCAAAAAGTATTGTTCCCGTTAGCCCCGGAATACATTGGTTATGCCGATTCCGGGCTGGAAGAGGAACTCTTTGTCTCCGCGCGCCCAAACATCGAACTGTTACCGGAAGGCCAGTTTAAGTATCACGTTGATTTTGAACACCTGCATATTGGTGAAGAGACGGGGATGATTTGCGTGTCTCGTCCGACGAATCCGACAGGCAACGTGATCACCGACGAAGAGCTGATGAAGCTGGACCGGCTGGCCAACCAGCATGGGATCCCGCTGGTGATTGATAACGCCTATGGCGTACCGTTCCCCGGCATCATCTTTAGCGAAGCGCGCCCGCTGTGGAACCCCAACATTGTGCTGTGCATGAGCCTTTCGAAGCTGGGCCTGCCAGGCTCCCGCTGCGGCATCATCATCGCGAATGAAAAAATCATCACCGCCATCACCAATATGAACGGCATCATCAGCCTCGCGCCTGGCGGAATGGGGCCGGCAATGATGTGCGAGATGATTAAACGTAACGATCTGCTGCGCCTCTCCGAAACGGTAATCAAACCGTTTTATTATCAGCGTGTTCAGGAGACGATTGCGATCATTCGCCGCTATTTGTCTGAAGATCGCTGCCTGATCCACAAACCGGAAGGCGCGATTTTCCTGTGGTTATGGTTTAAAGATTTGCCGATCACCACCGAGCTGCTGTATCAGCGCCTGAAAGCGCGCGGCGTACTGATGGTTCCCGGTGACTACTTCTTCCCGGGTCTGGATAAACCCTGGCCGCATACCCATCAGTGCATGCGGATGAACTACGTTCCGGAGCCGGAGAAAATCGAAGCTGGGGTGAAGATTCTGGCGGAAGAGATCGAGCGCGCCTGGAGCGAAGGGAGCAGCTGATTTTTGTCGCCCGATACCGTTTTGTATCGGGCGCTAGCATCACGAACTGTGCGATATCAGCTCGAAGATATTATCCGGGGTAAACACTCCCTGCGGATGATAAATGCGCCAGTCACTGAGCAGTGTAAACGGTAACGTATATTGCTCGCCTTCCTGCATATGATGCACGTAATACGGCTGATTGGTTAATACGCCTGTCAGATGTTCATCAGCGATGTTCTGCAACATAAACCACATATGTTCGCGCTTATCTTCATCCCCGTAGGGAACACCGATTTTGACAAGGGGCGCTGATATTTCATTATGCTGCGTCTCAAAAATATGCTGGAAATAAGGCCAGCGCATTTGCGCTTTTTGCGCTTTTTGCGCATCGCTATCCGACAATGCGATACTTTTCATGAACATCACTTGATCGCCGCCCAGCCCACCGTCAATCACGCTGCCAATGCCGCCACGCTCATCGGCTAGACGGAACAACAGGCACGACGGGCCATTATGCTCATCTTCCCGATCGGCCAGATCGCCGGAAAAACGCCCGGAAGGTAAATCTGAGATATCACCCACCCTCTCTGCGATCTCAGGCAACAGGTTCAGGTTGCCGCCATGTTCGATCACGCTAAGTCCCTGTTCCCAGGGAATGGCCACAATATACTGCTCGCCTTCGTGAGTTCGCGCCAGCATCAGCGGTTCATTACAATACATGCCGCGATCGTCAATACAGATATTCACAAACGCTTCAATCATGTAGCCAATGCTGCCCAGACTTTCCACCGGCTGGTGAATAATCACCTCGCACTCCGGTAAACCCAACCGCCGCAGGCCATGCGTGTGCAACCAGTAATGATCGTTTTCATCATCGTGAACGGCGTGGATCGCATACAGTGTATCTGCACGCGGCCGCGCCGGAAAACGCGCTTCAAACAGTAACCGCTCGCGGGAAAACAGCCTACCGCCTGCGCTAGCGTCCTGGGCCACCAGCAGGTCCGGCACCAACAGTCCCACAATTTTGATCGCCTGCTGCCAGCTCAGGAAAACATCATTACTAAAACGGGTCGTGACTGAGATTCGCTGGCGATAATCTGCCATCTCAGAAAGTACCTCCGGTGCAACAGAACGTGCGCCAGGGACGTATTCCAGGGCGGAAGGATCGTGCTCACAGCTAAAGAGAGAAACGCGATAAAGATAAAGCTCACCGTCTGCGGTAAAGGTCAGATGCAGTTCTTCTTTCTCTTCGTCAATACGTGACAACAGCTCCGGAAATAGCGTCTGCCCCTCCACACGCGCCTGTAACGCTTCAAGGGTAACGGGTTGTGGCGGGGTCGCTACAAACTCGGAGTCCGTTTTAAACAGACCGTTGTTCGCAGCGGCGAGATACGCTTGCTTGTTTGATGCCATAATTATGCGTCCTTGCTCAATGTTCAAAAGGTAGAAAACGCCGTACGGCTACGCCTTTCACAGTTTAGCTGCGCGATCTGATTCTCGCTTACGCACTGCAACGCACTTGTCGGGCAAGCTTCAACACACGCAGGCCCCGTTTCGCGATGCCAGCACAAATCGCATTTTATCGCCTGCACCCGCGATGAGCGGGCGACAACATTCATTGCCCCAAACGGACAGGCCAGCATACAGCTTTTACAACCAATACATCGTGTTTGTTCAACGAAGATATGCCCATGTTCACGGCGAATAGCGTGCGTTGGACAAACATTCGCGCAGGGAGCATCTTCACATTGATGGCAGGCGACTGCCGTTGTAAAGGCATCGTCTTTGATCACCCTAATCCGCGGGACAAACGCAGAAGAAGAGACCGACGCACAGTCCTGGTTTTGCTGATGCGCGACGACGCAGGCAACTTCACAGGTACGACACCCAATACATTTTGCCGCATCCGCCATAATAAACTCGTTCATTGCCCCCTCCTTCTGCGTGAAAACTTCAGATTGCCAGAGAGACTGCCCCTGTCGCTTTGATCGGACAGGGGAAACGGTTAAATAGTGTCACGTGTCTGAATGACGCCTGGCATGCGCCTAATCGCGAACGGTAAAGCCCAGCTCATTTGAAATGGCCTGCGCGGTTTCCCGCAGCGGCTTGAGTAGATTCTTTTCCCCTACCTGCTTAAGCCGCGATGTCGAGAGTGAAATTGATACCGCGTAGGGTACCCGGCCATGAATATCAAACACCGGCACGGCAATACAGGATACCCCCAGCTCGTTCTCTTCCCGATCCATCGCCATACTGCTTTCGCGGATCTGCGCCAGTTCATCGTACATCGCCGGTAGACCGGTAATGGTATTGCGGGTCAGCGGCTGAATCAGATCCTGATGGCTCTCCCAGTAGGACTCCACGTAATCCGCATGCCCAAACGCCATGTAAATTTTGCCCATCGCGGAGCAGTACAGCGGCATATGTTGGCCGATATAGGCGCGGGTACGCAGCATGCCTGTCGTCGGCTCCAGCTTATAAATCAGAATCGCATGGTCATCTTCACGACTGGAGAAGTTGATCGTTTCGCCAGTGGCGATATTCAGCGCTTCAAGGTGCGGTGCGGCAACATGGATGATATTCAGTGACGACAGCGCCTTCTGTCCCACGGCGATAAATTTAGTGGTCAACCGATAACTTCCCGCAGCGGGTGCAGGCGTGACGTATCCGCATGACTGAAGGCCTTGCAGGAGTCGATGCACGGTACTTTTGTTCAGCCCGGCCAGTTCAGACAAATGGGCCAGCGGACACCCATTCGGATAGTTGCTCAGGATCTCAATCAACATCAAACCACGGAACAGGCTCTGACTTCCGGCTGGCCTCTCTTTATCTTGCGTCATTTCACTCTCTTTGGTGCCCATCGCTTCCGCTCCCCTTTTCGTCGCGCTCTGATGGTAGCGCAAAGTGTGTTTCAGTTCACGATCTGAACCGAAAAAACACAACTATTTGATTTTGATGATTTTAAAAAATAGACCACCCCGTTGATCTGTCAAAATTTGATCGCTATATTTGAAATCAGATTTCGCATAGTGAAATTTAGAGATAAAAAAGCGATCAAACTTAAACAAGGAAACAGGAATGAAAGTCACTTTTGAGCAGTTGAAAGATGCGTTCAATCGGGTACTGCTGGCACGCGGTATCGCCGTTGAAACCGCCGATGCCTGTGCCGAAATGTTTGCGCGCACCACCGAGTCCGGCGTTTATTCGCACGGCGTGAATCGCTTCCCCCGTTTCATTCAGCAACTGGATAACGGCGACATCATTCCTGAGGCCAAACCGCAGCGCATTACCAGCCTGGGGGCGATTGAACAATGGGATGCCCAGCGTTCGATCGGCAACCTGACGGCGAAAAAGATGATGGACAGAGCTATTGAGTTGGCTTCCGATCACGGCATCGGCCTGGTCGCGCTGCGTAACGCCAACCACTGGATGCGCGGCGGCAGCTATGGCTGGCAGGCGGCAGAGAAAGGGTACATTGGTATCTGCTGGACCAACTCGATTGCCGTAATGCCGCCATGGGGTTCGAAAGAGTGCCGTATTGGTACTAACCCGCTGATTGTCGCGATCCCCTCCACGCCAATCACCATGGTTGATATGTCGATGTCGATGTTCTCCTACGGCATGCTGGAAGTGAATCGCCTGGCTGGTCGCGAACTGCCGGTAGACGGTGGTTTTGACGATGAAGGCAATCTCACCAAAGAGCCGGGCGTTATCGAAAAAAATCGCCGCATTTTACCAATGGGTTACTGGAAAGGTTCAGGCCTGTCGATTGTGCTGGATATGATTGCCACCCTGCTTTCTGACGGTTCCTCCGTGGCGGAAGTCACCCAGGATAACAGCGATGAATATGGCGTTTCACAGATTTTCATCGCCATTGAAGTGGATAAGCTAATCGATGGAGCCACCCGCGATGCCAAACTACAGCGGATTATGAATTTCATCACCACCGCCGAACGCGCTGATGAAAACACGCCTGTTCGTCTGCCGGGCCACGAGTTTACAAAGCTACTGGCAGAAAATCGCCAAAACGGCATCACCATTGATGACAGTGTCTGGGCAAAAATTCAGTCGCTGTAAGGAGCAACACCATGATCTTTGGACATATTGCTCAGCCTAATCCGTGTCGTTTGCCCGCAGCGATTGAAAGGGCGCTCGATTTTCTGCGCACCACGGATTTCCGCAAACTGGAGCCGGGCGTGGTGGAGATAGACGGTAAAAATATCTTCGCGCAGATTATCGATTTAACTACCCGTGACCCAGCCGAAAATCGCCCGGAAGTGCATCGCCGCTATCTGGATATTCAGTTTTTAGCCTGGGGTGAAGAAAAAATCGGTATCGCTATTGATACCGGAAATAATGAAATCAGCGAAGCGTTATTAGAACAGCGCGATATTATTTTTTATCACGCCAGTGAACATGAATCTTTTATTGAAATGACTCCGGGAAGTTACGCCATATTTTTCCCGCAGGATGTTCATCGTCCGGGATGTCATAAAACTGTCGCCACACCGATCCGCAAAATAGTCGTGAAGGTTGCTATTTCAGTTTTATAAAAGGAGCACAAAAAATGAAAGCTAATACAACCGGTTATATTATCGGTGCGTACCCCTGTGCACCCTCATTTCACCAAAAGAGTGAAGAGGAAGAGAAGGAATTCTGGCGGCAGCTCTCCGATACCCCGGATATTCGCGGACTGGAACAGCCCTGCCTTGAAAATCTGCATCCGTTGGGCGACGAATGGTTATTGCGCCATACGCCGGGCGACTGGCAAATCGTGGTCACGGCCATTATGGAAACTATGCGTCGCCGCGGTACTGAGGGTGGTTTCGGGTTGGCCTCCAGCGACGAAGATCAGCGTAAAGCCTGTGTGGCGTATTACCGCCATCTGCACCAGAAAATCAACCATATCAATGCAACCAATGGCGGAAAAGTGATCGCGCTGGAGTTGCACGCTGCCCCGCTGGCAGGCAACCCGAACGTCGCCCAGGCCACCGACGCGTTCGCTCGTTCACTGAAAGAAATTACCCACTGGGACTGGTCCTGCGATCTGGTGCTGGAGCATTGCGATGCCATGACGGGCCCTGCGCCACGCAAAGGCTTTTTGCCGTTAGAAAACGTGCTGGACGCAATAACCGGATATGACATCAGCGTGTGCATTAACTGGGCGCGATCGGCCATTGAAGGGCAGAACCTCGCCCTACCGCTGACCCACACGCAGCAGGTCCAACAGGCCGGTAAATTGGGCGCGCTGATGTTTTCCGGCACCACAATCACGGGAGAGTATGGCGAGTGGCAAGACTTACACGCGCCGTTTGCTCCTTTCTGCCCGCAAAGCTTGATGACCACCGACCATGCCCGCGAATTATTCGCCTGCGCAGGAACCGAGCCATTGCAATTTGCCGGTATTAAATTACTGGAAATAAATGCCAATGCAGATGTGGATCATCGCGTAGCAATATTGCGCGACGGTATCGCTGCATTAAACAAAACAAAATTATAAAAATAACATACTACTCTACGAGAATATTAATATGAACATGACCTCTCGCCCTACACTCAAAGATATACCCCGTCAGCGCTGGCTGCGAATTATCCCACCCATTCTCATCGCCTGTATTATTTCTTATATGGACCGCGTTAATATCGCATTTGCGATGCCGGGCGGCATGGACGCCGAATTAGGTATTTCCGCCACCATGGCGGGACTGGCTGGCGGTATTTTCTTTATCGGTTATCTGTTTTTACAGGTTCCCGGCGGAAAAATTGCCGTACACGGTAGCGGCAAGAAATTTATCGGCTGGTCGTTGGTTGCCTGGGCGGTTATTTCCGTTTTGACGGGATTGATCACTAATCAGTATCAACTGCTGGTTTTGCGCTTTTTACTCGGCGTTGCCGAAGGCGGCATGCTGCCGGTTGTGTTGACGATGATCAGCAACTGGTTCCCCGACGCCGAGCGCGGTCGCGCCAATGCGATTGTGATTATGTTTGTGCCGATTGCCGGGATCATTACCGCCCCACTCTCGGGTTGGATCATCACCGTGCTCGACTGGCGCTGGCTGTTCATTATTGAAGGTTTACTCTCCATTGTGGTCCTGGTGCTGTGGGCCTATACCGTTTACGACCGACCGCAGGAAGCACGCTGGATCTCTGACGCCGAGAAAAATTACCTCGTTGAGACGCTGGCCGCCGAGCAAAAAGCCATTGCCGGAACCGAAGTCAAAAATGCCTCTCTGGGCGCGGTGCTGTCCGATAAAACCATGTGGCAGTTGATCGCACTGAATTTCTTCTACCAAACCGGGATTTACGGTTACACCCTGTGGCTGCCGACCATCCTCAAAGAGTTGACGCACAGCAGCATGGGACAGGTCGGTATGCTCGCCATTCTGCCGTACGTTGGCGCAATTGCCGGGATGTTCCTGTTCTCTTCTCTCTCTGACCGCACCGGTAAACGCAAGCTGTTCGTCTGCCTGCCGCTGATTGGCTTTGCCCTGTGCATGTTCCTCTCCGTGGCGCTGAAAAATAACGTCTGGCTGGCTTATGCCGCGCTGGTCGGCTGTGGCTTCTTCCTGCAATCGGCTGCGGGCGTGTTCTGGACCATTCCGGCGCGGTTGTTCAGCGCGGAAATGGCCGGTGGCGCACGTGGGGTTATCAACGCCCTCGGCAACCTTGGAGGCTTCTGCGGTCCTTACGCGGTCGGCGTACTCATCACCCTGTACAGCAAAGATGCGGGCGTTTACTGCCTGGCAATCTCACTGGCGCTGGCCGCGCTGATGGCACTGCTGCTGCCAGCAAAATGCGATGCCGGTTCTGCGCCGCTAAAGACGCTGAATCCGCGTAAACACGCGGCGTAACACGATGTCCGGTGACGCTTCGCTTATCGGGCCGACGAAATCCATACATACCCCAGGCCGGATAAGCGCAGCGTCATCCGGTCAAAATGAGATGACAAAGATGAGTGAGAAAGCGACCTTCTGGCTGGGTATTGATTGTGGCGGTACATATCTGAAAGCAGGTTTGTATGATGCCAAAGGTCATGAGCAGGGAATTAACCGGCAATCGCTGCAGACAATATCGCCGTTACCCGGTTACGCCGAACGCGATATGCACCAACTGTGGCAACAGTGCGTCGCGACCATTGCCGGTCTGTTAAAACGCACTGGCGTCTGCGGCGATCAAATTAAAGGCGTCGGTATTTCCGCTCAGGGCAAAGGCCTGTTTCTTCTTGATAAGCAGGATAAACCGCTGGGCAATGCCATTCTCTCTTCCGATCGACGCGCGATGGACATCGTTCAGCGCTGGCAGCAGGATGGGATCCCTGAGCAGCTCTACCCGGTCACCCGCCAGACATTGTGGACCGGGCATCCGGCATCGCTCCTGCGTTGGGTAAAGGAGAATACCCCTCAGCGCTACGCGCAAATTGGCAGCGTCATGATGGCCCATGATTACCTGCGCTGGTGCTTAACCGGCGTCAAAGGCTGCGAAGAAAGCAATATCTCCGAGTCGAACCTCTACAACATGACCACCGGTCAGTACGACCCGCGATTGACCCAATGGTTGGGCATCAGTGAAATCGACACTGTCCTGCCACCTGTCGTTGGCTCAGCAGAAATATGCGGGGAAATCACCGCTCAGACAGCCGCCATCACCGGTCTGGCGGCGGGTACGCCCGTCGTCGGCGGTCTGTTTGATGTGGTTTCCACCGCACTCTGCGCCGGTATTGAAGATGAGCACACCCTCAACGCGGTAATGGGAACCTGGGCTGTCACCAGCGGGATCGCTCACGGCCTGCGTGACCACGAGGCCCATCCCTATGTTTATGGCCGCTATGTGAATGACGGGCAGTACATCGTTCACGAAGCCAGTCCGACCTCCTCCGGCAATCTGGAATGGTTTACCGCCCAGTGGGGCGAACTCTCTTTTGATGAGATCAATCAGGCCGTCGACAGCTTACCGAAAGCCGGTAGCGAGCTTTTCTTCCTGCCCTTTTTGTACGGCAGCAACGCCGGGCTGGACATGACCAGCGGCTTTTATGGCATGCAGGCTATACACACTCGCGCCCACTTATTACAGGCCATCTACGAAGGCGTGGTTTTCAGCCACATGACCCACCTCAACCGCATGCGCGAACGTTTTACGCAGGCGCATACCCTGCGCGTCACCGGAGGTCCGGCGCACTCAGATGTCTGGATGCAAATGCTGGCCGACGTCAGCGGCTTACGTATCGAGCTGCCGCAGATTGAAGAGACCGGCTGCTTTGGCGCAGCGCTTGCTGCCCGCGTAGGCACCGGCGTTTATCACGATTTCAGCGACGCCCAGCGCAGCTTACAGCACCCGGTACGCACGCTGCTGCCAGACGCCGCCGCGCATGCGAGCTACCAGCGTAAATACCGCCAATACCAGAATTTAATTACCGCACTACAGGGCTATCACGCCCGCATTAAGGAGTACGAATGATGAGTCGACCATTACTGCAACTGGCGCTCGACCACACCAACCTGCAGGCGGCCCAGCGCGATGTCGCACTGCTACAAGAGAGTGTTGATATCGTTGAGGCGGGGACGATTCTCTGCTTAACCGAAGGCCTTAGCGCCGTAAAAGCGTTGCGCGCCCAGTGCCCAAATAAAATCATCGTCGCCGACTGGAAGGTGGCCGATGCGGGCGAAACCCTCGCACAGCAAGCGTTTGATGCTGGCGCTAACTGGATGACCATCATCTGCGCTGCGCCGCTGGCGACGGTAGAAAAAGGTCATGGCGTCGCGCAGTCCTGCGGCGGTGAAATTCAGATGGAACTGTTCGGCAACTGGACGCTGGATGACGCCCGAGACTGGTATCGCGTTGGGGTTCGTCAGGCGATTTACCATCGCGGGCGCGATGCCCAGGCCAGCGGGCAACAGTGGGGAGAAGCGGATCTGGCACGCATGAAAGCGCTTTCCGATATTGGTCTGGAACTGTCGATTACCGGCGGGATTACGCCCGCCGACCTGCCGCTGTTTCGCGATATCAACGTCAAAGCCTTTATCGCCGGACGCGCGCTGGCTGGGGCGAAAAACCCAACGCAGGTTGCTGGCGAATTCCATGCGCAAATCGATGCCATCTGGGGAGCACAGTATGCGTAATCATCCGTTAGGTATCTATGAAAAAGCGCTGGCGAAAGACCTCTCCTGGCCGGAGCGTCTGGTGCTGGCGAAAAGCTGCGGTTTTGATTTCGTCGAAATGTCAGTGGATGAAACCGATGAACGCCTGTCGCGTCTCGACTGGAGTCCCACTCAGCGCGCATCGCTGGTGAGCGCGATGCTGGAAACCGGTGTGGCAATCCCCTCAATGTGCCTGTCCGCCCACCGCCGTTTTCCGTTTGGCAGCCGCGATGAATCTGCACGCGTCCGGGCGCGCGACATCATGACCAAAGCCATTCGTCTGGCGCGCGATCTCGGTATTCGCACCATTCAGCTGGCAGGTTACGACGTCTATTACGAGGAACATGACGAAGGTACGCAGCAGCGCTTTGCCGAAGGGTTGGCATGGGCAGTCGAGCAAGCCGCCGCCGCGCAGGTCATGCTGGCGGTAGAAATCATGGATACCGCATTTATGAACTCGATCAGCAAGTGGAAAAAGTGGGATGAAATGCTGTCATCGCCGTGGTTCACCGTCTATCCGGACGTAGGCAACCTCAGCGCCTGGGGTAATGACGTCACTGCCGAATTGACGCTGGGCATTGACCGTATCGCCGCTATCCACCTGAAAGACACGCTGCCAGTAACCGAAACCCATCCGGGCCAGTTTCGCGATGTGCCCTTTGGCGAAGGATGTGTGGACTTTGTTGGTATCTTCAAAACGCTGCATGAGCTGAACTATCGCGGGTCGTTTCTGATTGAAATGTGGACTGAAAAAGCGAAAGAGCCGGTACTGGAAATTATCCAGGCACGACGCTGGATAGAAGCACGTATGCAGGAGGGAGGATTTCCATGTTAGAACAACTGAAGGCCGAGGTGCTGGCGGCCAATCTGGCGCTTCCGGCTCATGGTTTAGTCACCTTTACCTGGGGTAACGTCAGCGCGGTAGATGAAACGCGGACACTGATGGTGATTAAGCCATCCGGCGTAGAATATGACGTGATGACCGCCGACGATATGGTGGTGGTGGATATCGCCAGCGGCGACGTGGTTGAAGGGAGTAAAAAACCCTCATCTGACACGCCAACCCATCTGGCGCTATACCGCCGCTACCCTGAGATCGGTGGGATCGTCCATACCCACTCACGCCACGCGACGATCTGGTCGCAGGCGGGTCTTGATCTCCCGGCATGGGGCACCACGCATGCCGATTATTTCTATGGTTCTATTCCATGTACCCGTCTGATGACCGTTGAGGAGATCAACGGTGAATATGAATATCAGACCGGCGAAGTCATCATTAAAACTTTTGAGCAACGAGACCTGAACCCGATGCAGGTTCCGGCGGTGTTAGTGCATTCACACGGTCCGTTTGCCTGGGGTAAAGACGCCGCAGACGCCGTACATAACGCCGTGGTGCTCGAAGAGTGCGCCTACATGGGGCTGTTCTCGCGCCAGTTAGCTCCGCAGTTGCCGGATATGCAGCCTGAGTTGCTGGATAAACATTATCTGCGCAAACATGGCGTGAATGCGTATTACGGGCAGTAACGGGTCAGGCGCTATTAATATGCTCTTTGCAATAGCGCCGTTTCCACGCCGCGGGCGTCAGGCTGGTATGCTTGCGAAAGATTTTGCGAAAATAACCCACCTCATTAAATCCACATTTCATCGCCACTTCGGTAAGCGATAGCGAATCACTGATCAACAGTTTTTCTGCCGCCCTCACCCGCTGGCGATGCAACGCTTCGGTGAGTGTCAGCCGGAAAGCGCTACGGAATACACGCCCCAGATAGTCCGCATTGCAATGCAGCTCTTTCGCCAGCGTTGAGGCACTAATCGGCAGGTGGAATTGAGTGTGAATTATCTGCTGCGCTTTCCACGCCAGCGCATTACCTGGACTGTCTGGTGGTTGCTCGCTGGCAGCCGCGGATATTTGCTGCAAAATCAGCAGCAGGATCAGTTCCAGCGCTATGCTGCGATGAATATTTTCCTGCTCGCGTAAGAACTGACGAAACAACGAGATAATATATTGTGGCTCGCTCACCCGGGTATGTTGAGGGATAGCAAGTAACGGTTCCGTTATTGATGCGTCGCTTTCTGCCGTCACCTCAAAATGCAGCCAGTAAAATTTCAAATCAGCCGGAAATTGCCCAACGCCAATATGCGAGCGCTGCGGCCACAGCAGCAAACTTTCTCCGGCATTCACGCAAAAAACGGTCTGGCCTTCGCGAATCGTTAATGTCCCTTTTTCGACAAAGATAATTTCCCAGGATTGCAATCGTCGCGCAGGATGACTGCCCACGCCCCGAGAAATAAATAATCCGCCATTTTGTACTTTAATCGGAAGAGACATGGATAATTCGAGCATATATATTCAAATTCCCGCTTTCAGCATTATTTAAATCGGTCTTTATTATTGATTATTCACGATAAACCCAGTTTTCACCGGATCAAAATCACATTTTCTAAATGAAGTCGGAATTGTTATCTTTTTATACTTTTCTCTTCCCTTGTTGCTCCAAACATTTCGTGCAGAATAAATAACGTACTTTGCAAATTACCCACAAATAACCCGCAGTGTAGCGGGAATTTTTCTGAACATTCTCTCCGGGAGTTATTTATGACTTCGGCTCCGATTACGACATCCGATTTGGCACAGCGTGCCCAGGACGACAAACTCTCTCTGCGTGAAAAAATAGGCTATGGGTTAGGCGATGCGGGCGGGACGGTCATTACCTGTCTGATCATGAACTTCCTGACATTTTTCTACACCGATGTCTTCGGGTTAACGCCCGCACTGGTTGGTACATTGTTTATTGCCCTGCGCGTATTTGACGCCATTTCCGACCCCATAATGGGCGTGCTGGCCGACCGTACCCAAAGCCGCTGGGGGCGCTTTCGCCCCTGGCAACTGTGGGTTGCGGTTCCCATTGGCATTATAGGCGTACTCACGTTTACCGTCCCTGACGCCAGCATGAGCGTAAAAATTGCCTGGGCGTTCGGCACCTATCTGCTGCTCTCCGTCGGCTATACCGCCATCAACGTGCCGTACTGTGCGCTGATCAACACCATGACCACCCGCCACAATGAGGTGATCGCCTGCCAGTCCTGGCGCTTTGTGTTGTGCGGCGTGGTGGGATTCCTTGTCTCCGTCGGCCTGCCGTGGATGGTGGATGTTCTGGGTCAGGGCAACGCTGCGCAGGGTTATCAGTTCGGCGTGGGTATCCTGTGCGCCATCGCGGTAGTGATGTTCCTGTGCTGCTTCTTCTGGGTGCGCGAGCGCGTGCCGCTGGCGATGATGGGGAAATTTACCCTGCGCGAACACATTGGCGGGCTGCGCAAAAATGATCAGCTATTACTGATGCTGGTAATGTCTTTCCTGCTGATTAACGTCTTTAATATTCGCGGCGGCGGGTACATGTACTTCATTACCTATGTGCTGGAGGGCAGCACCGCTTACACGTCGCTGTTTTTCACCATGGTCACCTTCGCGTCCATCATCGGTTCGGTGATCGTCAGCCCGCTGACCCGCCGCATGGATACCGTCAAACTCTATTACTACACCAACCTGGTGCTGACGGCGCTGGCGGTGCTGATGTGGTTCCTGCCAACCGGTCCGGCTTATCAGACGCTGTGGCTGGCGGTGATCCTCGGCAACGGCATTATTCTGGGCTTTACGCTGCCGCTGCATTTCTCGCTGATGGCCTTTGCCGACGACTACGGCGAGTGGAAAACCGGCGTGCGTTCTTCCGGCATGAATTTCGCCTTCAACCTGTTTTTCATCAAGCTGGCCTGGGCCTCAAGCGCGGGGATCATCAGCCTGTTGTTTATTGTTGTCGCCTATCAGCCAGGCGCTGGCAACCAAACCGCCAGTTCGCTGCAAGGGATTACCGCGATGGAAACGCTGCTGCCCGCGCTGTTCCACCTGCTGCTGGCGCTGTCTATCCGCCTTTGCAAACTCAATAACCCGATGATGTCGCGCATTGCCACCGATCTGCGTCAGCGTCATGTACAGCCTTAAGGAGCATGAAATGAACGTACTGGAAGTCGACCTGCATAAGCTCACGGTCAGCGATCCGTTCCTCGGACAATATCAGCAGTTGGTGCGTGATGTGGTGATCCCCTACCAGTGGGATGCGCTTAATGACCGCATTGCAGAGGCGGAACCAAGCCATGCGATAGAAAACTTTCGTATCGCCGCGGGGCTGCAGGACGGCGAGTTTTACGGCATGGTTTTTCAGGATAGCGACGTGGCGAAATGGCTGGAGGCCGTCGCCTGGTCCCTGTGCCAGAAACCCGATGCGGAACTTGAGAAAACCGCTGATGAGGTCATTGAACTGGTGGCTGCGGCACAGTGTGCAGACGGCTATCTCAATACTTACTTCACGGTAAAAGCTCCGGATGAACGCTGGACCAACCTCGCCGAATGCCATGAACTGTACTGCGCCGGTCATTTAATTGAAGCGGGCGTCGCATTCTTCCAGGCGACGGGTAAGCGTCGTCTGTTAGAAGTGGTGTGCCGCCTGGCGGATCATATCGACAGCGTGTTTGGGCTTGGTGAAAATCAGTTACGCGGCTACCCCGGACACCCGGAAATCGAGCTGGCCTTAATGCGCTTATATGAAGTGACTCAGCAGCCACGCTATATGGCGCTGGTAAATTACTTTGTTGAGCAGCGCGGCGCTCAGCCCCATTTCTATGACGAAGAGTACGAAAAGCGGGGGCAAACCTCTTACTGGCACACTTACGGCCCGGCGTGGATGGTGAAAGATAAACCCTACAGCCAGGCACATCAGCCCATTTCAGAACAGCAAACGGCTATCGGTCACGCGGTGCGCTTTGTTTATCTGATGACCGGCGTGGCGCACCTGGCACGTTTAAGCCAGGACGAAGGCAAACGTCAGGATTGCCTGCGTCTGTGGAAAAATATGGCCCAGCGCCAGTTGTACATTACCGGCGGGATCGGCTCTCAAAGCAGTGGCGAGGCGTTTAGCAGTGATTACGATCTGCCCAACGACTCCGTGTACGCGGAAAGCTGCGCTTCAATCGGACTGATGATGTTCGCCCGCAGAATGCTGGAAATGGAGGCCGACAGCCAGTATGCCGACGTCATGGAGCGCGCCCTGTATAACACCGTTCTCGGCGGCATGGCGCTGGACGGTAAACACTTCTTCTACGTTAACCCACTGGAAGTACACCCTAAGTCATTAAAATTCAATCATATTTACGACCACGTGAAGCCCGTTCGCCAACGCTGGTTCGGCTGCGCCTGCTGTCCGCCCAATATCGCCCGCGTCTTAACCTCAATTGGCCATTACATCTACACGCCACGTCAGGACGCGCTGTATATCAATATGTATGTGGGCAATAGCATGGAAGTCCCCGCGGCAGATGGCGCGCTCAAACTGCGCATTAGCGGGGATTATCCATGGCATGAGCAGGTGAAAATCGCCATTGAATCACCGCAGTCGGTGTATCACACCCTGGCCTTGCGCTTGCCTGACTGGTGCTCCGCGCCGCAGGTTTTGCTGAATGGCCAACCGGTTGAGCAGGATATTCGCAAAGGCTATTTGCACATCAGCCGAACCTGGCAGGAGGGCGATACGCTCAGTCTGACTCTGCCAATGCCAGTGCGTCGGGTGTACGGAAACCCACTGGTGCGTCATGTTGCCGGTAAGGTCGCTATTCAACGTGGGCCATTGGTGTATTGCCTGGAGCAGGCCGACAACGGCGAAGAACTGCATAATCTGTGGCTGGCGAAAGAGAGCGAATTCAGGGTGTTCGAGGGTAAGGGGCTGTTCAGCCATAAGATGTTAATTCAGGCTGAAGGCGTGAAGCAAAGCTGCGCCGACGCGACGCAGCAATCCTTGTGGCACTATGATGTTTCACCGGCTTCTCGCCAGGCGCATACGCTGACGTTTATTCCGTGGTTTAGCTGGGCGAACCGTGGTGAAGGCGAAATGCGAATCTGGGTAAACGAGCAGTAACGGTAAGCGTACCGGATGACGACGCTTCGCGTCTTATCCGGTCTGGCGACTGAAAAGATTGCCCTCCTCCCTGAGGACAAACGGGTGAGAATCAGAAACGCCAGGTCAGACCGGACATCAAGGTGAAGCTGTCATCGCGATCAACCATCGGGCTATTTTTAATGTCGTCCGGCAGCGCACTGTAGTTGGCGCTGGCCAGCAGCGTCAGGTTGCTGGTCAACGCGTATTTAGCGGACAGGCCAACATACGGTGTCCAGCTGTCCCCAGGAGAGTAGCTTGATAACCCACTACGGCGGGATTCATTGCCAGAGATGCCGTAGTAATATTCGTTGAAGTTTTCGTCATAGTAGAGCACGCCAATCGCCGGCGTCAGCGTTAGCTTGCCCATCGGCATTTGGCGGAACAGAGACATTTCCGCGACCCAGCCATTGCTGTTATCCAGCACATCCGCTGCGGCGGAGACTTTCACACTGCCCCATTTCTGATGGTGATACCACGCAGCGCCCGCCATGGCGGTCGCGTCACGCTTATCCAGCTTTTTCATCGCATGATCGTCGTTATCACCTGGATCAAACTCAAGCGGCATGTATGAGGCAGTAATGCTAAATTCATTACTTTCGTTTTTTGAAAGAATATAACCTAACGTTGTTTGCCTAAAATAAAAGGATTCACTTTCATAACTGACAAGCGGTACTGCGTGAACGTTATCATTATATCCACGATAAGGAGATTCATTATATACAGCGCCAGCACCAATAGAAAATTCTGCGGCAGTTGCACTCGCCATAAAAGAAAAGGCGAACAGCGCCACAATATTGCGTTTAATTAACATGCCAACATTCCATTTTAAAATAAGCTACAAAGCGCGTGCATAATAATGCTTACAATTTCATCGATGCAACATTCATATTTATATAGTAATATATACAAACATATATATATTGGGTTTGGCGATGAACAAATTACAACTCAAACACCGGGAACTGAAAATTATTTCGGTAATTGCTGCCAGTGAAAACATCAGTCATGCCGCTACGGTTCTCGGCATCGCACAGGCCAACGTCAGCAAGTATCTGGCTGATTTCGAATCAAAAGTTGGATTAAAGGTGTTTGACCGCACCACTCGGCAGCTAACTCTTACGCCGTTTGGTACGGCGCTGCTTCCTTACATCAATGATATGTTGGAAAGAAACGATCAGCTCAATAGTTTCATTGCTGATTATAAGCATGAAAAACGTGGGCGGGTAACGGTCTATGCACCAACGGGAATTATTGCTTACTTATCGCAACATGTTATTGCAAAAATTCAGAATATCGGCGGCATTAGCCTCTCACTTAAAACATGTAACCTTGAACGTAAAGCATTTTATGAAGGCGTCGACTTTCCTGATGATTGTGATGTTTTAATCACCTATGCACACCCTAAAGATGAATCACTGGTCGCCAGTTTTATTACCAAATATGCAGTGACGGCATTTGCCAGCCCTGAATACATCAAACAACATCCTATTAGTAGTCCTGATGAGCTGGAAGAACATTCCTGCATTCTGATTGATTCCATGATGATAGATGATGCCAATATCTGGCGCTTCACCTCCGCCGGCGGCAAGGAAATGCACGATTATCGGGTGACCGGAAATTATGTCTGTGACAATACACAGTCTGCGTTGGCGCTGGCACGTAACCATCTGGGCATTGTTTTTGCGCCGAATGCAAGTGTACAAAAAGATGTTCAATCCGGATTGCTGGTCCCATGTTTCTCAGAACAACATGAATGGTGGCTGGATTTGGTGGCGATTTTCCGCAAGCGTGAATACCAGCCATGGCGGGTACAGTTTATTCTTGATGAGATGTTGGCAGAGATCCGCCAGCAGCTTACTCAGTCGCTGGAGCAGCAGACTGAGTAAGCAAAATGAGGATACCAGACTCAACAGGCGTTATTGGCGCAGGTAGTTTGAACACTGCCCAGGGTCAAAAATAGCCTGCACCTAGTGGTCGAGATACAGGTAATGCACCCAGCTGGTCATCCGCAGCAAGACCTTACGCATGACCGACACATGCTCGAAGTGATCAGAGTAAACGGCGACCTGGGCGTAAATCCCATCAGGTAATGCGCTCACATCCGCATTTTCATTTAGCTCAATTGTGGCGATCACCCCTTCCGAACCGGGCGTCGAGTTTAAGGATTGTAGCGCCCCGTTCGACTGGTATGTCCCCCCCGGTACGGCTGGGCTGATGGCAGCCAGTTTGCCGCTAAATACCTTACCCGGCAGGGCGTTAAACACCACTTCCGCTTCATCGCCGGGCTCCAGTCGCAGCAGCGAGTTTTGACGGAACTGGGCGATAATTTGCCGTTTTTGATCCGGAATAAAAACCATCACCGGGCGCATCGGCAGCGCGGCGGCGTAGGTTCCGGGGCGCATCAGCACCTGGGTTACGTAACCATCGCTGGGCGCGCGAACCACGGTCTGATCCAGATTGAATTCCGCTTCAGCTAACTGTGCTTTCAGGCTGGCAATTTGCGAATTCTCACCCTGCACCAGGCTGTCTAACTGACTCTGGATTTGCTGTTGTTCTGCAACGGAGGATTTCACCGCGGCTTCCTGCGCCAGATAGTTTTGCCGCGCCGCGTCGATATCGCGTTCAGAAAAAGGATTCACCTTCGCCTGACTCCCCTGCGCATAGCGCTGGTAATCTTTAGCCAGTTTGTCGCGCGTGGCCTTTGCCTGCTGCGTGTTGGCTTGCATTTCGTCTAACTGTGCCACCAGAGCCTGCTCTTTATGCTGTGCGGTGACAATATCAGCTTTCAGACGATCTACCCGCGCCTGATAACGTCCCGGATTAAGCTTAAAAAGAACCTCGCCTTTTTTGATCAGCGTATTCTTCTTATCCGTTACTTCCGTCACTACACCCGTTACCTGCGGCACTACGGGAATTGAAATTACCGCCTTTTGCGCCTTAAATGTATACGGATGGTTATAATTCATCAGTAATATCAGCCCGCAAACAATAAATATACCGCCTAAGGCTGCGGTGGGTACTGTCCATTTATTTACAGGAATTTTAAATATTTTAAATATTGACCATGCGCACGCCACATAGGTCAGAACAATCAGTAAATCCATCGATATTACTCCGCCGGAGAGGTCTTCGCCTCACCCAGTTTCTTTTCCAGATCGGCCACCCGTGCCTGAAGCTGGATCAGGGAAGGATCCGCGCTCTGCATGCCCCATCCGCGCTCGGGGCGATAAAGCGTTGCCCAGATCCACAAAAAGGGCCAAATAACATGTAAGGTAAACAAACTAACCCAGCCCGCGACGTGTATTGCGTCAGCATGTGGATGGTTACGTTTCTTTGCAATTAGATAGGGAATATCATGCAGAATAATAATCCCGTAAAAAATGACCAGGAATACAAAAATAAGCACTCCTAATGCAAAATAATCAAGGAACATATTTGCCTCAGGGATTTAAATTAAAAATTCGGCTGCTGTTTGATTTAAACAATAGAGTTGATAATAGTAGTGGAATGACCAGATTGGATGCAATGGTGTTATTTATATAA
Organism: Citrobacter sp. Ce006; assembly: GCF_030336535.1. Lineage (NCBI taxonomy): Bacteria > Pseudomonadati > Pseudomonadota > Gammaproteobacteria > Enterobacterales > Enterobacteriaceae > Citrobacter > Citrobacter sp. Ce006. The sequence continues at coordinate 847,461 of NZ_JAOWDO010000073.1, forward strand.
CGATATATGGGTTTCTATATATACCCGTCGTCTATCGAGCTGCTTCTTTGTTGGCTGCGTTCGTTCACCCCAGCCACTTACCTGAGTAAGCATCCTGGGGATGCCCGGTACGCTAAACGCGTCCGGGCAGTAAGTGACGGGATATTAGAACAGCCCCAGTGGTTTATCTGAGTAACTCACCAGCAGGCATTTGGTTTGCTGATAATGCTCGAGCATCATCTTATGCGTCTCGCGCCCGATGCCCGACTGCTTGTAACCGCCGAACGCCGCATGCGCCGGGTAAGCATGGTAACAGTTGGTCCATACACGCCCCGCCTGAATACCGCGGCCCATCTTGTACGCCAGATTTCCGTTACGACTCCAGACGCCAGCACCGAGACCGTATTGGGTGTCATTGGCGATTTCCAGCGCCTCTTCCATGGTTTTGAAGGTCGTGACGGCCAGTACCGGTCCGAAGATCTCTTCCTGGAAAACCCGCATATTATTCTTACCAAACAAAATGGTCGGTTCGAGGTAGTAACCCTCTTTTAACTCGCCATCCAGCTGCTTACGCCGCCCGCCGGTGAGAATATCTGCCCCTTCTTTCTTACCAATATCGATGTAATTCAGAATGGTTTCCAGTTGACCATGCGACACCTGCGCGCCCATTTGCGTCACGCTGTCTAACGGGTTGCCGCTACGAATACTTTCCACCCGGCGAATCGCTCTTTCCATAAAACGTTCGTAAATGGATTCCTGAACCAGGGCACGGCTTGGACAGGTACACACTTCGCCCTGGTTGAAGGCAAACAACGCAAAGCCTTCCAGCGCTTTGTCAAAGAATGCATCTTCTTCATCCATCACGTCTGCAAAGAAGATATTGGGAGATTTCCCACCCAGCTCCAGCGTGACAGGGATAATATTCTGCGTGGCGTACTGCATGATCTGCTGCCCGACTTCCGTTGAGCCGGTAAACGCCACTTTCGCAATGCGTTTAGATGTCGCCAGATATTCACCGATTTCTCCACCCGCGCCGTTTACCACGTTCACTACGCCTGGTGGGAGAAGATCGCCGATGACTTCCATCAACAGCAGTACGGACAGCGGCGTCAGACGCGCAGGTTTAAACACCACGCAGTTACCCGCCGCCAGCGCGGGCGCCATCTTCCAACTGGCCATCAGTAGCGGGAAGTTCCACGGGATAATTTGCCCTACCACACCTAGAGGTTCATGGAAGTGATACGCCACGGTCTCGCTATCAACCTCACTGATTCCCCCTTCCTGCGCACGAATACAGGAAGCGAAATAGCGGAAATGGTCAATCGCCAGTGGCACGTCTGCCGCGCTGGTTTCGCGGATAGGTTTACCGTTATCCCAGGTTTCTGCCGTCGCCAGCAGCTCGAGATTTTGCTCCATGCGATCGGCGATTTTGAACAGAATCGCCGCCCTGTCCTGCACGGATGTCTGCGCCCACTTGTCTTTTATCTTGTGCGCGGCATCCAGGGCGAGATCGATATCCTTTTTGCCGGAAGAGGCCACTTCGCACAGTAATTGCCCGGTTACCGGCGTCAGGTTTTGGTAATACTCGCCGTCCACCGGTGCAACCCAGTCACCGCCGATAAAGTTATCGTATCGGGCTTTTAACTTCAGAGGATAACCATATTCGCCGGGATAAATACGCGTTGAAGGGGGATTATTGGTCATGACCGTCTCCTTGCTGTAGGGGTACTACAAGGGTAGACGGGGCTGGCGAATTATTCGCCAGCCATTTCCTGCTTTACGACAGGTATCACGAATTACATGGCTGCGCGATAAATCGCCATAATTTCTTCATGAGTCGCCTGAATCGGGTTAGTGAAACCGCAGGCATCTTTCAGGGCATTGGTCGCCAGTACGGCAATATCTTCTTCCTTCACGTTCAGCTCACGCAGACCGGCAGGAATATTCACTTTCTGCGCCAGTTCGCGGATCGCCGCGATGCAAGCTTCCGCCCCTTGCTCTGCGCTCAAGCCAGCAACGTCCACGCCCATCGCCTTAGCGCAATCACTCAGGCGAGCGGCAGCCACTTTACTATTGAAAACCTGCACATGCGGCAGCAAAACCGCGTTACATACACCGTGCGGCAGATCGTAGAAACCACCCAACTGGTGCGCCATGGCGTGCACGTAACCCAGAGAAGCGTTGTTAAAGGCCATGCCTGCGAGGAACTGCGCGTAGGCCATAGCCTCGCGTGCCTGAGCATTGCTGCCGTCTTCAACAGCGACCGGCAGGTTTTCCGCAATCATGGTGACCGCTTTCAGCGCGCAAGCATCGGTAATTGGGGTTGCAGCAATAGAAACGTAGGCTTCGATAGCGTGGGTCAGCGCATCCATACCAGTGGCCGCCGTCAGAGACTTCGGCATACCGACCATCAGCGAGGAGTCATTAACGGACAGCAGCGGCGTAACATGCTTATCCACAATCGCCATTTTAATGTGGCGTACTTCATCGGTAATAATGCAGAAACGCGTCATCTCCGACGCCGTGCCCGCGGTGGTGTTAATGGCGATCATCGGCAACTGAGGTTTTGCTGAGCGATCCACGCCTTCGTAATCGCGAATATCGCCGCCGTTAGCCGCCACCAGCGCAATACCTTTTGCACAATCGTGCGGAGAACCACCGCCGAGGGAAATAACGCTATCACATTGGTTTTCTTTCAACATTTGCAGGCCAGCAGCGACGTTACTGGTCGTGGGATTAGGATGTGTACCGTCGTAAATGACGCTGAAAATATCACGTTCCTGTAATGCCTTTTGAATCTCGCCAGCCATACCTAATTTCGTCAGCATGGCATCTGTGACAATCAGCGTACGGCGAAAACCATATTCCGCCATTGTATTCATCGCGTCTTTTAATGAATCAGCGCCAATTACATTCACGGAAGGAATAAAAAATGTTGAAGCAGCCATTGTACGTTCCTTATTTTATTCTGAAGAGCCAGGAAGCATACGTGTGAATTTTTCAACAAAATATGATCGTGGTGGTTATTTTAATAACACCATAAATAAAAAAGCACATTAGGCTTAGAATCTAATGTGCTTATTTCAATCAACATATATTTTGTATTAATTCATTTAAACCATGAATTAATTGTTTCATTATTTTTCCGGAAACAATAACGCATCGCGTAATAAATGATCATTTCCCCGGCGACGCGTAAAACCAATGCGGTCAAAATATTCCAGAATCTGAATAGCCAATTTGCGCCCAACGTTCAGCCTGTCGCGGAAATCAGCCGCACAGGTCGATCCCCGTTCCTGATCCAGCTCGCGGATCATATTGGCAAAGGCCACAATCCGATCGTTACGGTAATAGCGATCTTTAACGATCGCGGTAATAATGCCTTGCTGTGCCGCTTGTCGTAACGCCACGCGCATCATCTGCTCATCCGTACCCGTCTGTTTTGCCAGATCGCGTACCCACCACGGCTCATCGCCAAAAAGCGGTTCTGCTTTTAGCCAGATTGCCTGCTGCTCATCGCTGAAACCCGCCTTGTGATCCGGCAAATGCAGCCAGCCATGATGGCTATGGATGGCACCACTCTCGCGCATCTTTTCAATCAGCAGCAAGACCAGCGCTTCGTCTTCCATCGGCAAAGCCATACGCCGCAGACGTTCGCGTCCAGGCCCTGGCTCATCACGGTGCTGTTCGTGGTAGGTCGCCAGCGTATCGAGGACTTTTCGCTGCCAGCGCGCCGCAACGGGAGCATTCAACAGGCTGTATCCCGCCTGAATAAAACCATGTTGCTCAATCAACGGACGCATCCCGTTGCCGTTGAGCTGGCGCGCCCAGGCGAAATCAGGAATATTCACCGCCCCACGCGTCAGATGCAGCGCCAGGGCGTCGCCGTCACTCTGCGCCTTTTCCAGCGCCGACAGCCACTGCAGATATTCCGGCTTACGTTTCCCGCGACGCGGCGGATTGAGCGTTACCACGCGCGCACCTGCTAGCGTCGTGCGGGCAGAAATATCGCGCAGCACCAGACGGTCGTTATCAGCAAGCCAGAGCGGTGTATCAAACACCAGTTCCGCCAGCGTTCCTTCAAGCAGCGAGATTCGCCCGGTTACATGACTGGCCGCGTGGTGAATATGCAGCGGTTGCCACTGCATCAGCGGCGCGGCATGTTCTAAAGAAACAATTACGCGGGTAAAAGCCTCCGGCGGCGCATCGGAAAGTAGCCAGTCGCCGCGGTTAAGTTCTTCTTTTTGCGCATCGCCGGCAATATTCAGCGCGATACGTTGCCCCGCCTGCGCGCGTTCGGTGGCCTGATTTTGCGCATGCAGGCTACGTACGCGCATCGGTTTGTTGACGCCCGTGAGCCACAGCGTGTCACCGATATTCACTTCACCGCTAAGCGCCGTCCCGGTCACCACCAGCCCCGCGCCTTTGACCGTAAAGGCACGGTCAATCGCCAGGCGAAAGCTGCGATCGCAGGCATGCTCGCGCGACGTTAATTGCAGCAAATGCTCGCGCAGTTCTTCAATCCCACGACCTTCACTGGCGGCCGTCACGAACAGAACCGCACCGGCGAAACCATAATTCTCAAGCGTGGTGTGCACCTCGGCACGTACCGCGTTGATGCGATCCTCATCCACGCGGTCGGCTTTCGTGAGCGCCACGGTGATCTGCGGATTACCCGTCAGTTGCAAAATTTGCAAATGCTCACGCGTTTGCGCCATCACGCCATCATCACACGCCACCACCAGCAGCGCGTGGTCAATCCCGCCGACACCTGCCAACATGTTGGACAAAAACTTTTCGTGTCCCGGAACATCGATAAATCCCAGTATCCGTCCGTCCGGCTGCGGCCAGTAGGCATAGCCGAGATCGATGGTCATGCCGCGCTTTTTTTCTTCCGGCAGACGGTCGGCATTCACGCCGGTAATCGCCTGTAATAACGTTGTTTTTCCGTGGTCAACGTGTCCGGCGGTTGCAATAATCATTTCAGCATCATCTCCATAAACCGGGTCTCGTCTTCAAGGCAGCGCAGATCCAGCCACATGCGACCATCATAAATTCGCCCAATGATCGGCACGGGCAACGTACGCCAGCGAGCGGCCAGCGCTTCAAGGCGGCTACCGCGCCCGTCGTGGGGGGTAAAGGTTAATGCCGCGCTGGGCAGCCTATCAACAGGTAGCGAGCCGCTGCCAATCTGCGACAGGCAAGGCATCACATTCAGGGCGAATTCGTCGCCGTAATGCTCGGCAAGCCGTGCCTGTAATTGTTGGGCCTGCGCATGGACAGCCTCTTGCGAACGGGTGAGCTGGCGTAGCGTCGGCAGCTTCGTCGCCAATGCTTCCGGGTGCAGATAAAGCCGCAGCGTCGCTTCCAGCGCAGCCAACGTCATTTTATCAGCCCGTAATGCACGTTTCAGCGGATGGCTCTGTAAGCGAGCGATCATCTCTTTTTTACCGACGATGATCCCGGCCTGCGGCCCGCCCAGTAATTTATCGCCAGAAAAGCTCACCAGACTGACGCCAGCGGCAATCAGTTGCTGCGGCATCGGCTCCTGCGGCAGTCCATACTGGCCGAGATCGACCAGCGAGCCACTGCCGAGATCCGCCACCACCGGTACATCCAGCTCCTTACCAATAGCGGCCAGCTCAGCCTCACCCACCGACTTCGTAAAGCCTTCGATGCTGTAATTACTGGTATGCACCTTCATCAGCAGCCCGGTGTTTTCATTCACCGCCTGACGGTAATCTTTCGCATGGGTTCGGTTGGTGGTACCCACTTCACGCAGCATACATCCGGCCTGGCACATAACGTCCGGAATACGAAACGCGCCGCCAATTTCTACCAGTTCGCCGCGTGAAACGACCACCTCTTTGCCGTTAGCCGTGGCGGCCAACATCAGTAAAACCGCTGCTGCGTTGTTATTAACGATACAGGCGTCTTCCGCCCCCGTCAGACGGCAGAGTAAATCCGCCAGGGCCCGATCCCGATGTCCACGCCCGGCATCATCCAGGCTGTATTCCAGCGTCACCGGCGTGCGCATCGCCTGCACCACCGCCTCGATCGCTTCTTCTGCCTGCGACGCGCGACCAAGGTTGGTGTGCAGCACCGTGCCGGTCAGGTTAATCACCGGACGCAGCGCGCTTTGCGATTCTCGTTCCAGCCGGGCGCTGGCTTCTTGCGCCCAGTCCTCACACCATGCCGGTAGCGCGTGCGTGTCGCGGATGGCTTCTCTGGCTTCGTCGAGCATATGACGCAGCAGGTCAACCACTCGGGTATGACCGTGAGACTCACGTAAGGCTGGGAAGGCGCTATCGCGCAATAAACGATCGATAGCGGGAAGCTGGCTGTAGAGTGAACGCATGTCGGTTGTCATGAAAGGGCCTGGCTGTTGGTGGCCCTCTCCACCGTGGAGAGGGATATCGATATAGGAAGGATTGTACCGTGACTTTGCTCAGGCGGACATACATACACAAAATCATTCAAGATGCATCGAGGCGGCAAGAGAATGAGTCCCCAGGAGCGTACGAATAGTACGTAACTGGGGCGAAGAAACGCTGCCAACAAAGAGGCAGCTTGAAGGATGAAGTGTAAATGTGCATCAAGCCTTTGGCGGTTCTGTACGGGCAAAACTTTCGCGTTGAAAGAGCGTTTCCACCAGTTTGACCAGGCGCGGGCGATCAACACACCAGCCGGGCGCGACCCGACGGAAATTGAGATAACCGACGGCACAAGCAATCGCAATGGTTGCCAGGTTAACCGTATCCGTTTTCAGCGTACCGTCCGCCAGATAGCCCTCCAGCATATCCAGACTACGGGTAATCTTTTCACGCTGGCGTAACAGTTCCGTTTCTGACTGCTGCGCGGCGGGGCGAGCCTGCTCACGCACCGAGACTAAACCCGCATCCATAATGCCGTCTGCCAGCGCTTCCAACTGGCGTACCTTCAGCGCCGCCAGCGGTTCACGCGGCAGCATAGCTGGCGCAATATCCAGCAGCTCGATATATTCCGCAATGATCGGGGAGTCAAACCAGTACTCGCCCTCATCGGTGACCAGCGCGGGCACTTTTCCTAGCGGGTTATAGCGCGCCACGCCGCTATCCGCGTTATAGGGGAGTTCATTCACAAATTCGAAGGTGATGCCCTTTTCCAGTAACAGAATAGAAATTTTACGCACAAAAGGGCTGGTATAGCTGCCGATGAGTTTCATGCCGGGTCCTTTTTGCCAACAAAAATATCAGTATGGCTCAGGTCGCCGTAAATGGCAGGTGATGACGATCTCAATGATCCAAATAAAGGTAATGCATCCAACTGGTCATGCGCAGCAACACTTTACGCATCACCGACACGTGGGCGAAATGGTCAGAATAGACCGCCACCTGGGCATAGATACCGTCCGGCAACGCATCCACATCGGTATTAGGATCCAGTTCAATCGTGGCCAGCACCCCATCGGTACCCGGCACCACCGTTAAGGATTGTAATGCCCCCTGGGCCTGATAAGAACCGCCCGGCACAACCGGCAGAATGGAGGTCAACTTAGCGGAGAAAACCTGACCTGGTAGCGCATTAAACACCACTTCCGCTTCATCGCCCGGTTTCAGGCGCAACAGCGAGTTCTGGCGGAATTGCGCCACGATTTGTCGTTTTTGTTCCGGAATAAACACCATCACCGGGCGCAGAGGCAGCGCGGCGGCGTAGGTCCCGGGCCGAATAAGCACCTGCGTAACATAGCCGTTGCTGGGGGCACGGACGATAGTCTGCTCAAGATTGTATTTGGCTTCAGCGAGCTGAGCGCGCAGAGACGCAACCTGAGATTGCTCCCCGTTGACCATACTGTCTAACTGGCTTTGAATCTGTGTCTGTTCCGCAACCGATCCTTTGACCAGCGCATCCTGGGCCAGATAGTTTTGCCGGGCGTTGTCGATATCGCTTTCAGAGAATGGGTTTACCCTCGCCTGGCTGCCCTTCAAATAGCGTTGATAATCCTTATACAGGCGGTCACGTTCCGCAGACACGCGGGTGGTATTAGCGACCGCTTCCGACAGCTGTGCTTTCAGATTGTCGATATTATGCGTCGCGGTCACCAGGTCTGCCTGGAGTCTGTCAACCCGCGCCTGATAACGCACAGGATCGAGTTTAAATAACACCTCGCCTTTTTTAATCAGCTGATTATTTTTATCTGTCACCTCACTAACAATTCCCGTGACCTGCGGGGTAACAGGAATTGAAATAACCGCTTTTTGCGCCGTAAAGGTATACGGGTGGTTATAGTTCATTAATAAAATGAGTCCCGCCACAATAAACACGCCGCCTAATGCAGCGGTTGCAAGCGTCCATTGGTTGACCGGAATACGGAATATTTTAAAAATGGCCCAGGCGAATGCCACGTAGGTCAGGACAATCAACAAATCCATGATTAAATCTCCGGAAAGGTGGAGTTATCGGTTTTATTCTCCCCATCCAGTCTTTTTTCCAACTGGCTGATGCGCGCTGCCAGCGCAGCAATCTCGGGGTCTGGATCCTTTCCGGTCGACGTGATGTGTGACTGCATGCCCCAGCCACGCTCAGGCTGGTAGAGCGTCGCCCAAATCCACAGGAATGGCCAAATAATATGCAATGTAAAAAGACTCACCCATCCCGCCGTGTGGATGGCATCGGCATGAGGATGGTTGCGCTTCTTAGCCATGTTATAGGGGATATCGTGGATGGCGATGATTCCATAAAACAGCACCAGAAATACGAAGATCAGCACGCCCAACGCGAAATAATTTAGAAACATACCTGCCTCGAATTCACGCTAATTAGAGTTTTTTTATGCCGGCAGCCGTATGCACCCAGGCTGATGTTTTGAACATAACTGCAGTTTGGGGTTTTCGCCATACCACAAAAAAAATATTTTTTCTGGTGAGAAGTTGCTTTCTTTTGCAATAAAAATGTCGGGGGTAGAACCTGCTGTAGATCACATCCGGGCAAATGCAGATAAAAATACTTTGCGATCTACATCACAAAGATTCAACAAACAGCAAAAGCAAAAATGTGAACCGGTTCACATTTACCCCTCGTTTTTGGCGAATTCTGATCCAGTGATGTTTTTTTGTACCGGTATTTTGTGATTAAGATCACATTAACTAACGCCCCACACCCTATATTTACGTGACGAAAGTCACACAAAAGGGCGTCGGCTGGACAGTTGAACGATTCAGTGCCAGATTTCGCAGTATCTACAGGGTCCGGCTACCTCCTGCCGCTACATTAACAAACCTCGGGCTTTCAGCCTGCGCGATAGCAAACATAAGAAGGGGTGTTTTTATGTCATCCGATATTAAGATCAAGGTGCAAAGCTTTGGTCGATTCCTCAGCAACATGGTGATGCCAAATATCGGCGCGTTTATCGCGTGGGGTATTATCACCGCATTATTCATTCCGACAGGGTGGTTGCCGAACGAAACGCTGGCGAAGCTTGTCGGCCCAATGATCACCTATCTGCTGCCGCTGCTGATCGGTTATACCGGTGGTAAGCTGGTTGGCGGCGAGCGTGGCGGCGTGGTTGGTGCTATCACCACCATGGGCGTTATCGTCGGTGCTGATATGCCAATGTTCCTCGGCGCGATGATCGCAGGTCCGCTGGGCGGCTGGGCTATCAAACATTTCGACAACTGGGTAGACGGTAAGATCAAGTCCGGTTTTGAGATGCTGGTGAATAACTTCTCCGCAGGCATCATCGGGATGATCCTCGCCATTCTGGCATTCCTTGGCATTGGCCCATTGGTTGAAGCACTGTCCAAAATCCTGGCGGCAGGCGTTAACTTCATGGTTGTCCATGACATGCTGCCGCTGGCGTCTATCTTCGTTGAACCGGCGAAAATCCTGTTCCTCAATAACGCCATCAACCACGGTATTTTCTCACCGCTGGGTATTCAGCAATCCCATGAGATGGGCAAATCCATCTTCTTCCTGATTGAAGCTAACCCGGGTCCGGGTATGGGCGTCCTGCTGGCATACATGTTCTTCGGTCGCGGCAGCGCTAAGCAGTCTGCGGGCGGCGCGGCAATCATTCACTTCCTGGGTGGTATCCACGAAATTTACTTCCCGTACGTGCTGATGAACCCACGTCTGATCCTGGCCGTTATCCTCGGCGGTATGACTGGCGTATTTACCCTGACTATCCTGAACGGCGGTCTGGTTTCTCCGGCCTCTCCGGGTTCTATCCTGGCCGTGCTGGCAATGACGCCGAAGGGGGCTTACTTCGCTAACATCGCCGCTATCTGTGCAGCAATGGCGGTCTCCTTTGTAGTCTCAGCCATTCTGCTGAAAACCAGCAAAGTGAAAGAAGATGATGACATTGATGCTGCCACACGTCGTATGCACGACATGAAAGCGGAATCTAAAGGCGCATCTCCGCTGGCGGCTGGCGACGTGACTAACGACCTGAGCCATGTGCGTAAAATCATCGTTGCCTGCGATGCCGGTATGGGTTCCAGCGCCATGGGTGCGGGCGTACTGCGTAAGAAAGTGCAGGATGCCGGTCTGTCTCAGATTTCTGTCACCAACAGCGCGATTAACAATCTGCCGCCGGATGTGGATCTGGTCATTACCCACCGTGACCTGACCGAACGCGCGATGCGCCAGGTGCCTCAGGCACAGCACATTTCGCTGACCAACTTCCTCGACAGCGGTCTGTACTCCAGCCTGACCGAACGTCTGGTTGCGGCACAGCGCCACAACGTGAATGAAGTGAAAGTCCGCGATCACCTGAAAGACAGCTTTGAAGAGGGTGATACCCACCTGTTCAAGCTGGGTGCGGAGAATATCTTCCTTGGCCGTAAAGCCACTAACAAAGAGGAAGCGATTCGCTTTGCCGGTGAGCAACTGGTGAAAGGTGGTTACGTTGAGCCAGAATACGTTGAGGCGATGCTGGACCGCGAAAAACTGACCCCGACTTACCTCGGCGAGTCCATCGCAGTACCGCATGGTACGGTTGAAGCCAAAGACCGCGTGCTGAAAACCGGTGTGGTGTTCTGCCAATACCCGGAAGGCGTTCGCTTCGGTGAAGAAGAAGACGATATTGCCCGCCTGGTAATTGGTATCGCAGCACGTAACAACGAGCACATCCAGGTGATTACCAGCCTGACCAACGCTCTGGATGATGAATCTGTGATCGAACGTCTGGCCCATACCACCAGCGTGGATGAAGTTCTGGAACTGCTGGCGGGTAAAAAAGCTTAACGCTTAAGTATCTCCAAAATAGTTCGAGCTGCAGGAAGGCGGCAACGCAGTGAATCCCCAGTCACGTACATAAGTACGTGACTGGGGTGAGCGAGGAGAGCCAACGCATCTGCAGTTCGAAATATGAAGGCGATATCCTCTCCCTTGTGGAGAGGGTTAGGTTGAGGGAAAAGCCTCACCCCAGCCCTCTTGGGTAAAAACATTAATGAAGGTTAATACTATGAAAGCATTACATTTTGGCGCAGGTAATATCGGTCGTGGCTTTATCGGCAAATTGCTGGCGGACGCGGGGATACAGCTGACGTTCGCGGATGTAAACCAGGTCGTGCTCGATGCCCTGAATGCCCGTCATAGCTATCAGGTTCATGTGGTAGGTGAAAACGAGCAGGTTGATACCGTCTCCGGCGTCAACGCCGTGAGCAGCATCGGCGATGATGTCGTCGACCTGATTGCCCATGTAGATTTAGTCACTACCGCCGTCGGTCCGGTCGTGCTTGAGCGCATCGCTCCGGCCATCGCCAAAGGGCTGGTTAAACGCAAGGCACAGGGCATAGCTACTCCGCTAAATATCATCGCCTGTGAAAACATGGTTCGCGGAACGACCCAGTTGAAAGGCCATGTAATGAACGCGCTGGCAGATGAAGACAAAGCCTGGGTTGAAGAACATGTTGGCTTCGTCGATTCCGCCGTGGACCGTATTGTTCCTCCTTCAGCCTCTGCGACCAATGACCCGCTGGAAGTTACCGTTGAAACCTTCAGTGAGTGGATTGTCGACAAAACGCAGTTTAAAGGCGAATTGCCGAACATCCCGGGAATGGAATTAACTGATAACCTGATGGCATTTGTCGAACGTAAACTCTTCACGCTGAACACCGGGCATGCTATAACCGCGTACCTCGGAAAATTGACCGGTCATCAGACCATCCGTGACGCGATTCTCGACGAGAAAATCCGCGCAGTGGTAAAAGGTGCGATGGAAGAGAGCGGCGCGGTACTGATTAAACGCTATGGCTTTGATGCAGCAAAACATGCGGCATACATTCAGAAAATCCTCGGTCGCTTTGAAAACCCGTATCTGAAAGATGACGTTGAGCGCGTGGGTCGTCAGCCGCTGCGTAAGCTGAGCGCGGGCGATCGTCTGATTAAACCGCTGCTGGGCACGCTGGAGTATGCTCTGCCGCACACCAATCTGGTCACCGGTATTGCTGCTGCAATGCACTATCGCAGTGAGGAAGATCCGCAAGCACAGGAACTGGCCGCGCTGATTGACGAAAAAGGTCCACAGGCCGCGCTGGCGCAGATCTCCGGCCTGGATGCCAACAGTGATGTGGTGGCGGAGGCGGTTAACGCATATAACGCGACCAAATGATAGAGAATCTGGCGCAGGTCAGCCTGCGCCAAAATGACAGATTGTCAGATATGCAGGCAATAATGGAACAAACGCAGGCCTTTGAAAATCGTGTGCTTGAGCGTCTGAATGCTGGCAAAACCGTACGCAGCTTCCTCATCACCGCCGTAGAACTGCTCACCGAGGCGGTGAATATTCTTGTGCTTCAGGTATTTCGCAAAGACGACTATGCGGTGAAATATGCTGTAGAACCGCTGCTTGACGGCGACGGTCCGCTGGGCGATCTTTCCGTTCGCCTGAAGCTCATCTACGGTCTGGGCGTACTCAGCCGGCCGGAGTATGAAGACGCGGAGCTTCTGATGGCGCTGCGGGAAGAGTTAAACCATGACGGCAATGAATATGCGTTCACCGACGACGAAATTCTTGGTCCGTTTGGCGAACTCCACTGCGTGACGGCACTCCCGCCGCCACCGCAGTTTGATACCTCAGACTCAGGTCTGCACGCGATGCAGATCCAGCGCTACCAGCAGATGGTGCGCTCCACGATGGTACTTTCCCTGACCGAGCTGATTTCTAAAATCAGCTTAAAAAAAGCCTTTCAAAAATAAGACCCTGCAGGCTTACTTCTCTTCCTGCTGCGGTCGATAAAGTTGCCGATAGTACGCCAGACGTTGCAGATACAGCTGCGCATTCTCCTGCGGTATTTCAGAAGGGACAACGTTGCGCGGTGGTGTTTTATTCAGATACTCGCGAAAAGCCTGGCTTGAAGCCATAAAATCGACCGTCTTATCAATAAGGACCGAGACGTTCTCACCTATTTTCGCCATAATCTTCCCTCCTCCATGTATTAACCACGCTCAGCCTGCGCGGTTGATCATTTAAGTTTAGGATCGGTTGGGCAATTACATTGAGGAAAACGTGCTTCACTATGAACCCGCCAATAAAAAGCGCCATGGCCGATCTTATCGCTTAAAATTCCATATTAATCAAAATGGTAGTATTTCCATTAGCTGAATAATACTTGCGGCATTTGATTATTTATCTTCGATTAGTTGTGAATAATCCCGCTCTGCGCGCATACTATAGGATATTCATCCTATTTTTATCAGAAGCTATCCTATGAAAGAAGTCGAAAAAAACGAAATTAAACGCCTGAGCGATCGTCTGGACGCTATCCGCCACCAGCAGGCTGACCTGTCTCTGGTTGAGGCCGCCGACAAATATGCCGAGCTGGAACAAGAGAAAGAAACTCTGGAAACCGAGATTGCGCGTCTGCGTGAAGTCCATGGCCAGAAGCTGAGCAAAGAAGCGCAAAAGCTGACGAAACTCCCTTTCCGTCGCGCCATCACCAAAAAAGAGCAGGCGGATATGGGCAAGCTGAAGAAGAGCGTGCGCGGTCTGATTGTCGTTCACCCGATGACCGAGCTTGGCCGTGAAATGGGCCTGAAAGAGATGACGGGCTTCGCGAAGAGCGAGTTCTAATCTCCCACCGGGCAACATCCGCTTGCCCGGTCCTTCATTTCCCCTCGCAATTGGCCCTACCAATTTCAGTCAGATCCTACCAGCACCTCACATTTCATTAAAATGCGCGTACAATACCGTTGCCAATAGATAACATTTGATTAACCATTCATTGTCATTACCCCTACACAACAATATTGGCAGGGCCACTTTTACACATAATGTGACCTGGAGATGAGCACAGACTCATTCCATTATGTCGGCGGCCCCCAGGAGACCTGCAATGAATCTCTGGCAACAGAACTACGACCCGGCCGGTAACATCTGGCTTTCCAGTTTGATCGCATCACTCCCTATCCTGTTCTTTTTCTTCGCCCTGATTAAGCTCAAGCTGAAAGGCTATGTTGCGGCATCATGGACGGTGGTGATTGCTTTGTCGGTCGCCCTGCTGTTTTACAAAATGCCGGTCGATCACGCTCTGGCTTCCGTGGTCTACGGCTTCTTCTATGGTTTGTGGCCGATTGCCTGGATCATTATCGCCGCGGTATTCGTCTATAAAATCTCGGTGAAAACCGGGCAGTTCGACATCATCCGCTCATCGATACTCTCGATTACCCCGGATCAGCGTCTGCAAATGCTGATTGTCGGTTTCTCCTTTGGTGCCTTCCTCGAAGGAGCAGCAGGCTTTGGCGCTCCGGTAGCGATTACCGCCGCGCTGCTGGTAGGCCTCGGCTTTAACCCACTGTACGCGGCAGGTTTGTGCTTGATCGTAAATACTGCGCCGGTCGCTTTTGGCGCAATGGGCATTCCGATTCTGGTTGCCGGTCAGGTGACCGGACTGGACAGCTTCGAGATTGGCCAGATGGTGGGCCGTCAGCTGCCGTTCCTGACCATTATCGTGCTGTTCTGGATTATGGCGATTATGGATGGCTGGCGCGGCGTAAAAGAGACCTGGCCTGCGGTGATGGTCGCTGGAGGCTCGTTTGCTATCGCGCAGTATCTCAGCTCTAACTTTATCGGACCGGAGCTGCCAGACATCATCTCTTCTCTGGTTTCGCTGGTCTGCCTGACGCTGTTCCTGAAACGCTGGCAGCCAGTACGCATCTTCCGCTTTGGCGATATGGGCGCTTCGCAGGTCGATATGGACCTGTCGCGCACCCGCTACACCGCAGGACAAGTGGTACGCGCCTGGTCTCCGTTCCTGTTCCTGACCGCCACCGTCACGCTGTGGAGCATACCGCCGTTTAAAGCGCTGTTTGCGCCCGGCGGCGCGATGTACCACTGGGTGGTCAATATTCCAGTCCCGTTCCTCGACAAGCTGGTTGCCCGTATGCCGCCGGTCGTACACGAAGCCACAGCCTACGCGGCGGTGTACAAATTTGACTGGTTCTCTGCGACCGGTACCGCGATCCTGTTTGCCGCCCTGCTGTCTATCGTCTGGTTGAAGATGAAGCCGTCTGCTGCGCTGCAAACCTTTGGCAGCACGCTGAAAGATCTGGCGCTGCCTATTTACTCCATCGGCATGGTGCTGGCGTTCGCGTTTATCTCTAACTACTCAGGTCTTTCATCAACCCTGGCATTGGCCCTGGCGCACACCGGCAGCGCGTTTACCTTCTTCTCGCCGTTCCTCGGCTGGCTGGGGGTATTCCTGACCGGGTCCGACACCTCATCAAACGCACTGTTTGCCGCCCTGCAGGCCACGGCCGCTCAGCAAATCGGCGTATCAGACGTACTGATGGTGGCGGCAAATACCACCGGCGGCGTGACCGGCAAGATGATCTCTCCACAATCTATCGCTATTGCCTGTGCGGCAGTGGGATTAGTGGGGAAAGAATCTGACCTGTTCCGCTTTACCGTGAAGCACAGCCTGATTTTCACCTGCATGGTGGGTGTGATCACCACGCTGCAGGCCTATGTCTTAACCTGGATGATTCCATGATAGTGATGCCCAGACGCCTGTCAGACGAAGTCGCATCTCGTGTGCGGGCGCTGATTGAAGAACAACAGCTGGAGGCGGGCATGAAGTTGCCCGCTGAGCGTCAGCTGGCCGTACAGCTCGGCGTCTCGCGCAACTCGCTGCGCGAGGCGTTAGCAAAGCTGGTGAGCGAAGGCGTACTGATTAGCCGTCGTGGCGGCGGGACGTTTATCCGCTGGCAGCATGAGGCCTGGTCTGAACAAAACATCGTTCAGCCGCTGAAGAGCCTGCTGGCGGACGATCCCGACTACAGCTTCGATATTCTGGAAGCCCGCCACGCCATTGAAGCCAGCACCGCCTGGCACGCAGCGATGCGGGCCACCGCCACCGACAAAGAGAAAATCAGGCTCTGTTTCGACGCCACGCAAAGCGAAGATCCGGATCTCGCCTCACAGGCTGACGTGCGCTTTCATCTCGCCATTGCGGAGGCCTCGCACAACGTGGTGCTGTTGCAGACCATGCGCGGTTTCTTCGACGTATTGCAGTCTTCGGTTAAACAGAGCCGCCAACGTATGTACCTCGTGCCCCCCGTATTTTCACAACTGACGGCGCAGCATCAGGCAGTGCTGGACGCCATTGTCGCCGGCGATGCCGACGGGGCGCGTAAGGCCATGATGGCGCACCTTAGTTTTGTCCACACCACGATTAAACGATTTGATGAAGATCAGGCCCGCCAGGCGCGTATCACCCGCCTGCCCGGTGACTCTGGTGAAAATAGCAGGGAGAACAACACATGATTATTTCAGCAGCCAGCGACTATCGCGCCGCAGCCCAGCGCATCCTACCCCCTTTCTTGTTCCATTATATTGACGGTGGGGCGTATGCCGAGCACACCTTGCGCCGTAACGTGGCAGACCTGTCGGAAGTGGCGCTGCGCCAGCGCGTGTTGAAGAATATGTCCGACCTGAGCCTGGAAACAAAGCTGTTCAACGAAACGCTTTCCATGCCGGTGGCCCTCGCGCCTGTCGGACTGTGCGGCATGTACGCACGCCGGGGGGAAGTTCAGGCCGCCGCCGCCGCTGACGCTAAAGGCATTCCGTTTACGCTTTCCACGGTCTCCGTATGTCCTATTGAAGAAGTCGCCCCGACCATCAAGCGTCCGATGTGGTTCCAGCTGTATGTCCTGCGCGATCGCGGCTTTATGCGTAACGCCCTGGAGCGCGCCAAAGCAGCGGGTTGCTCCACGCTGGTCTTTACCGTCGATATGCCTACGCCCGGCGCACGTTACCGTGACGCCCATTCCGGTATGAGTGGTCCCAACGCCGCGCTGCGTCGCTACTGGCAGGCAGCCACTCATCCACAGTGGGCATGGAACGTTGGCCTGAACGGTCGCCCGCATGATTTAGGCAATATCTCGACCTATCTTGGCAAACCCACCGGCCTTGAGGATTACATCGGCTGGTTGGCGAATAATTTCGATCCGTCGATTTCCTGGAAAGACCTCGAGTGGATCCGTGAATTCTGGGACGGCCCGATGGTGATCAAAGGGATCCTCGATCCGGAAGATGCTCGTGATGCAGTCCGTTTCGGTGCGGATGGCATTGTCGTTTCTAACCATGGTGGCCGCCAGTTAGATGGTGTGCTGTCTTCTGCTCGCGCGCTGCCCGCCATTGCCGATGCGGTGAAGGGCGATATCACCATTCTGGCCGATAGCGGGATCCGCAACGGTCTGGACGTTGTGCGCATGATTGCGCTGGGCGCGGATAGCGTGCTGCTGGGGCGGGCCTATCTGTACGCGCTGGCGACCCACGGCCAGGCCGGGGTGGCGAATCTGCTGAATCTGATCGAGAAAGAGATGAAAGTGGCAATGACCCTGACCGGTGCGAAGTCGATTAGCGAAATCAGCGGTGATTCGCTGGTACAGGAACTGGGTAAGAGCCTGCCTGCCGCGCTGGCACCTCTGGTCCAGGGTAGCGCTGCGTAACACTCTCCCCCGTAAAATCGCGTTTTCTGCATGGTCGGCCTGTTCTCAGCCCGACCATTTTTTATCCAAAAATAACGACCAGTTAACATTTACAACCAATATATTTGACAACTTTTTATCCACCTGCCAAATGTATATACAAGCTAATACAAGAGCGATTTATACAGATAACAACCATCATAACGGGCGAGGGTGACATGGCTTATTCCGGTAAAGTGAATATCCAGCAGGCGATAGATGACAGTCCTTTTTCGCGCTTCCATTGGGTCATTATTGTCCTGGGATTTCTGGTTTTAGCCATTGACGGCTTCGATACCGCGGCGATGGGTTATATTGCTCCCACGCTCTCAGCCGACTGGGGCATCAAGAAGCAAGATCTCGGACCGGTGTTAAGCGCCGCGCTATTAGGCCTGTCATTTGGCGCCCTGCTCGCCGGACCCATTTCCGATCGTATGGGCCGTAAGCGTGTCCTGGTCTTTTCCTGTCTGTTCTTTGGCCTCGCCAGTCTGGGAACCGCCTATGCCCAGACGCTGAATATGCTCACATTTTGGCGTTTTCTCACTGGACTTGGGCTTGGCGCGGCAATGCCCAACGCCATCACCCTGGTGTCAGAATTCGCCCCGAAACGCTGTCGTTCAATGGCGATTAACACCATGTACTGCGGCTTTCCGTTAGGCGCTGCGGGCGGCGGCGTAATCTCCTCCTGGCTTATTCCCAATTACGGCTGGCACAGTGTTCTGCTTGCCGGTGCGATCGCCCCGCTGGCCCTCACCGTACTGTTGGTGCTGTTCCTGCCGGAGTCGGTGAAGTATCTGGTTCACCGCGGTAAAGGGGTGGCACAGGTTAAACGCATTGCTCAACGTTTTATGTCGGGAAATCTGGAACAGGTTACTCAGTTTTATCTGGATGAAGACCGCGTCACGATCAAAAAAGGCAGCGTGGCGCAGCTATTCAGTATGCCCTGGCTGCCGGGCACGCTGATGCTCTGGACGACCTACTTTATGGGGCTGGTTATCTATTACGTGCTGCTGAGCTGGATGCCAACGCTGATGCTGGGCATGGGCTATCCGCTGGCTGAATCCGCCTGGCTGACGTCACTGTTTACCTTCGGCGGTACCGCAGGGATCCTGCTGGCCGGTTGGTTAATGGACCGTTGGGAAGCGCATAAAGTGGTGTCACTCGGCTTTATGCTGACGATGCTGTTTGCCCTCGCCCTCGGTTTTGAGCATAACCATATCATCCTGTTCGGCGCACTGATCTTCCTGATGGGGATTACCATGAACGGCGCGCAGTCCGGGCTACAGACGCTGGCTGCAACGTTTTATCCAACCCACTGCCGCGCAATGGGCATTGCCTGGATGCAGGGCGTGGGCCGCTTCGGCGGCGTAGCCGGAACGATGATGAGCGCCCAGTTGCTTTCCCTGCAATGGCAGGCAGACAGTATCTTAATGTTCCTCAGCCTTCCGGCTTTGGTCGCCGCTGCCGCGACGATTTACAAGCTGCAACGCTATAAACCGCACGCGCTGACCGTCGCATAGTACCGGCTCTTTCTGCTATTCTGCCCCCCGTTATTAAGGGGGCAGTATGCTTAACATCGTTTTATTCGAACCAGAAATCCCGCCAAATACCGGCAATATTATCCGTCTTTGCGCCAACACCGGCTTTCGTCTGCATATTATTGAGCCAATGGGCTTTACCTGGGACGATAAGCGCCTGCGTCGCGCGGGGCTGGATTACCATGAATTTACCGCCGTGCTTCGCCACCCTGATTACGCCGCCTTCGTCGCTGCAGAACATCCGCAACGTTTGTTTGCCCTGACCACCAAAGGTACGCCAGCGCATAGCGCGGTAAGCTATCAGGACGGAGATTATCTGATGTTTGGCCCGGAAACCCGCGGCCTGCCAGCCAGCATCCTCGATGCGCTGCCTGCCGAACAAAAAATTCGTATTCCGATGATGCCGGACAGTCGCAGCATGAACCTGTCGAATGCGGTGTCGGTGGTGGTGTATGAGGCCTGGCGCCAGTTAGGATACCCTGGCGCGGTATTACGGTCGTAAAAGAATTAAATGCCGGATGGCGGCTACACCTTATCCGGCCTACAAATACCACGTAGGCCCGGTAAACGCAGTGCCACCGGGCATGGCTCGAAATCAGATGCCGTCGCCGTATTCGAAAGTATGATGAATCCCATTGAAATGCTGATCCATATCCATGGACGGCTTATCGCTGTCTGGCTTACCGACGATGCGTGCCGGAACGCCTGCCGCGGTAGTGTGCGGAGGGACCGGCTGTAAAACCACGGAACCTGCGCCAATCTTCGCGCCGCGTCCGACTTCAATGTTGCCGAGAATTTTTGCTCCTGCGCCAATCATCACCCCTTCACGAATTTTCGGATGACGATCGCCGCCGGCTTTACCGGTCCCGCCGAGCGTAACGGATTGCAAAATAGAGACGTCGTTTTCAATCACGGCGGTTTCACCCACCACAATACCGGTGGCGTGATCGAGCATGATCCCACGGCCAATTTTTGCCGCCGGGTGAATATCTACCTGGAAGCTAACGGACACCTGATTTTGCAGGAAGATCGCCAGTGCCTGACGCCCCTGATGCCACAGCCAGTGACCAATACGGTAGGCCTGAAGCGCATGAAAACCCTTCAGGTACAGAAGTGGGGTGGAATATTTATCGACAGCCGGGTCACGCGTACGTACCGCCTGAATATCACAGGCCGCTGAGGCAATCATTTCAGGATCGGCGGCGTAGGCCTCTTCCACGACTTCGCGAATCGCAATGGCAGGCATGATCGGAGAGGCGAGTTTATTCGCCAGCATATAGCTTAGCGCACTGCCGAGATTTTCATGCTTGAGCAGCGTTGCGTGGTAAAAACTGGCCAGCATTGGCTCACATTCCGCCAGTGCCCGGGCTTCCGCTTTAATGTTTTTCCAGACGATATCCAGTTCTTCACACGGCATTGCGTACTCCAGAAGGTAGCAAAACGACCGACCCGTTCTTCGCGGGTCGGGTCGTTATATTCAACAGTTCCTTACAGCTAGTGGCGACTCAGCTCGTCCTTGCGTGCACGGCCTAATAACGTCAATGCTGCCTCGCGCGCGTTTTTTCCGCAATACAATACTTGATAAATTTCCTCGGTTATTGGCATCTCAACACCAAAACGGTGCGCCAATTCACGAACTTCTTTTGTATTGCGGTAGCCTTCAACCACCTGACCAATCTTGTCCTGCGCGCCCTGCACATCCATCCCCTGGCCGAGCATCATGCCAAAACGACGGTTACGTGACTGGTTGTCGGTACAGGTCAGCACCAGATCGCCCAAACCCGCCATCCCCATAAAGGTGGCAGGATCGGCACCCAGCGCCGCGCCAAGACGAGACATTTCGGTCAGACCACGGGTGATCAATGCGGTTCGCGCATTCGCGCCGAAACCAATGCCGTCAGACATCCCCGCGCCAATCGCAATGACGTTTTTCACCGCGCCGCCCAGTTGAACGCCAATGAAATCCGGGTTGCTGTACACACGGAAGCTTTTGCCGCAGTGCAGCAACTGCTGGAGATCGTCAGCAAAAGTATCATCCGTTGAGGCAAGAGATATCGCCGTCGGCATGCCCGCCGCCAGCTCTTTCGCGAACGTCGGACCGGAGATAACCGCCAGTGGAATAGAATCACCTAACGCTTCACGCGCGACGTCCTGCAGCAGGCGTCCCGTTTCCGCTTCCAGACCTTTTGTCGCCCAGACCAGCCGCGCGTCAGGGCGCATCAGCGGTTTGATGTTACGCAGCACTTCGCCAAAAACGTGGCTCGGCACTACCACCAGAATATTACGACTGGCGGCCAGCGCAGTGGCTAAGTCACTTTCCAGGCGCAGCGTTTCGGGAAAAGGCACATCAGGGAGGAACGCGACGTTGCAGCGATCGTGCTCGAGGGTCGCGATATGTTTCGGATCATGGCCCCACAGGACAACCTGATGGCCATTTCTTGCCAGGGTAATGGCAAGAGCGGTGCCGTACGAGCCGGCACCAATCACAGTCATTGAAGCATTACTTTGGTTCATCAGGCATCCTGATGTTCTTCAGTACCTTCGCCAGCCTGCTGCTGTAAATAGTTCATGAACAGCGCATCAAAGTTGACCGGCGCAAGGTTCAGTTGCGGGAATGTACCGCGTGAAACCAGGCTGGTGATGCATTCGCGGGCATACGGGAACAGAATGTTCGGGCAGTATGCGCCAAGGCAATGCGCCATCTGAGTCCCTTCAATACCACTGATGGAGAAAATACCGCCCTGCTGAACTTCGCACAGGAACGCAGTTTCTTCGCCCAGAGAAGCCGTTACGGTGACACGCAGCACTACTTCATACACATCATCTGCCAGTTGGGTAGATGCGGTATCAAGATCAAGTTTAACCTCTGGCTGCCAATCTTTCTGGAAAACATGCGGTGCATTTGGCGCTTCGAAAGACACATCCTTGGTATAGATACGTTGGATCTGGAAAGCCATTTCAGTGTTATTTTGTTCTGACATGTTGAGAAAACCCTTTAGTGTTGTCCTTTAAATACTTCGGTACGCCTTAACGCAGCAGTGGATCCAGTCCACCACGCGCATCCAACGCATACAAGTCGTCACAACCACCAATGTGCTGTGCATCAATAAAAATCTGCGGAACCGTAGTACGGCCACTGCGCTTGATCATCTCTTCGCGCTTCACGGCATCGCCGTCAATCGGAAGTTCCTGGAAACTCACACCCTTGCTATTCAACAGCGCCTTTGCGCGATGGCAAAACGGGCAGGTTGCTTTGGTATAGATCTCAATATTGGCCATGACTTATCTCCAGTGTTCTTTTACCCTGCGGTATGAAAGAAGACGGGTAAATTACTTGCCGCGAACCAGTGGCAGGTTCTCACCACTCCAGCCCGCTACGCCGTCTTTCAGTACAGATACCTGCTCAAAACCGGCTTTAATCAGCGCAGTTGCTGAATCCTGGCATTGCATGCCTGAGCCATCAACCACAATAACAGGTTTGTTTTTGTGTTTTTCCAGCTCGCCAAAATTATTGGCTTTGATTTCGCTCGGCAGCAGGTTAGTGGAGCCTGCGATATGACCTTTACGGAAGTCGTCGCGCTGACGTAAATCCACAATCACCGCATCTTCTTTATTGATAAGACGTGTAGCTTCTCCGCGCGTAATCACCTTCACTTTCGAAGTCAGGCTCTTAAACGTGGTAAATAATACAGCCGCCAGTAACGCAATCCAGGCGATACTCAAGACAGGGTGGCGACTAACAAATTGCATAATTTCTTGCATGGGGGGTAACAACTCCCGACTCAGTGATTAAAAAACCAGGAAAGGAGTATACCTGCGCGTTGGCGCAAATACAGCCAGAGCGTGCATTGGATTGCATTTTTGCGGGGCGCTACGGAAAAAAAAACGTAAATCCGCGCCCTCTGCGGCGCGCTCTGGTCGATTATTTGATCTTCTGGGGCTACTTTATCGATTCAGCTGTAGTAAAATTACGCAATTATTTTTTATCTATTAAGTGTGAGGTTGTCGCAATGTCGGTTTCTAAAAAACCTATGGTACTGGTGATTCTGGATGGCTACGGTTATCGTGAAGACAGCCAGGATAACGCCATCTTTAATGCCAAAACCCCGGTAATGGATGCCCTGTGGGCAAAACGTCCGCATACCCTGATTGATGCGTCTGGCCTGGAAGTCGGCCTGCCCGATCGCCAGATGGGCAACTCCGAAGTGGGCCACGTCAACCTGGGCGCTGGCCGCATCGTGTATCAGGACCTGACCCGTCTGGATGTTGAAATTAAAGAGCGTACTTTCTTCGCTAACCCGGTGCTGACCAATGCGGTCGACCAGGCAAAAAATAGCGGCAAAGCGGTACACATCATGGGTCTGCTCTCTGCTGGCGGCGTTCACAGCCACGAAGATCACATCATGGCGATGGTAGAAATGGCCGCTGAACGTGGCGCTGAGAAAATCTATCTGCACGCTTTCCTTGATGGCCGTGACACCCCGCCGCGCAGCGCTGAACATTCCCTGCAGAAATTCGAAGAGAAATTTGCCGCGTTGGGCAAAGGCCGCGTAGCGTCCATCATTGGTCGTTACTACGCTATGGACCGCGACAACCGTTGGGATCGCGTTGAACAGGCTTATGACCTGATGACGCTGGCAAAAGGCGAGTTCCAGTTCGCTACGGCGGTTGAAGGCCTGCAGGCTGCTTATGCCCGCGACGAAAACGACGAATTCGTGAAAGCGACCGTGATCCGTGCTGAAGGCCAGGCTGAAGCCGCCATGGAAGACGGCGATACGCTGATTTTCATGAACTTCCGTGCTGACCGTGCGCGTGAAATTACCCGTGCGTTTGTTAACGCTGACTTCGACGGCTTCGCCCGTAAGAAAGTCGTTAACCTCAACTTTGTAATGCTGACCGAATACGCGGCCGACATCAAAACTGCGGTAGCTTACCCACCAGCGTCTCTGGCCAATACCCTTGGCGAGTGGATGGCGAAGAACGACAAAACGCAGCTGCGTATTTCCGAAACCGAAAAATATGCGCACGTGACCTTCTTCTTCAACGGCGGCGTAGAAGAACCGTTCAAAGGCGAAGACCGCATCCTGATCAACTCGCCGAAAGTCGCGACCTACGATCTGCAGCCGGAAATGAGCTCTGCAGAGCTGACCGAAAAACTGGTTGCTGCGATTGAGAGCGGAAAATACGACACCATCATTTGTAACTACCCGAACGGCGACATGGTTGGCCACACCGGGGTGATGGAAGCAGCGGTTAAAGCGGTTGAAGCGCTGGATCATTGTGTTGAGCAGGTGACTAAAGCGGTTGAATCCGTTGGCGGCCAGTTGCTGATCACCGCGGACCACGGTAACGCAGAGCAAATGCGCGATCCGTCCACCGGTCAGGCACATACAGCGCACACCAACCTGCCCGTTCCGCTGATTTATGTCGGTGGTAAAAACGTCAAAGCAGTCGAAGGCGGCAAACTTTCTGATATCGCCCCGACGATGCTGACGCTGATGGGTATGGAAATCCCGCAAGAGATGACTGGTAAGCCGCTGTTCATCGTGGAATAATCCCTCCCCATGAGGGGAAAGGCGATTAATACCATCACTCGGGCCGTGAAGCTGCGCAAGCTTTCAGTCAGGCCCTTGTTCTACGCCAGCGCGCTTAGCGCTGGCGTATTGCTGTGCGCCTTTTCCGCCCACGCGGACGAACGCGACCAGCTCAAATCTATTCAGGCCGATATCGCGGCAAAAGAACGCGCGGTACGCCAACAGCAACAACAACGCGCCACCCTCCTCGCTCAGCTTAAAGCGCAGGAACAGGCCATTGCCGTTGCCGCCAGGCAACTGCGCGAAACGCAAAACTCACTGGCGCAGCTGAACGCGCAAATTGCAGAGATGAATGCCGCCCTTGCGAAGCTGGAAAAACAGCGGGCCGCGCAAGAACGCAGCCTGGCAGCCCAACTCGACGCTGCATTTCGCCAGGGCGAACATACCGGCATTCAGCTCATTCTTAGCGGTGAAGAAAGCCAGCGTGGGCAACGCCTGCAGGCCTATTTCGGCTATCTGAACCAGGCGCGACAGGAAACCATCGCGCAGCTGAAACAAACCCGCGAAGAGGTCGACTCGCAAAAAGCCGAGCTGGAAGATAAGCAGAGCGAACAGCAGACTCTGTTGTACGAGCAGCGTGCTCAGCAGGCTAAGCTGGAGCAGGCGCGTAATGAACGCCAGAAGACGCTCTCGGGTCTGGAGTCATCGATTCAACAGGGTCAACAGCAATTGGGCGAAATGCGCGCCAACGAATCGCGCCTGCGTAACAGCATTGCTCGCGCCGAAGCCGCAGCCAAAGCACGCGCGGAACGTGAAGCCCGCGAGGCGCAGGCCGTACGCGATAAGCAGCAGGATGCCTCACGGAAAGGCTCAACCTATAAGCCAACCGAAAGTGAAAAATCACTGATGTCGCGTACCGGCGGTTTGGGTTCACCACGTGGCCAGGCATTCTGGCCCGTTCGTGGTCCAACGTTACATCGTTATGGCGAACAGCTGCAGGGTGAGCTACGTTGGAAGGGGATGGTTATTGGCGCATCCGAAGGCACCGAAGTTAAAGCCATTGCCGATGGTCGCGTCATTCTGGCGGACTGGCTGCAGGGCTATGGCCTGGTCGTCGTCGTTGAGCACGGTAAAGGCGATATGAGCCTGTACGGTTATAACCAGAGCGCACTGGTCAGCGTCGGTACGCAGGTTCGCGCCGGGCAGCCTATTGCACTTGTGGGTAGCAGCGGCGGTCAGGGCAGACCGGCGCTCTATTTCGAAATTCGTCGCCAGGGTCAGGCGGTCAATCCACAGCCGTGGTTGGGAAGATAAGTTTTGCCTCAATTTCGTCGTCTATTACTCTCTCTCGCCAGCCTGCTGGCCTTCGCAACACCTGTTTTTGCTGGCAAACTCGCCATCGTCATTGATGATTTCGGCTATCGTCCACACACTGAAAATCAGGTACTGGCGATGCCTTCCACCATCTCCGTTGCCGTTTTGCCTAATGCTCCGCATGCGCGGGAAATGGCAACCAAGGCCCATAACAGCGGACATGAAGTCCTGATCCATCTACCGATGGCGCCACTGAGCAAACAGCCGTTAGAGAAAGACACTTTACGCCCGGAAATGAGCAGCGAAGAGATTGAGCGAATTATTCGCGATGCGGTAAGCAAAGTACCGAATGCGGTCGGTCTGAACAACCATATGGGCAGCGCGATGACCTCCAGCCTGTTTGGCATGCAGAAGGTGATGCAGGCGCTGGAACGATACGACCTCTACTTCCTCGACAGCATGACCATCGGCAACAGTCAGGCCATGCGCGCAGCGTCAGGGACCGGTGTGAAGGTCATTAAACGCAAAGTCTTCCTGGACGACACGCAAAACGAAGCCGATATTCGCCGTCAGTTTAATCGTGCCGTCGAACTTGCGCGTCGCAACGGCTCGGCAATTGCCATTGGCCACCCTCACCCGTCTACGGTTCGCGTCCTGCAGCAGATGCTTTATAGCCTGCCAGCCGACATCACGCTGGTTCGCCCAAGCAGCCTGCTCAATGAACCACAGGTGGATACGTCCAGACCAAACCTCACTCCGCCAAAAAACGGTACGCCTGACGCACCGCGTAATCCTTTCCGCGGGGTGAAATTATGCAAACCGAAACAGCCGTTAGAGCCGGTTTACGCCAGCCGCTTCTTCAGCGTGCTCGGTGAAAGCATCACCCAAAGCACGCTGGTGCAGTACATGAAGCTGCAGTGGCAGGGCTGGGGAAATACATCCTCTCCCGGCACTATGAACGCTAACGTAGATTAAGCGTTTTACGTGTAATACGAGAAGGCGACGATGTTTTATCTCGCCATTTCCAGAGACGGAATGACCATAGCAGCGCCTGGTACATAACTTTGGCGCTGCGTACATTAGTAATCATGCGTTTATACATACCCGAGACAAAAATCTCTGCAATCATACGCTGACGAATATGAACATCCGGTTCTTTGCGTACTGCGTGACAAACGCGCAAAGCTTCATAGGTTATTTGCTGATGAAATTCCGGATAAAGAGTAATCCGTCCAGCATATTCACGATTCAACTTATCCAATAACCGTGTAATTTTAATATAGTGTCGTTGGTAATTGAGATTTTTTAAGCCTTGTCTTTTAAGACGGCTAACTGATTGATCATGTAAGAAGTATTTATATAAAGATTGTTCGGTATATCGTACACGTTTGGCGTTAAACATAAACTCCGTCGTCCATACAATATCCTGATGATGCAACCCAGGAACAAACGATATCTTATTTTTCTCGATAACATCCCTGCGGTAAACCCCCATCCAGACCACATGTGTCCAACGGCGTGAAGCCAATGCCATACGTAACCAGTCAGGGCCGGTCAATACACCCGTAGACCGCAAACGGTCCGTCGGTATTGATTGCCAGGTGTCCCCCGTTTCGAAAATGCACCAGTCAGAATTGCACTGCGCCAGATCCAGGTCATCCTGAAGTGCCATGGTCATCAGGGTTTCATACATATTGGGATAAACCAGGTCATCAGCATCGACAAATGCAACATAATCCCCTCTGGCCGCTGCCAGACCACGATTACGCGCAACAGATGCCCCAGCGTTAGCCTGATGCAACAACCGAACATGGGGATAGTTATCAGCATACTGTCTTGCAATATCAACAGAGTTATCCGTTGAGCCATCATCGACAATAATGATCTCTATCGCACTCCATGTCTGTGCGATCAAAGATTCCATGCAATCCCGAAAACTATCACCCGCGTTATACAACGGAATAATAACACTCAACATATTTGTGCTGTTTCTCATCAGCTAACCCTGGTTTGTTAGTACACTGATGACTTTTACTACAGTTTCATTAAGGAATTATTAAGCCTGGAACGATTTATCGCCAGAAGCGGCGCGGCGAAAGCAGCCAGTATGAGAAAATGCTATGCGAAACCTGAGTTCAGCGGGCAGTGAAAGCTCAGATCGTCTACATATTGAGGGGCGCAACCTGTATACTATATCGCTATAAATTAACGCATTATGTACACTGATATTGAGGAAAGTGATGGCCATCAGTAAGACACATGAAAAAGGTTATACGGTCTATTGTAAAGAGACCAATATAGACCTTAAGTCACTGATGAGTAAGTATATAAATAAAGAAATCAGTGGCAAACCGTTGAGCAGTGGTAACGCTATGCGCAGCGTGGAACTGGTCGAGTACAACTCACAAAAATTTATCATCAAAAACGACCGTGAAGTTGATCCTCGATTCGAGAAAAAAATGCAGAATTTTATCTCCGGTCCCTTCTATTCCAGGCTCATCAAGAAGCTGGACAAGCTCTCCCCGGAAATGCGCGCCTGTACAGCCGATCTCTACTACGCTGCAGAGAAAGTGCGCCTTCGTCAGTGTCATGATGTTTATATTATTCATGAATATATTGAAGGTACTCCTTTAAAAGAAATTAGCCCTAAGAATGCCGATGAAGTGAAGCAGTGCGTTCTGCGCCTTCACAAAGCCGGGTTGGCATCTAATGATATCCACCCAGGAAACTTCATTCGTACGCCAGGCGGTGAATTAAGAATTATCGACTTATCTTGTAAGGGAAACATGAAGATTTGTCAGGCTAATGACATTTTAGCGTTGCAGCGAAAATATAATATTAAAATCAAAGGGAAAGGGTTAGTGTATAAGCTCATCTGCCTCAAAGAAGCGACAAGATCTTTATCCAGAAAGCTTCGTGGTAAATAGCATTTATTATGTATACGGCCAGATCAAATAATCTGGCCGTTGGTAACATTTAATACAAATCGAGCCTTCAATCCCAACTCAGGATCACTTTCCCTGACTGGCCTGAACGCATCGCGTCAAAGCCCTGCTGGAATTCATCGATGGAGAATCGATGGGTGATGATTGGCGACAAATCCAGACCAGACTGAATCAGTGCAGCCATTTTGTACCAGGTCTCAAACATCTCACGACCGTAGATACCTTTAATAAACAGCCCCTTAAAGATAACTTTCGTCCAGTCGATTGACATGTCAGATGGCGGAATACCCAGCATAGCAATGCGCCCACCGTGGTTCATAGTGTCCAGCATGGCGCGAAACGCTGGCGGCGCACCGGACATCTCCAGACCTACATCAAACCCTTCGGTCATACCCAGTTCAGCCATCACGTCAGTCAGATTCTCTTTCGAGACGTTGACCGCGCGAGTGATGCCCATTTTACGCGCCAACTCAAGGCGATACTCATTAACATCGGTAATCACCACGTGGCGTGCGCCAACGTGCTTCGCGACCGCTGCTGCCATAATTCCGATTGGACCCGCACCGGAAACCAGCACATCTTCCCCAACCAGATCAAACGACAGCGCCGTGTGCACCGCATTACCGAACGGATCGAAAATAGACGCCAGGTCGTCGGAGATGTTGTCCGGAATTTTAAACGCGTTAAATGCCGGGATCACCAGGTACTCTGCAAAGCAGCCAGGACGATTTACGCCGACACCGGTCGTATTGCGGCACAGGTGAGTACGCCCACCGCGGCAGTTACGGCAATGCCCGCAGGTGATATGACCTTCGCCTGAAACGCGATCGCCGATTTTAAAGCCTTTAACTTCCTGGCCGATGCCAACAACTTCGCCGACATATTCATGCCCAACGACCATCGGTACCGGGATGGTTTTTTGCGACCATTCATCCCAGTTATAAATGTGAACGTCAGTCCCGCAGATGGCTGTTTTACGGATTTTAATCAGCAAATCGTTATGGCCGACTTCCGGTTCAGGAACGTCGGTCATCCAAATGCCCTCTTCCGCTTTCAGTTTGGATAACGCTTTCATTTCACATCCTCAGGCAATAACGCCCAGTTGTTTACCAATGCGTGTGAAGGCCTCAACAGCACGCGTGATCTGCTCAGGGGTATGCGCCGCAGACATCTGGGTACGAATACGCGCCTGGCCTTTTGGAACCACCGGATAGAAGAATCCGGTAACGTAAATCCCCTCTTTTTGCAGTTCACGGGCGAACGCCTGCGCCACAACCGCATCACCCAACATGACCGGGATAATCGCGTGATCCGCACCCGCTAACGTAAAGCCTGCGGCAGACATTTGCTCACGGAACTGACGTGCGTTCGCCCACAGGCGATCGCGCAGCTCGTTGCCAGCCTCGACCATCTCCAGCACTTTAATGGAGGCTGCAACAATCGCCGGAGCCAGTGAGTTGGAGAACAGGTACGGACGGGAACGCTGACGCAGCCACTCAACAACCTCTTTGCGCGCTGCGGTGTAACCGCCGGATGCGCCACCGAGCGCTTTACCCAGCGTACCGGTGATGATGTCCACACGGCCCATCACATCACAGTATTCATGGGAGCCACGACCGTTTTCGCCGACAAAGCCGACCGCATGAGAATCATCAACCATGACCAGCGCGTCGTATTTATCCGCCAGGTCACAAACGCCTTTCAGGTTAGCGATAACGCCATCCATAGAGAACACGCCATCGGTGGCGATCAGAATATGACGGGCGCCCGCTTCACGTGCTTCTTTCAGGCGCGCTTCCAGCTCGACCATGTCGTTGTTGGCATAACGGAAACGCTTTGCTTTACACAAGCGAACGCCGTCAATGATAGACGCGTGGTTTAGCGCATCTGAAATGATCGCATCTTCGGCGCCCAGCAGCGTTTCGAACAGGCCGCCGTTGGCGTCAAAGCAGGAAGAGTAAAGGATGGCATCTTCCATACCGAGGAATGCCGCCAGTTTTTGCTCCAGTTGCTTATGGCTGTCCTGGGTACCGCAAATAAAGCGGACCGAAGCCATACCAAATCCGTGAGAATCCATGCCCGCTTTTGCCGCTGCAATCAGCTCCGGGTGGTTAGCCAGCCCCAGATAGTTGTTCGCACAAAAGTTAATAACGTGGCTTCCGTCCGCCACGGTGATATCCGCCTGCTGGGCAGACGTAATAATGCGCTCTTCTTTAAACAATCCTTCCGCACGTGCGGTGTCGAGATCGTTGGTTAACTGTTTGTAAAAATCCCCACGCATTTCAATTCTCCAGACTGGGCAAATTTCAGCACATATTACCCAAAGCTATACGTTGATACGAGATGACGCATCACTACTTCTTCAAAATGAAGCATAAATCACGTATATCCACATGGCTAATCAGTGATGCTGCCGTGTATCTTTATTAGGAGGGATAATTCACAACCACTTGATTTAGAAGAGCTTTATTGATTGAGGTGAAAAAACAGCATCAATAACAGAAGAATGCCTTCACAGCATTCTATCTGCTCAGGTAACCCTTAGATCCCATTCGAACCACTACTTTCGGGTCAGAAAAATTCGTAGTGCCTGGAGTTTTGCACCTAACGCGGTTCGCCGATAAACACGGAACAGATCGAACCATTTGCCACGACCAAGGTAATTAAGCATTAATAGCGCAGGGCGTTTGTAATAACACATAACAAAAATACCCTGATCATCATCAACAATATTATTTCTGAGGGTCTCTTTTTGGCATTCAGTGACTAATGAATAAAACTCTTTCCATTTTTCCTGAGAGCCAACAATAGCGCCACCGATAATATAAATATGATTCCCAATCATAAAGTCAAACACTTGCTTTATTGATGACACAACCAAGCCTTTTTTAATCGTAAAGAGATGCATTTTATTACGATCAAATGGGAAATCCCATACCTTTAAACCGCCAGTGACCTGAGGTTTACGACAATACCCGAAGTCGATCCACGCAACCATCGGAGTATTAACTAAGCCTAAATTAATAGCTTTAGCTACAAAATATGCTTTTAAATTAGTGATCAACACATATTCTGGAGACCAGTATTCAGGGTTACCAAGCTGTCGAGTTTCTAACTTACTCTTAAAGGCATCATCCTGCTGGATTTGTCTAATTTTATTTTTAATATGTTTGAATTTATTATCTAAATCTATAGCTATAATTTTTGTGGGCTTACCTTTGCGTATTTCCGCAATTCTGGCTTCAAACTCAGGCGAAGTAAAAATAACCATATCGTTTTCTAAAGCGGCTAACCGCTTGAAGTAATCAAAATAGACATCAGAAGATCGGGATAGTTTTTCACGGAAGCCTTTATTAACAGTCCACTCCCCCCTACCGATATCAAAATATGCTGTAACAATAGTGGTAGATGATTTCATAGCCATATCAAACCATTAATAAAAAAAATATTATATCACATAGCTTTTGTTTTTGTACATATAATATACATGGGTGGTTATTAAAAAACCGCAATACATTTAAGAATAATTCAATACAGATAATAACCATTAAATAAGCATTCTTATGCAAGTGTTTATAGACCGTCTGCCGAATCGCCATCTTACTTAAGAGGCTGAAGGGATGCCGATGTGATGGTATGATTACAAACATTAGTGTCTGAGATTGTCTCTGACTCCATAATTCGAAGGTTACATTTATGATCATCGTTACCGGCGGCGCGGGCTTTATCGGCAGCAACATCGTTAAGTCCCTGAATGATAAAGGCATCACCGACATCCTGGTGGTGGACAACCTGAAAGACGGCACCAAGTTTGTTAACCTGGTGGATCTGAATATTGCTGACTACATGGACAAGGAAGACTTCCTGATCCAGATTATGGCCGGGGAAGATTTCGGCGATATCGAAGCGATTTTCCACGAAGGCGCATGCTCTTCCACCACCGAGTGGGACGGCAAGTATATGATGGATAACAACTATCAATACTCCAAAGAGCTGCTGCACTACTGCCTGGAGCGTGAAATCCCGTTCCTGTACGCGTCTTCTGCCGCCACTTATGGCGGTCGCACTTCTGATTTCATCGAATCCCGTGAATATGAGAAGCCGCTGAACGTCTACGGTTACTCAAAATTCCTGTTCGACGAGTACGTTCGTCAGATCCTGCCAGAAGCGAACTCTCAGATTGTTGGCTTCCGCTATTTCAACGTCTACGGACCACGTGAAGGCCATAAAGGCAGCATGGCGAGCGTCGCCTTCCACCTCAATACCCAGCTCAACAATGGCGAAACACCAAAACTGTTCGAAGGCAGTGAAAACTTCAAACGTGATTTCGTTTATGTCGGCGATGTGGCTGCGGTAAACCTGTGGTTCCTGGAAAACGGGGTTTCCGGCATCTTTAACCTCGGTACCGGTCGTGCGGAATCTTTCCAGGCCGTTGCCGATGCTACGCTTGCGTATCACAACAAAGGCAGCATTGAGTACATCCCATTCCCGGAAAAACTGAAAGGTCGCTACCAGGCATTTACTCAGGCCGATCTGACTAACCTGCGCGCAGCGGGCTATGACAAGCCGTTTAAAACCGTCGCCGAAGGCGTCACGGAATATATGGCCTGGCTGAACCGCGACGCGTAAGGCAGGCAATCAATGAGGATTCTGGTGGTGGGCCCGTCCTGGGTGGGCGACATGATGATGTCGCAAAGTCTCTATCGCACGCTTAAGGCGCGCTATCCCCAGGCGATAATCGACGTGATGGCACCTGCGTGGTGCCGTCCGCTGCTGTCGCGCATGCCTGAAGTCAACGAAGCCATTGCCATGCCGCTGGGTCATGGCGCGCTGGAGATCGGCGAACGCCGTAAACTCGGTCACAGCCTGCGTGAAAAGCGCTATGACCGCGCCTATGTGCTGCCTAACTCGTTTAAATCAGCTCTGGTGCCGTTCTTTGCTGGCATTCCCCATCGTACCGGTTGGCGTGGCGAAATGCGCTACGGTCTGCTAAACGATGCGCGCGTGCTGGATAAAGACGCATGGCCGTTGATGGTCGAGCGCTATGTGGCCCTGGCTTATGATAAAGGCGTGATGCTGACGGCCAAAGATTTGCCGCAGCCTCTGCTATGGCCGCAGTTGCAGGTCAGCGAAGGCGAGAAATCACTGACCTGTAGTCAGTTTTCCCTCTCTGCCGAACGCCCCATCATCGGCTTTTGCCCTGGCGCGGAATTTGGCCCTGCAAAACGATGGCCACATTACCACTATGCAGAACTGGCGAAGCAATTGATCGATGAGGGCCATCAGATTGTGCTGTTTGGCTCGGCAAAAGACCATGAGGCCGGAAATGAGATCCTGGCGACGCTGAGCGTTGAACAGCAGGCATGGTGCCGTAATCTGGCGGGCGAAACACAGCTGGAGCAGGCCGTCATCCTTCTCGCAGCCTGCAAAGCGGTGGTCACCAACGACTCTGGATTAATGCACGTTGCCGCCGCGCTAAACCGCCCATTGGTCGCATTATACGGCCCCAGCAGCCCGGATTTCACTCCGCCTCTTTCACACAAGGCGCGCGTGATTCGCCTGATTACGGGTTATCACAAAGTACGCAAGGGCGATGCGGCAGAAGGCTATCATCAGAGCCTGATTGACATTACCCCCCAGCGCGTACTGGAAGAGCTCAACGACCTGTTGTTACAAGAGGAAGCCTGACGGATGCGGGTACTGATCGTTAAAACATCGTCTATGGGCGATGTACTGCATACGTTACCTGCATTAACTGACGCGCAGCAGGTCATGCCGGATATTCAATTTGATTGGGTAGTGGAAGAGGGCTTCGCGCAGATCCCATCCTGGCATGCGGCCGTTGACCGCGTGATCCCAGTGGCGATTCGTCGTTGGCGTAAAGCCTGGTTTTCAGCGCCGATTAAAGCCGAGCGTAAAGCCTTTCGCGATGCGGTGCGTTTACGCCAGTATGACGCGATAATTGATGCGCAGGGTTTGGTTAAAAGCGCAGCGTTGGTTACGCGTCTGGCGCGTGGCATCAAGCATGGTATGGACTGGAGCACGGCACGCGAACCCTTGGCTAGCCTGTTTTATAATCGCAAACATCACATTGCCCGGCAGCAGCATGCGGTAGAACGTACGCGTGAGCTGTTCGCCAAAAGTCTGGGATATGCTAAACCGCAGTCGCAGGGTGATTACGCTATCGCTCAGCATTTTCTGAAAGAACGTAATGCTGAGACAGGACAGTATGCCGTATTTCTGCATGCCACGACGCGTGATGATAAACACTGGCCAGAAGCCAACTGGCGGGAGCTAATTGGCCTGTTAAATAACGCTGGCATACGTATTAAACTGCCCTGGGGTGCTCCCCATGAAGAAGCACGGGCCCTTAGGCTGGCGGATGGTTTTTCTTATGTTGATGTTCTTCCACGGATGACTCTTGAAGAGGTCGCTCGCGTATTGGCGGGGGCAAAATTTGTGGTGTCGGTTGATACAGGCCTGAGCCATTTAACCGCTGCGCTGGATCGCCCTAATATTACGTTGTACGGTCCAACGGACCCAGGATTGATTGGTGGGTATGGGAAGAATCAAGTGGTATGTCGCTCAGGAAGTGAAAACCTTTCAGACTTGCATTCTTCGACCGTATTTAGATCAATTAATTGTGAATTTTTGAATAATTGTCTGCCGGTGTCGGAGAAATGATGGCTCTAACAAAGTTTTTTTTAAATGAGAAAAAAAACTGGAAGGTAAACTGGAATAGAGGACTTGTATTTCTTTTTATCGCCACCTATTTCTTAGGTGATATTACACGTTATAAACATTTGATTGTCATACTGATGACAATCACTACGATAGTCTATTTATGCAATAATCCTCGTCATTACATTTCAACTTTTAAAACATTTATTTTTTCAAGTGTATTATTTCTTGTAATCGCTACTTTCGTCTCTTTAATGTTCACTCCTGAACTAAAAGCCAGCCTGAAAGAGATAAACAACTCTGTTGTTGAAAATGTTTTATTATGCACCATTGCGATCCCTGTATTATTAAGAGAAGAAAGCAAAGAAACCATTTCGAAGTTGATATTCTTCTCGTTCCTTACAGCTCTTAGTTTGCGATGCCTTTCAGAACTTGTCCTTTATTATCAGGACTATCAGCAAGGAATCATGCCTTTTACTAATTATCAACATCGCGGAATTTCAGACGCAATGGTATTTTTATTTCCCGCGCTTCTGAATCTCTGGTTACTTAAATCAGCAAAATACCGTATATTATTCCTGACGCTAGGGGCAATTTATACCTTTCTAATTCTCGGAACATTGTCCCGTGGCGCTTGGTTATCGGTATTTATCATCGCTCTTACATGGATAGTTATTTATAAACAATGGCGATTGTGTCTTGTTGGAGTACTCGTCGCCATTGTTGCTCTGACAGTTATTTTTTCACACAAAGATATGTCAGAAAACCTGACAGTTAAATTACAGCAAACTGACAGCTCATACCGCTATACTAATGGTACCCAAGGAAGTGCGTTTGACCTAATCCTTGAAAACCCGGTTATAGGCTATGGCTTTGGTAACAATGCTTATAAGATAGTGTACAACAAGCGTGTTGTTGATTATCCAAACTGGACATTCCGTGAGTCAATTGGGCCACACAACCTTATTCTCTTTGTCTGGTTTGGTACAGGGTTGCTTGGACTTCTGGGATTAATACTGGTGTACACAAGCATTGTGAGAGAGTGCGTCACGCATGCATTTAGGGAGAATTATCACTCCCCATACAATGCTTATATGATAATTTTACTTTCATTTGTCGGTTATTTTATTATTCGCGGTAACGTTGAGCAGATTGAATTAGATCTGTTGGGTATTTTTGCTGGGTTACTGTTAGCCCTGAAGAATAAATAAATCATTAAAAAAGGCTACTTTATGTAGCCTTTTTATCACTCGAACCAGTTACAAATAACCTCTTCAAAACGTTGCGTAACAGCAGACCAGCTATAGTTTTTAAAGACGTATTGCTGCCCTCGTTGGGCCGTATCCGGTAAATCACTTTCCAGCATGACCCTGGTGATATCCTCAGCAATAGTGTCTGCAGTCATCGGCTCTGTTAAGTGATAGCCTGTAATCTTATCTTTAACAAACTCAATCATGCCGCCTCGAGTGCTGACTAATACAGGCCTCCCGGCTCCCATAGCCTCAATTGCCACCATACAAAATGGCTCCTGAAACTGCGAAGGAATCACTACTATGTCTGCCAGTGGATAGTAATAGTGCATTTTCTCGGGAGAGATACTACCCAACATAATGCAATGTGGCTTGAGACGCTCGGCTATCTCCCGCACTTCGCGCTGATAATCACCTTTATCATTCTTACTTACTTCCATGTGATCACCAACGACCACAAGCTTCAGATTTTTGTTTTCATGTTGCAGCTTTTCAAAAGCCTGCAGAAGCAAGAGAACACCTTTATCAGGTACTATGCGTCCAGCAAAAAATACCACCTTGCTTTCTGGGGAAATATTTAATTTACTCTTTGATATGGATTCATAGGACGATTGATAGATATCCAGGTCAATACCATTAGGTACAATAACAATATCAGCTTCAGGAAGATAAGATTGATAATAATTCTTCAAAAACAAACTTGGTACGATCATCTTAACTTTTTGATCGAGCAACTTAGGTTCAAAAGCATTATGCATATGAATCACAACTCTTGCCTGAGGAGCTCGCGAGCGAATTTGTCGATATAGCTTCATACTGTTATGGACAACAATCACACTTTGATCGGTTATCTCAAACTTTTCAGCAACTTTCAGTATGCGCTTTGAATAAGGTACCGGATCCAGTCGGGTCCACTTTTGGAAAATACGCTTATATAACGGACTAAATCCAATGCGATGAATACTGCATCGTTCGTTTACGTAAGAATAATCAGAATATCCTTCATTCCTTATGCAGACAATACGATTAGGGAATTGAGTTCTCTGTGCAACCTGATACATCCAGGTCTCAACTGCTGCGGCACCACGTGGTGGAATAGAATAAATAGGGGTTACAGTAAATATGATTTTATCAATCATAAAGATCACCTTCACATTGTCTTATATTTAATTGCTGCGATCAGGCCTGGAATTATTTTATTTTGATAAAGAAGATGCTTATATTTTTCTCTATATTCATGTTTTTGTTTTGCAACTTGATAAGGCTGATTCTTCCATGGTGACTTCTCATATACTGTGCGGAAAAACTGTGCTGAGGAATAATCAGCCCACTCGTGCCATGGTTTTGTTACACCAGTATAATGAATAAATACTGTCTCTTCATTAATCACTGATTTATAATGATTTTTATTTTTAATTTCAAACTCAGACTTCAATGAGTAAATTGAGTTAAATTTTCTCGGTAATAATACCGCATGATGCAAAAACATAATATTTAAAATATCTTGATCAGGATATTTTACTTTGGAAACTATATTTTCATCTGACAATAGTTCAAAAAATCTCTTCGTCAAACTAGAGTTAAGCCATTGTTGCAAGTTTATATACATGACCCCCGAGTTAAAGTAGTTGCCTTTAAACTCAGGGTTATGTAAACGTTCTGCGCTTTTAGCCTGCATGGAATCAACATCTACTACGACCGCACCATATTCCCCATCAAATTTCAGAGCGGCAAGATCCTCTAAAGAGCCTTTACACGTAATATCAGCATCTAGATATAGCAGTCGATCTAATCGTTCAGAAAAGTAATCAAATGAAAGCAAGCGATAGTATATTGACACTGGCCATATATTTGTTTTAGGCAGTGACACCAACGGTTCAGAATCAATATGATATAGCTTAATAACTGTTTTATACTGTTCTGCTAACTGTGTCAAAAGTGCAATATAATCTTGGTCTAAATAATCCGCAATAATATGAAAGGTAAAATTAATATTACTCTCTTTATTATTTTCAAGGATAGATGCAATAGAGATTGCCGCACCAGTTTGGTAATTTTTATCGATCCCCCATGAAATATTAAAAGTGTCACGATCATCACATGGAGTAACACGTCTGTCTAACTCAATGATATCTTTGAAGTTAGTTAACCTTTTGAAGTCCAATTTAATTACCTTTAATTATTTCAGCTATATTTTTCAGCGGCCAAGTTCTGCATAGTTATGGATGATTTTAGTAATGCACTTAACCAGCAGTTAACCTTTCAACTTGGTCAGATAATAATTAAAGTAGCTATACAGTCCCTGAACGTATAACCCTTGTTTAAATTTATGCTTTGCACAATATCTGAATTGGTTACTATTGGTCGGTTTGAGAAGCGCGACTGAATGCCAGGGCGAGGCCTCTTTCGCAACTAAAAAACTCTTCGATACCGGATAGTTGGACCACTCATGCCAGGGTTTAGTCGGTCCTACATAATGAATGAAGACAGTTTCATTATTAACAGGGTTGACTACTTTATCTTTCAGTTCATAATTAATGCTAAAGCGAGTATTGTATTTACCATTGATAAAAGTTACTTTTCCGGCTAACAACACATTAAGGACATCTTGATCAAGATGAGTTATTCTTTCCACCCATTCTGGAATACGCAACATTTCGATGGCTCGGGAAGAGATATTATTACTGTGCCATGCGTTGATATTGATAAGTAAGAATCCAGCATTAAAGTATCCGGCAGTTAATTCTGGAGTGGCCAGAGTTACAGAACGATTATGCCACCATTCGGAATCTCTTTCCGTTACAACGACAGCGATCTCATCTGCGGAAAACTTATAATCGACCAGTTCTCGTACACAACCCTGGCAAGCAATATCAGCATCAAGGTATAATAATTTATCTACCTTATTATAGAAATAATCTGCAATAACAAAACGGAAGTATGTTGCATAAGTCCAATTTTTGGTACTAGGTAAGTCTTTTAATTTATTGCAATCAATTAGGTAGACTTTGATACAGGATTGATATTGTTTAGCCAGATCGGAGAATCTGGCTTTATCACTCTCATCGAAATAATCAGTAAATATATGAAATGTGAAATCGATTTTTTTATTCGACAATAATATAGAGGCTATTGAAACGCCGCAGCCAAATAAAAAATTCCTGTCAATACCATAACCGATATTAAAACACTCTGCAGAAGTATTTTCCCGAAAATCGTACTCAAAAACAGAAAGGATAACTTCTTTATCACTAAATTGAGACATTTGACTCTTACCAATTTTTGAGAAATAGACCACGTTCTCACATGCCCTATTCCAAATAGTTCAGGATAAATTAATCACAGAGATTTACGAATTGTTCTTTCGCGTATTTTATTAGCTTTAACCTGTGCTTCATTGAACAAATCAGCCTCCTGGCTTAGGATGCTTTTCAATGGCAATTCGCAATAGACGCGTAGAAATCTATATATATCACGCTGTGTTAATCCAATATTCATGGATGAAAAATAGAGACCAATCAAGTCTTTGTCGCGCCAGCGTCGAGGAACGGTCGACCGAATTTGAGCACGGTGCAAATCAATCACTGAAATCTTGAGATCGTCCTCATGCCCTGAAAAAGGAAGATGTAATAAAAAGTGGCAAATATAGCAATCGCGATGATTGATACCTCCAGCATGCATCTTACGCACCATGGTGGCAACGCGATCAATAATCATACGCTTCACTTTCACATCGGGAGAATTTGTGGCCCATTCCGCACAGTAATCTTCCAGACTGATGGTTGGAGTGAGATCCTCAGTAATAATAAACGAGGTTTTAGTCAGTGGATTCAATCCTTTCTCACCAAATCCCACCCCTGTCATTGTATCCACGCCCAATTGACTCAGGCGATGAATAGCATTCCATTCTCTATCAGCACCTAATACTGGCATGCGTAATGAAAGTAGATTTTTAACAATCTCCTTCAGAGAAGTGCCTCTGTGCCATTTTAAAAAATAGCTTTTACCCGCTAGTTCAAATCGTAGCGTACGGCGAGTTTCCAGCTCTCTGAATACTTCACCTTGTAAATTTTTAACTTCTTCAAATGCATCTTTCCCGCGCCATAATGTGGCTAACGGTTCTTTTAATTCAACCATCTAAACCACCCGTAATCATATCCGCTGCTTTCTCCGGTAGGCTGTATAAATCTTGCGTATCCGCATAGTTTCGCGCATTTTCCCTCCACTCAGAACACAATGAAGGCTCTACCAGCGCTTTACGTAAGACTTCATTCAGCGTTTCTTGCCGGAATGGTTCTGCAATTGCCATACCACAGTTAGCATCAACAATATAATGCGCGTAACCGCATACAGCTGTGGTCAAAACCGGCAGCCCTGCAGTGATTGCCTCTAGTAGCACAATGCCTGCCGCCTCCTGATAAGCCGGATGCATCAATAAATCAGCCGCAGCCATTAATTCTGCAACATCATTACGGCCTGAATAGAAATGGACATTACTGCGTACGCCAAGTTTTTCCGCCAACGCCTCAAATTTTCTCGGTTTGTCTTGTCCAACAACAAACAGTAGCGTATTGGTTCGAAGAGTTTCTGGTAATGATGCCAACGCGCGAATTGAACGATCCACACCTTTACGAGTGAAATCAGAGCCTACCTGTAATAAAAGATTTTGTTGCTCTGTTATACCGTTTTTCTGGCGAAAAACTTCATGGCTATTCGGGATCTGCTGACTATACTTTCTGTCCGGATAAATCCCGGGAGGAAGAATATGAAATCGCTCAGCTTCTGTCTGATAATGCTTCTGAAAATCAGCAATCTGCTTATCAGTTAGCATTAATAGCTGCGTCGATTTACCCTGCTCAAACGTCGCACGCTCAAACGCTGCATAGTGCCGATATCGTGAAGTTAACCGATAGAGGAAACCTTTTTCTTGCGCCACTTTCTCGGCATAGCAAACGTCAGCAGCATAGTAGATATCCAGGCCCGGCATTTTATTAAAACCAACAAGCCGATCGACAGGATGCTGAAGTAAATGTGCCTGGACCCAGGAATAATACTCCGCATTGCGGCCATGGTTTGTCCGGGACTTTACCGGTACAAGAATTAATTCAAAAACGTCAGGACACTCACCTTCCCAGGACTGCGTGTAGACACGAACATGGTGACCTCGTGCCGCTACAGTTTGCGCAATGCGCATAAAATCACGCTGTAACCCACCGAATGGGAAGTATTTATACAAACAGAAAGCAACAATCATACGGGACTCCCCGCTTGTGGCGGCACAAGTCTACCGGGTAATAGTTTATCGACAGCAGCAATAACATCGTCAGCGGGAATCACCGAAAGATACATTTCATTGCGATCGCGCTGCTCACGTGGTGGCATCGGACGGTAATCACCAGCCCAAAATTGAATCATCTGCTTTGACCATGGTCGCCAAAAATTATGATCCGTTGCGCCAAACAGGCATATCAATGGTGTATCAACCGCAGCAGCAATGTGTCCGGGAGCAGAGTCCACCCCAATAAACAACTGGGCATGATCGATGACTGCTCCTAGCTCTGGGAAGCTCATCTTTCCGGCCAACGCAGTAACGGGCTTTTCTTTGCAACCTTGTGCAATTTCATTCACGCAAGCCAGATCGTCTGCGCCTGGGCCAGAGGTCAGAACTACCTCCAGACCACGCTGGTGTAAGGCGTCAATTACCTGTGAAAACTTTTCGTTATTCCAACACTTGAAGCGTTGACGTGCCGTCGGTTGAATAACAACGTATTCATCACCAACCCCAGCCCGATTTAATTCTGTGCGCATACGTTCCCAACTATCCGGAGGATAGCTCATTGTGGTATGCGTAACAGTCGAGTTAAGTTTCAACGGGGCCAGCACAGACAGATTACTTTCCACCACATTTTCTCCGCTCAGCGGAGCCAGACATGTAAAACTATTTTTCCAAAAAGAAGATTGCCGATGAGCATAATCCTGAGAGATTTTAATCTGCGCATTCAGTAGCCGCATCAATATCGCGACGATCCACTGGTCGGTAAGGTTTACAACTAAATCATACCCATTTGCGCGTAACGTTGTGGCCAGGTGCATGAAATTAGTAATTTTGTCGGTTACTTTTGTCTTTTTATTTTTAATACCATAAAGGGCATTAATTTCTGGGTTTTCCGACAAAATTGGGATGGTATCCTGATAAAGAAGCACGTCGATTTTCGCTTCAGGATAGTTCTGCTTTAGCGTACTAATGACAGGAGTTGTTAACAACATATCTCCGTGAAAACGCATTTTTATGACCAGAATTCTATTAATTGGCTTATCCACAAGCGGCTCTTTTATCGTGAGTGTCCGGTAAAGTTAAGCAGAAAAAAGCACGCTACCGCCCCAGGCTCAACAGCTACCTGATTACTGATATCGCACTGATTTTTTACGCGCTAGTGTATCACTTCTTTCGCCATGTTCCGACTCGAATAATTCTTGCACAACCAATATCATTAAGCCATATAAATCAATAAATTACCATGTCAAGACCTTTTGATTTTAAGCTCTCTGGCTCGACTAAACCTGAAAATATCAACAGATATCGTAAAGATGCAAAAGATGTTTGCACCCAAGGTAATCCCCGCCTGAGACGCTATTTAATTTAAAAATAGGAAAAGTATTGGTAAAGCCACAACTAAATACATAGAATCCCCAGCACATTCATAAGTCAGCTACCATTATGCTCGAATTGCTTTACACCGCCCTTTTCTACCTTATTCAGCCTCTGATCTGGATACGGCTTTGGGTGCGCGGACGTAAGGCTCCGGCCTACCGTAAACGCTGGGGTGAACGCTACGGCTTTTACCGCCGTCCGCTTAAACCAGGCGGCATCATGCTTCATTCAGTTTCAGTAGGCGAAACGCTGGCAGCTATCCCATTAGTCCGCGCTCTGCGACATCGTTATCCCGACTTGCCGATCACGGTAACCACCATGACGCCAACCGGTTCCGAGCGCGTACAATCCGCTTTTGGCACTGACGTTCAACACATTTATCTGCCGTACGATTTACCGGATGCCCTGAACCGTTTTCTGAATAAAGTTGACCCCAAGCTGGTGTTAATTATGGAAACAGAGCTGTGGCCAAATCTGATCGCGGCGCTCCATAAGCGCCACATCCCGCTGGTTATTGCCAACGCACGTCTTTCAGCTCGTTCAGCTGCTGGCTACGCTAAATTAGGGAAATTTGTTGGCAGGCTGCTGCGTCGTATCACCTTGATTGCCGCCCAGAACGAAGAAGATGGCGCACGTTTTATTGCGCTTGGCGCCAGAAGCAATCAGGTCACCGTCACCGGTAGCCTGAAGTTTGATATTTCCGTCACGCCGCAACTGGCCGCAAAAGCAGTCACATTACGTCGTCAATGGGCGCCTCACCGCCCGGTATGGATTGCAACCAGCACCCACGACGGCGAAGAAAGCATTATCATTGCCGCCCATCAGGCATTATTAAATCAGTTCCCGAATCTTTTACTGATTCTGGTTCCCAGACATCCGGAACGCTTCCCGGATGCTATTAACCTCGTACGCCAGGCTGGGCTAAGCTATACCACACGCTCTTCGGGCGAAGTTCCGTCATCGGGTACTCAGGTTGTGATCGGCGACACCATGGGCGAGCTGATGCTACTGTACGGCATTGCCGACCTCGCTTTTGTCGGCGGTTCACTGGTTGAACGTGGTGGACACAATCCACTGGAAGCCGCGGCACACGCCATTCCTGTATTAATGGGACCGCATACTTTTAATTTTAAAGATATTTGC
This sequence comes from Citrobacter sp. Ce006, assembly GCF_030336535.1. Taxonomy (NCBI): domain Bacteria; kingdom Pseudomonadati; phylum Pseudomonadota; class Gammaproteobacteria; order Enterobacterales; family Enterobacteriaceae; genus Citrobacter; species Citrobacter sp. Ce006. The sequence continues at coordinate 892,446 of NZ_JAOWDO010000073.1, forward strand.
GCCCGCCTCGAACAGGCAAGCGGATTGATCACCGTCACCGACGCAACTACGCTGGTGAAAGAGGTCTCTTCTTTACTGACCGATGCAGATTATCGTAATTTTTATGGCCGTCACGCAGTTGAAGTTCTGTATCAAAATCAGGGCGCGCTACAGCGTCTGCTGCAGCTGCTGGAACCTTATCTGCCACCCAAAACGCATTGAGGCAAGTCATGCAAAAACGGGCGATTTATCCAGGAACCTTTGATCCCATTACTAACGGCCACCTCGATATTGTGACGCGTGCAACAAGCATGTTCGATCACGTAATCCTGGCCATTGCCGCAAGTCCCAGTAAACAGCCGATGTTTACTCTGGAAGAGCGCGTTGAGCTGGCGCAACAGACAACGGCGCATCTTGGCAATGTCGAAGTTCTGGGATTCAGCGATTTGATGGCAAATTTTGCCCGCGATAATCAGGCTAATATTCTGATCCGTGGCCTGCGTGCGGTAGCCGATTTTGAATATGAAATGCAGCTGGCCCATATGAACCGTCACCTGATGCCACAACTGGAAAGCGTCTTTTTGATGCCATCTAAAGAGTGGTCATTTATCTCATCGTCGCTGGTGAAAGAAGTTGCCCGCCATCAGGGTGACGTGACGCATTTTCTGCCGAAAAACGTCCATCAGGCATTATTGGGTAAACTGAAGTAATACGTCTGGCCGGATGAGACGTATGCGACCTCCGGCCAATAACGGTGTTATTTCTGACAGCGACGGCAGTAGAACGTTGTGCGCTGGGCGTGTTTTGTCGCAATGATTGGCGCGCCGCACGCGCGACAGGGTTCACCTTCTCTCCCATAGACTTGCAGCTCCTGGGCAAAATAGCCCGGCTTACCGTCACTTTGCAGGAAATCCTTCAGCGTGGTGCCACCCTGCTCGATAGAACGCAGCAAAACCGCCTTAATGACGCGCACCAGCAGTTCACACTCGTCCTGCGACAAAGATGACGCCAGACGGTCAGGATGGATGCCAGCCGCAAACAGCGACTCGCTGGCATAGATGTTACCCACCCCCACCACCAGCTTGTTATCCATCAGCCAGGGCTTAATCGCAGTTTTCTTCTTCGCACATTTCTGCTGCAAATAACCAGCGTTGAAATCATCGCTCAGCGGCTCAGGACCAAGGTGAGCGAGGACATTATGCCCATCCAGCTCTTTAGCCCACAGCCATGCGCCAAAACGGCGTGGATCGGTATAGCGCAGGACTTTGCCGTTGCTCATCACCAGGTCAACGTGGTCATGCTTTTCTGCCGGAAGTTCTTCAGGGAGGATACGCAAACTACCCGACATCCCCAGATGAATGATTACCCAGCCATCCGATAGCTCCAGCAGCAGGTATTTCGCGCGCCGCTGTACGCTCAGAACGGGTTTATCACTCAGACGATAGATTTCCTCAGATACCGGCCAACGCAAACGACCGTTACGCACCGTCGCGTGCATAATCGTTGCCCCCACCAGATGCGGCTCAATACCGCGGCGGCTGGTTTCGACTTCAGGTAATTCAGGCATAGTATCTCCGGCGATGTATCAGGTCACATTAATATGGGGACGGCCAGAAAACAAAAAACCCCGCCGAAGCGAGGTTTTTTATTACATCAAAGCGAGAATTATTTGATTTTCGCTTCTTTGTAGAGAACGTGCTGACGGACAACTGGATCGAATTTTTTCAGTTCCAGTTTTTCCGGCTTAGTACGTTTGTTCTTCGTAGTGGTATAGAAGTGACCAGTACCAGCAGAAGAAACCAGCTTGATTTTCTCACGAATACCTTTAGCCATGATTTATTTCCTCTTAGTACTTAGTACTTTTCGCCACGGGCACGCAGTTCAGACAGAACTGTTTCGATGCCTTTCTTATCAATAACACGCATACCTTTAGCAGATACACGCAGGGTGACAAAACGCTTCTCGCTCTCAACCCAGAAACGGTGAGAGTGCAGGTTAGGCAGGAAACGGCGTTTAGTCGCGTTCAGTGCGTGGGAACGGTTGTTACCGGTCACCGGACGCTTGCCAGTAACTTGGCAGACTCGGGACATGTCTATTCTCCAAAAATCAAATTAGCTCGAGCTTCGTATGGGGTATCGGCGCCTCGTCAGGCTTTACAGCCCGGTCATCGCATAGTTCTAAGTGAACTCTCGATTGCCAGGCCCAAATGCCAAACCCGAGATTCTCAAAGGTGGCGTAGTATACGCTGACCCGGCGTTATGCTCAAGTCCCGAACAGACAAAGATCCCGATGGATCGCGTAAAGTGCGTTAAATCCAACCGCGTTCCGCAAAAGAAACGTACTCTCCGCGCCCAATGACCAGATGATCTAGCACCCGGATATCCATGAACTGACAGCATTTCACAACACGCTCGGTGATGAGTTTATCTGCTTTGCTCGGCTCTGCACACCCCGAAGGGTGATTATGTGCAAGGATCACCGCCGAAGCATTCATTTTTATCGCTTCACGGACAATTTCTCGTGGATGCACCTCAACGTGGCTTAGCGTACCGGAAAAAAGTTTGCTGTGCTTAATCACACGGTGTTGAGAATCCATAAAGATCACAAAAAAGATCTCGCGTTCCTCTTGCGAGAGCTGACTTTGCAGAAATTCGCGCGCCATTTCCGGGCTAAGTATCGCGCGCTCCTCTATCACCCGTACGTTGTAATAACGCCTTGCCAGCTCCGCTATTCCCTTCAGTTGCGCGTACTTCGCGATACCGATGCCCTGAACGTAGCTGAAATCCAAGTAATCAGCAGACAACAGGCCATACAGCGAATCAAAATGCTGAAGCATCTCTTTCGCCAGCGTAAGCACATCTTTACCCAGCATCCCGGTGCGTAAAAAAAGAGCCAGTAGCTCAACGTCGGTCAGCGAACTGGCCCCCTGCGCCAACAGCTTTTCCCGAGGCATTATACGTCCTGTATTTCCCATGCTTTTCCTCTCCTTTAGCGTGCGCATAGTGGCATAACGCCAGCGGTGAATCGACGCTCTGTTTTCACTTCTTCGTAGCGCCTCGCAAACTGGATCGCGGGCAAAAGCACGACAAATTGCGGATTGTGATAAAATATCCGCCTTCTGGTGAAACCCAACAGGAAAGATCATGATGAGCCTGGCCGGTAAAAAAATCGTACTTGGCGTCAGTGGCGGCATTGCTGCGTACAAAACCCCTGAGCTGGTACGTCGTTTACGGGAACGCGGCGCTGACGTCCGCGTGGCGATGACCGAAGCGGCAAAAGCGTTTATTACACCTCTGAGCTTACAGGCCGTTTCGGGTTATCCCGTTTCCGACAGCCTGCTTGATCCTGCAGCCGAAGCCGCGATGGGCCACATTGAGCTGGGGAAATGGGCCGATTTGGTTATCCTGGCCCCTGCTACGGCAGACCTGATTGCTCGCGTTGCCGCAGGTATGGCCAACGATCTGGTGTCAACAATCTGTCTGGCAACGCCAGCGCCTGTTGCCGTGCTACCGGCCATGAACCAGCAGATGTACCGCGCTGCCGCGACCCAGAACAACCTGGGCATCCTTGCTTCGCGAGGGTTGCTCATTTGGGGCCCTGACAGCGGTAGTCAGGCATGTGGTGATATCGGTCCTGGACGTATGCTGGACCCATTAACCATTGTGGATATGGCGGCAGAACATTTTTCACCTGTCAACTCCCTGCAACATCTCAACATCATGATTACGGCGGGCCCGACGCGTGAACCGCTTGATCCCGTGCGTTATATTTCCAACCACAGCTCCGGGAAAATGGGATTTGCTATCGCAGCCGCGGCCGCAAAGCGCGGAGCAAACGTCACGCTGGTATCGGGTCCGGTTTCGTTACCCACTCCGCCATTTGTCCAGCGCGTTGATGTGATGACCGCGCTGGAGATGGAAGCCGCCGTGCAATCTGCGGTGCAACAACAGCATATTTTTATCGGCTGCGCCGCAGTCGCTGATTATCGCGCTGACACGATCGCCCACGAAAAAATCAAAAAGCAGGCGACGCAGGGTGATGAATTAACAGTAAAAATGGTCAAAAATCCGGATATTATCGCCGGTGTTGCCGCACTGGTTGCTAACCGTCCCTTTGTCGTTGGGTTTGCCGCCGAAACAAATAATGTGGAAGAATATGCCCGGCAAAAACGCATCCGCAAAAACCTTGATGTGATCTGTGCGAACGATGTTTCGCTGTCTACTCAAGGATTTAACAGCGACAGCAACGCATTACACCTTTTTTGGCAGGATGGAGATAAAGTCTTACCGCTTGAGCGCAAAGAACTCCTGGGCCAATTATTACTCGACGAGATCGTGACCCGTTATGATGAAAAAAATCGACGTTAAGATTCTGGACCCGCGCGTAGGGCAACAATTTCCGCTTCCTACGTACGCCACCTCTGGTTCTGCCGGACTTGACCTGCGTGCTTGTCTTGATGACGCCGTAGAACTGGCGCCGGGCGCAACAACGCTGGTACCAACGGGGTTAGCTATCCACATTGCCGATCCTTCTCTGGCAGCGGTAATGCTCCCGCGTTCCGGATTGGGCCATAAGCACGGTATCGTACTGGGCAATCTGGTCGGTTTAATTGATTCCGACTACCAGGGCCAGCTGATGGTATCCGTCTGGAACCGTGGTCAGGACAGCTTCACTATCGAGCCGGGCGAGCGCATCGCGCAGATGGTATTTGTACCGGTTGTGCAGGCTGAATTTAATCTGGTGGAAGAGTTTGAAGCCACCGATCGTGGCGAAGGTGGCTTCGGCCATTCCGGGCGCAAGTAACCCGCAGAAAAGTATCCCACAGCGTAATAACGCAATAACATACCGCAAACAACAGTTTGCGGTCGCTGTGTGGATGCCTGCCTGGCAAGAGCTTATTTTCAGGGGTATTTTGTAACATGGTAGAAAAGCAAACTGCGAAAAGGAATCGTCGCGAAGAAATACTTCAGTCTCTGGCACTGATGCTTGAGTCCAGCGATGGTAGCCAACGCATCACCACAGCAAAGCTGGCAGCCTCAGTTGGCGTATCCGAAGCGGCATTGTATCGCCATTTCCCCAGCAAGACTCGCATGTTCGATAGCCTGATTGAGTTTATCGAAGATAGTCTGATTACCCGAATCAATCTGATTTTGAAAGATGAAAAGGACACCAACGCGCGCTTGCGTCTGATCGTACTGCTCATTTTAGGGTTCGGTGAGCGCAACCCTGGCCTGACGCGAATTCTGACCGGACACGCGTTGATGTTCGAGCAAGATCGTCTGCAAGGCCGTATTAACCAGCTTTTTGAGCGAATTGAGGCGCAATTACGCCAGGTTCTGCGAGAAAAAAGAATGCGTGAAGGTGAAGGCTACACCGTGGATGAAACGCTGCTGGCCAGCCAGTTGTTGGCTTTCTGCGAAGGTATGCTGTCCCGGTTTGTACGTAGCGAATTTAAATATCGTCCGACGGATGATTTCGACACCCGCTGGCCGTTGGTGGCTGCTCAGTTGCAATAGCAGATTTGTTTAGTCCGGCCTACGGGGTTACGTAGGCCGGATAAGCGCAGCGCCATCCGGCAGTTCTTAAACGCCGTACGCTTCGCGATAGGCCCGTACTGCCACCAGATGCTCTGCCATCTCTGGCTTCTCTTCCAGATACGCAATCAATTCTTTCAGGGTAATGATAGAAATCACCTTGCAGCCATAATCGCGCTCCACTTCCTGAATCGCTGAAATCTCGCCGCGACCGCGTTCCTGACGATCGAGAGAAATCAGTACCCCCGCCAGCGTGGCGCCATGAGCCTGGATAATTTCCATCGACTCACGAATAGCCGTACCCGCGGTGATAACATCATCGACCAGCATGACACGCCCTTCAAGTGCGCTACCTACCAGATTACCGCCTTCGCCGTGGGTTTTCGCCTCTTTACGGTTAAAGCAGTACGGCAAATCTTTATCATGGTGCTCCGCCAGCGCAACGGCCGTTGTGGTAGCAATCGGAATACCTTTGTAGGCCGGACCAAACAGCAAATCGAACTCAATACCGGAATCCACCAGCGCTTCGGCATAAAAACGGCCTAACAGTGCCAGGTCGCGCCCGGTATTAAACAGCCCGGCGTTGAAGAAATAGGGGCTTTTGCGCCCGGATTTCAGCGTAAATTCGCCAAACTTTAGTACCTGCTTGCTAAGCGCAAACTCAATAAACTGGCGCTGATACGGTTTCATGGATTCGCTCCTCATCTCACTTTATTACAGACAAAAAAAAGGCGACTAATCAGTCGCCTTTAAAATCAATTTTCTAACGCCGCCTTCTGCGTCGCTACAATGGACTCGATCCCCCCTCGGGCCAATGCCAGTAGGGTGAGAAGTTCTTCATGGCTGAACGGCTCGCCTTCCGCCGTGCCCTGCACCTCTATAATGCGACCGTCTTCAGTCATCACCACGTTCATGTCGGTTTCTGCGGCAGAATCTTCAACGTATTCCAGGTCGCAGAGTGCTTCGCCGTTCACAATACCTACGGAGACCGCCGCGACCATCCCTTTCATTGGGTTGGTTTTCAGCTTACCGCTTGCTACCAGTTTGTTCAGCGCGTCAGCCAAAGCGACACAAGCACCGGTAATGGATGCGGTGCGCGTACCGCCATCGGCCTGAATAACATCGCAGTCCAGCGTAATCGTGAATTCGCCGAGCGTCTTCAGATCAACGGCGGCGCGCAGCGCACGAGCGATCAGACGCTGGATTTCCATGGTACGACCGCCCTGCTTACCTTTCGCCGCTTCACGGGCGTTACGGGTGTGCGTGGCGCGTGGCAGCATGCCATATTCTGCGGTGATCCAGCCCTGGCCCTGTCCTTTCAGAAAACGCGGTACGCCTTCATCAATCGAGGCGGTACACAGCACTTTGGTATCACCAAATTCGACCAGCACGGAGCCTTCAGCGTGTTTTGTATAATTACGGGTCAGGGTGACGGGACGCACCTGATTGGCACTACGACCTGCTGGACGCATGATAAATTCTCCGGCTTGAAACGAATGTGGCTGCGCATTATACGGACTTCCGACTGTTATTCCTATCCTGACAAGACGTGGATGGCTATAATCCTCCCATCTCATCTTTAAAAACAGGAACGTCTATGATCCGCAGCATGACCGCCTACGCCCGGCGTGAAATCAAGGGTGAATGGGGTAGCGCAACCTGGGAAATGCGCTCGGTAAACCAGCGTTATCTGGAAACTTATTTTCGCCTGCCGGAGCAGTTCCGTAGCCTTGAACCCGTTGTTCGCGAGCGCATCCGCACACGTCTGACGCGCGGTAAAGTCGAGTGTACGCTGCGTTTTGAGCCCGATGCCAGCGCCCAGGGCGAGCTGATTCTGAATGAAAAGCTCGCTAAACAGCTCGTGAGTGCGGCTAACTGGGTAAAAATGCAGAGTGATGAAGGTGAAATTAACCCGGTTGATATCCTGCGCTGGCCAGGCGTAATGGCTGCCCAGGAGCAAGATCTGGACGCCATTGCCGCCGAAATCCTCGCTGCGCTTGACGGTACGCTGGATGACTTCATCGTCGCGCGTGAAACCGAAGGTCAGGCGCTGAAAGCGCTGATCGAGCAGCGTCTGGAAGGCGTCAGCGCTGAAGTTACGAAAGTACGTGCACATATGCCGGAAATCCTGCAATGGCAGCGCGAGCGTCTGGTAGCCAAACTGGAAGACGCCCAGGTGCAACTGGAAAATAACCGCCTTGAGCAAGAGCTGGTGCTGATGGCGCAGCGTATCGATGTGGCAGAAGAGTTAGATCGTCTGGAAGCCCACGTCAAAGAAACCTACAACATCCTGAAGAAAAAAGAGGCCGTTGGCCGTCGTCTGGACTTCATGATGCAGGAATTCAACCGTGAGTCGAACACTCTGGCATCCAAGTCTATCAATGCCGAGGTGACGAATTCCGCGATTGAGCTGAAGGTATTGATCGAGCAAATGCGCGAGCAGATCCAGAACATCGAATAAGCCAGCATTCTACGTAGCCCGCCAATAAACGGCGGGACTACGTGTTTTCCCTTCGCTTTGGTATTCTTCCCATTCATTCCGAATTATATTTTCTCATCATTTATTATCACCACCAATAACACAAAGCGTATGTCACCACGTATTTTTAGCACATTCGCATTAGCTGTAGTTATTAAAATCGCTTCACCTTAGAAAATCTCAATCGTGACAATGCGCACAAATCGTTAACCTTAGCCCCCAGCAAATCAGGGGGAATACATGCTGCTACACGTTTTATATTTAATTGGTATTACTGCCGAAGCCATGACCGGTGCGCTTGCGGCTGGGCGTCGTCGTATGGATACATTTGGCGTCATTATTATTGCCACCGCGACAGCCATTGGCGGCGGCTCAGTACGCGACATTCTTCTCGGCCACTATCCGCTTGGCTGGGTAAAGCACCCTGAATACGTCATTATCGTGGCGACCGCTGCGGTACTCACCACCATTATTGCTCCCGTCATGCCCTATCTGCGTAAAATATTCCTTGTACTGGATGCGCTGGGCCTGGTGGTTTTTTCTATTATTGGCGCTCAGGTGGCGCTGGATATGGGTCATGGGCCGATTATCGCCGTAGTCGCTGCAGTCACTACCGGCGTCTTTGGTGGTGTTTTACGTGACATGTTCTGCAAACGTATCCCATTAGTATTCCAGAAAGAACTGTATGCCGGCGTTTCATTTGCCGCTGCCGTGCTGTACATCGTGCTGCAACATTATGTCTCCAGTCACGATGTAGTGGTTATCTCTACCCTGCTCTTCGGCTTTACCGCCCGACTGCTGGCGCTGCGCCTGAAGTTAGGGCTACCGGTATTTTACTATCGCCATGAAGGCCATTAAGGCATAAAGCCCGCGATCCGCTGAGCAGCTAACCAGTCGCTCAGCGCAATGATCTCTCTATTCTCCAGCCACTGCATCACCTGGCGTGCCCGCCGCTCCCCCATGAAAGGCAACTGCCGCCAGCTTTGTTCACTGCGCGCCTGTAACTGCTGCCACGAACCATCCCGAATGGCATTCAGCGTTGCCTGTGTTAACGGTATTCCCATGGCAATCACCCAGCGCGTGAACGGGTGATGGCGCGACAGGTTGAACTGATGCCACAACTTATCCCCTTTGTTCACGCCGAAGGTGGACTGTAGCTGCGCCTGGGTTAATCCTAGCCAGGAAAAGATATGTTCAAAGCGATACGCCTGATGGAGCTCTCGCCATCCCGCCTCGCCGATACCCTCCAGCCCCAGCACTTCTTTACCGCCCAGCCAGACCAGTCTGGCAACAAACTGTTCCTGGCACTCCGCTGTAGCATAAAAACAGGTTAATGAATTGAAGCGCCCCTCAGGTGGCACCGGCTTAATACGCTGGGTACTGCGCCAGACCACCTCATCTATACGGGGGATCCCTTGTCCAGCGAGGCTTATCAGAATCTGATCGCCAGGCGCGATATCCCATTCATTCCAGCGTCGTACAGAGCCAATATTGACGCGCTGCACCCGCTTATCATCCAGCATGACGGGGGTCAGCAATGCCACCACCGCAATTTTCCCGCTTTTGCCAACGGAGAACTGAATACCCGTTACCTCAGATACCCTTGCCACAGGAGGATATTTCCACGCCGCCAGCCAGTCACCCTGTCCGGGTAGCCAATACTGTGCCCGTGGCTCTTTTGCCGTTCGCACCACTACGCCATCCGTCACAAAAGGTAATGCTGAACTCCACCACCTGGCGCGCGACTTTTCGACGTCATCCGCATTTTTCACAGCCTGAGTATAGCGTTGCGTGTAACTGAACCCGGCAGCCGTGAGTTGCTCCAGTCTTTCAGACATGAGCGCCGGACCATCAGGCCAGGCCCAGATAAAAATATCCAGCGAGCGTAATATTTCCGGGGTGCTCTGGCGCATCATCATTCCAGCAACCTTTGAGCGGGCGTTCATTCCGCCTTTCTGTTGCTGGATATGCCCCTGCTGCTGTAAGAATATCTCCCCCTGCAACGTACTGTTAGCGAGCTGTCCTGTGGTGGTGCGTGGCACGGAAGGGATCTGAAGAACCTTTTGCGTCCAGTCTTCGCCTTTCAGGCCGTTACCACGGCTAATCGCCTGTATCAGATTGCCGTTGCGATAGACCAGCGTGACCGCCACGCCGTCCACCTTTGGCTGTACCCAGAGATCGCTGCGAGTGTGCATCCATTGCTGTAGCGCTTGCTTATCGGCAAGTTTACGGACTCCCGTGTGGGGAACAGGATGCGGGGCGGTGCCACTTATTGGGGGCGCAGACAGATCTGGTGGGGCTTCATCGCCAAAACAGCGCTGCCATTGGATGAGTTGCGCATTGAGCTGGTCATAAACGCCGTCGTCTACGGCACTTTCACCCTGTTTCCAGTAACTGTCATTCCACTGTGTGATCTGCTGCTGTAGTCGAGAAATTTCTTCGTTTGCCCTGGCAGGAGACCAGACTGGGCATACCGCCCATGCGGGTAGACACCCCATTAGCAAAACCAGCCCTATGCCTTTCCATAATCCCATGTTACCTCCGCTGAACACTGCATTTCCCGGCAGATATAACGCAAAGTAAAAGGGAAACAGAGCGGCAAAAAATCATCCTGCGAGCACCGTTCCTGACATTTGCACAAATTGCTGCAAATCGCGGATAAAACAGGAAACTGGTACGCAAAACGCAATAAACATGCGCAAAAAGTGTGACAAGGGCTACGTCACATAGCGGCTACGTGTATAATAAGCCCGTATGTAGGCTCTCTTTCGACAATCACATACATTAAGATACTCATGGCTCAAGGCACGCTTTATATTGTTTCTGCCCCCAGTGGCGCGGGTAAATCCAGCCTGATTCAGGCTTTATTAAAGACCCAACCGTTGTATGACACCCAGGTTTCTGTTTCGCACACCACGCGCGCGCCGCGCCCGGGGGAAGTGCACGGTGAACACTATTTCTTTGTGAACCATGATGAATTCAGAACCATGATTGGCAGAGACGCGTTTCTGGAACACGCTGAGGTTTTCGGTAATTACTACGGCACCTCGCGTGAGACCATTGAGCAAGTATTGGCATCCGGCGTAGACGTCTTTTTAGATATCGACTGGCAAGGTGCGCAGCAAATTCGTCAAAAAATGCCGCATGCGCGCAGTATTTTTATTTTGCCGCCATCTAAGATTGAGCTGGACCGCCGTCTGCGTGGCCGCGGTCAGGATAGCGAAGACGTGATCGCAAAACGTATGGCGCAAGCTGTTGCAGAAATGAGCCATTACGCCGAATATGATTATCTTATTGTGAATGATGACTTCGATACCGCCCTGGGCGATTTGAAAACTATCATTCGCGCCGAACGTCTGCGCATGAGCCGCCAAAAGCAGCGTCATGACGCTTTAATCAGCAAACTGTTGGCAGACTGAACCCACATTCAGTATCATGCCCAGTCATTTCTTCACCTGTGGAGCATTTTAAGTATGGCACGCGTAACTGTTCAGGACGCTGTAGAGAAAATTGGTAACCGTTTTGACCTGGTACTGGTCGCCGCGCGTCGCGCTCGTCAGATGCAGGTAGGCGGAAAGGATCCGCTCGTACCGGAAGAAAACGATAAAACTACCGTTATCGCGCTGCGCGAAATCGAAGAAGGTCTGATCAACAACCAGATCCTCGACGTGCGTGAGCGCCAGGAACAGCAAGAGCAGGAAGCCGCTGAATTACAAGCCGTTACCGCTATTGCTGAAGGTCGTCGTTAATCATAAAGCGGGTCGCCCTTGTATCTGTTTGAAAGCCTGAATCAACTGATTCAAAACTACCTGCCGGAAGACCAGATTAAGCGTCTTCGGCAGGCGTATCTCGTTGCACGTGACGCTCACGAGGGCCAGACACGTTCAAGCGGTGAACCCTATATCACGCACCCGGTAGCGGTAGCCTGCATTCTGGCCGAGATGAAACTCGACTACGAAACGCTGATGGCTGCGCTGCTGCATGACGTGATTGAAGATACTCCAGCCACCTACCAGGATATGGAACAGCTTTTTGGTAAAAGCGTTGCAGAACTGGTAGAAGGGGTATCGAAGCTTGATAAGCTTAAGTTTCGCGATAAGAAAGAGGCGCAAGCTGAAAACTTTCGCAAGATGATTATGGCGATGGTGCAGGATATCCGCGTCATTCTCATCAAACTTGCTGACCGTACCCACAACATGCGTACGCTGGGCTCATTACGCCCGGACAAACGTCGCCGCATCGCCCGTGAAACCCTCGAAATCTATAGTCCGCTGGCGCACCGTTTAGGTATTCATCACATTAAAACCGAGCTGGAAGAGCTGGGTTTTGAAGCGTTGTACCCAAACCGCTATCGCGTGATTAAAGAAGTGGTTAAAGCCGCTCGCGGCAACCGTAAAGAGATGATCCAAAAAATCCTCTCGGAAATCGAAGGGCGTTTGCAAGAGGCAGGCATTCCGTGTCGCGTAAGCGGGCGTGAGAAGCACCTGTACTCGATCTACTGCAAAATGGTGCTCAAAGAGCAGCGTTTTCACTCCATCATGGACATCTACGCGTTTCGCGTTATCGTTCATGATTCCGATACCTGCTATCGCGTACTCGGCCAGATGCACAGCCTGTACAAACCACGTCCTGGTCGCGTGAAAGACTATATCGCCATTCCGAAAGCTAACGGATATCAGTCTTTGCACACTTCAATGATCGGCCCACACGGAGTCCCGGTAGAAGTACAGATTCGTACTGAAGACATGGACCAGATGGCAGAGATGGGGGTTGCAGCGCACTGGGCTTACAAAGAGCACGGCGGCGAAAGCAGCACCACTGCGCAAATCCGCGCTCAGCGCTGGATGCAAAGCCTGCTGGAACTGCAGCAGAGCGCCGGTAGCTCGTTTGAATTTATTGAAAGCGTTAAATCTGATCTCTTCCCGGATGAGATTTATGTTTTCACACCGGAAGGGCGCATTGTCGAACTGCCTGCCGGTGCAACGCCTGTCGACTTTGCCTACGCCGTGCATACCGATATCGGCCACGCCTGCGTTGGCGCACGCGTCGACAGACAGCCTTACCCGCTTTCACAACCGCTCTTTAGCGGCCAGACCGTTGAGATTATTACCGCGCCGGGCGCACGTCCGAACGCCGCATGGCTCAACTTCGTCGTCAGTTCGAAAGCGCGCGCCAAAATTCGCCAACTGCTGAAAAACCTCAAGCGCGATGATTCCGTTAGTCTGGGTCGTCGACTGCTCAACCATGCCCTGGGCGGTAGCCGTAAACTGGCTGAGATCCCACCAGAGAGCATCCAGCGCGAGCTTGAGCGTATGAAGCTCGCCACGCTTGACGATCTGCTCGCAGAAATCGGTCTGGGTAACGCCATGAGCGTGGTGGTAGCGAAAAACCTTCAGCAGGGCGAAGCAACGACAAATGTGCCGGCGCAATCTGGTCACGGCCATCTGCCGATCAAAGGCGCAGACGGCGTGCTGATCACCTTTGCGAAATGCTGTCGTCCGATTCCAGGCGATCCAATCATTGCCCACGTCAGTCCGGGTAAAGGTCTGGTGATTCACCATGAATCCTGCCGTAATATTCGTGGCTACCAGAAAGAGCCAGAGAAGTTTATGGCGGTGGAATGGGATAAAGAGACGGAGCAGGAGTTCATTACAGAGATTAAGGTGGATATGTTTAACCACCAGGGTGCTCTGGCAAACCTGACGGCGGCAATCAACACGACCACCTCCAACATTCAAAGTCTGAATACGGAAGAGAAAGATGGCCGCGTCTATAGCGCCTTTATTCGCCTGACCGCTCGCGATCGCGTGCACCTGGCGAATATCATGCGCAAAATTCGCGTCATGCCGGACGTGATAAAAGTCACCCGAAACCGAAACTAGTCTTATGAATGAACAGCGCTATGCACGTATCCGCGAGATGCTCGCGCGCCGGCAGCCCGACCTGACCGTCTGCATGGAGCAGGTCCACAAACCTCATAACGTTTCTGCGATCATTCGTACTGCAGATGCGGTCGGCGTGCATGAAGTCCACGCCGTCTGGCCGGGTAGCCGTATGCGCACCATGGCCTCTTCTGCCGCAGGCAGCAACAGTTGGGTGCAGGTGAAAACTCACCTTACTATTGGCGATGCGGTCACACATTTAAAAAGCCAGGGCATGCAGGTTCTGGCTACTCATCTGTCAGATAACGCCGTGGATTTTCGCGAAATTGATTACACGCGGCCCACCTGCATCCTGATGGGCCAGGAGAAAACCGGCATCACTCAGGAAGCGTTGGATCTGGCTGATCAGGACATCATCATTCCCATGACTGGCATGGTGCAGTCGCTGAACGTTTCTGTCGCCTCCGCGCTAATCCTGTACGAAGCGCAGCGCCAGCGGCAAAATGCTGGCATGTACCGACGAGAAAACAGCATGCTGCCACAAGACGAGCAGCAGCGCTTACTGTTTGAAGGCGGTTATCCGGTGCTGGCGAATGTCGCTAAGCGCAAAGGTCTTACCTACCCTCACGTCAACACGCAGGGCGAAATTGAAGCCGATGCAACGTGGTGGGCCACTATGCAATCTGCGAGATAAACGCGATGAAAGGCCGTTTACTGGATGCCATCCCACTCAACTCTCTGACCGGCGTTGGCGCAGCGCAAAGCAGTAAACTGGCGAAAATTGGCCTGCACACCGTGCAGGACCTCCTGCTCCACCTCCCTCTGCGTTACGAAGATCGTACCCATCTGTACCCCATTGGCGAATTGCTACCGGGCGTCTATGCCACCGTTGAAGGCGAAGTGCTGAACTGTAATATCACCTTCGGTGGCCGCCGGATGATGACCTGTCAGATCAGCGATGGCTCCGGCATTCTCACCATGCGCTTTTTCAATTTCAGCGCTGCGATGAAAAACAGCCTTGCGACCGGTCGCCGGGTGCTGGCCTACGGTGAAGCCAAACGCGGGAAATATGGGGCAGAAATGATTCACCCGGAATACCGCGTGCAGGGCGATCTCAGCACGCCGGAATTGCAGGAAACGCTCACACCGGTGTATCCAACTACCGAAGGCGTGAAGCAGGCCACGCTGCGCAAACTGACCGATCAAGCGCTGGAGCTGCTCGATACCTGCGCCATTGCCGAACTGCTGCCGCCAGAGTTGTTACAGGGCATGATGAGCCTGCCGGAAGCCCTGCGCACGCTACACCGTCCACCGCCGTCACTGCAATTGAGCGATCTGGAAACCGGCCAGCATCCGGCGCAGCGACGTCTGATTCTGGAAGAGCTTCTGGCGCATAACCTCAGCATGCTGGCGCTACGCGCCGGGGCACAGCGTTTCCACGCCCAGCCGCTGAGCGCAAACAATACGCTGAAAGACCAACTGCTGGCGGCGCTACCGTTTAAACCCACCGGCGCACAGGCCCGCGTTACCGCTGAGATCGA
This sequence comes from Citrobacter sp. Ce006, assembly GCF_030336535.1. Taxonomy (NCBI): domain Bacteria; kingdom Pseudomonadati; phylum Pseudomonadota; class Gammaproteobacteria; order Enterobacterales; family Enterobacteriaceae; genus Citrobacter; species Citrobacter sp. Ce006. The sequence goes on from NZ_JAOWDO010000073.1 coordinate 907,861, forward strand.
ACGCGATATGGCGCTGGATGTCCCAATGATGCGTCTGGTGCAGGGCGATGTCGGCTCCGGTAAAACCCTGGTTGCGGCTCTGGCCGCGCTGCGGGCTATCGCACATGGTAAGCAGGTGGCGCTGATGGCCCCCACCGAATTGCTGGCTGAACAGCATGCGAATAACTTCCGCAACTGGTTCGCGCCTCTGGGCGTTGAAGTGGGCTGGCTGGCAGGTAAGCAGAAAGGCAAAGCGCGCCAGGCACAGCAGGAAGCCATCGCCAGCGGCCAGGTACAGATGATTGTCGGCACGCACGCGATTTTCCAGGAGCAGGTGCAGTTCAACGGACTGGCGCTGGTTATCATCGATGAGCAGCACCGTTTTGGCGTGCATCAGCGTCTTGCGCTGTGGGAGAAAGGCCAGCAGCAGGGTTTTCACCCGCACCAGCTAATCATGACCGCCACGCCAATCCCGCGCACGCTGGCGATGACCGCCTATGCCGATCTCGACACGTCGGTCATTGACGAACTGCCTCCGGGGCGTACGCCGGTCACTACGGTAGCCATTCCGGATACCCGCCGCAGCGATATTATTGACCGCGTGCGCAACGCCTGCACCCACGAAGGGCGTCAGGCGTACTGGGTCTGTACGTTAATTGAAGAGTCTGATTTGTTAGAAGCTCAGGCGGCTGAAGCGACGTGGGAAGAGCTTAAACTGGCGTTGCCCGAACTCAATATTGGCCTGGTACACGGGCGCATGAAGCCTGCCGAGAAGCAGTCGGTAATGGCTGCTTTTAAACAGGGAGAATTGCATCTGCTCATTGCCACCACGGTGATTGAAGTGGGCGTGGACGTACCCAATGCCAGCCTGATGATTATTGAAAACCCGGAGCGCCTGGGCCTGGCGCAGTTACACCAGCTACGTGGTCGCGTAGGTCGAGGCGCGGTGGCCTCCCATTGCGTCCTGCTCTATAAATCACCGCTGTCAAAAACTGCACAACAACGCCTGCAGGTTCTGCGAGATAGCAACGACGGATTCGTCATTGCGCAAAAAGATTTAGAGATTCGCGGCCCCGGCGAGCTGTTGGGTACACGCCAGACCGGAACGGCGGAATTCAAAGTTGCGGATTTACTGCGTGATCAAGCGATTATCCCGGAAGTTCAGCGTATTGCCCGCCATATTCATGAACGTTACCCGCAACAGGCTGTGGCGCTAATCGAGCGCTGGATGCCGGAAACCGAACGCTACTCCAACGCATAGTTGATTCTTAGCGGCGGCGGATGTGACTCCGCCGCACAGCCTTTATTGCGCGAAAATCGGCAACAGCAGATACAGCTTAATCACCAGCGCGTTAACGATATCGATAAAGAACGCCCCCACCATCGGCACCACCAAAAACGCCATATGGGACGGCCCAAAACGTTCGGTAATCGCCTGCATGTTGGCAATCGCCGTCGGCGTCGCGCCGAGGCCAAAACCGCAATGTCCGGCTGCCAGCACGGCGGCATCGTAGTTCTTACCCATCATGCGCCAGGTGACGAATATCGCGTACAGCGCCATGAAAATGGTCTGCACGACCAGAATTGCCAGCATCGGCAGAGCCAGAGAAGCCAGCTCCCACAGCTTCAGGCTCATCAGCGCCATCGCCAGGAAAAGCGACAGACTGACGTTACCCAGCACCGAAACCGCGCGCTCAAATACCCGATAAAAGCCCAGTAGCGCCAGGCCGTTACTGAGGATCACGCCAACAAAAAGCACGCAAACGAAGGTCGGCAGTTCCAGCACCGTTCCCACCAGCATTTGCGCAACGATTTTACCCACCGTCAGACAGATAGCGATCAGCGCGATGGTTTCAATCAGCACCAACGAGGTGATCATGCGCCCGACGTCCGGCTTTTCAAACGCGGTCGGCACGGCCTGATCGTCAGGCATGCCGTCAGGCGTGGTGGAGTGTTTGACCAGATAGCGCGCCACCGGACCGCCAATCAATCCGCCCAGAACCAGGCCAAACGTTGCGCAAGCCATCGCCACTTCAGTTGCATTGGTGAAGCCATAACGTTCAATAAACAGCTTGCTCCATGCGGCCCCGGTTCCGTGTCCGCCAGAGAGGGTTATTGAACCAGCAATCAGCCCCATCAGCGGATCCAGGCCCAGCAGGGTCGCCATACCAATACCGATGGCGTTTTGCATCAGCAGCAGGCCAACAACCACAATCAGAAAGATTCCCACCACACGGCCACCAGCACGCAGACTGGCGATATTGGCATTCAGGCCAATGGTGGCGAAGAAGGCCAGCATCAGTGGGTCGCGCAGGGTCATGTCGAAGTTCACTTCCCAACCCATACTTTTTTTCAGTACCAACAGCGCAATCGCTACCAGCAATCCGCCCGCTACAGGTTCGGGAATGGTGTATTTTTTCAGGAAGGAAACAGACTGGACGAGCTTACGTCCCAGCAGCAATACAAGGGTTGCCGCAACCAGCGTTGATAACGTATCGAGATAAAACATTTACAGCTCCATTAGTGCGTTTAGCACAATCACGCACGATGCATTCCAGACCGATTTTTAGCTCTTATTGAGTTTTCGGGGTGGATTTTAAGCAGAAAATCATGAAAAGTTATATAAAAATGTTTGTTTATCCGTTTTAAATATTAAGAATACCTGGTAGCAAACGTTTGCATTTCTGCCCTGGTCAGATAAAATCACCGCTTTTCCACCATGGGATTGCCTCTGATGTCCGTTAACGCCGTAGAGTCAACAAATGCGCAACCGGTTGCGCAGACTCACAACAGTGAACTGATTTACCGTCTTGAAGATCGCCCCCCGCTAGCCCAGACCCTGTTTGCCGCCTGCCAGCACCTGCTGGCCATGTTCGTCGCGGTAATCACCCCTGCTCTGTTAATTTGCCAGGCGCTCGGCTTACCGGCTCAGGATACTCAACACATTATCAGTATGTCGCTGTTCGCTTCCGGCGTAGCTTCTATCATTCAGATCAAAGCCTGGGGCCCGGTCGGCTCAGGGCTGTTATCCATTCAGGGCACCAGCTTTAACTTTGTTGCGCCACTGATTATGGGCGGTACAGCGCTAAAAACCGGTGGCGCAGATGTCCCAACCATGATGGCAGCATTGTTCGGTACGCTGATGCTGGCCAGCTGCACTGAGATGGTTATTTCACGCGTACTGCATCTGGCGCGTCGTATCATTACTCCGCTGGTCTCAGGCGTGGTGGTGATGATTATCGGCCTGTCGCTGATTCAGGTCGGTCTGACGTCGATTGGCGGCGGCTATGCCGCAATGAGCGACAACACCTTTGGCGCACCGAAGAATTTACTGTTGGCAGGCGTCGTGCTGGCGCTAATTATTCTGCTTAACCGCCAGCGCAACCCGTACCTGCGCGTTGCGTCACTGGTGATTGCAATGGCGGCGGGTTACCTGCTGGCCTGGTTTATGGACATGCTGCCGCAAAATACCGCGCCGGTAAGCCAGGATCTGCTGATGGTGCCAACGCCGCTGTATTATGGCCTGGGTATCGACTGGAGTTTACTGCTGCCGCTGATGCTGGTCTTTATGATCACCTCGCTGGAAACCATCGGTGATATTACGGCCACCTCCGACGTCTCCGAGCAGCCGGTTTCTGGTCCGCTGTACATGAAACGCCTGAAAGGCGGCGTGCTGGCGAATGGTCTGAACTCGTTTGTTTCCGCCGTGTTCAACACCTTCCCTAACTCCTGTTTTGGCCAGAACAACGGGGTTATTCAATTAACAGGCGTTGCCAGTCGCTATGTCGGTTTTGTGGTGGCGCTGATGCTGATCGCGCTGGGTTTGTTCCCGGCGGTCAGCGGTTTTGTACAGCATATTCCTGAGCCGGTACTCGGCGGCGCAACGCTGGTGATGTTCGGTACGATCGCGGCATCCGGCGTGCGTATCGTGTCCCGCGAGCCACTGAACCGCCGTGCGATTCTGATTATCGCCCTGTCGCTGGCCGTCGGCCTGGGCGTTTCCCAGCAGCCGCTGATCTTGCAGTTCGCTCCGGACTGGGTGAAAAACCTGCTCTCTTCCGGCATTGCCGCAGGCGGTATCACCGCTATCGTTCTGAACCTGGTATTCCCGCCAGAGAAGCAATAAGCAAAATGCGGCGTTGATTCTGAATCAACGCCGCTGTAACGCTCTTTCACCATTCCCGCCTTGAGCATTGCGCCTAAATCGTGCATAACTTGACTATGTGCACTTCGCGGGATGGAAGACCATGAAATTTATTGGAAAGCTGCTTCTTTACGTGCTGATCGCCCTTGCAGTGGCGATCCTTGGCCTTTATTTTCTACTGCAAACCCGCTGGGGCGCAGAGCATGTCAGCGCCTGGGTCTCGGAGAACAGCAGCTACCATCTGGCCTTTGATGCCATCGATCACCGGTTTTCTTCCCCTTCCCATATTCTGCTGGAAAACGTCACCTTTGGCCGGGATGGTCAGCCCGCGACGCTGGTCGCCAAAACGGTCGATATTGGACTGAGCAGCCGCCAAATCACCGACCCGCTGCATGTCGACACCATTTTGTTGCAAAACGGCACGCTGAATTTGTCGCAGCAAACCGCGCCGCTGCCGTTCCAGGCCGATCGCCTGCAGTTGCAGGATATGGCCCTTAACAGCCCCGGTAGCGAGTGGACCCTGAGCGCGCAGCGCGTTAACGGCGGCGTCATTCCCTGGAGCCCTGAGGCGGGTAAAATTCTCGGGAGTAAAGCGCAAATTCAGCTCAGCGCCAGTTCGTTGACGCTCAACGATGTCCCGACCACTAACGTATTGATTGAAGGCAGCATCGACCATGACCGGGTGACGCTTAGCAATATTGGCGCAGACGTGGCGCGTGGGGCATTAACCGGCGTGGCGCAGCGCAATGCCGACGGTAGTTGGGTAGTGGAGAATCTGCGCCTGAACGATATCCGGCTGCAAAGCGACAAATCGCTGGCCGAGTTTTTTGCTCCGTTAAGCACGATTCCTTCCCTGCAAATTGGTCGTCTGGAGGTAACAGATGCCCGTTTGCAAGGCCCCGACTGGGCGGTGACGGATCTCGACCTGAGCTTGCGCAACATGACCTTCAGTAAGGACGACTGGCAAACCCAGGAAGGCAAACTGTCGATGAATGCCAGCGAGTTTATTTACGGCTCTCTGCACTTCTTCGATCCAATCCTGAACGCCGAGTTCTCACCACAGGGTATTGCTCTGCGCCAGTTCACCACCCGCTGGGAAGGCGGTATGGTCAGAACATCCGGAAGCTGGATGCGCAGCAACAAAGCGCTGGTCCTCGATGATGCCGCTATTGCCGGTCTGGAATATACGCTGCCGGAAAACTGGAAACAGCTTTGGATGAAACCCTTGCCAGCCTGGCTAAACAGCCTGACGCTGAAGAAATTCAGCGCCAGCCGTAATCTGGTGATTGATATCGATCCGGACTTCCCGTGGCAACTCACCGCGCTGGACGGTTACGGCGCCAACCTCGGGCTGGTACAGAACAATCAGTGGGGGGTTTGGAGCGGAAGCGCCACCCTCAACGCCGCTGCAGCCACCTTTAACCGCACCGACGTGCGTCGTCCTTCGCTGGCGCTGACCGCGAACAGCAGCACCATCAATATCAGCGAACTGAGCGCCTATACGGAAAAAGGGCTACTGGAGTCCACCGCCAGCATTTCGCAGTTGCCTCAGCGCCAGACTCAGGTCAGCCTGAACGGGCGCGGCGTGCCAATGACGATTCTGCAACATTGGGGATGGCCCGCGCTGCCGCTTTCCGGTGACGGTAACATCCAGCTTACCGCCAGCGGCGGTCTTCAGGCCGATGCACCGCTCAAGCCTACGGTCAACGGTCAGTTACATGCGGTGAATGTGGAGAAACAACAGGTAACGCAAACCATGCGGGCGGGCGTGGTATCCGGGAGTGAAATTACCGCCCCACCCGTTGCGCAGTGATTATTGCCCGGTGGCGCTTCGCTTACCGGGCCTACCCCCGCTTATAAACGAATATATTCACTGCATAACAACCATTTCACCGGTTCGTCCTCTTCTATCGCCGGGAAGCGACCGCCCGGCTCAAGGAAATGGTTGTCATGCAGGTCGTCATTGACCATCGAGATTTCCCAGCCCAGCACGAATGCTTTCTCCGCCCAAAAGCGGTGATACAACCGTGGCGGCAAACACACCCCTTGTCCCGGTTTCAATACCAGCGTCTCGCCAGCGTCAACGGTACGCCGCTGACCATCCACGCTAACCTCAACAATGCGCCGGGCATCATACCCGTCATCAGGCGTGGCCCACGCCAGTTGCATACACAAATCACCGCCGCCGCGATTAACGATATCTTCCATTTTGTGGCGATGAAAATGCCATGGTGTTTGCTGATCCTGCTGAATTTGCAGCATCTTTTCGGCGTACGGTTTGGGGTAATTGACTGACCCTATCAGACCATTGCGCAACGTCAGTAACGTCAGCCCCGTTTGCGCAAAATCTCCGCGCCCGAAGTCAGTAATGTCCCATCCCAACTGGAGATCGAGCACTTCACGCCACAGAGTTTGATCCTGTTGCCGCCAGGCGTCGACGGTAAAATACGCAAAGTCAGGCAGACAGATTCGAAAAGTCTCGGCGATGGCATGCGCTTTATCGACGGCATAATTAATGTGTGAACGCTTCATTCCACTTTTCCTTATTGCGAAAGAGGCGGGTCGCCCCGCCTGCATGCCGTTAGTAAAGTGACGCTTTGCCGGTTGAGCCGAACAGTTTCATTTTATGGCGGATGACGTCACGCGCGGCGCTAATGGCTTCCGGGTAAATAACGTTAGGATCCCACCAGGTTTCTTTCGCCAGGATTTCGCGGACTTTCTGGAAGTAGGCGTATTTCATGTCGCTGGAAATATTGATTTTGCCAACGCCCAGCGTCACGGATTCGGCAATTTCCGCATCCGGGTTCGCGGAACCGCCATGCAGCACCAGCGGAATATCCACCCGCCCGGCGATGTCGCGCAGGATATTCATTTGCAGCTCTGGCTGCATCCCTTTCGGGTAGATCCCGTGCGCAGTTCCAATTGCCACCGCCAGCGTGTCCGCGCCGGTACGGGCGATAAAATCCTGTGCCTGAGCAGGATCGGTATAAGTAACCTTCGACACGCCGCCTTCCACTGACGTCCCGGTCTGGCCAATCGTACCCAACTCCCCTTCCACCGAAACGCCTACCGCATGCGCCAGTTTGACCACTTCTCGGGTCAGCGCCACGTTCTCTTCATACGGCAGCAGCGAGCCATCAATCATCACCGAGGTAAACCCACACTGAATTGCCCGCAGGACATGCTCAACCGAAGCGCCGTGGTCCAGATGCAGAGTAAAAGGAACCGGGCTGCGCAGGGTGATATCGCGCACGTAGCTAAAAAACGCATCGCCGACAAAATCATGTTCGCTGGGGTGAATGGAGATAATCGCCGGGGTATTGGTCGCTTCCGCTTCTTCCACTACGGCACGTACAAAGCAGCTGTCCGCCACGTTGAATGCGCCGATGGCAAAACCGTGCTGACGGGTAGGTTGCAGTAATTCTTTCATCGAAACTAACATGTTAATTCTCCAGTTTCAGGGTGTAGAAAGCCCTGCCAGTGCGTCATCGCAGAGGCATAAAAGGCGTTACAGAAAATGAATCAGGCTTTGCCGATAGCGCCGCTGGCCTGCAGGTACGGAATAATGGCTTCCTCGCAGGCCTGCTCCATCAGGGCCAGGACATCAACGAGTTCACCGGATGTGTCGCGACACAGGGTATGTAGTAGCGCTGCCTTTCCGGCTTCGAAAACCGCCGCGCCAACGTTTATCTTGGCAACGCCAAACGTCGGGCAGCGCTGTAGCTGGTCAAACGGCGTCCCGCTGCCACCATGCAGCGCCAGCGGCACCGTTGATAACCGGGCAATTTCCTCCAGCCGTTGAAAATCAATAGCTGGCGTGACGCCCGGCGCGTACATGCCGTGCGCCGTGCCAACCGATACCGCCAGTAAATCGATCCCGGTCTGTTGGATAAAGGGTTCCACGTCGGCAGCCTGGGTCATCAAATCCGCGTTAGTCGCATAATCATAGCGTGGAGCATCGGCCAGATGGCCCAGCTCACCCTCCACACACAGTTGCACGCTGGCAGCGAGATCAACCACCGCCCGGGTCTGGCGAATATTCTCCTCCAGGGCAAAGGCGGAGGCGTCGATCATTAACCCGCTGAATCCGGCGCGAAAAGCCTGGCGAATGCGTACAGGATCCTTTCCATGATCCAGCGCCAGCGCGATCGGTACCGAGGCTTCCTCTGCCAGCGTTTTGACCACCGCTGCCGCTATCGGAGCCGGAAAATGGTCCAGGTGTCCCTGATACAGATTCAGAATGATAGGCGCATGGTGTTTCTCAGCCACCCGTACCGCCGCACGGGCGCTTTCCAGGTTCATACAGTTGATAGCCAGCAGCGCGTACTGCTCGCGCCAGGCTTTCGTCACCATGCTTTTCATATCGGCAAACATACGGCCTCCGGTTATTCCAGGGTGAAGGTGATCTCTTCGTCTTTCAGCTTTTGATCGCTAAGTTCATCAAACTCTTCGTCACGCTCGGTCACCGGTTTCTTCCACAGCGACAGCATGACGCCGCAAATCACCGTGCCAATCCCCAGCGCCAGGCAAAACAGCAGCGGATGCGTAAAGAGTGGGACCACGAACATGCCGCCGTGCGGTACCGGGCTTTCGACGCCCCATACCATTATCAGGCCGCCCGCTATCGCCGAAGCTACCACGCAGGACCCCACCACGCGCAGCAGGTCGCGCGCCGCAATCGGAATAACCCCTTCGGTAATCATGCAGATCCCCATCGGGAATGCCGCTTTCAGCGCCTCGCGCTCCGCACGGGTGTATTTGTGACGCGTCAGCAGGAAAGAGAGCGTAATGCCAAAAGGAGGGATCATCGAACCGACAAACTTCACCGCTTCCGGACCGTACACACCGCTGACCAGCATGCCGTCAGCAAACAGCGACATGGTTTTATTCACCGGGCCGCCAAAGTCGAATGTCGCCATTGCGCCGAGTATAGCGCCCATCAGAAAGCGGGATCCGCCCTGCATAGACTCCAGCAGATGAATCAATGCGTCCTGCAGCCAGGCTATCGGCTTGCCAATCAGCGTCATCATCAACAGGCCGCCAATGACGGTACTCAGTACCGGCAACACCATGATGGGCATCAACCCCTGCATCGACTGTGGCAAACGGATATAGCGTTTGAGCAGCAGGACGGTATAACCGACCAGAAACCCGCCCAGCATCCCGCCGATAAAACCGGTATGAATATCTCCGCAGACGAAGCCGACAATCAGGCCCGGCGCGAATCCGGGACGATCGGCAATGGAGTACGCAATCGCCGCGCTAATCAGCGGTACGATTAACCCCATTCCCCAGCCGCCAATCTGGTTGAGCATCCAGGGTATGGTGCCTGTTTTTTCACCCACGTTAGTGCCGCCAAGTATTTGCCCGAGAGCAATACAGATCCCGGCGGCAACAATTAACGGGATCATCCACGAAATTCCCGTTAATAAATGTCTTTTTATTTCCTGAGATAGCGGAATTTTATTTTCACTCATGTGAAATCCCTCCAGAATGAGGATCGCTACTGGTTAGTATTAACTAATGATTTTTCGACCTTTTCAAGAAACTGAATCGGCGATTTTATGACGATTTCGGTTTTCACTCGCACAATGCGTTTATTTGAAAAGCGCTCCTCCCCTTTTATTTTTACATCGACAGCAAGAATCACGACATCAGCCGCAGAAATATCCTCTGCCAGCAGTTCGTTCTCCGTGCCAATGGTCCCCTGGGTTTCTACTCTTATATTATGGCCAAGCGCTTTAGCACCTTTAATTAACTTTTCACGAGCAATATAGGTGTGCGCAATACCCGCCGTACAGGCGGCGACACAAACAATATTCATAACATGCTCCACTTTTTTATTTAGCAAACATTGGATTCAGCATATTGGCTAAAAAGCTCAATAATTTTCTGTGGACTGCTTTCGACTAACAGTTGTTCAATAATATCGTCATCCGCCAACGCGCCGGCAACCTGCGAAAGCAGACGAATATGGGTGGTGTTTTGATCTTCAAGGCGTACGGCAAACAGAATGATGCAGCGCACGTTGCTGCCATCCAGGGTTTCCCATGGAATGTCCTGGCGGGTACGACCAATCGCCAGCGTAGTATTAACCACCGCCGAAGATTTCCCGTGCGGGATCGCAATATGATTTTCGAAGCCGGTCGAACCTTCTGATTCACGCAGCCAGACATCCTGAATAAATGTTTCCCGACAGCTAATTGCCCCATCTTTTTGCAGAATATCCGTCAGTTCCTCAATAGCCTCCGTTTTGTTTGTGGCCTTCATGTCCAAAATAACGCGATTTGTATTGAGTATTTTCGTGATGTCCATCAATCATACCTCATGGAGTTCAGACATTAATTTGCAACGACCAGCGACGTCGCCCGATGTAATTTTTCCGTAATAACCGTTTCTGTTACCCGCTTAATATCCGCATCATTGAAGAAGGCAGTGACATACACGACCGGGATGGCAACGGCAGGTAAATTGATCGTCGATACCACCAGTTCAATATCGTCCGTCAGCACGGAGGGCAGGCTGCCTGCCGACACCACGCCAACGATGGTCCAGTCCGGAAAGGCGCGCAAAATGCGGCTTTTGAGTAAGTGAGAGGTGCCGATACCGGTTGAGCAGACCAGCAGCACGCGCTTTCGTGCTATCTGCCGCTCCATAGCGGCCTGAAAATGTACGGTTAAATATCCCACCTCATCTTCCGACACGGCCCGCTCGCCCCAGCCGCTAAACACCCGATTTACCGCACACTGAGTCAGACGCCAGACATCCTGTAACTCGCCTTTAATGTCCTCCAGCAGGGGATTACGAATACGGATCTGGTAGTTCAGGCGGTTTATCAGCGGCTTAATGTGGATCAGCAATCCGTCGTACAGTGCAGTGTCCTGGCTAAGATCGCTGTCAACCATTTCGGCGAAGGTGGCAATCAGCCGCTGGGTAATTAAGCGTGCTTCGTCGCTGGAGTGCATATGGCCAATCACGCTCACATCGTTATGTTCCTCAATCACTACACCGGAGGAGATAATGTATTGATAAATAAACCAGACTTCGTCTTCCGGTAGCGGATGGGCAATACGTTTTTCGATATGCTGAATCATACGGCTGGCAATGGAAAAAATGTTCTCGTCACATAAAGTGATGTTTTCTTCTTTTCTCGCAAGCGCGTTGCCCCGCGTGATGCGGTACATCATGATCAGAATATGAGTAAAGATATTGACGTAATAAGGCTCACCCAGCGACCAGCACAGATCGTTCTCCATTTCCTGCAACAACGTCTGGACAAATAAAACGTCTTCTTCGCCAAAGTAATGCACTAACGCTTTATAACTGCCCGGGTCAAGGCGTGAATAAACCACGTTACCAGGTTCATTATGGTTAATCACACCGTTAATCAGCGACGCCATCGCCTGACGCACGCCGCTCTCACTGCCTTCGATGTGCGTACCGCTTTGGCTGCGAATCAGCGACAGGCCCAGCGGAGTGATCCAGGACTCAATCACTTTCAGATCGTTGACAATCGATGCGCTACTAATGAAATAACGTTCGGATAATTTGCTGATCGAAGTTTCATGTGGCGTTTCACTTAATAATTGGGAGGCTATTTTGACTCGTCGTGAATTATTCATCATGCCGTCAGCATCTTCACCTTCCGCCCCTAATAACTGATCCAGATATAAAAGATCGGTAATATTATCGGCAATTAATATCACGCCCGCACCGGTACGTTTATCAATGGTTATTTTCCATTCCGCTAACCATGATTCCAGTAGCCGTAGATCGCGCTGGACTGTTTTCTCTGAAACAGATAAATATTCGGCAATTTTCAGAAGTGTGACATATTCCTTCCGGGACAGAAGAAATTTTAATAATCTGTTTTGTCGCGAGGTAATCATTTGCATTATTTACCCTTATTACATACCAGATTAAATATCTATACCCGTCATACTTCAAGCTGCATGTGCGTTGGCTTTCCTGGCTCCCCCCAGTCACGTACTTATGTACGCTCAGGGGATTCGCTGCGTTGCCGCCTTCCTGCAACTCGAATTATTTAGGTTATAAAGAAGCATTTATGCTCCACGTGTATTCCGTGATGATAAATATAAGAGGACTACGATGCGCCAACAATACTAAATCGTGTCCTGTATTCCGGACAGAAATAAGACAAAAAGGGGAAATAGTGAGATATTTACGGCGCAGATCACATTTTTCGCGGGAGTTAGAGTGATAACGCTCGCAAATATGGAGATATAAAATTTTAAATCAGGATGTTTTTGATTTTCAGATCTGGAACGCTGCTCGCAGCGTGGGCCGGATAAAACACATCCGGCACCACGTAGACTGAATTTACAGGGTAATCGTCAGAGTATCACCTTCAGGCGTTACCACTACGCCCTGCTCACTGCCGGCAGATGAACCGCCCTTCACGCCGCTGATCTGCGCAATATTACGCAGGCACAGCGTCCAGTTACGCGCTTCGCCACTCCCTTGCACGGTGATGGTATTACCCGCACGCGTCGCCTTCAGCGTGAAGATAACCGAACCGTCAGCCGACGGGACTTCACAAATCGCTTCCCGGCCCTCCTGCAGATAGAACAGCTGGAAGGCGGTCCCTTCGTGCCAGGCGTAGTCCGGCTTCTGATTATTGCGCCCCAGCGCCAGCAGGGTGTTGTCGCGCACATACACCGGCAGACTCAGGAAGTCATGCCTCTGTTTATGCCAACGGCTGCCCGCCACCTCGTCGTTATGCCACAGATGCGTCCAGCGTCCTTCCGGCAGGTAGAACTGCACATCTCCTGCCTCGCTAAACACCGGCGCAACCATCACGCTATCGCCCAGCATGTACTGGCGGTCGAGATAATCACACGCCGGATCGTCCGGGAACTCCAGCATCATTGCGCGCATCATCGGCGTGCCTTGCTCATTGGCGCGTGCCGCTTCGCGATACAGGTACGGCATCATGCGGCATTTCTGTTCGGTGAAGTAACGCACCACATCGCAGGATTCGTCATCGTAGGCCCACGGCACACGGTAGGATTTACTGCCGTGCAGGCGGCTGTGGCTGGAGAGCAGCCCGAACGCACACCAGCGCTTGTAGACGTGCGCCGGGGCGGTATTCTCAAAGCCGCCAATATCGTGACTCCAGAAGCCAAAGCCGGACAGACCGATAGACAACCCACCGCGCAGGCTTTCGGCCATCGATTCATAGTTGGCGTAGCAGTCACCGCCCCAGTGCACCGAAAACTGCTGCGCGCCCACGGAGGCCGAACGGGCGAACAGCACAGCCTCTTCTTCACCGACGGTTTCTTTCAGCACGTTCCACACCAGTTCGTTGTAGATGTAGGCATAATGGTTGTGCATTTTCTGCGGATCGGCACCGTCAAACCACTGCACGTCTGTGGGAATGCGTTCGCCAAAGTCAGTTTTGAAGCAGTCAACGCCGATATCCACCAGATCTTTCAGCTTGTTGGCATACCACTCGCAGGCTTGCGGATTGGTAAAGTCATAAATCGCCAGACCCGGCTGCCATTTATCCCATTGCCACAGGGAACCGTCCGGACGTTTGAGCAGATACCCTTTCTCTTTCAATTCATTGAACAGCGGGGATTTCTGACCGATATAGGGGTTTATCCAGACGCAGACCTTCAGCCCTTTCTCCTTCAGGCGACGGATCATGCCTTCCGGGTCCGGGAAAGTCGCCGGATCCCACTCAAAGTCGCACCACTGGAAGGCTTTCATCCAGAAACAGTCGAAGTGAAAGACGTGCAGCGGCAAATTGCGCTTGGCCATGCCGTCGATAAAGCTGTTCACCGTCGCTTCATCATAATTGGTGGTGAACGACGTGGTCAGCCACAGGCCGAACGACCAGGCGGGCGGCAGCGCCGGACGACCGGTAAAGCGGGTATAGCGATCCAGCACCGCTTTCGGCGTTGGGCCGTCGATGACGAAATACTCCAGATACTCGCTTTCAACGCTGAACTGCACTTTCGACACTTTCTCAGAGCCGATTTCAAACGACACGCATTGCGGATGGTTCACCAGCACGCCGTAGCCGCGGTTGGTCAGATAAAACGGGATGTTCTTGTAAGACTGCTCGGTACTGGTGCCGCCATCGCGGTTCCAGGTTTCCACCGTCTGGCCGTTACGTACCAACGCGGTAAAGCGCTCCCCCAGCCCGTACACCGTTTCCCCAACGCCCAGATCCAGGCGCTCAAACATATAGTTTTTCCCGCTGTGGGTATCCTGGACATAGCCGTTATTTTTCAACTGGCTGCCGGTAATACGTGCCCCGTTACGCAGGAAATCCAGCGACCAGAACTCACCTTTGGTGACCCGCACGCTCAAATTACCGCTCTTCAGTTCGGCAAATTCAGCGGTGTTTTGCATCTCGACGTTGACGTCCTGCCGCACGTTCAACGGGTAGTGCGGACCGTTATCCAGCGCGCCCTGGAAGTGTTCCATACGCACGCCAACCACGCCTTCCTGCGGCGAGAAAAAGCGTAGGGTGAAGAGTGGGGTATCCAGTTGCCAGGTACGTTCACGCACGTCACGCGGCGCAACGTAGACGATCATCTCGTTACCCTGCTGTTCGACCTCGAATACCTGAATCGGGTGAGTTAAATTCAGGCCAGGTTGCGTCAGCCAGTTACCATCGCTAATTTTCATCGTCAGTTCCTTAGTTCTGTAATTCTTTCGTCGTAAAATCCTGCTGATTGCGGCGCGCGCCCTGAGCCAACTGGCTCATAATTTCCGTCAGATACGGCGTTTTCAGGGTATAGAAGCGTTTGGCGATCACGGCACTCAGCAGGTAACAAATAGCCGGGACAATCGTGAACAATGCGATAATGATGCTGATGGTGGCGCTGTTCTGGGTTTTCGCTGCGGCATCGTAACCGCCGCCCGCCAGCATCCAGCCGATCATCGCCCCACCGAGCGCCAGACCCAGCTTGAGCACGAACAACGTTCCCGCAAAGCTGATCCCCGTCAGACGTTTTCCGTTGCACCACTCGCCGTAATCAACGGTGTCGGACATCATTACCCACTGGATGGGCGTCACGAGCTGATGCAGTACACCAATCACGAAGATGAAGACGAACATGGTGATGTTGGCGTGCATCGGCACGAAGAACATCGCCAGACTGACGACCGCCAGCAGGGCGTTCGTCCACCAGAAGACGCTGACTTTGCATCGCCAGTCGGTCAGCGGTTTTGCCAGCGCAGAGCCGATCAGGTTGCCGACGCAATAAGTGGTGAGGAAGGCGACAAACACTTCCGGCGTGCCCAGGATCCAGGTGACGTAATACATCATCGCCCCGCCGCGAACACAGACGGCCAGGATGTTGAGGATGGTCAGCAGGCCGACAATGCGCCACTGGTCGTTTTGCCAGATGTCGCGCAGGTCTTCACGCATTGAGGTGCTGCTCGGCGGCGCTTGCACACGTTCTTTGGTTGTGAAGAAGCAAAACGCCAGCATCAGGAACGCCACTACCGAGAGCACGGCAATCCCGCCCTGGAAGCCCAGCGCTTTATCTTCGCCGCCAATCAGATTCACCAGCGGCATCATCAGTACGGTGGAGAGCATGCCGCCCGCCGTCGCCAGCACGAAGCGCCATGATTGCAGGGAGATGCGCTGCGTCGGGTCATTGGTGATAACACCGCCCAGCGCGCAGTAGGGAATATTCACCACGGTATAAAGCAGGGTCAGCAGCGTGTAGGTGATGGCGGCATAAATCATTTTGCCGTGCAGGCTGAGGTCTGGCGTACTGTAAGCGAGCACACAGACCAGACCAAACGGCAGAGCGCCAAACAGCACCCACGGACGGAATTTCCCCCAGCGCGACCGGGTACGGTCGGCCAGTAGCCCCATGCAAGGGTCTGAGATAGCATCCAGCGCGCGGGCCAGCAGAAACATGGTGCCGACAAATCCGGCAGGAATACCAAAAATATCGGTATAGAAAAACATCATATATAACATGACGTTGTCGAAGATAATATGACTGGCGGCATCGCCCATGCCGTAGCCGATTTTCTCTTTAACAGACAGAATCTCACTTTTCATTACGCATCCTTGTTTGCACTTTCTCACGCGCTGGTACCGGTTACAGCTTTTGTAAACCATCCCTGTGGGCGCGGGTATTCCGATATCTCGTTATCAAATTACGATTCTTGTTTTCTGTGATCGGGGTAGCGTCAAAAAATAATCATCACTGTAACTTATGGATTTCGTAGGGATTTATTTGAAACGGGTCATGGTAACGTGAAACGGAAGTTAAAAAAGTGAGTGAGGGGGTGTGGAAACGTTTGGAAGTAGCTATAATGCGCCCCGCCTCCATGTAGCAATCGAGGCGCGGAAGATCGTCATCTCCGGTGAGGTGGCTGGACTTCAAATCCAGTTGGGGCCGCCAGCGGTCCCGGGCAGGTTCGACTCCTGTGATCTTCCGCCAAAATGCTTATATCATCCCAGCCATTTGCCCTATCCTCTCACCATATATATGCTTTTATAATTCTCGCCCAAAATCTCTAATTCCATTTATTTTTATCGAGAATCTCATATGAGTACAGCCCTTACGATAATGGCTATTGCAGCTACAGTAATTAGTCCATTATTAGCCATTCAGACACAGAAATTTATAGAAAGATATTACCAAAAAAAATCATTGAAAATTGATATATTCAAACAGCTTATGGCTACCAGATCTCAGAATGCAAGGTTGTCCAGTGAGCATGTTCGTGCATTAAATATGATTGACTTAGCATTTTATGGAAAAATAAAAAGAGGAAAGGCCAAGAGAAGCGCCTCTGAGAGCAATGTCTTATCCTCATGGAAGCTTTATTTTGCACATTTGAATACATCTTATCCAGATAATGATAATACATTAGGTGCCATATGGAACCAAACAAGCAACAATCTTTTTCTGGACTTGCTTTCAGAGATAGCAAAAGATATTGGCTATGATTTTGAGCGAGTTCAATTACAAACAGCTATATACTCACCTGTGGCCCACGGGGCAATAGAAAACGATCAATTAAAAATTAGACAGGGGGTTAGCTGCAATATTCTCAGGAGAAAATGCTTTAAAAATGGAAATTATAAATATTCCCGGAAGGCAGGAGCATTAATCCACTCACCTCTTCTCTTCAGGCTCAGTATCCAACCTCACCAACGCCTTTCGTCCCAGGGTTTTGAGCCAATTCCCTAAACTCATTCCTTCAGACTTTACGCCGGCCTACGAACTACACACAGCTAAAAACAACGTTGCGGCCTTTCATTTGCAGTTGTTCGGTTTTACCGAACAACTGCAATAACCACCATCTTCAATACGTAAAAAAGCCGCCGATAGGTTAATCAGCGGCTTTTACATTACTGCATTACATTAGAAATTATATTTCACGCCGAGCATACCGCGGGTATCGCTGTATCCTTTATCGCCGACCTGTTGGGCCACGTTGCTCCATACGTTGAGACGCGGAGTGATTTGACCCTCAACGCCGACTTTCAGCTCGCCGATGTTTTTGGTGCCGCGCATATCGTTGCTCACATCGTCCATTTTCACGCTGGTTGTCTGCGTATTGTGGATCCAGTTGGCTTCAACAAACGGCTGGAACTCGCGAGATTTACCGTCGTCGATGGCATTGTGACCGTTGATAAAGGCTTTTACCCCCAGACGGGTCATCAGGTTGCCATCGGTGTTGTCCCTCACGCGGGTACCGTTCGCTTCGCGGTGGCTGTCGGCCTGCACATCCATCCACACCACCTGCGCTTTCGGTTGCAGCCAGTAGCTATTGCGCTCGTTTTCACCCAGTTTGAAGTTGTAACCGGCTTCAACAGAAGCGGTTATCCCGCTGGATTTGTATTTCTCTGTCGCCTGTTCCTGGCCCATCACTTTGTTATCAAACCAGTTGTACAGCGCCCAGGTATCCACGTAGGTACCGGTCTTGTCGGCGTCATTGGCATACCATGTGCCGTACAGTCCCACGCTGTAACCGGTAACCTGACCACGTGAATGGTAGCCGGTCAGGCTGGACTGCGTGCGGTTCTGGCTATTGGCATAACCTGCCATCGCGCCAAGATGCCAGCGGTCGAGACCGTCGCTACTCCACTGCGCCAGATCGCCGCCTAACTGCAAGACATAGCTGTTGCTTTGGGTTTTCAACTGTCCGCTACCGTCTTTGAAGCGGGTATGCGCTCCAACGTTACGCATCCACAGGCTGGTGACTTTTTTCTCGCCCGTCAGCATGTCGATGTACTGCGTTTCACCCAGACGGTCGTGCAGTCGGGTCATAAACAGCGTGTTAGCGGCGTAGTTGTTCGCCAGATAACTGCCTGCTTCCGGGCGGTACTGCTGCTCAGTGACAGGAGGCGCAACAGGTTCTTCCGGCTCAGGGATAATCGGGTCTACAGGATCGACGGGGTCTGGATCTACTGGACCTGGGTCAATAGGGTCAACCGGATCCGGGTCAACGGGGTCGGGGTCGATGGGATCAACCGGGTCCGGCTCTTCCGGATCAGGCGGAGCCGGAATAAAGCTGGTCAGATACCAGTTGCTGCCCTTCTGCACAACGTTATAGTCGTACGCTCCGGCAACAATACGGCCCGCTTTCTCAAAAGTACCGTCAGAATTACCGGCCACTTCGATGATCTCAATGCCTTCAACGGTCTGCGCCCCGGTTCCGCCAATATTGTTCACCGCTACAAACGCGTTACCCGCGGTGTCGCCGAGCACTTTCAGCTTGTCGGTTTCGGAGGTATCGTCATTCAGGACGGTATTGAAAACCAGTTTGCCGCCGTTTCCGGTAAAATCTTCATTGATGGTAAGCGTCTGCCACGGTTCACCGTCAGCATGCCCAAAGTTCACCACTGACCCGCCGTTCAGCGTCAGGTCGGTGAGCGTTGAGCTGTTGGTCATATTCCAGGTCGCGTCGCTCATTTGCAGCGAGATAACGCCCGTCCCGGCAGTGGCGCTGGTGATGTATGACGCCCCGCTCCACAACGAGTTCTCGGTCATGTTGAGCTTAATGGTACTGTTTTGCTGCGGCAGGCTGCTGGTTGCAGCAGTCGCGCCGGCGGCGTGAAGATCGCCATCGATAAGAAAGCGCCCGCCAGCGGAGCCGTCTACGGTGCCGCCCGTTTCGGTGCTGATCGCATAGCTTTCATTGCTGTGATTGCCCGCCATGGTAATGGCGGCACCGCCTGCCAGGTTTATCGCCCCGCGTGAAGTCGCATACAGGCCGCGTGGCGCTTTACTGTATGACGCCGCTTTCGCCGAACTGTTGACGTTGATTGTTGCATTTTCGCCGAGATTTACGGTCGCGTTGGTGGAGTAGACCGCATGTGCGCTAACGCCATTGACCGTAATCGTCGCGTTGTTGCCCAGTTCTGTTTTGGAAGACGAGGCGGCATAAATCCCCGTGGAAGAGGCACCCGATGTCTCAATAGTGGCGTCATTGCCAAGCAGGATCGAGGAACCGCTCTGCCCGGTGCGAAGACCTTCTGAACTGTCACCTGTCGTCACAATGTGTGCCCGGTCGCCAACGACAATCGTATTTTTGGCCTGCGTGGCGTCTTTCATTGCGTTTGCAGTGATGCCACGTCCCTGGGTACCGGTGGTCTGAATATACAGATCGTCGCCGACATAAATGCTGGCCGATCCTTTCCAACCCTGGCTATAGGAGTTGTAACCGGCGTTAATACCGTCACCATCCTGACCGTCCACATAAATGCTGGTGCGGTCGCCTGTAATGATAAAGACTGGGTTATCAGGCGTATTGGCCCCATGCGTGCGGATACCGTCAACATCTTTACCATTATTGGCGGCATTCTTCGACTGTGTGCGAATCGTCAGGTCGTCGCCGAAAATAACGCCCGGGCTACCCGTGGTACTATTCTGAATAACGGTAACAGAGTGCTCAAAAGCTTCAGCACCGGGTCCATTAATCGTTAATCCATTGCCATAAACGGGAATAGTACCCGCACTCCATTGATAAACATAATTCGGCATGGCGCTGGTTTTAGCGAAATTGGCATTTGCCTGCGCAGGTATTATTGCCTGCAACTCTGGGGGCAAACTACTAACCAGTCCGCTGGAAGGAAGACTATCAACGTCAACCCATGCCGCATGGCTTGAAAATACCATAGAGGTTAATGCGGCTGAAACCGCTATGGCAATACGAGAGTAAGATTTGGGATTTGGCATATTAGCCTCCTGCTATCAGGCGTAGAGCGTCCACCACATCGCAAGGATGTGAAAATAATAGAAATCAGAAATGCGTTATAAAATATTCGACAATATTTGATGAATGCTATGGCCTAACTTATCTTCAAGCCTGAGCTTGTAGACATATATTTTCTTAATATCGATATTATCTATTTTGGTAATTTGCTGAATGCTTTTTCCTGACACAAAGCGCTTCAGTAATATCATTTCTGTGTAATTGAGAGAGCGTCCGCGTTTACTGTTAGCGAGGTGGCCGGTAAATAATCGGCGAATTTTCTGACGCTGAACCTCATCATCATCATCGGAATATATAATCCCTTGAATTTTATTGCTTTTTGACAACCAGTAGTTGGCTAACGGCGCCAGGTTCCTGTCTGCTATCAACACAATATGCATACCGCTATAGGCCAGGCGGTCTACCCATTGCGGGTCGGCGAACAGGCGCAGATTCGGGAAAGAAAAGTCCACAAAAATAAACCCGCGCGACAAATGGTTTTGATTATTAAGCAGAAGTTTTTCAATAATTCCTTTTTGCAGAAAGCCATTTCCCTCTGGCCAGATCGCAAAAGCGGCACGGTGACAGTAGCTGGCGCGAACCGCAGTATCCGGAAATAATTGACAGGATAATTCACAGCTTATGCAACGAACACTCTGTGACGGTGATCTCTTCATCAAAAATGACTCCTGTTATTTTTCCATAAATATTTCATTGGTAAATAAATGTGTCAATCCGACACGTTTGACATTCCTTGTCAGTTAATAACAGTGGTGCTAATAAAATGTAATAAACTCCTGATGTGCTATTATGTATGGGCTGTGATTAATACGATTGCGCTAAGCTTTTTTGTGCCTTACCTCAGAATTACAGCCTGGGCATTAGGAATTTTATGCATAAATTAAGATTCCAGGATAAAACAGTAAAAAAGCACTATTTGCTAAAAAACAACCGATGTAAACGATACTCATTAATTACACAATACTGATAACTCAATCACCCTTGAAGTGCTGTGGATAAATATAATGATAATTCAGATAAAACTGTAATGAATTCTCATTATTTAACATTAGTTAATTCTCACCTAAGAACCGAAAAGCATAAGTCATTGTATTTAAAGAGTTTTAATTCCTTAAGTAAAATTCTTATCTTCGATCACGTACAAAGAGTGAGGCATATTTTCGATTTGGATGTAAAATTTAAGGGAGATGTTGGCACACGCGGTGATACGTTGTGGTTACTGAGGGTTGGCAATTGTACCTTATCAATCAGTTGGTCGAATTTAATCCTGATAGCAAAAGTCTGGTCAATCGTCAGACCGGGCGGGCAATACAACTACAACTCCCAGCCTCACTTTGTTTTCTCTATTTAATTACTCACGCAAGTGACATTGTTTCGCAGAGCACGTTGATGAAAGTAGGTTGGGGCGAGAGAAATAATGTGACCACCACCAACACATTTTACCAGGCTATTCTGACGCTACGTAATGCGCTGGCGGATGTGGGGCTACCACGAGATACGGTGAAAACTATTTCCCGGCGCGGGCTCAGATTAAATGAAAATACGCAGGTAGAGGCAATAACGCATCCTGAGAGTGACGTTTACCAGCCGCCGGTTATAGAGGATTACGCGCCCCCAAAGATAATTCCTCCCGCGCCTCAACAAACGACGCGGGTACCCTGGTGGGACATTATTTTTAGCGCTGGCATCGTTATTGCCACCCTGCTTATCTGGCTGGTGTGGTATCAAACACGTCCTGTTATGCCGTTTAGTAAATTCGTGTCGGTTTCTATGCAGGTCCCCTCACGACAAAACTGTAAAATCTTTTACTCACCGAATGAGCACGATCAGGAGAATTATTTCAATCTGATGCAGTTGCATCCCTATCTCTGTGAAAACAACAAGCATGTGTTCCTTTCCGGCTACCGAAAAGCGGAGAGGATTGTGGCATTTGTCTGTGATAAAGATGCGCGGGTAGATGCTCACGCGTTTTGTACCACCCATTATTACTGGATGCGCGGGCAATGAAAAAAACACGCCACCTTATTTTGCTGGTGATCGGCCTGGCGACATTACTCGGCTCTGGTGGATGGCTATGGCATTCACGCTATGTCGAAAAACCGCTAAATTGCGTTGGAAATGTTGAATGGAATATTGGCAGCAACCGCTTTGCCGGTACGATTTCATTCCGAATGTACAAAGATGCAGGGCTATCGACCATTACCGGAAAACTGTACGGACGTAATACCTCAGACATTAGCAGGAACATCTATTTCAACTATACCAGGCAGCACGAAGCCCGAGTGCTACAGGCGATGCAGGTGGTCAAAACCTTTGCTGATAGCGCCGATGAAGCTGATATTAACAACACATTACCCGGATTTTATCGCCAAAGCGGACGAACCCTAAGCCTGGTCATGGAGGAGTATAAGGGCGCATGGATTTTTGCCAGCTCCAATGTACCCTCGCTGTACTGCCGCAAAAGGTGACGTCATATCCGGATACAAAAAGCGCGCCTCCCCAATGGAATTCATATTTTCCATCATCGACTTACGCGACATGGGTCACTGAATCCACTAATAACCCATTGCTATTCTTCATCCCGAATCAGGAAACATCCTGAATACCACGATATCCATTGCGTAATAATTAAGCGAAATGGGCGTTTTATTTTGCCCAGAAGACTTCAACCTACAGATGGATATTTGGAGAAGACGTGGGCAGGGGCGTTTATCTCTCTCGCGAGCAATGTCTGAGCGTTCAGGCGTTATCGCATTTCAGGAAACGGTGTGTTTCCGGTGTATTTTTTGGCGTACATATGAGGGATACGTAATGTTTACTTTTAAAAAGTGCCTGATTGCACTTTCTATAAATTTGGCCGTTGTTTCATCAGGTTTTGCCTGTACGACCCTGCTGGTCGGTAACGAAGCATCAGCGGACGGCTCTATGCTGGTAGCCCGTAGCGCAGACAGCGATGCCCTAAAAGCGCAACATTTTGTCATTCATCCGGCAAAACAGAATCAGACCGGGGTATACAGTACCAAAGCACATAACGGTGCGAATGACTTTACCTGGCCGCTCCCCAAAAACTCTCTGCGTTATACCACCGTTCCAAACTGGAAAACTCAACTGCACGGCGCGACCGGATTTAACGAGCTGGGCGTTGGCGTGAGCGGCACAGAATCTATTTTTGCCTCACCAAAAGCGCTGGCCGCCGACCCGTACGTTGAGGATAAAGGGATCACCGAAGACGATATTCCGGATATTCTGCTGTCGCAGAGTAAAAATGCGCGTGAAGCCGTGGCGCTGCTGGGCCATATCGTTGAGACCGTCGGCGCAGGTGAAGGCTTTGGCGTTGCCGTCGTCGACGATAACGAGATCTGGTACCTGGAAACCGGCAGCGGCCATCAGTGGATGGCGCAGCGTCTGCCAAATAACCAGTATTTTGCCACCGGTAATCAGGGCCGCTTACAGGATTACGATCCGAAAAACCCGGACATGATGGCGTCAAAAAACCTGATTCAATTTGCGACTGAAAAAGGTCTGTACGAACCAACAAAAGATGGCAAATTCAACTTCTCCAAAGCCTATACCCGTGATGATGAGCGCGATCGCACGTATAACGATCCTCGTGTATGGACCATCCAGAAAGAGTTCAATCCTTCCGTAAACCAGGATATGGCCAAAGGGCGTGAATTCCCGGTCTTCATGACGCCAGAGAAGAAAATGACGCTGGACGATGTGAAGGCCGTACTGCGTAATCATTACGAAGGCACCAGCCATGACCCCTACACCAACGGTCTGAACGGCAAAGAACCATGGCGTCCGGTCAGCGTCTTCCGCACCTATGAAGCGCACGTTATGCAGGTCCGTCCGTGGTTGCCAAAAGAGATTGGTGAAACGACCTACATTGGTCTGGGCATGGCTGACCTCACCGCTTTTGTTCCGTACTACAGCGGCCTGAAAGCGTATCCGGCAAACTACACGATGGGTAGCGACAAAGCGGACGATCAATCCATTTACTGGAAATACCGCAAGCTACAGACGTTGACGATGACTGATTATCCGAAGCTCGCGCCAATCGTCAAAAAAGCCTACAAAGCGTGGGAAGACAAAGTGGCGAAGGAGCAAAAAGAGGTCGAAGCAGAGTACCTGAAGATGGCCAAAACTGATAAACCAGCCGCCGATAAGATGCTGAATGACTTCAACCTGCGCATCATGGCCGACGCCGAGAAGCTGACGGAAGACCTCACTAATCAGTTGTTTACCATCCGCACGAAAGACATTCAGTCTGATATTTTCTTTGCAAACGCGGCGAAAAAAGACTGAGTAACAACGCGATAATATTCTGGCGCAAGAGCATATTAGCTTTGCGCCAGCATTTCACACCGCGCCTTCACCGCGTCGTGCAGCAGACGGACCGCCGTCGAAAGCTGCTTCCGATGCGGGCAAATCATATTCAGCGGGACTTTCTCCCCCTGATAATCCGGCATCAGCAGTTGTAATCGACCGTCACGCACATCCTCGCTGACATCCAGCCACGACTTGTACGCCACGCCTTCTCCGGCAATTGCCAGCCGTCGAATAACTTCCGCATCGTCGCTCATAATGGTGCCGTTAACCTGTACACTGCTGACCTCGCCGTTACGCGTAAACGTCCAGCGATCGTGCAGGCGGCCGCGTAATACGAAGGTCATGGCGTTGAGCTGAGTTAAATCGTCCGGGGTTTGCGGCGCGCCGTTTTGCTTAACCCATTGCGGTGATGCCACCAGCACGCGTCGATTACCCGGTGCAACGGGCAGTGCAATGTAAGACGCGTCTTCAATGTTGCCATAGCGAAACGCAACATCGACGGGATCTTTAAAGACATCCGTCACCTGGTCAGAGAAAAAAATCCGCAGGCGCAGCGCGGGATAGCGGCGTCGAAACGACTGAAAGACGGGCAGCAGCAGGTTACGACCGAGATCGGAAGGCACGGCGATTTGCAGCGTGCCTGACACTTCATCTTCCGGGGTCTGAATTTTTTGCAGCCCGGCATGCATCACATCCAGCATCTGGCGAGCATAGGGCAGCCAGACTTCGCCCTCCGGCGTCAGGCGCAGGCTGCGCGTGGAGCGGGCGAACAAGCGGATAGCCAACGTAGACTCCAGGCGCTTGATAGCAGAACTGACCTGGGCAGGCTGAACCCCGACTTCACGCGCGGCATCGCTAAAACTATTCAGCGCCGCGGCGCGGACAAACAACGTGAGATCTTCAAGCCGGAACATTTTCACTCCCCGAGTATAAGTCCTGTCGCCGTACGGCTATTTTTCCCGTTCTGCTACCGGTTTACCATCACATTATTCAAAAGATATACCCTAAATAATTCGAGTTGCATGAAGGCGGCAAGGGAGTGAATCTCCAGGAGCATAGCAAACTATGTGACTGGAGTGAGCGAGCGCAGCCAACGCACATGCAGCTTGAAGTATGACGGGTATAAAAGATTCCTGTGACCGGAGAGACCATGAAAGCCATCGCTATTACCCGCGCCGCGACCGACGGCAATAACATTGAATTTTTACAAGAGATTGATCTGCCCATGCCAGTCGCCACCGGGCACGATCTGCTGGTTGAAGTGAAAGCCATTTCCGTCAACCCCGTTGATACCAAGGTCCGCGAAGGTTTTAACGCTGATGTGCCGCGCGTGCTGGGGTGGGACGCTGTTGGCGTGGTGAAGTCCGTGGGTGAAGCGGTCACTCTGTTCGCACCTGGCGATGAAGTCTGGTACGCCGGTGCGCTGGGTCGCGCTGGCAGTAATAGTGAATTTCAGTTGGTTGATGAACGTATTACCGCGCTGAAGCCGCAATCACTGGATAATGCTTCTGCGGCGGCGCTGCCGCTAACCGCCATCACCGCATGGGAAATGCTGTTTGACCGTCTGGGTATTGCGGAAAACGACAATGAAAATGATGTGTTATTGATTGTTGGCGCGGCTGGCGGCGTCGGTTCTATCCTGACGCAACTGGCCAGTAAGTTGACCAAAATGACCGTCATCGGTACGGCATCACGTCCACAGAGTCAAAAATGGGTACGTGAAGCGGGCGCTCATCATGTAATTGACCACAGCAAACCGCTGACGGAAGAGCTGACACGGATAGGTATTAAAGAGGTGACGCACGTTGCCAGCCTGAACAATACCGAGCAGCACTATTCGCAAATTATTGCCGCCCTGGCGCCGCAGGGCAAACTGGCGCTGATTGACGATCCGCAATCCCTCGATGCGCGTCCGCTGAAGGCCAAAAGCATTTCGCTGCACTGGGAGTTTATGTTCACCCGTTCAATGTTTACCACCCATGACATCATTGCGCAGCATCAGCTATTGACCCGCGTGGCACGGTTGATCGACGACAATATCCTCCGCACTACGCTGGGCGAGCATTTTGGCGCGATCACCGCAGCGAATCTGCAAAAAGCCCACACGCAAATTGAAACCGGTCGCTCGGTCGGCAAGATTGTGCTGGAGGGGTTTTAATATGTCTGATTCAGAAGTAATTTCAATTATTGCGGTACTGAAAGCCAGACCGGGGAAAATCGACGCACTGAAACAGGCGCTGCAGACCCTGCTGCTGCCCACGCGCCGGGAGCCAGGCAATATTGAATATGCCCTGTTCCAGCTACGCGACACGCCGGATGTGTTCTACGTACGCGAATCCTGGCGCGGTCAGGCCGGTCTGGACGAACATATCGCTTTGCCGCATTTCCAGACGTTCATTCTGCAAATGAACGATCTGCTCTCCGAACCACTACGGCTGGATTATCTGACGCCGATTGCACCTTGATATTATCGCCAGCCCCCTGCCTAGTGGGGGGCGTTGTCAGCCATGCCTCCCTCGCTTCGCTATCTCTGCTATGATGCCTGCACACAAATAAAACAAAACAACATGCCGAGGAAAAGATGAGTTCCACCAGAAGAGGGATGATGAATGTCCTGATTGCCGCCGTATTATGGGGAAGTTCAGGCGTTTGCGCGCAGTACATCATGGAGCAAAGTCAGATGTCGTCGCAGTTTCTGACCATGACGCGCCTGATATTCGCCGGGCTCATTCTGCTGATGCTCTCTTTCGTTCACGGCGACAAAGTGTTCTCCATAATTAAAAACCGCAAAGATGCTATCAGCCTGCTGATTTTCTCCGTAGTCGGGGCGCTTACCGTCCAGCTAACTTTTCTGCTGACCATCGAAAAATCCAACGCCGCCACCGCGACGGTGCTGCAATTTTTGTCACCGACCATTATCGTGGCGTGGTTCTCCGTGGTGCGCAAAGCGCGACCGGGGATTTTAGTGCTGACCGCGATCTTCACCTCGCTTATCGGCACCTTCTTACTGGTCACCCACGGTAACCCGACGTCGCTATCAATCTCACCTGCCGCGCTGTTCTGGGGAATTGCCTCGGCGTTTGCCGCCGCGTTTTATACTACCTACCCTTCAACGCTCATCGCGCGCTACGGCACGCTGCCGGTCGTCGGCTGGAGTATGTTGATCGGCGGGATGATCCTGCTGCCGTTTTATGCCGGGCAAGGCACTAATTTCGTGGTGAATGGCAGTTTGATTCTGGCGTTTTTCTATTTGGTGGTTATCGGCACATCGCTCACGTTTAGCCTGTACCTGAAAGGCGCGCAGATGATTGGCGGACCGAAAGCGAGCATTTTAAGCTGCGCTGAACCGTTGAGCAGCGCGTTGCTGTCCCTGCTGCTGTTAGGCATTACCTTTACCCTGCCAGACTGGCTGGGCACGCTTTTGATCCTCTCTTCGGTAATACTTATCTCAATGGACTCACGTCGCCGCGCCAGAGCGGTTTAACCTCAACCAGCGCGGCAACGGGTCATGATTACCAGCCCGGAACCGCGCCGCCGTTAAAGATAGTTTCTGCCGCCTTCGCCACTTCCGGTGACTGATAAGATTGCAGGAATTCTTTTACATTCTCGGCATCTTTATTGTCTTCCCGCGCCACCAGAATGTTCACGTACGGTGAGTTTTTATCTTCAATAAATACGCTGTCATGTACCGGGGAAAGCCCGGTTTGCTGGATGTAGGTGGTACTGATAATCGCCACATCCACTTTTTGATCGTCCAGCACGCGCGGTAACTGTGCGCCCTCCAGTTCCATAATATTCAGATGCCGCGGATTATCAGTAATATCCAGCGCCGTTGGCAGCAGGCCAGTATCCGCTTTCAGAGTGATTAACTTCTCTTTTTGCAGCAGCAACAGCGCCCGCCCAAGGTTGGTTGGGTCGTTAGGTA
Source organism: Citrobacter sp. Ce006 (assembly GCF_030336535.1). NCBI lineage: Bacteria > Pseudomonadati > Pseudomonadota > Gammaproteobacteria > Enterobacterales > Enterobacteriaceae > Citrobacter > Citrobacter sp. Ce006. The sequence goes on from NZ_JAOWDO010000073.1 coordinate 936,465, forward strand.
TCGCAATCGTCGCACCGTCTTTTAGCTCAGCAACGCTTTTGATTTTCTTCGAATATCCAGCCATCGGGAACACAAAGGTATTACCCACCGCGACCAGCTTATAGCCGTGCGCTTTATTATCTTGTTCAAGGAACGGACGATGCTGGAAGACGTTAGCATCCAGCTCACCATGGTTAGTGGCATCGTTGGGCAGCAGAGAGCCGCTAAACCCCACCAGCTCCACCTCCAGGCCATATTTTTCTTTAGCGACTTTCTTCGCGACTTCCGCCACGTCCTGTTCTGCGCCGTTAATCACGCCCACTTTGATATGCTTTGCATCATTGCTCTGCTGATCGCATCCTGCCAGCAATAATCCCGCCAGTAATACCACCGCCCCGGCCCCGAAATAAGGTATCTTCAGTTTCACATTTTATCCTTTTGCAATAACCGCCTGATGAGTAATGAAATGACTATAGCGGGAAGGCCGCTGCGGTTTAAAAAACGAAAAAGCATCAGCAAGAAGAAAAAAGCATAAAGCAGACATATGGACAAAAATGCCCGGTAGCGCTTACGCTGACCGGGCTGGTGACATGAGGTTATCTGTAGGCCGGATAAGCGAAGTGCCATCCGGCGATAACAACATCACACCATCTCTTTCACTATCTCCATCAACCTGACGACGTCTGCAGGCCGGGTATTGCCAGTCTGTGGATCGATAATCGAGCTGTAAACATGCGGCATGACGCGCGGTACTCCCGCTTCCAGGCAGGATTGCAGGATAACGCCGAAGTTTTCGAGATCGATCCCGCCGGTCGGTTCAATCAGCGTCATGCCGTTTCGTGCTGCAGTCGTCGCCAGTGCGTACAGCTCAGACAGCGACCGCTCACCGCCCATCGGGAAGAATTTCGCCGCGTGAGCGCCGGAATCGAGCATCATACGTACCGCCGCATCGCAGGAAACGCGGGCTGGCGTTCCCTGGCTGCTGCTGACGCCGGTCGAGATCAACACTTCCCCCGGTGTGCCTGTGGGACTGACTAACGCGTTGATATGGGTTTGTTCACCGCCCGTGGCCGCCAGCGCCCCTGCCGCAAACCCACAACCGGTGAAGGTCTGGTTGACGTGTGCCGGATGGACCCGTGAGGCAATCATCGCCGCTTTGTAATACTGCGCCGGATCGCCCGCGCCCAACCCCACGGAAATTGATGGCACATCGGTCATCCAACGTTTTACTTCTTTGATCCCTTCTTCAACCGAGGAAAACTGCGCCGAAAGAATACCGATCACCGCGTGGCCTTCGGCAGCTTCATAGATTTCCCGGGCATTAGCGATATCCTTCGCCAGTACGTTAATGGCCACTTTATTCCGATAAAAATTAATCTGCTGCATGGTCTGCAATCTCCTTTAATCGCGCCACGATCAGCGCCATTTCCCCTTCTGCGACCGTACGCGGGTCAAGACTAAAAACGCCTTGATGAAGGTTGTAACGACGAGCGTAAATCGCGATTTCACCCCCGCGAAGTTGCGCTTCTACGGCGTAAGCATCCATTCCCAGCACCTGCGCATTCACCCGAATACGTACCCGCCAGATGGCGCGTCCGGCCTCATCCTGCTCGATATCCGCATCCAGTCCGCGAATCGCTGAAATCGCCTGCGCCACGGGGCGGAGCTCTTCAGCGGTGACCACGATTTGTTCCTGATGGTAGTTTTCTAGGGCATACACCAGCCCAACCATATTCTCTTTGCCGATTTTCATCGCCCGGGCAATCCCGTGGTGCTGCGCTTTACACGCGGCAATCCACTGTTTCTTCCCTGTGATAAATCCGGAGGTCGGCGCGTTAAAAGCTTTTGCCCCGCTGTAGACCACCATATCTGCCCCGCTCGCCACCCAGGCGTGTAAATCCTCCTCGGCGGCGGCATCGACAATTAGCGGCAGGTTGTGAACCTGCGCGACCTGCACAAAATCCGCAATGCTCAACATGCCTTTCTGCACACAGTGGTGCGATTTCACGTACAGCAGCGCGGCGGTGTTGTCGGTAATCGCGCTCTCCAGTTGCCAGTGGGCCGCCAGATTACTCGAGCCAACCTCCACCACCCGCCCGCCGCCCAGGCGGATGGCGCTGGTGATGGGCGCACCATAGTCAACGTTATGTCCGCGCAGCATAACCACTTCATTAGCCATACCTGCACTGTCCGGCATCAGCGTGACTCTTGCCTGGTCACCGCGGGTAATGGCGGCAGCAACAGCGATGGCAATACCCGCCGACGCACAGGAGGTGACATAGCTGTCTTCAGCGCCGGTGTAGCGGGAAACCAGTTCTCCGGTTCTGTCCACCAGCCGATCGATTTCAACAAAAGCCGAAGCTGCCCGCGCGGTGGCCTGCATCACTTCCGGGGCTACGCTGGAAACGCCCAAAATCGTCATTTTGCCGCAGGCGTTAATGACCTGTTTTAGCCCCAACTGTTGATAGATATTTTGCGTCATGGCTTATAGCACTCCCAGCAGCGAACAGACCACGCTGAGCGCGACAATCGACAGCAAAATCGTGGTATACCGCGGCCCTTTCTTCACCAGGTAGAAGTAAATGGCGAACACCGCCGCCAGCGGTAACAGACCGGGGGCAATAGAGTCGAGGATTTGCTGAACCACCACTTCAGAACCTTTCAGGGCACTGAGTTTTAACGGCGTGGTGATCTTGACGTAGCTAGCAGAAAGCGCCCCCATCATGATCAAGCCCAGCACGTTCGCGCCGTAGATAAGCTCCTTTATTCGCCCTCCCTGCAGCAGGCCAATTATCGAGTCACGCCCCAGCGTATAGCCTTTGTGAACCATGCCATAGCTGATTGCCAGCGTAATAGCAGGATAGAGAATTAACGGCACAATTCCGCCCATTGCGCTGCCATTGGCGGCGAACGGGATGAATATAGCAATTAACAGCGGCATCACGGCGGCCCAGATGATGGAGTCCCCCATCCCGGCCAGCGGTCCCATCAGTCCGGTTTTAATCCCGGTGATGGAGGCATCGCTGATCGGCTCGCCGCGGGTTTTCTGTTCCTCCATCGCTATGGAGATCCCCTGAATCACCGCCCCGAACGTCTGCTCCGAGTTGAAGAAGTTCAAATGGCGTTTCAGCGCTTCAACCTGCTCCTCTTTTTGCGGGTAGAGTTTTTTGATGATCGGCGTCATTGAGGCGCAGAAAATCAGGCTCTGCAATCGCTCATAGGAGCTGGAAACTTCCGCACCCAGCCAGTAGATAAACCAGGCTTTGGTGATGTCTGCTTTAGTCAGCGTGCCGCTTTCGCGCGCGCGCTCCACCAGTTCATGCTGCATTACGTCGCTGCTCATCATGCTGCTCCTTCATTTTTCGCCAGACCTTTAATCAGGAAGGCCACGCAGGTGCCAAAGATTGCCATCGCCATGATGTCCACCTTCAGGTACAGCACCGCAAAGAATCCGCCGATAAACCACGGCAGCAGACTCTTTTTACCGATCACCATAATGGTGATGGCGAAGCCCAGCGCCGGCAGAATGCCGCCCATAATTTCAAAGGAGTGGGTGAGCCAGTGAGGCATCAGCTTCAGGAAGCTTTCCACCACGTCCTGACCAAAATAGTTAGCGGCGAAAACCACCGGGAAACGCAGCACCAGCCCGAGTAACGCCGGGTAGAGGAACGCACAGCGCATAATGCCCGCCATATTTGCCGTTTCCGCATGCTTGTCGGCCATATGCACCCACGCCGCGTTTAACGTGCGGCGCAGCTGGTCGAGAAACACGCCGATGACGCCAAACGGGATCGCCAGTGCGATAGCCAGGTTCGGGTCCATTCCGGCCTTCACGGCGATAGGAATTGAAATACAGGCAGCCAGCGCCGGATCCGACGGGACGTTGCCGCCCGGCGTGGAGGTCACGCCGAGATAAACCAGCTGCATACCTGCGCCGATGATCATCGCCGTTTCCATGTTGCCTAACAGCAGGCCAACGAATACGGCAATCACGACGGGTTGTAGCAGCATGGCTGAGAAGGTGTAGCCAAGGCGTAATCGGGCAAACCAGTAATACAACCCCATCAGGCTTGCAAAGACTAAAGTATCCATAATTAAGTACCCTGTTATCAAAGAATTAGAATTTTTTCAGGATATCGTCCAGCGACTGAGGCTTATCTTCCGGGATAGTCTGGAAGAACACCTGAATCCCACGATTTTTCAGGTCGCTCAGAATGCCGACGTCTTTTTCATCCAGCGTAATGTTCTGGAATACCGCTTTGCGGTTTGGCCCACCGCCCAGTCCACCGACCTGAATGGTAGTGACGTCAAATCCCAACTGGACCGCTTCCTGAACCGCCGCCAGAGAAGGGAACAGCACCAGCACTTTGCCGTCACCAAGCTGGTTTTCTTTCCAGGCTGCCGCAAAACTTTGGTTACTGAAACAATCCACTTTGATGTTCGGCGGCGCGGCCATCAGGTAGATATTTTTCATAAACGGATCGGCATCCAGCTCATCGCTGACCACCGCAATCCGGTTTGCCTGAGATTGCCCAACCCATTTGGTCACCACTTGTCCATGAATCAGACGGCTATCGATACGACATAAAACGATGTTTGCCATGATGTTTATTCCTTATTGTGATTGTTGTAATTGACGTACGTGGGCAACAACGTCCAGGCAGCTGCTACGCCCGGCCTCGACCAGATCGGCCACGCAGGTGGTCAGTTGGCCATGCTCGCGTTTGTCGAGCGCCTCCAGTAACAACGAGGCGTTGAGCCCAGAAATCACTGCCACCGGGTAATCGGCGCTCAGCCGTGCCGCCACGTTAGAGGTGGTTCCGCCAATAAAATCGGTCAGGATCAGTGAGCCTTCCGGCATAGCTTTCACTACGGCTTCGACGCGCTGATAAAATTCGCCGAGCGTATCAACGGGCATCAGCGCAATTTCCGTCACGCCTTTGATTTCGCCCATCACCATGCGCAGGCTGTTGCAAAGCTGTTGCCCCCAGCCGCCATGGGTCAGCAGCAGGATCTGGGGCAAGGATTCAGTGGTAGTCAAAATGGCCTCCTGGCTCGATTACATAGACATAGGTAAACAGAGCAAAGGCTGTGCCAGAATTTGTGTCACGCGGGGGAGCTATGGATGCCGACGGGGCGCAAAGCCCCGCAAGTCTTGGGATTAGCTATACAGCAGTTCGTAGATATAAAAATATTCCGCGTCCGATAAGCGAATGGCATAGGCCTCTTCGATCGGCAGGAAAGCAGATTTAATGACACTAAACGCGCGAACATCCAGATCCGGCTTGTTCTCCAGCGCCATCTGTAACGGTTTGCGGTTAATCACGATACGCTCGACCATACAGCAGCAGTGGATCAGGAAGCGCAGTGTCACCTGACGGCTCGGTTTGAGCGAAAGCGTGGTGGTCAGATGATTCAGCACGCCTTCCATCTCTTTCAGAATACGCTGCGGGTTGAGCACCGAAATATGGTTAATGATGCTCTCCATGGTCAACGCGCTGATAAAGCGCATCGCGCTGCGCTCCATCTCCAGACGGCGTTCGCTGCTGGAGAGATCGGGCGTCAGCAGGCTGAGCACCAGTTCAGGGCCTTGCTCAGAGAACAGCTCCTCGAGCGAGATAAACGGAATATCCGGCAGTCCCGGCTGGAAAGTACCCACGATTCCCGCCAGACGTTCACTGGCGTTAATCGCCTGCTGAACGCGCTCCAGGCTGCGAACTTCGTTGTAATCGAGGATCACCATCCGCGTATCCTGCGACATCAGCTCGCCGAAGCTCTCTTCCAGCACCTTTTTGATTTTTTCTGCTGTTCCCATCCCGGTAATGCACGAGATAACCAGCACTTTACCGCTGTTTTCCTGCTGCGGCGTACAGAGCTGACAGGGAATATTTTTGCTCTGCATCAACGCCGCCAACTGCGGCAAGTCGCTGGTTTCGTAGCTTAAATCCAGCCCAATCTCCAGCAGGCTGGTGAGCGTAATATTGGGCATCAGCAGAACATCTATCTGGAATAATTTGCTGATCGTACTGCCAAAATGGACCAGCGAGCCAATATCCACCATCAGGATTAATCGGCGATATTGCCGGGTCTGGATCATCTGCGTCAGGGCTTCCAGCGTGTCATGCACCGACTGCTCGAAAGGCATATCGATAGCGCTGAACACCTCGCGCTCCAGTACGCGATTCACGTACTGCGCCTGACTTGTGGCGGTCGTCGCACCGTGAGCAATCAAAATCACCCCGCAGTCCGGACTGGCGTCAATCCGTTGGCGGTAATGGCGACACTCTTTGAGGAACAGGCACAGCCAGACTACCTCCGTCGCCGGACACTGAATATGCAGCAGTTCATTGATTTTTCGGCATAACAACGTAGCGTTTTCGTATTCATCTTTGCAGCGATCGAGGATCAGGCTGGAAGAATAAAGTTGCGGAATAAGGCCACGCTGCACATAGCCAATCAGCGCCAGGAAGTGTTTGCGTAACGGATTAACCAGATTTTCCGGCAGCGTGAAGCCAAGCACCTGCTCAACACAGCCGATCAGCAGCGTGACTCGCTCTTCAATCTGATCGCCATAGCGCGGGGGATGCGCCACGCTGTCGCGGCTATAGAGACCATATTCAAAAATCGAGCTGAGTTTGTTTTTGAGGATTGCCAGCGTTTCGGCTGGCGGTACGTTACTGTTACGCAGATTGATATATTCCCGGGTCAGGAAGCTATAAAAGAGATCGCTCTCTTCAATTTCAGCTCCGGTGGCCAGCGAATTTTTCAGTGCCGGCAGCGTGCGGGCATCAATGCTCAGGTGCTCTTTGCCTTCGAACAGCGCCCCAACCAGCAGACGTTGCTCCGGCGTGGCGTTAAAGGGGATCTCGGTCAGACGTTTATCCAGCTGTAGCGTATCGCTGTGCTCCGTCATTCCCGAAGCCCAGGCCTGGGCGCAGAGAAACTGAATATCGCTCTTGAGCTGACCAATATTGCCTTCCAGCGGCTTGTTCAGCAGCCAGAGCAGCAGGGTACGGTCGATGCTTATCGTACGCTCGATTTTGCGGCTCTCACGCTGTAAGAAGCCAACGATCAGTTCAACCTGCTCTTCCACCGAACGCTGGCGTATGCCAGGGAGATCGATACATACCTGAATACGTCGCTGGAAAGTGCGCAGCAATGCCGAACTTACCGGTTCGGTGGTCGCACATATCAGGCGAACCGAGATTGAACGCGCCACGGCGCTTGAACCCAGCGGCCGGTATTCGCCTTTGTCGAGAATAGAGAACAGCTTTTCCTGGCCTTCATACGGCAGACGATGCACTTCATCGAGCAGGAGATAGCCGCCATCAGCCTGTTCGACCAGACCGGGTTTATTCTCGTTTGCGCCGGTAAACGCCCCCTGTCGATGACCAAACAGGTGTGAAGAGAGCAGCTCCGGGTTATGCGCGTATTCCGCGCAGTTGAAATAGACCAGCGGGGGAGGCGTTCCCGCTGCACGTTCGCAGGCGAAACGGTGCATCAGTTCGGCAAAAAAGGTTTTACCTACGCCGGAGGGACCGGTTAGCAGAACATGCAGCCCGTGGGGATACAGCACCGCCGCGCGGCCTTTTTCCACCGCATCGCGCAGGCTGCGATCGTAACCAATCAGGCCGGAAAAGGGATCGTCTGTCGCCTGGTTTTCCTGAACAGGCAACAGGTCGGCAACGGTTTGCACTTCACGCTCGGACTCATCCAGTTTGCGCCCCAGTAGCGTTTCAATCGCCTGACGATGCAGAAAGAATACCGGGCGACCGCGGCTTTTAATCGCCAGGCCGTCGTTCCAGAGCTGATTGAGATCTTTACTGACCGAGTTGCGCGCCAGCCCGAGGTTGAAGCCGATAGCCTCCGCCGTGAACGCCCTTTCCTGCGCCAGATGGGCAAGATTCAGTCCTCGCGTCAGCCGTTCCAGCTCTCCCAGTATTATCTCAATCCGTCTCATCTCTTTACCGCTTAAGAAATAAATGATTGTTCAGAACATACACTATTCTGCTGCGCAAGAAAGTGAGGCGGCGTCCAGACCTTCCGGTCATCAAAACGTTTTTGACAAATAATGGCGCGCGGAACCGGTTTCCGGGAAGTTATCGAGGGTCATTTGCAGCTGATAGCCGTTTTTCTGATAAAACGGCAGCGCCTGGAAACTCATGGTATCCACCAGCGCATGCAGGCATCCTCTCTCACGCGCCGTCTGTTCTGCGGCCTGCATCAATTTTGTGCCGTAACCGCCTTTACGCAGTGAATCATGCATCCACAGAAAATCAATGCACAGCCATTCGCCTTTGATTTTGCCGATCAACCCGCCCAGAATTTCATTGCGCTCATCGCGCCAGTACACCGCCAGGTCGCCAAAATTGGTGGTTTTCAGAAACTGGCGGTTGTAAGCGCGCAACCCGGCAAGCAGGGCATTTTGATCGTCTTCGGTAATCGTATCCGTAATCTGTATTTGCATCCTATCCTCCTAAAATAACTACAACTTCTGGCTGATTTATTTTTGACATTAACACAGGGTGATGAGTGAGTCGTATGCCGTCTACACTTACTCTTGAGATGATGCGCATAGACAACAAGGATTATTATCATGAAACGAGTCATTTTTCCGATTATTGCCGTCCTTTTCATGCTACCCGTTCTGGCGCAAGCCGACTCGGCATATGGCAGTCTGCAGGCTGTACACGAAAAGAATACCGTTTTGAAGGATTTACGTAAGATTTGCACCCCGCAAGGCTCGCCATCTGATGAGGTATGGGAAAAAACGATTATGGCTGATACGCGTAACCAACAGCACATCCGCGAAGCCATTCTGGCAATTCAAAGAAACAATCAGAACAACTACTGGGAAGCGCTTGGCAAAGTTGAATGCCCGGATTTATAGGCGTGAAGCGAAATAGCCCCACGCCAGAGGGACAGCGTTAACGCTGAGGAATAATTAAGTCGCCACGCAGCACGTACGAACCCAGCACGCTTTGGGTTTTCTCATTGAGCCAACTGACGATCCGCGCCGCCATGGCATCCATAGAATATTCAATCGCCGGGATAGTTGGGATACCCGGCAGATGCAGCGCTCCGGCCAGACTAAAGACCATAATGTCTTGCGGAACGGATTTATTAAACGCCTGCAACTGCGGGATAACCCGCTGTGCCTGCTGCTCATCCGCCACCAGCAGCGCGTTGAAATTTAGCGTCGACGCGTTGTTAAGCAGCTCCTGCAAGGCCACTGACGATGACGTGGCGGCCATAAACACCAGGTTACGGTTAAACGGCAGGAAGTTTTTTTCCAGCGCGTGTTTATAGCCCAACAGCACCTGATCGGAGAAGCCCATTCCGTCCGGATGAATTAAAGCAATCTGGCGTCGATTCTGACTTATCAAATAGTTACAGGCAGTTTCGGTGGCAAATTCATGATCGAACTGAATGCTGTTGACGTCATCGCCGGAATCCAGACAATCCACCAGAATGACATTCTCCTGATTGATATTGAGCGGGAAACGCGCGCCGATAATCAGGACGTCGTCGCACAAACCGCAGCTTAATTCATCAAGAGCGCTCATGACTTCCGCTTTGGTATTGGCAAAACGCAGCAGCAGGTGCTTTTGATGCTGGCTTAGATGCTTTTCCAGCGCGTAGAGATAACCCGTGGTCTGATTGATGTTGTCCTGCGCGCATATCACGCCAATACAGCCGGTAGACTGGCTGAGTAGCGACTGCGCAATCACGTTCGGACGATAATTGAGTTCATCCACCGCTTTCAGCACAGCGATGCGGCTGGCCTCTTTTACGCCACGCGAACCGCTCAACACGCGTGACACAGTGGCTTTTGACACGCCAGCCAAACGCGATACATCGTTGATAGTAGACATCATTCTCCCCTGACAGGACCCGCCAGGCCCTTTCCATCCTGAATTTAACATTGGCTCAAATAATCGCCATCCGCAGTATAGCTGTTTCCGTTTTTCATGGAAACCGATTTTCCATTTGGACTCAAAAAGAGATTTCCACAGCCAATTTCGTGAGCTAAATCCAAATAATTAGCCTCATAAGAATAAGATCTTGATGGCTGTCACAATTCCGGTTTCCATGAATGGAAACCGGTTTCCGTATGATATCAAATCAGACTCGCAATAAGTTTTTACATTTAAAGGATGGTTCACCATGTTCAGGATTATGTTGTGTTGTTCGGCAGGGATGTCCACCAGCTTGCTGGTTCGTAAAATGATTGAGGAGGCAGAGTCTCGCGGATTGCCCGTGAAGATTGAGGCCTACGGCGTTTCCGAATTTGACATTCAGTTTCCAAATTACCAGGTGGTACTGCTCGGCCCCCAGGTAAAGTACATGCTTAATACGCTCTCCGAAAAGGCTGCCACCCAAGGTATACCCGTAAAAGCCATAGATATGATGGATTACGGTATGCAACGCGGTGACAAAGTGCTGGATTATGCTCTGTCGCTGATTGAAGCGACACACTAAAAGGGTGTCACTATGAGTTCGTTATATCAGTCAATGGTTGCCGTCATTGAACAATCCATCACCCCGCTCGCCGGCAAGTTAGGGCAGCAGAAGTATGTGATTGCAATTCGTGACGGTTTTACGGCGGCGCTGCCGTTTATGATCATCGGCTCCTTCATGCTGGTGTTTATTTTTCCGCCGTTCTCTGCCGATACCACCAACAGCTTTGCCCGGGGCTGGCTCGATTTCTCGGCAACGTATCGTGAACAGCTGATGCTGCCGTTTAACCTCAGCATGGGTGTTATGACGTTCTTTATCTCCGTGGGCATTGGCGCCAGTCTGGGCCGTCAGTTTAACCTCGATCCGGTGATGTCTGGCCTGCTGGCCTTTATGGCGTTTTTACTGGTTGCTGCGCCGTATGCCGAAGGTAAAATCTCGACGCAGTATCTTTCCGGTCAGGGGATCTTTACCGCGCTCATCACCGCCATATACTCCACCCGCATGTATGCATGGCTGAAGCAGAATAACGTGACAATCCGCCTGCCGAAGGAAGTACCGACCGGCGTCGCGCGTTCTTTCGAGATCCTCATTCCAGTACTGGTGGTGATTGCGACCCTGCATCCGTTGAACCTGTTTATCGAAGCACAAACCGGGATGATCATCCCGCAGGCGATTATGCACCTGCTGGAGCCGCTGGTTTCCGCTTCAGACTCACTGCCCGCTATTCTGCTTTCTGTTCTGCTGTGCCAGATTTTCTGGTTTGCCGGCATCCACGGCTCATTGATCGTAACCGGCATAATGAACCCGTTCTGGATGGCGAATCTGTCCGCTAACCAGGCCGCTCTGGCGGCGGGCGCGGCGCTGCCTCACGTCTATCTGCAAGGTTTCTGGGATCACTACCTGCTGATTGGCGGCGTTGGTTCGACTTTACCGCTGGCATTCCTGCTTCTGCGCAGTCGCGTCGCCCATCTGCGTACTATCGGCAAAATGGGAATTGTGCCTAGTTTCTTTAATATCAATGAGCCTATTCTGTTTGGTGCGCCAATCATCATGAACCCGATGTTGTTCATCCCGTTTGTCTGCGTCCCACTGGTCAACGCCGTGTTGGCCTATAGCGCCACCAAACTCGGCTGGCTGGCACAAGTGGTTTCGCTGACACCGTGGACCACGCCTGCGCCGATCGGTGCTTCCTGGGCCGCGAACTGGACATTAAGCCCGGTGGTGATGTGCTTTATCTGTATGGCGATGTCAGCGCTGATGTACCTGCCATTCCTGCGTGCTTACGAACGTTCTTTGCTGAAAACCGAAGAGCAAAAAGCCCAGGATGCAGTCTCCGTGGTGAACGCTGCCCGTAGCAACTCATAATGAATCAAGGAGTCAGAACAATGAGATACCGTTTTCCTGAAAACTTCTGGTGGGGCAGTGCCTGCTCAGCGCTGCAAACCGAAGGGGATAGCCTGAACGGCGGCAAAAGCCAGACCACGTGGGACGTGTGGTTCGATCGTCAGCCAGGTCGTTTCCATCAGGGGGTTGGCCCGGCAACTACCTCGACCTTTTATCAGCACTGGAAACAAGACATCGCATTGCTCAAACAGCTGAAACACAACAGCTTCCGTACGTCTCTGAGCTGGTCGCGACTGATCCCGGACGGTACCGGCGAGGTTAATCCTGAAGCTGTCGATTTCTATAACAACATCATCGACGAGCTGCTGGCACAAGGTATTACGCCATTTATCACCCTGTTCCACTTCGATATGCCGATGGTGATGCAGGAGAAAGGCGGCTGGGAAAACCGTGAAGTGGTCGAGGCGTTTGGCCGCTACGCACAGACCTGTTTTACATTGTTCGGCAACCGGGTTAAGCACTGGTTTACCTTTAACGAGCCAATTGTCCCGGTAGAAGGCGGCTATCTGTATGACTTCCATTACCCTAACGTAGTGGATTTCAAACGTGCAGCCACCGTGGCGTATCACACCGTACTGGCGCATTCCACGGCGGTTCGGGCGTATCGTGGCGCAAACCATGACGGTGAAATCGGCGTGGTGCTGAATTTAACGCCTTCCTATCCACGCTCACAAAATCCGGCGGATGTGAAAGCCGCACACTATGCGGATCTGCTGTTTAACCGCAGCTTCCTCGATCCGGTGCTGAAGGGTGAATATCCGGCAGATTTGGTCGAACTGCTGAAAGAGTACGATCAATTACCGGCATGCCAGCCGGGCGACCGCCAGTTAATCGCCGAGGGCAAAATCGATCTGCTCGGCATCAACTACTATCAGCCGCGTCGAGTCAAATGCCGTGATAGCGCCGTCAACCCGGATGCACCGTTTATGCCGGAGTGGCTGTTTGATTATTACGAAATGCCGGGTCGGAAAATGAATCCTTACCGTGGCTGGGAAATTTATGAGCCGGGTATTTACGATATTATTACTAATCTACGTGATAATTATGGTAACCCGCGCTGTTTTATTTCTGAAAACGGTATGGGAGTCGAGAATGAGCAGCGTTTTATTCAGCAAGAGCAAATCAACGACAGCTACCGTATTGAATTTGTTGCTGAGCATCTCAAATGGCTACATAAAGGAATTAGCGAAGGGTGTAATTGTCTTGGCTACCATATGTGGACCTTTATTGATAACTGGTCATGGCTCAACGGCTATAAAAACCGCTACGGCTTTGTCCAGTTAGATTTAGAAACGCAAAAACGTACGGTGAAAAAGAGCGGCGAATGGTTTGCCCACACCGCCGAAAATAACGGATTCGATTAGGAAGAGAACAACATGATTGCATTAGAAGAAGCAGTAATGGAAATCATCGTCAATGCCGGACAGTCCCGCAGTCTGTGCTTCGAAGCGCTGCACGCCGCGCGTGCCGGGAACTTTGACGAAGCGAAAAGCCTGCTTCGTGAGGCTGACGGCTACGCCCGTCAGGCTCATCACATGCAAACCAAATTGATTGAACAGGACGCCGGGGAAGCCCGGCAACCAATGACATTGATTATGGTGCATGCGCAGGACCACTTAATGACGTCGTTATTAGCCCGCGAACTGTCAGAAGAAATTATTCATCTGTATCAGCGTTAATCGTTAATTAAACATTCAACAACGGAGAAAGCATTACGGTTAAATAAAACAGTCCTGTACCCGTTATTAAAACAGAAAAATCAACTTGTTTTGGTGATAGCAAATTCAACCGAGACGGGATGGTTATTATCTTAAAATAAATTAATGCACACGCTTATTCAGAATGCTCCGCGCGAACTGAAGGGTAAAGTGTCGATGAGATAACCATGAACATGATAAAAAAACTTCCAGTCACGCTGGCGGTAGTCGCCGCGCTGTGCCCAATTTCTGTCCTCGCACAGGAATTCACACAAGAACAAATCGATGCCATCGTCGCCAAAGCAGTCGATAAAGCGCTGGCGGAGCGTCAGGCGAAAATGGACGCTGCCGTCGCGAAAAAAACCGATGTTATTAACGAGCCGCAAAGCGCGGCGCAATCGCCGGATATGGCGATTCCGTTCGGTGTGAAATTCAGCGGCTATGCACGTTACGGCGCGCATTTCCAGAGCGGCGATCAGAAATACGTTGGCGTCGATGGCTCCTACAACGGTGCTTCCGCCATCGGTCGTTTAGGTAACGAAGGCAACGGCGGCGAGTTCCAGCTATCGAAAGCGTTCAAAAGCGACAACGGCGCAATCTGGGACATTAACGTGATGATCGACCACTGGGGCGACGAAGTTAACCTGAAAAAAGCCTACGCTGGCGTCACCAACGTCCTGGAATCCAATCCCAACGCCTATATCTGGGCAGGCCGTGACTTCCACCAGCGTCCGCAACAGGGTATCAATGACTACTTCTGGATGAACCACGACGGCCAGGGCGCTGGGGTGAAGAACTTCGACATCGGCGGTGTACAGTTTGATGTCGCCACCGTTGCCGCAGTTGAATCTTGCAGCCCGGAAGTGATGGAGGACGAAGCTAACCCATCGCGTATTACCTGTACCGGCGGTTCCGGCACCGGCGATAAAGGCAACTACGCGGTGACGTCAAAAATTCACAATATGAAAGTGGGCCCGCTGGATCTGGAGATCTACGCCAACTACGGTTTTGACTCCAAAGCCGTCGAGAGCGATGACCGCCTGAAAGCCTGGCAGGGTGCCTTCGTGTTGAGCCACACCAACGACAGCGGCGTGAATAAAGTGATTGCCCGTTATTCTGATAACTCTGACAACAGCGTCTATAACAAAACCGACGACCTGACCACGGTTTACGCCAGCTTCGAGGGAAGCCATAAGTTTACCCGCCAGGCGCAGGTGGAATACCTGTTAGCGTTCCATGATTACGACAACAGCGCCGATAAGAGCGATAACCGTAAGAACTACGGCGCGATTGTGCGTCCAATGTACTTCTGGAACGACGTTCACTCCACCTGGCTGGAAGCGGGCTATCAGCGGGTTGATTATGACAACGGCGGGGATAACCACGGCTGGAAGCTGACGCTGTCGCAGAATATGTCGATCGCTATGGGGCCGGAGTTCCGCCCGATGCTGCGCTTCTACGTCACTGGCGGCAAGGTGGATAACGATCGCACCGCGCGGGTGAACGGCACGTCAGACGAAACGTTGGACGACTTTAACCTTGGCGCCATGTGGGAAGCATGGTTCTGATTAGTGAGCCGTGAAGTGCCGGATGCGGCGAGAACGCCTTATCCGGCCTACGATGACAGCGCCATCCGGCGAACAACACAGGAGTTTATTGCATACCCTTTATGCGAACTTTCGCTGCCACCAGAAGCGCCGTCAGCAGCATCAGGCTGCCGGAGAGCATCAGGGGCGACAGCAGTCCGAGGTTATCGAGCGCATAGCCTCCCACCGCTGCCCCGCAGGTATTGGCAAGCTGGATCACGGCGACCTGGACGGATCCGGCTTTTTCTGCCTGATCGGCAAGCGAGCGGGTGATCCACGTCGACCAACCGACCGGTACCAACGCAAATGCCAGGCCCCAGATAATCGCAATGCCTGCCGCCACAACTTTGTCGCTGCCCCACAGAATCAGGACCAGCGCGCTGAGCGCCAGCACCAGCGGCGCACCGGCTAAGGCCAGTTTTACCGAGCGCTTCAGAATTACCGAGGAGAGCGACGTCCCGACAAAGCTGGCGATACCAAAACTCAGCAGCACCAGCGTCAGGCCATCAACGCCAAAGCCCGCCAGATTCATATAGATCGGACGAATATAGGTAAAGAAGGCGAACTGCCCGGCAAAGGACATGAAGATGGCAATCATCCCGGCCATCACGCCCGGGCGCTGCAGCAGACTGAACATGTTTTGTTTCTGATGTGAAGGTTCACCTGGCAGCGAAGGCAGCGCTCTCACCACCCATATGGTACACAACACCCCCATCACCGCCGCCGCATTAAACACGTTACGCCAGCCGATAATGCCGCCCAAAAAGCTTCCCAACGGCGCGGCAATCACCAGCGCGATTGAAACTGCGCCAAAAATCACCGACAGCGCTTTCGGTACCGTACGTGCGGGAACCAGACGCATGGTCAGCGACGCCGACATCGCCCAGAAACCGCCAAGTGCCAGACCGAGGCAGGCACGGCCAACGAGCAACAGCGAAAAAGAGTTGGCAAAGGAAACCAGCAGGCAGGAGAGCGTCAGCAGCACCGAAAACAGGATCACCACGTAGCGACGATCGGTCGCCTGAATAATTTGCGTCACAAACAGGCTGGCGAACATGGCGACAAACGCCGTCACGGTCACCGATTGTCCGGCAACGCCTTCAGAAATCCCCAGATCCTGCGCCATCGGCGTTAACAGGCTAACGGGCAGAAATTCAACGGTTATCAGGCAGGCAACGCAGAACGCCACGGCAAATACCGCCGACCAGTTCGGGCGGACATTTGCCTCAGCGCGGGATTTTTGTTCAACAGCTTCACTCATTTTGTTACCTGCGTGGGGTTATTGTAGAAAAGTTACGCAGTGTAACATTAAATTTGTGACGTATTTAACGTTTTGACAACTATTCCCCGGATGCCGGTTGCGCCTTATCCGGCTTACGATTGAACCTGTTTGTAAGCCTGATAAGCGTAGCGCCATCAGGCATCACTATCAGTGCAGCCAGTGCACGCCATCTTCGGGCTGGAAAAAGGCGTTATAGCGCATCTGAAACGCATTAAGCTCCTGCATATCCGGCTCCATCTCGCGCAGAAATCCGAGCGCCAGACGCACCTGCGCGTCGGTAATCGGTGCAGCCAGCCGGGCTTTTTGCAGCCAACGGTGCCACTGCTGCAGATTCTGCTCACTGCCGTCGACAATCACGATTTGCCAGATCAACAGCACCTGGGCGGCATTTTGCAGATGTGATTCATCCGGGCGGTGCAGGTACTGTAAAAAAGCCTCACCCTGTACTTTTCCCATCTGATCGATCATCGATTCTACCGGCACGACATCAATATTCAGTCGCTCGCTCAGACGACGAATTGCCCGCCGCGACCCGGACGTCAGCACCCGAAAACCCACCACAAAAACAACCACCAACGTGGCCAGCATTATCCAAATCATTAATGACGATACCCGCCTGCTTAAACTAATTTTTCCGAGAGTGACTGGCAGGCTTCGCGCACCCACTGTGAATATTGTGGAATACAATCTTTAGGCATTTGTAATTCAACGCCGCTGATACTTATTGCCGCAATTACTTCTTTATTACGATTAAATACCGGTGCAGCAATGCAATAGATGCCAGGGGAGTCCTCGGCGTTATCAAATACCCAACCCTGCTCGCGGATTTTGGCAAACTCTTTCATCAACGCTTTTTTGCTGGTAATGGTGGTATCTGTATACTGCGGCAATTCCTCATTCGGTAACAGTTCATCTATTTTATCCTGCGGCAGCCAGGCACAAAGCGCTTTCCCCACACCGGAGCTGTGCATCGGTAACTTTTTACCGACCCAGGTACGAATACTAATAGCCTGAGTGTTTTCCAGCTTCATGAGATAAATTGGGGCAACTTCATCCAGTATGCCCAGATGGCAGGTCAGGTCCGTTTGCTCACGCAGTTTTTCCAAAACTGGAAGCGCTGCATTACGGATATCAAACTGTTCCAGCGAACGATTCCCCCATTCATACAGCTTTAGTCCCAAAAAGAAACGCCCCTTTTCCAGGCGCAAAAGATGATGCTCAACCAGGGCATTTAGCAACGAGGATGTGCTGCTTTTGGGTAATCCCAGATCCTGCTGAATCTGGCTGAACGTCGCCCCAGGGGAATTGAAAAGGTAATTACAGATTTTTACTGTCTTATCCAATGCGGGAACAGAGGTCGTAATGTCTTGGTTCATGCGCTATTAATCTTTTTTTATTCATAGACTCTGCACAGTATACCGCAATCACTTTTCTCAGGAATGCGGCTTTTTTGCACATCAGCAAATGAGCTCCATTCCCTAAATGTCAATTCCCCAAACTCGATCCATCTCACAATTGTTCGTTTTTTCCGCAAAAAGCATTGACGAACGATTTGGATATTTGCTGTACTAACTTCAATATACAGAACATGAGTTCCACATATAGAACTAGAGGAGTGGCAATGTTGAACGTTTTCAAAGGTATTTTCCCGCCAGTACCGACCATCGTTGACGATAACGGTGAATTGGATCGCGCAGGAATGGCAGCAATGATTGACCATGTTATTAGCAATGGTGCTGACGGTATGTTGATTCTGGGCAGCGGCGGCGAATTCTCACATTTATCGTCTGAGCAAAGAAAACAGATTGCAGAATTTAGTCTGCAACATGTTGCCGACAGAGTTCCAGTTCTCATCGGTATTGCCTGCGCGAGCACTGCGGAAACTATCCAGCTTGGAAAACACGCCGAAAACGCGGGGGCACAAGGAGTACTGGTAGTTAACCCCTATTATGCAAAACTCAGCGATGAGGCCCGCTTTACGCATTACAAACGGATCGCAGAAGCGTTAAGCATCCCAGTCTTCTTATATAACTTTCCAGAGCTAACCGGTCAGGATATTGGTTTAGACGTCATCACCCGTCTTGCCCGTGATGTACCAAATATCGTCGGTATTAAAGACACTATTGATAACATTAGCCACACAAGGGAAATTATTAATCGAGTTCACTGTTTTCGCCCAGATTTTATCATTTTCAGCGGTTATGACGAATATTTACTTGATACATTACTACTGGGTGGACATGGCGGAATTCCGGCAACCTTTAACTTTGCGCCTCATATTACGCGGGGAATTTATCAGGCTGTTCAACAAAACGATCTTGCTACAGCCAAAACGCTTCAACAACAACTTGCCGGATTATCACCTTTATATGCCTTAGAACAACCTTTCTTTGGCGTTATAAAAACCGCCATAAAATTAAGTGGTGTGGACATATCTACCGCAGTTGTCCCTCCTGCATTACCGTTAGATAAAGAAAAAATAGCGCAGGTTAAGAGTATTTTGACCCGTATCTCGGTATAAACCAGCATGAGAGCAATGATAATGAACATCAACCCTGTACTAAAATTGAATCCCAAAGATGATGTGGTTATCGCAAGACAAACAGTGCCCAGTGAGACCTGGCTTGAAGACGAACAAATTACGGTTTTGAGTGAAATTCCTGCAGGGCATAAAATCGCCCTGCGTGCGCTGAGTGTCGGCGACGCGGTCAAACGCTATGGACAGATTATAGGCTTCGCAACCCAGCCGATTAAACCTGGCGAACACGTCCACATGCACAATTTGGGAATGGGCGATTTTGAGCGCGACTATGCCTGGGGTGAAGATTGCCATTCACTTCCTCCAGTCCCTCAACAAGATACATTTATGGGTATCCGCCGTGCAGATGGCCGAGCAGCCACACGTAACTACATCGGTATTTTAAGCTCCGTCAACTGCAGCGCCACTGTCGTCAGGGCCATTGAGGATCACTTCCGCCTGCACGGCCTTGCAGATTATCCAAACGTTGATGGCGTAGTATCATTACCACAAAGTTTTGGCTGCGCTATCGGCGCTAAAAGTGAATCAATGGACGTCATGAGACGTACGATGGCCGGTTATGCCACCCATGCGAACTTCGCCGGGGTAATCATCATTGGTTTGGGATGCGAATCCAGTCAAATTAAAGACATGATGAACGCCCATGGCCTGGCCGATGGCCCCATGATGCACAGTTATACCATTCAGGATGTAGGCGGCACACGCCACGCCATTGAGAAAGGTATTATCCTGGTTAACCAGATGCTACCTGTTGCTAACCAGGTTACACGTCAACCCATCCCTGCTTCAGAAATCATCCTCGCGCTTGAGTGTGGCGGTTCCGACAGCTATTCCGGGATTTCGGCCAATCCAGCTCTGGGCTATGCGGCAGATAAACTGGTGCAACAAGGCGGAACAGCAATTTTATCTGAAACCTCGGAAATTTATGGCGCTGAACATCTTCTTACCCGCCGCGCCGTTTCTCGCGAAGTAGGTGAAAAACTCATTGCACGCATTCACTGGTGGGAAGAGTATTGCCGCCGTACCGGGAGCGAAATGAACAATAACCCCTCGGCCGGTAACAAAGTCGGCGGATTGACGACGATTCTGGAAAAATCACTAGGTGGTATTGCTAAAGCAGGCACAACCAATCTGACAGAAGTGTATGAGTATGCCGAACCGGTAACCGCGAAAGGCTTTGTCTTTATGGATACTCCTGGATATGACCCCATCGCCGTCACGGGTCAAATCGCCGGAGGGGCAAATCTTCTGTGTTTCACCACAGGCCGCGGTTCGGCCTTTGGTTCCAAACCAACGCCAAGCCTGAAGTTGGCTACCAATAATGCGCTTTGGGAACGCCAACAGGAGGATATGGATATTAATTGCGGAACCATTGTCGAGGGGGAAGAAACCATTGCGGAAGTTGGCGAACGTATTTACCAGATGATCCTTGAAATGGCATCCGGAAAAAAAACGAAGAGTGAGGAATTTGGCTATGGCAGTCAAGAATTCGTCCCCTGGACTATTGGCTCCATAATGTAACGCTCCACAATATAATAATACCTCGTACCGCCATACTCACTATGAGTATGGCAAGGAGTCTTTATGTCTATTATTAATACAAATACTGAAGAAGATAAATTAAAGGCAACAACAGTAAGATGGCGGATATTTATCATCATGCTTTTATTAGGTGCCATTAACTATATTGACCGCACCTCTCTTTCTATTGCCATGCCTTATATTACGGATGAATTTGGTATTACCGACACCCGCGTTGTCGGCGTTATTCATAGTGCTTTTTTCTGGGCGTATGCATTAATGCAAATTCCCAGTGGCATCATTGCCGATAAATTCAAAGCCAGAAATATCATTGCCCTGGCCACTATCTTATGGGGTGCATTTCAGGCCGTCGCAGCTCTGTGTCACTCTATTTTCACCCTTTCACTTTCTCGTCTGGGGTTAGGCGTCACTGAATCTCCAATCATGCCCGCTGGTGCGAAGTTAATGGGGACATGGTTAACACCAACAGAGCGCGGACGCGGTTCGATGCTGCTTGATGGTGGCGCCCCCCTGGGTACGGCGTTAGGGGCAGTAATCATCGCCGGTCTTATTGCAATGTTCGACTCCTGGCGTATGGCATTTGTAGTGGCAGGCGTCGGAACAATGGTCGTCGGCCTTCTGGCCTGGTGGTACATCCGCACATATCCATCAGAACATCCGAGCATTAATAAAGCTGAGCTGGACCACATTGCTGCCGCAAACGGCGCGGAAACCAGCAGTAAAAAATACCGTTTAGCTGATATCAAACCTTACCTGAAACAACGAAATGTAATTGCGCTTATCGGGGGGTGGGTCTGCTACAGCTTTGTGTTCTACGGTCTGATGACCTGGCTGCCGCTCTATTTTCAAGCCACCTACGGTTTTGATATCAAATCGATGGGCGGAGCAATGGCGCTGATCTTCCTGCTGTGCTTTGTCGGCCAATTGACGGGCGGTTACATTATGGATAAATGGCGCAGCAAAGGAGCAAAAACAAGCCGTGTTATGCATACCATGTTGGCTATTTCCGCCACTACTGCTGGTGTTGGCATTTTCCTTTGCGCACAAAGTTCGACGCCAGCCGTCGCCATCACCTTACTCACTATTGCCCTTTTCCCTCTGCGGTGGGCCAGCGTTTACTGGTCAATACCGGGACTGTTGGGCGCACAATCTGTTGCAGGCACCATTTGCGGGACCATGAACTTCACTAGTAACCTGTTCGCCGCCATCTTACCCATTTTTATCGGTTTCCTGGTTCAATCTACCGGCAACTATTACGCCGCCATGATGTTCTTTGCACTGGCTGCAGTGGGTTATCTCATCTGCTCGCTACTGATCAACTTTGATAAAAAAATGGTCATTGCCGACGATTAATCAACTGACTTTGAAACAACCTGAATACGAGATGCTTCAGCCTCAAACATAAAAAAGCCCGCCATTAAGGCGGGCAAAAGTTACCAATGCACACTTAACTTAAGCGACTTTCAATTGTTGAATCTTTTTCTCGCGGCGAATTTTCCGTTCTTCAAATACGGCCACCACGGCCATCAGGCAGATACAACCGATGGCGGCAGCATCCAGCGCGGCGAAAGTGCCCGCCCAGCCGGTCAGACCGAAAATCGGCGTGCCGTCGGCAATCATCCCCAGACCCAGCTTGGCGAAGCTGTCACCAATCAGATAAGCGAAAGTGCCTTTAATCCCATCGGCCGCGCCGATCGCTTTTTTCGGCACAAATCCGACTGCCGCAACGCCGATTAACAACTGAGGACCGAACACCAGGAAGCCCAGCGCAAACAGCGAAGCCAGATAGACATACTGGTTGCTGGCATGTTGATAAACGCCCAGGGTGGCGATAATCAACGCCAGCGCCACGCAGGCCACCAGCGCACGGCGGCCATTCGCCAGGTCAGAGAGCCAGCCCCACAGCAGCGTGCCGACCAGCGCGCCCACTTCAAACAGGGTAAAGCCCTGAATCGCCACTTCTTTGGAGAGCTTCAACTCCTGGAAAGCGTAGACGGTGGACCACTGGTCAATACCGATACGCACCACGTACAGGAAGATGTTCGAGAAACATAACAGCCAGATCACTTTGTTTTTCAGCACGTACTCAACAAAGATCTGCCATTTAGTCATGTCGCTTTCTTCGGTCTCTTTGTCCTCTTCGCTGATCTCCTCACCGAACAGCTCTTCGGCTTTACCGAGGCCGTATGACTCCGGGGAATCACTGCCGTAGCGCAGGCCGATAAAACCAACAATCAGGGCAATAATTGACGGGAAGATAAACATCCCGATGACGTGACCGTCGAACAGATAGTTCGCGCCAAACAGCGCCACGCCCGCCGCACCCGCACCGCCGAGGTTGTGGGAGATATTCCACATGCCGAGGTAAGAACCCCGCTTGCGACGCGGCGTCCATTTGGTGATGGTGGAATAGCTACACGAGCCGCCAGTACTCTGGAAGAAACCACTCAGCGCGTAGAAGGCGATCATCAAAAACAGGCTGGTTGAACCCGCGCCCATGCTGGCGCTGAAGCCGAGCATACAGATGGCGGAGAGGATCAGCATAAACGGCAGGAACTGCTTGGTGTTTTTACCGTCCGCGTAGTAGGAAACCAGCGTTTTACCCACGCCATAGGTGATAGAGAAGCCCAGGCCAATCATCCCCAACTGCGTCATGCTCAGCCCGTAGGTGGAGATCATGTCATTCTGCGCGATGTTGAAGTTTTTGCGGATCAGGTACATGGTCAGGTAGCCGATAAAGACCACCAGATAGGACTGCATGAACGGTTTGAACCACATTTTGCGCCGCACATCGAGCGGCAGATCCAGGGTCGGCTTGCGCACCTGGTTTAGAAAGGCCAGCATTTGACACTCCCGAGCTAATTTTTATACCTGCGAATGGCAGGCATTGTAAAAATCAGCCGGAAGACGCGCCTGAGACAGCGTCCAGGTGAAACCGGGAAAATTTCTTAGTTTTGCCCCACTCAGGGCAAAAAGGTGAGGTACATCACGCTTCGTTAAGATCGCGCGGGGCCTGGGCGTTTAAAAACGGCAGCAGCAGCAGCGCGGAAATCCCCGCCGCAATGGCGATCACCACAAAGAATCCTGTCCAGTGCCAGACCTCCATCACCTTCGCCAGCGGCCAGCCGGAGAGCGATGCCCCCAGATAAGCAAACAGTCCGACAAACCCGGTTGCCGCGCCCGCCGCCTCTTTGTGCGAGCACTCCGCCGCCGCCATGCCTATCAGCATCTGCGGGCCGAAGACGAAGAATCCAGTGGTGAAAAAGCACGCTGCCTGCATCACGTAGCTGGCGAACGGCATCAGCCACAACGAGCCAACGGAGAGTAAAATTCCGGCGGCGAAAATCAGGTTCATTGGACCACGGTTGCCGTTAAACAGCTTGTCAGAACCCCAACCCGCCACCAGCGCGCCAACAAATCCGCCCAGCTCAAACATCGTCACGGCGGTATTGGCGGTCACCAGATCCACGCCGAGCGTCTCTGACATATACAGATTACCCCAGTCATTGATCGCGGCGCGCACAACGTACACCAGCACATAACACAGCGACAGCAGCCAGATATAAGGATTCAGTAGCACATAGCGGGTGAGGATCTCTTTGCGGCTCAGCCCTGCGCCTTCCTGCTGCTGGGCGATCTCCAGTTCATCATGCCGCCAGTCGCCAACCGGTGGCAGGCCAATTGCCTGCGGCCTGTCGCGTAGCCGCCAGCAGAGAAAAATCCCTACTACAATCGCCAGCAGCCCGGCGATGGTCATCCCGGCGCGCCAGCCGTAGTGCAGCGCCGTCGCCGCCATCACGATGGGGATCAGCGCCCCGCCGACGTTGTGCGCGGTATTCCACAGCGCCCACCAGCCGCCGCGCTCGGTACGCGAATACCACGCGGTCAATAAACGCGCGCAGACCGGCGATCCCCAGCCCTGGAAAAAGGCGTTCAGCGCCCACAGCACCGCAAAAGCCCATAGCGAGGTGGAAAATCCAAACAGAATGTTCACCACGCCGGTGGCAATCAGCCCGATACCCATAAAATAGCGGGCGTTGGAGCGGTCGCTGACGATACCGGAAACAAACTTCGACAGGCCGTAGGTGATGTAAAACAGCGTCGCCAGCAGCCCAATGTCGCTACGAGTCAGCACACCGCTGGTGAGAATATCCGGTACGGCGGCGTTGAAGCTCTTGCGTGTGAAATAGAACAGCGCGTAGCCGAGCCAAATGGTGGTCAGAATATGCCGCCGCCAGTAGCGGTAGCGGGCATCCACCTCACGCTTATCAGTAATGAGCGGCGCACTGGCCGGGGCTTTTAAAAACGAAAACATGACTGCGCCTTACACATATCGCTGGGGTAACGACACGCTGACACGCGTGCCGTGCGTACAGGAAATCGTGAGCTTACCGCCGAGGGCGCTAATGCGTTCGCGCATCCCCGTAAGGCCAAATCCCTGCTGATTCGACCCCGGCGGCAGGCCGCTGCCGTCGTCCTCAATCACCAGCATCAACCGTTCATCCTGTTGCCAGCCCTGAAGCGTCACCGCGCTGGCGTTGGCGTGCTTCACGATGTTGTTCAACCCTTCCTGACAAACGCGAAACAGCGTTACGCGCTGGCTTTCGCTGAGCACAGATTCATCAATTCGCCAGTCGAGATGGCTGACGATGCCGCGGCTTTCCAGCTCCATTTCGCGCATCAGTGAGCGGATGGCCTGCTCCAGCGTGAGATCGTCCAGTTGACGTGGTCGCAGGCGGCCTAACAAGCGACGTACTGAATCGTACACGCCGAGAGAAAGTTGTTCGATGTGCGCCCCACTGCGCTTCACCCCTGCGTTTTCCGGGGCCAGGCGCTGGACAATACCCGCCTGCGTGCGAATGGCGGTGATGGTCTGGCCGATATCGTCGTGCAGTTCGCGCGCCACGTCCCGGCGCACGCTCTCTTCGGTCTCCAGCAGGCGTTCAGCCAGACGGTGGTTGCGCGCTAATTCGTTTTGCAGCGACTGGTTAAGCTCGCGCAGACGCTGAATGCCCGCGCCGAGCAGTAGCCCGGTCAGGCTTTGCGCCAGCAGCGAGAGCAGTAAATCGACGGGATGATCGTGCCAGGTCTGGCTGGCAATCAGCGCGATGGCGTTCATTAGCGTCGCAATCAGCGCCCCCTGCCAGCCATAGTGCCAGGCGAGCGCAATGATCGGCAACGCGAGGCAAAACGGCGTGAAGCGTGACAGTTCATCCGGCAGGCCAAGCTGCAACCACAGGCTGACGCTAAACAGCAGCAGGTACCAGACCAGATGCCGCCCTCGCCAGTTCACCGGCTGCGACACCACCGCCGGGCCCAGCGGCAGCCAGGTGGTGCTGGTCAGATAGTGCCAGAACACCAGGCAGATCGGGGCCAGCGTTAATCCACCGGTGAGCGTCAGCAACAGCGCGTTCCACGCCTCTTCGCCTTGCCCAATCCAGGGCAACGATTGTAGCAATGCCGCCGCCGTCAGCGCCGCGCCCTGCAACAGCAGCGTGCGCCAGTCGCGCTGATGGCGGTATCGCGAAATCAGCATCACCGGGAGTAGCGTGAGGGCACTTCCGATCATCAAAAGTGGCAAATGGGCCAGCGCCACTTCCTGTGCCAGCCAGAAAAGAAGCAGCCATTCCGCGCCCAGCAGCACCGGCCAGTAGCCGCGCGGACATTGCAGCATCAGCCCCAGACGCAGGCCAAACGGAAACAGCAGCACCGCCAGTTCCGGGCGCTCAACCAGATGCAGGCTGATGCTCCACAGGCAAAACCACGCGGCTGAGAAAATAAAAAAGCAGGCAACAACGGTAATTAACCGGGAACAGAGCGTGTTCATTGCCAGCCGTCAAACATCCGGCGAGCCAGTTCCACGTCGTTGCTGACGTCGAGCTTTTCCATCAGGTTGGCGCGATGCACATGTACCGTCTTCGGAGACAGCCCCAGCTCGGCGGCAATCTCTTTCACCGCCATGCCTTGCGCCAGTTTTTCCGCCACCTGACGTTCGCGTTTAGTCAGCGGATCCTGACGACCGGCCGCCAGTTTGACGGCGATGTCCGGCGTCAAATAGCAACCACCGGTCGCCACGGTATGCACCGCCGCGATCAGCTCATCCGGGCTGCAGCGTTTAGAAAGGAAACCACGTGCGCCCGCGTTCAGTGCCTGCTCCACCAGCGCCGGGCTGTCATGGACGGAGAGCATGATAATCGCCATTCCCTTTGGCAACTGACTCAACAGTTCAAGGCCGGAGATATCGGGCATCGAGATATCACAGATACACACCTGCACGCCGCGTCCCGGTAATCCCGCCAACGCCTCGCTGCCTGAGCCAAACTCAGCCACAACCTGCAAATCAGGTTCCAGCCCCAGCAGTTGGGCAAAGCCGGAGCGAACGATAGTGTGGTCGTCGATAAGGGCGATGGTGATCATGGGTTTGTCCTGGCGGATAAAAAAACGCGCTTACCTTAACGATAAGCGCGTGGCTGTTCAAGTCTTGAGCGAACTACTCAAAGAACACGGTGATTTTGTTAAACATCGACGGGTCGGACTGGTTGCGGGCCACTTTCACCACATCTTCCAGCTTGTCTATCTGGCTTATCATCTGCTCCAGACGTTGATCGTCGTTGACCAGTAGCCATATGCGGCTCTTATCGCTGTCCTGAATCGGTAGACAGAGAATGCCTTCCACGTTGAACGCGCGGCGGGCAAACAGCCCGCAGACGTGAGTCATTACGCCCGGATGGTTGCGCACGGTGAGTTCCAGGATTACGTTGTCATGAGTCTGCTGTTGCATGGCTTATTCCCCCACCATTTCTGTGTTTGCCGCACCCGGCGGCACCATCGGGTACACTTTTTGTTCGGCATCAATGCGCACGTGAATCAGCGCAGGTCCAGGGCGAGTAATAATTTCCTGCAGCGCTGCCTGCGGGTCCGCCTCGTTATTCAGATCGCAGGTTTCGAGACCAAACCCGGCGGCTATCTGCATAAAGTTAATCATCCCCGGATAGGTCGCCGCAAAAACGCCCTGCTTATAGAACAAACTTTGCTGCTGATACACCAGACCCAACGCTTCGTTATTCATCAGGATAATTTTAATATCCAGCTGATTTTCGCTGGCGGTCGCCATTTCCTGAATATTCATCATCAGGCTGCCGTCACCAGAAAAGCACAGCACTTTTTTGTCCGGGTTGGCCAGCGCCGCGCCAATTGCCGCCGGCAGACCAAAGCCCATGGTTCCCAGACCGCCGGAGGTCAGCCACTGACGCGGACGATTCAGCGGGTAAGCCTGTGCCGCCCACATCTGATGCTGGCCTACATCGGTGGTGATAATGGCGCTGTCATCCACGCAGGCAGCCACGGCGTTGATCAATCCATAGTGGCTGAGCGGGTCGCGTTCCTGCGGAATAGTGCAAGGGAATTCGCGTTGTAAATCGGCCACCATTTGATGCCACGGCTCTCGCGGCTGCGCGTCAATTAATGGGATCAATTGCGCCAGAACCTCATCGACATCAGCCTGAATCGCCACGTGCGGCTGTTTGATTTTACCCAGCTCCGCGCGGTCGATATCCACATGGATGATTTTAGCGTTCGGGCAGAACTGCTCGGTTTTACCAATCGCCCGGTCATCAAAACGTGCGCCCAGAACAATCAGTAAATCCGCTTCTTGCAGAATAAAGTTGGTGCTGCGCGCGCCGTGCATGCCCAGCATACCTAACGACAGCGGATGCGCTTTCGGCAGTATACCGAGCGCCATTAAGGTCATGGTGGTAGGCAGCGTCGCTTTTTCTGCCAGTTCACGCACGCGCTCAGGCGCGTTAATCACGCCGCCGCCGAGGTACAGCACCGGGCGCTGTGCGGCGTTAATCATGGCTGCGGCATCGCGAATGCTGTCCTGGCTGAACGCTGGCGCCGCCATTTTCTGCGCGGGCTCCGGCGTCTCTTCAATATCAAAAACGGCAGTTTGAATATCCTTAGGAATGTCTATCCACACCGGGCCTGGACGTCCGGACTGCGCAATGCGGAACGCATCGCTCATAACCTGGGGTAATTCACTGATATGGCGGACCAGATAGTTGTGCTTAGTGATGGGGATAGAGATGCCGTAGGTGTCGACTTCCTGGAAGGCGTCGGTACCGATCATCGAAGCCGGAACCTGCCCGGTGATACACACCAACGGGATGGAATCCAGACGCGCGTCGGCAATGGCGGTTACCAGGTTGGTTGCGCCCGGTCCGCTGCAGGCCATACAGACGGCGGGTTTGCCATCGGTTCGCGCCATTCCCTGCGCGATAAACCCTGCGCCCTGCTCGTGGCGCGCCAGGATATGACGGATTTGCGTGCTTTGGCTTAAGGCGTCATAGACGGGAAGAATCGATCCGCCGGGAATACCGGTAACAACCTGAATGCCCTGGCGTTCCAGGAAATAAACGATGAATTCTGCGCCCGTAAAACGCGTACGCTTGGATGTTATGCCCGAACTTGCCATGCTCCAGTCCTTTTATTCTGGGCCTTTGCTCCGGGCAGGTCTCTGAAACGAAAAACCCCGCCCGGTTTGCGCCGGCGGGGTTTTGGAATCGTGTGTTGATTCGGACCCTACGGCGCATTGCCGACGACCACCACCACACGCACGACGACCGCTGCGCGAGATGGCGCAGTTTTTAGTAGGGTCGCAGTCAGCATGGAAGGGTTCATTAGGGACCTGTCTGTTTGTTGATTAACTGGATTTATACAAACACAGGTTTTTCAGCGTGACAATGGAAAAATTTTCATCTGCATAAAAATGCGTCAACGATCACACTTCACAGGACCTGGCCGAAAAACAAAAAACCCCGCCGGAGCGAGGTTTTTTCAGCGCTGTGCGGTTGGTAGCCGCCGAACACACTGTGTTATGTCAACGAAAAAAGTATACGCGTTCTGCGAAGAACACGCAATTTCGGCACGAATTTTGATGGTTTTGAGTATGGGACATGAATGGCGTAACGTCCATAAAATACTGTTAATTTATACAGTATTTATCTATAATGTCTCGGTACGCAATGTGTTATACGGGGGCCGCATCGTAAACCGGCGCATCAAAGTCCTGGCTGAAACGGGTGGTGCCGTCAGCGCCTTAACCCCCGTGTGAGCACACTGTGTTATGTCAACAAAGGTGCTGACAACAGGCAGCGGCGAGGTACGTCAGCACCGTGCTCCTTGTACCAAAAGGAGAGCGTATGAGCCTCGTGGATATCGCTATTCTTATCCTCAAACTCATTGTTGCAGCACTGCAACTCCTTGATGCCGTTCTGAAATACATTAAGTAATTCAGATTCAAGTCGCACCAAAGGGGGGCGGGTAACACTCCGCTCCCCTTTCACCTTCTCCCTGGTGCTTGTGTCGCGCCAATATGTTACGTTTTTATGACATTCTCAGGGAAGAATTCCACCATGACGCTTTCTGTTTTCTGCATTTTGCTGTTCGCCGCGCTGCTGCACGCCAGCTGGAACGCCATCGTCAAAGCTGGAAACGATAAACTGTATTCGGCGATCGGCGTTAGCGGCTCAGCAGCGATTATGGCATTGATCTGCTTACCCTTCGCGCCTCAACCTTCCGCCGCCAGCCTGCCGTTTTTGGCCGTCTCAACCGCGCTACAAGTGGTGTATACGGTCCTGGTCGCCAAAACCTATCAGGTTTCGGATATGAGCCAGACCTATCCGTTAATGCGCGGTACAGCGCCGCTGCTGGTCGCAATTATCAGCGTTCTGTTCCTTGGGGATAGTCTGTCTATGCTGGCGTGGGTGGGGATTGCCACGATCTGTCTGGCCATTCTCGGTATGGCATTTAACGGACGCAGCAGCTCGCAACGCGGGATCGTACTGGCGCTCATTAATGCCTGCTTTATCGCCGGTTACACGCTGGTTGATGGCACCGGCGTACGCTTATCAGAAACCGCGCTGGGTTATACGCTGTGGACCTTCTTTCTGAACGGCTCCTGCCTGCTCACCTGGGCGATCATCGCCAGGCGCCGGGAAGCGTCGCGCTATCTGGTGCAGCAGTGGAAGAAAGGTATTCTTGGCGGGATTGGCACGATGGGTTCTTACGGTCTGGCGCTATGGGCCATGACCCAGGCTCCGTTGGCTGTGGTCGCGGCGCTGCGTGAAACCTCCATTCTGTTTGGCGCTCTGCTCGCGTGGTTGCTGCTGAAAGAAAAGGTTGCCGGAATACGTCTTGTCGCGGCCGCAGGCATTGCCGTAGGCGCGGTATTACTACGTTTGTCTTGATCGTGCTGTAACCCGATGCAATCCGGCAACATTTGTTGCCGCTTTTTGTTTACATTTCCTGCCGTCCACCCCCTAAACATTCCAGCCTACTATCTGGCCTTCTTTTTCTGTTGTGGTAGATTCCACGCGCATTTACGGGAAAGTGCAGCACCTTATTCTTCTTTTTTCTCTTTTTTAAAAGTAATCAGCGAAATGAAAAGGCATAGAAGCGTCAATTTGTTGTTGATGTTGGTATTACTGGTGGCGGTAGGTCAGATGGCGCAAACCATTTATATCCCCGCAATTGCTGATATGGCGCGTGAACTGAACGTTCGCGAAGGGGCGGTGCAAAGTGTGATGGCCGCCTACCTGTTGACCTACGGCCTGTCACAACTGTTTTACGGCCCGCTTTCCGATCGCGTTGGCCGCCGCCCGGTGATCCTCGCCGGAATGTCTATTTTTATGCTGGCCACGCTGGTCGCGATTACCACTCACAGCCTGACGGTACTGATTATCGCCAGTGCAATTCAGGGGATGGGAACGGGCGTCGGCGGTGTGATGGCGAGAACCTTACCGCGCGATCTGTACGAAGGCTCGCAGTTGCGCCACGCGAATAGTTTGTTAAACATGGGGATTCTGGTCAGCCCACTGCTGGCGCCATTGATTGGCGGCATGCTGGATACCCTGTGGAACTGGCGCGCGTGCTACATCTTCCTGTTGGTTCTGTGCGCGGGCGTCACGTTTAGCATGGCGCGCTGGATGCCGGAAACGCGCCCTGCAGGTGCCCCGCGCCCACGGCTTATCGCCAGCTATAAAACGCTGTTTGGCAACAGCGCTTTCACCTGTTACGTGCTGATGCTGATCGGTGGTCTGGCAGGCGTTGCGGTCTTCGAAGCCTGCTCCGGGGTATTGTTGGGCGCACGGCTCGGTCTGAGCAGCATGGTGGTCAGTATCCTGTTTATTCTGCCCATCCCGGCGGCGTTTTTCGGCGCCTGGTTCGCCGGTCGCCCGAACAAGCGTTTCTCGACGCTGATGTGGCAGTCGGTTATCTGCTGTCTGGTCGCCGGTTTGATGATGTGGATCCCTGGGCTGTTCGACGTGATGAACGTCTGGACGCTGCTGGTTCCTGCCGCGCTGTTTTTCTTCGGTGCCGGGATGCTGTTTCCGCTGGCAACCAGCGGCGCAATGGAACCTTTCCCGTTCCTGGCAGGCACTGCCGGCGCGCTGGTAGGGGGATTACAAAACATTGGTTCCGGCGTGCTGGCGTGGTTCTCTGCCATGCTGCCGCAGACCGGGCAAGCCAGTCTGGGATTGTTGATGACCCTTATGGGGCTGCTGATTTTTGTTTGCTGGATTCCACTGGCGTCACGCGTGTCGCATCAGGGACAGGCGGTTTAAGCGTATGATGGCCCGGCTTATCGCCGGGCTTTTCGCATTCAGGCGCGATCATCGTCGTCAGCAGCGGCTCCAGCGTCGGACGCCAGGCACCCTCCTCGCCATCATAAAACTGTGTATCCGCATTGATAGCATAGGGAATTTTCGCTTTCTTCAGCTCGCACGCCATAAAGCGGGCAAACGCCATTTGTGAGGCTGAAGGCGCGTTCCTGATGGTTTCTCCTGGCGACCAGCCTCCTACCCAACTGACATGACCAGTTTTCTGCTGCCAATGAACGGCGGTATTGATGCGGGCGCGAATAGCGGCCTTTTCTGCCGCAGTCCCTGAGGTCCACGGGTATTTGCCGTTATTTTTCAGCGGTCCCCACGGAAAAATATGCCATTGGGCCAGCACGGTATTCTGACTTTGCGGCGGCAGTTTCAGGTTAAGCAAATCTTCCGGTGCAGCACGCAGTCGCGGCGCGATGAAAATCATCCGCTGCGGGTCGATGGCATGGATGTTACGAATGGTTTTATCATACACCCGATTGAGCGACGCCTGATTATGGTTGAGCTTATCAGAGGGTTCAAATATCAGGTCGAAACCCAGCAACGGCGAGCTTTGACCAAAGTAATGCGCCACCGCCACCCACCAGTTAACCACCTCTTTTTCGTTACCGGCGCTGGGGTCTTTTTTATATTCGTCAGCCTGATAGGCGATTATCGGGATCACGCCATACTGCTCACAGGCTTCCACCAGTTTACGCAAGTGTATAAGCCGCGCCTCCGTGGGCTCTCCCGCCACGCGAATGCGCACGTGGGTCAACCCTTTCGCCTTAAAATCCCGCACCACCAGCGGATCGAATTCACGGATACCCCGATCGGTGCGCGCCCAGTCTACGTCCATCCCAACGCCAAGCTGCTGCGCATACTGCGCCGCCGTCAGCGCAGGTTGCGTGGCATATACGGTGGCGCTGGCTAACAGCAAAAGGGAAACAATCGGCTTTAACACGGTCGTCCTTACGCAAATCATCAGGAGTGATATCACGTATTTAGCATGCTTTTTCACTTTCCGTGTAGAGAGAAAGCGTAAAAAATATTCGCGACCTGCCTAATTAACCTGCTCCTGTAGCCAGCCAATAAACGCCTCGATTTTCGGCCACTGCCTGCCGGGCAGCGTGGTGATGTAGTAGTGCTGATGGCATTTCAGCGCCATATCGCCAAAAGGCGCGACCAGCTCTCCGCTGTCGAGACGTTTTTGCACCAGCCGCCTTCGGCCCATCGCCACGCCGATATGGTTCATTGCCGCAATGACCGCTAAATCAGAGCGATCGAAACCAATTCCCGACGATGTCGGCAGGTTTGCTGCAAAATGCTGCGCCCAACTGTGCCATTCATCGGTCCCGGAATCGTTACTCCACGCCTGTCTGTCGTGCAGCAGCGTACAGTGCGGCAGATTCACCAGCGATCCGGTAAGGTCATGGCGTCGAGCGTAGTCCGGGCTGCATACCGGCAAGATCTCTTCATCCATCAGGAAGTGATGGGTGAGTTGCGCGGAAGGCGCGTCGTCAAAATAGATAGCCAGATCGACCCCGGCACGCTGCAGATTGACGTTGTCATTGCCGGTCAGGATAGTCAGTGAAATTGCCGGGTAACGGCGGGTAAAATCACCGAGCGCCGGAACCAGCCAGCACTGAGCGATAGAGGGCCGCGAGTAGACGGTGAGCGTCCCCGAGAGCTCCTGATTCTTGATATCAAGAATTTCCTGGTTGAGCGTGTCCAGCGACGATTTCAGCGCCCAAAAAACCCTTTTGCCTTCGTGGGTGAGTTCCACTTTGCGGTGCGAGCGGACAAACAGTTGGATGCCTAACTCCTCTTCCAGCTGATTAATCCGATGGCTGACGGCGCTGGGACTTAATGACAGCTCGTCTGCTGCCAGCGCAAACGACTGATGCCGCGCAGCCACTTCAAAAGTATACAGTTTTGACAACTGCCAGCCATTGAGCAGACGATTTCTGACCTCGCGTACGGGATCCATACTCACCTCTTGTCCTCCTGATTCATTCGCCGGAGTGTAAAAAAGTTCGCTGCAAAAATCAGCATAAAGATGAATCAAAGTGAACCATATCGCAAAAACCAGACGCAATTAGACGTAAATCACTCATTTGATTCAATCTGGCTCATGTGAAAGGGGATTTATATCGTTTGTCAGACCCTGCCTTATTTTTGTCCAATACCCCTATATTAATCACAGGGCAAGGTGAGCTATGCACTCTCAAATCTGGGTTGTGAGCACGCTGCTGATAAGCATCGTGTTAATCGTTTTGACCATCGTGAAGTTCAAATTCCACCCGTTTCTGGCGCTGCTGTTAGCCAGCTTCTTCGTGGGTACGATGATGGGTATGGGGCCGCTGGATATGGTCAATGCCATTGAGAGTGGCATCGGCGGTACGCTGGGCTTCCTCGCCGCGGTTATCGGCCTTGGAACCATTCTGGGCAAAATGATGGAAGTCTCAGGCGCGGCCGAACGCATCGGACTGACGCTGCAGCGCTGCCGTTGGCTTTCCGCTGACGTCATTATGGTACTGGTCGGACTGATATGCGGGATCACACTGTTTGTTGAAGTCGGCGTGGTGCTGTTGATTCCACTGGCTTTTTCGATTGCCAAAAAGACCAATACATCACTCCTGAAGCTGGCGATTCCGCTGTGTACGGCGCTGATGGCGGTACACTGCGTCGTGCCGCCGCATCCGGCCGCCCTGTTCGTGGCGAATAAGCTGGGTGCGGACATTGGTACCGTGATTGTTTACGGTTTACTGGTCGGTTTGATGGCCTCACTGATCGGCGGTCCGCTGTACCTGAAATTCCTCGGTAACCGCCTGCCGTTTAAACCGGTTCCGGCTGAGTTTTCCGACCTCAAAGTGCGCGACGAAAGTACACTGCCGTCGCTGGGCGCTACGCTGTTTACCGTTCTGCTGCCGATTGCCCTGATGCTGGTAAAAACCGTTGCAGAGCTGAACATGGCGAAAGGCAGCACGGTGTATACGCTGCTGGAGTTTATCGGTAACCCGATCACCGCGATGTTTATTGCCGTTTTCGTAGCCTACTACATTCTCGGTCTGCGTCAGCATATCGGCATGGGGGCGCTACTGACCCACACCGAAAACGGTTTTGGCTCGATTGCTAACATTTTGCTGATTATCGGCGCAGGCGGCGCATTCAACGCTATCCTCAAGAGCAGCGGGCTGGCGGATACCCTCGCACTGATCCTCTCAAACATGCATATGCACCCGATTCTGCTGGCCTGGCTGGTGGCGTTAATCCTGCATGCCGCAGTGGGCTCCGCCACGGTGGCGATGATGGGGGCGACGGCTATCGTGGCACCGATGCTGCCGCTCTATCCTAACGTTAGCCCGGAGATCATCGCCATTGCCATCGGCTCCGGCGCTATTGGCTGCACGATCGTGACCGATTCCCTCTTCTGGCTGGTGAAGCAGTACTGCGGCGCCACCCTGAATGAGACGTTCAAATACTATACGACCGCGACATTTATCGCGTCCGTGATTGCACTGGTTTGCACATTCCTGCTTTCCTTTATTATTTAAACGCAAAGAGACTGACTATGGAAAATATTCAAACACTTATCGCCCAGTATCCTTTAGTGGAAGACCTGGTCGCTCTCAAGGAGACGACCTGGTTTAACCCTGGCACCACCTCTCTTGCGGAAGGTTTACCGTACGTTGGCCTGACCGAGCACGATGTTCAGGATGCCCATGCTCGTCTGACGCGCTTCGCGCCGTATCTGGCGCAGGCATTCCCGGAAACCGCAGCCACCGGCGGCATTATCGAATCCGAGCTGGCCGCGATCCCGGCGATGCAAAAACGGCTGGTAAAAGAGTACGGGCAGCCTATCCGCGGAGAAATCCTGCTGAAGAAGGACAGCCATCTGCCGATTTCCGGCTCAATTAAAGCGCGTGGTGGTATTTATGAAGTGCTGACACACGCGGAAAAACTGGCGCTGGAAGCCGGTCTGCTGACCACACAAGACGATTACAGCATTCTGCTTTCACCTGAGTTCAAACGGTTCTTCAGCCAGTACAGCATCGCGGTAGGCTCCACCGGCAACCTCGGCATGTCGATTGGCATTATGAGCGCCTGTATCGGCTTTAAGGTGACGGTGCATATGTCTGCCGACGCTCGCGCGTGGAAAAAAGCCAAACTGCGCAGTCACGGCGTGACGGTAGTGGAGTATGAAGAAGATTACGGCGTGGCGGTTGAGCAGGGTCGTAAGGCGGCAGAATCCGATCCGAACTGTTTCTTTATCGATGATGAAAATTCCCGCACGCTGTTTTTAGGCTATGCGGTCGCGGGCCAGCGTCTGAAGGCGCAGTTTGCCCAGCAGGGGCGCGTGGTGGATGCCGACCATCCGCTGTTTGTTTACCTGCCGTGCGGCGTCGGCGGTGGTCCTGGCGGCGTGGCATTTGGCCTGAAGCTGGCCTTCGGCGACAACGTGCACTGCTTCTTCGCCGAACCGACCCACTCCCCCTGCATGCTGCTGGGGATTTATACCGGGCTGCACGATACGATTTCCGTGCAGGATATCGGCATCGATAACCTGACGGCGGCGGATGGGCTGGCGGTAGGTCGTGCGTCCGGCTTTGTTGGCCGGGCGATGGAACGTCTGCTCGACGGTCTGTACACCCTGGACGATCAGACGATGTACGACATGCTGGGCTGGCTGGCGCAGGAAGAAGGCATTCGCCTTGAGCCGTCGGCGCTGGCCGGGATGGCCGGTCCGCAACGCGTATGTGCCTCTGCTGACTATCAGCAGATGCACGGCTTCAGCGCAGAGCAGCTCAATAACGCCACCCACCTGGTGTGGGCGACCGGCGGCGGCATGGTACCTGAAGAAGAAATGGCGCAGTATCTGGCCAAAGGGCGTTAAACGTTGCTGACCTTAACGCAGCATCGCCATCAGTTCCATCGGTGAGCGATGTTGCTTAAGCAGGTCACGCATCACGCGCATATGCGGCGCGGTATGGTTGAAGAAAGCGCTGTACCCGCCGCAAATCGCACTTTTTCCACTGCTGTCGCGATGCTTTGGACAATCACCATGGCAAAAGCGTAACAACGAACACGCCTGACATTCCGCACTCAGCGTGGCCTTCTTGGACTGACCAAACGCCGTTACCTGCGGGCTGGCATTGAGCTCACTCAGCGACGTGTGATGAATATTACCCAGGCGAAAATCAGGGTAAACATAGTGATCGCATTGATACAGATCGCCATTCGCTTCCAGGGCAAACGCATGCCCGCAAGTGGAGCTTAGCGAACACATCTGCGCCGGATGCCCGCACCATACGCCCAGGGTTGAATCAAATAACTGGACGAATACGCGACCAATATCTTCTCTGACCCAGATATCAAAGACGGAATTCAGGAAGGTTCCCCATGCCTGCGGCGGGACAGATTCGGCGGTAAGCTCGCCTTTTTCATCATATTCAACCAGCGGAATGAACTGCAAAAACGGCGTGCCAAGCTGGCGAAGGTAGTGATACATCAACCCGGGCCGCTGACTGTTCAGAGAATTAACCACCACCAGCAGATTGAACTCCACCTGATGCTTACGCAGCCTGGCAATAGCGTCCACCACCTTATGGTGAGTCGGTTTTCCACTACGGTTAACGCGATACGCATCGTGCAACTCGGCAGGGCCATCCAGGGAAATCCCAACCAGCCAGCCGTTTTCACGTAAAAACTGACACCATTCGTCGTTGAGCAAAATCCCGTTGGTCTGGAAAGCATTATGGATTTGCTTCCCTTGCCCGTACTGTTTTTGCAAGGTCACTACGCGGCGAAAAAAGTCGATACCACAAAGGGTTGGCTCTCCACCCTGCCAGGCGAACATCACTTCAGACCCCGGCTGCGCGGCAATATGCTGGCGAATAAACGTCTCTAAGGTGGCATCATCCATTTCGGGTTGAGTGGGTTTATCAATGTAAAAACAGTAACGACAATCAAGGTTACAACGAGAGCTGGCCGGCTTGGCCATGACCTGACATCCTGTCATGCTAAATTCCCGATAAATGCAATAAGTTGGCGAACATGCGTTACAGCAAACAGTATTGCGAGGGATAACACCGCGAGGGAGATCATAAATTTGTCACGCACCGCGCGAGATTCAGAAAAATCACTATGCGTAACATCCATCAGGGTACGACTACGGGTATAGCGCCAAAGTACGATGGCCACCATCGCCAGCACCACAATTGAAACCCAAAACAGAAAGCCCGCCTGATGCCAGTTGTGCTTCAGCGCCAGCGCCATTAGCGCGCCATAGCCCAGCAGCGTACGAAACCAGGCCAGCGATGTTCGCTCCGGTTGTAATCCCGGGTCGGCGATACGTCGCGACTTACGGCTATCCGGCATACAGTACCAGTCCCATGACAATCACCGCGACGATCATCAAAATCAGGCTGATGATTAACAGGCTATGGGTATACGGCAAATCCTCTTTCAGACGCATTGCCCTCTCATTACGCAGCCAGCGCAGGTAACCATAAATCGCCAGGCCACCGGCAAACAGACACAGTAACAGCGCCAAAAGCTCACGAATGACCGGCGTGGCGAAATCCGGAGCCAGTTGGTCAAGACCAACGCCCGCCGCCAGAAATCCCAACGCGGTACGGATCCACGCCAAAAAGGTACGTTCATTTGCCAGCGAGAAGCGATAATCCGGGGCTTCTCCAAGGCGGGAAATCTTCATCCAAACTCCTTTTTCATTCATAGCTCAGCTACGTTGTCTGGTCATTTTCAGAATTTCGTACAGCGGAATGCTGATACCCTCTACCTGAACCAGCACAGGGAGGTCTGATGGACATCATATCGCAAAACAAATGTAGTTCACTGGGAATGCTATTTGGCGCCATTGCGTTGATTCTCGGCATTTTCCATTTCTCTTTTGGCCCCTTTTCCGCCCCACCGCCAGCGTTGGAAAGCGTGGTGGCAGAGAAGGTATCCGCCGTTAAAAAAGGGATTCTTGCCGGTCTGAAAGGGGAACAACCGCCCGCTGCTGCGAAAAAAACTGCCACTGATATCGATAAAATACTGGATAACAGCGGCATCGCTCTTGCCGTCATCGCGCTGATATGTGCGTTTATCGGCGGCATGCGTAAAGAAAATCGCTGGAGTATTCATGGCGCAATGTTCTTCGGCGGCGCGACACTTGCCTTTCATGCTCTGCTTTTTGGCATTGCCATTATCTGCGGCATCATTCTGCTCATGCTGATATTTTCCTTTCTCGGCGGTGCTTCTCCAGTTTGACCAGCCTGCCGGATGGCGGCGTGAGAACCCGATCCGGCAGGGCGTTCCCTCAGAACTTCTGCTTTTTCTCCTCCACTTTTACGCCCTGGGTTGGTAAACCGGTGTCGTAATCGCGTACCACCGGAGAATAGCCATCTTGCGGGCGTGGGCGGAAAGCGCCCATCCAGCGCGGTACGGCGTCCGGACGCCACGGACGCAAACTCCACTGGTAGGTACGGAACGGGTCGCGGATTTTATCCATATAGTCCAACAGAGCATCGTGCATCTGGCAGCGAACGTCGGCCAATTGTGGCGAATCTATCAGGTTATGTAGCTCATCGGGATCGTTTCGTCTGTCGTAAAGCTCATCGCTGGTAAACAGATTCAGCACCAGCTTCCAGTCGTCTGTCACCCAGCAGCGTACCGGAATAAATCCGCCAAAACTGTCATGTTCAATCTCATAACGGTTGAACTCCACCATCACGCCGCGTGGCTTTTCAATGTTAAGGATGTTTTCACCCGGCAGGATTTGTGGCTGCTCAATGCCCGCCAGCGCCATCATCGTCGGCAGCAGATCGATATGACTGACCGGCGTGTCTACCTGCATCGGTTCCCCCTGCGGCGGGCGCATAATCAGCGGAATTCGCGTGATGTCGTCATACATCGCCGCCCCCTTACTGATGAGCTTATGCGCTCCCATCATCTCACCGTGATCGGAGGTATAAATAACCCAGGTATTCTCCCGCTGTTCTGGCGTTAAGGCATCAATCACCCGGCCAATCTGATCGTCAACAAAATCGTTGCAGGCAAAATAGAGTGGATGGTGATAGCGTCCGTCTTCACCCACCGGAGACGGCATCGCTTGCGACCACAGGCGATGATGCTCAGGCTTATCGCACAGAGTATCCTGCGCTTTCGCGCCCAGATCGTAGTAAAAGTCCTGATATTTCTGCAGATACTCCACCGGACAGGTAAAAGGGTGATGCGGCTCGTCGTAGGAAATCACCATCAGGAAGGGGTCATCGTTACGAGCTGGCTGGTGGAGGAAATCGACCGCCCGGTTGCTGATACGATGCGCCCAGGTGAAGGTTTTGTCGATATTGTTGGCCAGCAAATCCTCCACGCTGTTCAGACCGTTACGCCACAAACCGATCTCTTTATCCGTCAGTTCTGCCAGGTAATTGGCCCCGTCATACCAGTAGTCGGCATCCCACTCGGGTGGACACTCGCCGGTACCAAAGTAATCATGCCCGTCGAGATGCCACTTGCCGATGTAGCAGGTGTGATAGCCCGCATCCTTGAAGTAGCGCCCCATGGTGGAAATGTTTTTCCCCGGCGCGACGTTATTGGTCCACGGACCGGACTGGTTGGCATAAATACCGGTAAACAACCCCGCGCGGGCCGGGGTGCAGACCGGTGAGCAGGTATAAGCGGAATTGAAGCGAATACCTTCCGCCGCCAGACTATCAATATTATTGGTATTCAGCGGCTTACCACTGTAGCAGCCGACCATATTGGTCGCCTGAGTATCGGTCATAATGAACAGAAAATTAGGGCGGGTCATGCTTTATCCTTAGCGTCAGAGACACAGTGTTCAGTAGAGATACGCCGCGACTGCCAACTGCTGAAAATCAGGTATATCACTACTGCTGCCGTGATGGCGTAGCTGAAGATTGTCAGCCAACGAGAGTTGTAACCACCAAACTGCGCCAGACCAGAATAAACTCCAATCATCGCAAACAGGACGCCAACAGAGGCGATCTTCGCGTTTTTCCACGGCTTCATGTCGACCGCGAAAGCATCATGGAATTTAAACGGCGTGGCACGCGGCTTGATAACACCGATAGCCAGCATGACCACCACGTTGATGCAGAAGGTACAGGCCAGCACGTAGAGGAAGTGGAACTCGAATTTCACCAGATAGTTGATGGTGATGTAGCTGACGATACCCAGCCCCATCGCAACCTTCGCCGCCAACGCCGGGATGCGGGGGAAAAAGAAGCCCATAATAACGATGGTCACCAATGGTACGTTGTAAATGCCGTTGAGTTGTTTCATCCAACTGTAAAGCCCCTGTGGCGCATACGCAATCCACGGCGCAACCAGCACAGAAATAACCGCGACGATAAAACCAAAGCGACGTCCCACGCTGACCAGTTTATCGGGGCTGGCCTGCTCGTTAATCAGTCGACGATAAATACCGAGGCTGAAGAGTGTCGAGGCGCTGTTGAGAAAACCGCAAAACGCGCTGATGATCGCGCCGAACAATACGGCGCTGAAAAAGCCAATCAGCGGCAACGGCATGACTTTGTTTACCAGCGCCGGGTAAGCCATATCCGCTTTTGGGAGATCCTGGAAAAGGTGAAAGGCGATAACGCCAGGCAATACCAGAATCAGCGGATCCAGCATCTTCAACACCGCCGTCAATAAGGCCCCTTTCTGTCCCTCCGATAAGCTTTTTGACGCCAGCGTACGTTGAACAATTCCCTGGTTCGTACACCAGTAGAAGGTATTCACCAGAATAAGCCCGGTCAGTGCCGCGCCGATCGGTACCGGGTCGTTGCTCCCGCCAATCGAATTCAACATCTGGCTGTGATCCTGCGTTAAGCGCGTAATCCCTTCGCTCAGGCTGCCTTTACCCATTGCCATCAGGCCAAACAGTGGCACCATCAGACCGCCAATCACCAGACCGATACCGTTGATCACATCGGCAATAGCGATGGCACGCATCCCACCGACCACGGCGTACAAAATACCACTAATCCCCAATACCACCGCCATCAACCAAATTGCCGTATGCTGGGAAATATCAAAGGTTTCAGTAACATGAAACATACTGTTAAAGGCAAGCGCGCCGGAATACAAAATGATCGGCAGAAAACAAATCCCCGTGGCAATTAAAAAACAGCAGTCGATGATAATGCGGGTCGTTTTGTCATAACGCTCCTCAATAAAGTCCGGAATAGTAGCAATGCCGCGCTGCAGATAGCGCGGCAAAAAAATCAGCGCCAGAAAAATGAGCGGGATCGCTGAGATAACTTCCCATGCCATTACCGACATTCCACTGCGGTAAGCCTGGCCGGTTAACCCTACCAGTTGTTCCGTCGAGAGATTCGTTAGCATCAGCGACGCAGCAATAACCGGCGCTTTTAGCGATCGCCCCGCCAGAAAATATCCTTGTTGCGATCCGGTATCCGCTTTCCGTAACTTCCACCAGGTGATTACCGCCACCAGTAGCGTAAAACCCACAAAGCTTAGAATTTGTAGCGTATTCATCTCATAGCCCTTTTTATCATTATGTCCCGGCAGCGGTAGGGAAAATCGGAGGTATTACGCACCGGGTCAGGCAGTCAGATTTCTTAAAATAAAAACGTCATATCCCTGAACGGATTTTTTCTGTTAAGTTCAGGTTGTGGGCATAATTCTCCGGCGGGAAATTAAAATGAATGGAAAGATGCAAAGTTCGCATGTAAAAAACGAAACTACGTACAATATTCCCCTATTGATTAACGAAAATGTGATCTCAAGCGGAATTTCATTGATCTCGCTGTGGCACACCTATGCCGACGAACATTACCGGGTTATTTGGCCACGCGATAAGAAAAAGCCACTGATAGCTAATTCATGGGTTGCTGTCTATACCGTCCAGGGCTGTGGGAAAATCCTGCTAAAAGGCGGCGAACACATTACCCTCACCGGAAATTGTATAATATTTTTAAAACCAACAGACATTC
Organism: Citrobacter sp. Ce006; assembly: GCF_030336535.1. Lineage (NCBI taxonomy): Bacteria > Pseudomonadati > Pseudomonadota > Gammaproteobacteria > Enterobacterales > Enterobacteriaceae > Citrobacter > Citrobacter sp. Ce006. Next base: position 979,591 of record NZ_JAOWDO010000073.1, read on the forward strand.
AGTCTTATCATTGTGAAGGATTAGTATGGGAACAATACTGGATGGAATTCACTCCAACCAGCGTAATGGATATTCCGTTACGCCAGCAAAGCATTATTTATAATGGTGATATTTATAATCAAGAACTGGCCGAGGTCTCGCGATTAATTACGTCACAAGACTCAATGAAAAATAATCTGGCCGTCGCTTTTCTCACAAAAATAATTTATCAATGGATTTGTCTTATTTACGCCGAAGGTAAAAAAGACCCACAGCGGATACAAATTGAAAAACTGATTGCCACTCTGCATGCCAGCCTGCAAAGGCGGTGGAGCGTGGCGGATATGGCGGCCACCATCCCCTGCAGCGAAGCCTGGCTACGTCGTCTTTTTTTACGTTACACCGGTAAAACACCGAAGGAATATTATCTCGATGCCCGGCTGGAACTGGCGCTGTCACTGTTAAAGCAGGAAGGGAATACGGTCGGACAGGTGGCAGATATGCTTAACTTTTTTGACTCATTTCATTTCAGCAAAGCCTTTAAACACAAGTTTGGCTACGCGCCCTCGGCAGTGCTTAAACATGAGAAGTGAAATACCGTCTCATCCGGCCTGCAGGAGATGCAGGCCGGATACTCGCTCTTTAACCCAGCCCCCAGAAGATCACCGCCAGCAGCTGTGGCGTGATAATCCTCAGGAACATAACCAGCGGATAAACGGTGGCGTAGGAGAGCGCAGCTGCCCCGCTGGTGGCATGCAGGTTGTTAGCAAACGCCAGCGCAGGGGGATCGGTCATTGAGCCAGCCAGCATGCCACACAGCGTCAGGTAGTTCATTTTGACAAATAGTCGAGCTAACAAACCCACGGTAATCAGCGGAATCGCAGTAATGAAAATACCGTAGCCCACCCAGCTCAGGCCATCGCCCTGCGTCAGGGTATCGACAAAATCACCGCCTGACTTCAGACCAACTACCGCGAGAAACAGCACAATACCTAACTCTCGCAGCGCCAGGTTAGCGCTGGGAGGCATAAACCAGTACAGCTTACCAATGCTGCCAATACGCCCCAGGATCAAGGCCATAATCAGCGGCCCACCGGCCAGACCCAGTTTTAACGCCACCGGGAACCCCGGGATGAACAGTGGGATGGAACCCAGAAGAACACCCAGCCCGATACCAATAAATACCGGCAGCATCTGCACCTGCTGCAGTTTTTGCTGCGCGTTGCCGACAACATTGGCGACGGCATCAATGGACGCGGGACGCCCCACCAGATTGAGGATATCGCCGAATTGCAGGCTGGCGTCGCTGCTGGCTACGAGCTCAACCCCCGCACGGTTCAAACGGGAGATAACCACGTCGTAACGCTCTTTGAAATGCAGGTCGCGGATTCGTTTACCCAGTACCTGTTCGTTGGTCACCACCACGCGCTCAACGCGTAAATCGGTACCTCGCGTCGACAGCGATGTGTCCACCTCCTGCCCAATCACCACCTGCGCGTTGTGCAGATCGCCAGGCTGACCGACCAGGTGTAACAGGTCGCCCATCTGGATAATTGTCCCTGGCGACGGCACCATCAATGTCTCTTCACGTTTCAGACGCGAGCAGATGATTTTATCGCTGTTCAGAATCGGGACATCCTGAATCGCCATATTGTTGAGGTTTGGGTTTTCCACGCGGATGTTCATCGTCTGAATCAGCGCGTGTCCGTTGGTCAGCGTGGATTCATGCTGATGGGCTTCGGCATCGACGTTAACGCGAAAAATGAGGCGCATCAGCCACATCGTGAGCAAAATACCACAGATACCAAAAGGATAGGCCATGGCATAGCTCATCCCCATCTGATCCACTACATCAGCAGAGGTACCCAGATCGCGCAGAATTTGCTGGCCCGCGCCTAAGGCCGGGGTATTGGTGACCGCACCGGAAAATATTCCCAGCACCACCGGAAGGGGAATGGCAAAAATCTTATGCAGGATCGCGGTGACCAGGCCACCCATAATAACAATCAGTACGGCAAACAGATTCAGCCGCAGCCCGGAAACGCGCAGTGACGCAAAAAAGCCCGGCCCCACCTGAATACCGATGGTGTAGACGAAAAGAATCAGGCCAAATTCCTGAATAAAATGCAGCATGTCGCCGCTCAGGGTCATCCCTGCCTGATCGACAAAATGTCCGACGATAATACCGCCGAACAGCACGCCTCCAATGCCAAAACCAACACCACGTATTTTTATGTTGCCGATCCATAATCCGACAACCGCCACCAATGCCAGAACGCTGACCGTCAATGCTATATCACTCATTATCCTGTTCCCTGTGAATAACATCATTAAGTAAATGGATTCTCGCAGAGTACAGTCGCAATGTATGGGTGGTAAAGCACAAAAAAGCCCCGTCATTTCTGGCGGGGCAAAGGCATGGAGCTATTTAGCTATTTAATGCGGGACGTTCGCTGATGGCGATACGTTGTGGAGCAATGGTTTCAGGTTCATTCCGGGTCAAATCGATATGCAGCAAGCCGTTAGTGAAGCTTGCGCCGGAGACCTCCATATTTTCAGCCAGCGTGAAGCTCAGGCTGAACGGCTGAGTGACCAGCCCCTGATGCAACCATTTGGTCTCTTTTTCCGGCTGTTGCGGCGTACCTTTCACGGTCAGGCGCGTGCCTTCCAGTTGAATATCCAGATCTTCCTGGCGGAAACCGGCTAACGCAAGGGTAATGCGGTAGTGGTTATCATCGCTCTTTTCGATGTTATATGGCGGGAAGCTCTGGCTTTCACCGGTGTTTTGCAAGGCATTGGCCAGTTTGTCAAAACCGATCCATTGACGCAGCAGTGGGGATAAATCGTAGTTACGCATAATAATCTCCTTCTAAGAAGCGAGTAGGTACTTTTCGGCTCCCTGACGGCAAGCCGATGACTTAGCAGGGCCGCCTGCAGCGGCCCACAGAATTAGTTGATTTCGATGCGGCGCGGCTTGTTCGCTTCGGGAATCACGCGCTCAAGATCGATATACAGCAGACCATTCACCAGGTTTGCGCCGCGAACATGAATGTTCTCCGCTAACTGGAACTTACGTTCGAAGTTGCGCTCGGCAATGCCCTGATACAGGTAAGTACGTTCTTTTTGATCGTCCGCATGAGCGCCTTTCACCACCAGCAGATTGTCCTGGGCAGTAATTTCCAGTTCGCTTTCAGCAAAACCGGCAACGGCAATCGCAATGCGGTAATGGTTTTCGTCTACTAGCTCAACGTTATACGGAGGGTAGCCGCCATTGCTCTGGCCCTGATTGTTTTCCAGCAGGTTAAACAGGCGATCAAAACCAATTGCAGAACGGTACAGCGGGGATAAATCAAAGTTACGCATAATCAATAGCTCCTGAAATCAGCGAGAATAATCGACCTTCCATCATGGACAGGTCAGGTAGCCAGGACACCCATCAGGCATGCCCTTCATTTGTCTACACTCTAAAAATGGGTCTTAATACAAACTTTTCAAGCGTATTCATCTGACTTTTTTTGCAGTTTGGTGTCTATTGCATACACTGGGGGAAGCAGTTGTTATCGTTAAATCGCGATAGCCGCCACAGTGCGACGAAATGGTGATGTTATTTTCGCAACGGATCGCTTTAACTCACCATGCAAACACGATAAATACAGATGAATAAATGATGATAAAAAAAATGTTGGTAACACTGGCAATGTGCAGCGGGATGGCGTTTTTGAGCGGCTGTTCCAGCATTATGTCACATACCGGAGGCAAGGAAGGGACGTATCCTGGCACGCGCGCCAGCGCCACAATGATTAGCGAAAGTGATACAAACTGGGGAACCAAGTCGCTGGCGATTCTGGATATGCCGTTTACCGCCGTACTGGATACGGTACTGCTTCCGTGGGATCTCTTTCGCAAAGACAACTCGGTGAGATCCCGCGTAGAAAAAAGCGAGGAGAGAACGCAGGCCACAAACGCGGTTATTCCCCCGGCTGAAATGACCGCGCCTTAAGCTAGCGCCTGGTTTCTGTCACCCATAACTGGCGGAAACCCTCGACGTCTTCCATCCACGCAACCCATTGACCGTCAGGAGAAAAGACGATCGCGTCGCCTGACGGCGGGTTGCCATGATGATCCGTTAAAAAATCAATCTCTCCCGTAAGAGCATCACAACAGGCGATTTTGTTCTGCAGTACAAATCCCAGCCATTTCCCCGACGGATGCCAGTTGAACGCTGACTGAATATCCGTGGCGCAGCGGGTAAGCTGACGCGGCTCCCCTCCTTGTGGGGAAATCAGCCACAGTTGCACAACACCACGATCATCGCGCATTAAAAACGCAATCTCAGAGGCTCCTGGATTACTGCGCACCCAGTGGCGCGGCTGATTAACCAGCCCAGGGAAGACGTGCTCATGGGTAAACGTCAGGCGGCGTTGAGTTATGCCGGATGGCGGCGCAGGCATTGTCGCCTCAGTCCCCTCCAGTGGCTCGTCGCCAGGCTGTTTCCAGCCGCTTTCATCCTGTGGCAAATCAACAATAAACAGCTCCGGCACCTTCTCACCAGAGGCGGACAACGTATCGCCGATAAACGCCAGTCTGCTTTCCCCCACCCAGCCCTCTTCATAGGCGCGGTTAATCTCATCGCTCCCCGGCTTTGGCGCTGGCGTCGTCTGACTCACCAGCACGCACCAGTAGCTACCGCTGTATTCACGGGGATGCTGCGAGGAAACATTCACCGGACCATACGGCGCAGCCACGCCGACGTTGCGTAAATCGAGCGCCGGAGAGCGCTCATGCAGCACATGGTCGTTATAGGTAAAACTGACAAACTCGCCGTTCGGGCTAAAAACATGCACATGACTGCCGCCGCGCAGCGCGCCCGGCGTATATGGCGCAGTAATATCCATCGCATCCAGATTCTCCATCCCAGCCTGCGAAGCAATCACCCCACGCCGATGATGGAAGTCGTAATGCCATGTTTCATCAGGATTTTCAGGCCCATGAATAAATACATATTTTTCCGACTTTGGATGAACGGTCACCACGCCAACGTGTGATCCCTGACTAGCCCGGTAAATCACCTCCAGCTCGCCAGTATGGATATTAACGCGCTCAATTGTTTCACCGGTAAAAGAGGCGCCGGAGGGGCGCACATCAAAGACCAGCCACTGGCTGTCCGGTGTCCAGGTATTGATATTGGTAAGCTGATGATTACGCGGCGTAAAGGTGATTTGCTTCATGGGATGCCCTGATACAAGACGATTTCAGCAATCATACTTCACAAGCACTTCACTTTCAGGCTTTAGCGTATCGCTATCTTCATTTTTTGCGGACAGAAAGATGGAACATTTTGACGTAGCGATTATCGGATTAGGCCCGGCAGGCGCAGCGCTGGCGCGGCAGTTGAGTGGAAAAATGCGCGTGATCGCGTTGGATAAAAAACGCCAGTGCGGCAACGAAGGTTTTACCAAACCCTGCGGCGGTCTGCTGGCCCCGGATGCCCAGCGTTCGTTTATCCGCGACGGGATAACCTTACCCGTTAATGTCATCGCCAACCCGCAGATATTTAGCGTTAAAACGGTTGATGTTGCCGCTTCTTTGACGCGTAACTACCAACGTAGCTACATTAATATCAATCGCCATGCGTTTGATTTATGGCTTAAATCGCTCATTCCTGACGATGTACAGGTGTACCACGACAGCCTGTGTCGGAAAATCTGGCGCGAGGGCGATAAATGGCATGTAATCTTCCGCGCCGACGGTTGGGAGCAGCAGATCACCGCGCGTTATCTGGTAGGTGCCGACGGAGCGAATTCACTGGTACGCCGTCATCTCTATCCCCAGCACCAAATCCGTAAATATGTCGCTATTCAACAATGGTTTGCGGAAAAACATCCTGTCCCGTTCTATTCCTGTATTTTTGATAATGACGCAACCGACTGTTATTCCTGGAGTATCAGCAAAGACGGCTATTTTATCTTTGGCGGCGCGTACCCCATGAAGGACGGCCAGGCGCGCTTTGACGCGCTGAAAGAGAAGCTGGAAGCGTTCCATTTCCAGTTCGGCAAACCGGTGAAAAGCGAAAAATGTACGGTGCTGTTCCCCTCACGCTGGAAAGACTTCGTCTGCGGAGAGGACAACGCATTTTTGATTGGCGAAGCGGCCGGTTTTATCAGCGCCAGCTCGCTGGAAGGGATTAGCTATGCGCTGGACAGCGCGGAGATCCTCAAATCGGTACTGCTGCGGGATACGCCAGATATGAATCACGCTTACCGTAAAGCCACCCGCAAGCTACGCCTTAAACTGTTTGGCAAGATCCTGAAAAGTCGCGCCCTGACGTCGGCGTTTTCCCGTAAATGGATAATGCGCAGCGGCGTGGCGCATATTCCCTTGGCAAAATCTGAAAGTCACCCGCCAGCAAAAGAAAAGCGTGATAAATCGCGTAGTATGGCCATGACATTACGGCGCGTTTTTTTAAGGGATTAAGTTGAACATAAAACATAGCTGGTTGGTAAAATCGCTGGTCGTATCATCGCTTAGCGTTATGTTATCAGGGTGCCTGAGCTTTATGTGGCTCAAAGCAGGCGATCCACAAACAACAAGGGAAAAGTGGAAAACAGACACCGTTATTGGCTTATCGTCAGGTAAAGATAATGATGGTAATGAAGGCTATGTCTTTGTCGGCAAAACGTTTGATTATCTGATAACCAGTGGTGCCGAAAGCGTGGTGAAGTTGCTGCAAGATCCGCAAATCGACCGTCATAATTTACAGGCCGTTGATATCGCCGAATTCATCATCAGCGACAATAAAAAGGGATTTAAAGGCGTATTAACGCTTAAATACACAGGGGAAACGCAGGACGTTAAACAAGTGCTTACGGGCTACGGTTTTGACTGCTCAGCGCAATACTGCACTAAAAATCTATCCAAACTGGAAGGGACAATCCATAAAAAAAGCACCAAACAGGATTACTCGCAGATGCTTACGTTTTATCATCCATTTACCGTTGGTTTTTACGAATATAAAACCTCACATATACCCGAATTCGTCACAAACGGACTACTGCCCATTACTATCACTCTGGATGTCGTAACCTCTCCATTACAAATATTATTTTTTAATTATTATCACCAATAAAAATTTAAATGGGCAAATGTAACAAGGCACTTGCCCATAACTTCTTAATTCAGCGCAAATTTCTCAATGGCATACGCGACGCCATCTTCAAGGTTGGATTTCGTCACGAAGTTGGCGATTTCTTTGACTGATGGAATAGCGTTGTCCATGGCAACGCCCACGCCTGCGTATTCAATCATCGCGATGTCGTTTTCCTGATCGCCAATCGCCATCACCTCTTCGGCTTTAATGCCTAACGTATCGGCCAGCGATTTTACACCTGTCCCTTTATTGACGCGTTTATCGAGGATTTCGAGGAAATACGGCGCGCTCTTCAGCACGGTGTACTTCTCTTTTACTTCCGCAGGTATACGCGAGATAGCTTTATCAAGGATCTCCGGCTCATCAATCATCATCACTTTCAGGAACTGGGTTGCAGGATCCATTTTCTCGGCTTCACAGAACACCAGCGGGATGGTCGCGACAAACGATTCGTGCACCGTGTAGTAGCTGATATCACGGTTCGCGGTATACAACGTATTGCGATCGAGAGCGTGGAAATGTGAGCCAACTTCCCGGGAAAGCTGTTCCAGGTAACGATAATCATCATAGCTCAGCGCGGTTTGCGCCACGGTACTGCCATCCCCTGCTTTCTGCACCAGCGCACCGTTGTAGGTAATGCAGTAGTCACCGGGTTGTTCCATATGTAGTTCTTTCAGATAGCTGTGAACGCCGGCATACGGGCGTCCCGTGGTCAGCACCACATTCACGCCACGCGCGCGCGCCGCGGCAATCGCCGTTTTGACCGCAGGTGAAATGGTGTGATCGGGCAGCAGAAGTGTGCCATCCATGTCGATAGCAATAAGTTTGATAGCCATGAGTTCCCCGGATTAAATGAGTCCGTCCTCATGCTAACGCGATTCCGCTCAAAAAACAGCTACGAAAAGGGGGATAGAAAGGGGAATTGAGATTCCCCTTTTGTCGATCGGTCACAGGCCCACAGGAGCAGGCCCGGGTGCTGGTTAAATATCGATGTTCGCCGCTTTCAGGGCGTTTTCTTCGATAAACGCACGACGAGGTTCAACGGCATCACCCATCAGCGTGGTGAACAGCTGGTCGGCGGCGATCGCATCCTTCACGGTAACGCGCAGCATACGACGGCTTTCCGGGTCCATGGTGGTTTCCCACAGCTGTTCCGGGTTCATCTCACCCAGACCTTTATAACGCTGGATAGCGAGGCCACGACGAGACTCTTTCTGCAACCATTCCAGTGCCTGCTCAAAGCTTGCTACTGGCTGACGACGTTCGCCACGTTCGATAAACGCATCGTCTTCGATCAGCCCGCGCAGCTTCTCGCCGAGCGTACAAATACGACGGTATTCGCCACCGGTCACAAATTCATGCTCCAGCGGATAATCGGTATCGACACCGTGGGTACGCACACGGATCACCGGTTCGAACAGGTTCAGTTCAGCGTCTTTACGCACGAAGCTGTTCCAGGTGCTGCCGTGCATTTCTTTTTCATTCAGCACGTTAACCAACTGGGAAACCCAGGCCGTCACTTTCGCTTCATCAGACAGGCAGTCTTCAGCCAGCGTCGGTTGATAAACCAGTTCTTTCAGCAGCGCTTTCGGGAAACGACGTTCCATACGGCCGATCATTTTCTGCGTCGCGTTGTATTCAGAAACCAGTTTTTCTAATGCTTCACCCGCCAGGGCTGGTGCGCTGGCATTGGTGTGCAGCGTTGCGCCATCCAGAGCGATAGAAATTTGGTACTGATCCATCGCTTCGTCATCTTTAATGTACTGTTCCTGCTTGCCTTTTTTCACTTTGTACAGCGGTGGCTGTGCAATGTAAACGTGGCCGCGCTCAACGATTTCCGGCATCTGACGATAAAAGAAGGTCAACAGCAGCGTACGAATGTGCGAGCCGTCGACGTCCGCATCGGTCATGATGATGATGCTGTGATAACGCAGTTTGTCCGGGTTGTACTCGTCACGACCGATGCCACAGCCGAGCGCGGTGATCAGCGTCGCGACTTCCTGAGAGGAGAGCATCTTGTCAAAACGCGCTTTCTCGACGTTGAGGATTTTACCCTTCAGCGGCAGAATCGCCTGGTTTTTACGGTTACGGCCCTGCTTCGCAGATCCGCCCGCGGAGTCCCCTTCCACCAGATACAGTTCAGAGTGGGCTGGGTCGCGTTCCTGACAGTCCGCCAGCTTGCCCGGCAGACCGGCTAAGTCCAGCGCGCCTTTACGACGGGTCATTTCACGCGCGCGGCGTGCAGCTTCACGGGCACGCGCAGCATCGATAATTTTGCCAACGACGATTTTCGCGTCAGACGGGTTTTCCAGCAGGTATTCGCTCAGCAGTTCGTTCATCTGCTGTTCTACCGCCGATTTCACCTCAGAGGAGACCAGCTTATCTTTGGTCTGTGAGGAGAACTTCGGATCCGGTACTTTCACAGAAACAACGGCAATCAGACCTTCACGGGCATCGTCACCGGTGGCGCTGACTTTCGCTTTTTTGCTGTAGCCTTCTTTGTCCATGTAGGCGTTCAGGGTACGGGTCATCGCCGCACGGAAGCCTGCAAGGTGAGTACCGCCGTCACGCTGTGGAATGTTGTTGGTGAAACAGTAGATGTTTTCCTGGAAACCATCGTTCCACTGCAGCGCAACTTCAACGCCGATACCGTCTTTTTCAGTGGAGAAGTAGAAGATATTCGGGTGGATCGGCGTTTTATTTTTGTTGAGGTATTCAACAAACGCCTTAATGCCACCTTCATAGTGGAAATGATCTTCTTTGCCGTCGCGCTTGTCGCGCAGACGAATAGAGACGCCGGAGTTCAGGAAGGACAGCTCACGTAGACGCTTCGCCAGAATGTCGTATTCAAACTCAACGACATTGGTAAAGGTTTCGTGGCTTGGCCAGAAACGGACCTGAGTCCCGGTCAGTTCTGTTTCGCCGGTTACCGCCAGCGGCGCCTGCGGCACACCGTGCACGTAAGTTTGCTGATGCACTTTGCCTTCACGACGAATCACCAGCTCCAGTTTCTGCGACAAGGCGTTAACGACAGAAACACCCACGCCGTGCAAACCGCCGGAAACTTTATAGGAGTTATCATCGAATTTACCGCCTGCGTGCAGAACGGTCATGATAACTTCCGCCGCCGAAACGCCTTCTTCCGGGTGAATACCGGTCGGGATACCACGGCCATCATCGGTAACGGACACGGAGTTATCAGCGTGAATCGTTACCACGATATCTTTACAGTGACCCGCGAGCGCTTCGTCGATAGCGTTATCTACCACCTCGAATACCATGTGGTGCAGACCGGTGCCGTCATCCGTGTCGCCGATATACATACCAGGGCGCTTACGCACCGCATCCAGTCCTTTCAGGACTTTGATACTGGAGGAGTCATAAGAATTCGACATCAACGTTTCTCGCTCATTTTATCTTGGGTTAATCCGTTATTTTACCCTTTTCCACGGTAAACATCTTCGAATTTTCATCGGACATGTCTATAACGTGTTCAGCGCTGATTGCGCTGACAAAGACCTGAGATTGCGTGGCTTTTAAGCGGCTGGCCAGCAGCCCGCGACGCGCGTCATCCAGTTCAGAGGCAAAATCATCTATCAGGTACAGGCAGCGCCGTCCGCTTTCACGGGTCAGGAACTCCCCTTGCGCCAGACGTAAGGCGCACATCAGCAGCTTTAGCTGCCCACGCGACAACGTGTCTTCCACCGGCGCACCGTCGGCACGAATGCGGAAATCCGCCTTATGCGGGCCGTGCGCGGTGTAGGTCAACATGCGATCGCGTTCAAAACTGCGTTCCAGCACTTCGGCATAATCAGTCTCTTTCTCCCAGCCGCGCTGGAATGAGAAGGAGAGAGAAAACTCGGGAAGAAACTGCTGGCAGGTATCCGCCATATCCTGCGCGATACCGGCGCTGTACTCCGCGCGCCAGGTGCTGATTTGTTCCGCCAGCGGGATCAGTTCTTTATCCCACGGGCGCAGTTGCTCATAACGACTCACCTGGCGCAGCGCCGCATTACGCTGCTTGAGCAGTCGTTTCAGGTTGCTCCAGGCGGTGAAAAATCCGGCTTCATTGTGAAAGCATCCCCAGTCAAGGAATGCTCTTCTGTATTTGGGGCCGCCATTGAGTAAAGTAAACCCCTCTGGCGTGATCAGTTGCATCGGCATCAGGTGCGCCAATTCTGCAACCTTGTGCCCGTCAGTGCCGTCAATGCGCACTTTGCTGTCGCCCAGTTTGTCTTTCGTCAGACCAATTGACGTCTCACGCTCTTCCCCTTGCAAACGCCCGTGTAGAACAAACGACTCCTGCTCGTGGCGAATGACGCGACCAATTTGCAAACTGCGAAACGCCCGGCCGTGGCCGAGCGTATAGATGGCTTCCAGCACGCTGGTTTTGCCGCTGCCGTTCGCGCCAACCAGAAAGTTAAAGCCGGGAGATAAAGCGAGATCCGCATTTTCAATATTGCGGAAATCTTTAATCAGGAGTCGGGATAGCGACATATCAACTCATAACCAGGGCGTTATCGTCGCAGTTAGTCTGGTTACGGCCAGCGCACAGCAACCGGAGCGTACTGAAGTACGTGAGGATTGCGAGCACTGCCCGGAGCCAGAATAACAAGTAAGATAGCCCGATATTCTTTACAAGCGCATAGGCATGACGACATAGGCTGCAGATTGTGACGCTGCATCTTCAATCTGTACGCTCGATACGGAATCGGTCAGCAGAATACGCACGTTCTCGCACTTCAGCGCGTTCAGAACGTCCAGTACGTAGCTCACGTTAAAGCCGATTTCCAGCTCAGTACCAGGATAGGAGACATCCAGAATTTCTTCTGCTTCTTCCTGCTCCGGGTTGTTGGCGGTGATTTTGAGCTGGTTTTCGCTGACATACAGACGCACGCCGCGGAATTTCTCGTTAGAGAGGATCGCCGCACGAGCAAATGCCTGTTTGAGGATATCGCAACCGGCTTCCAGATGTTTGTCCGGATTCTTCGGCAATACGCGGCGATAATCCGGGAACCGACCGTCAACCAACTTGGAAGTGAAGATGAAGTCACCCACGTGCGCACGAATGTTGTTGCTGCCAATCTGCACGCGCAGCGGGTTATCACCGCCGTCGAGCATACGCATCAGTTCAATCACGCCTTTACGCGGTACGATCACCGAATGGCTTGGCAACGGCTGACCGACAGGCATTGAACAGACCGCCAGGCGGTGACCGTCGGTCGCCACGGTACGCAGCTCTTCCCCTTCGGTTTCAAACAGCATGCCGTTTAAGTAGTAACGTACGTCCTGATGCGCCATCGAAAACTGCGTGGCTTCAATCAGACGCTTCATCGTAGCCTGCGGCAGGGTGAATTCGACTTCGCTCTGCCAGTCGTCCAGATTCGGGAAGTCGGCAGCAGGCAGCGTAGACAGCGAGAAACGGCTGCGACCAGAACGCACCAGCATACGGTCGCCTTCCAGTTGAACGGCAATCTCCGCGCCTTCCGGCAACCCGCGGCAAATATCGAAGAATTTACGCGCCGGAACGGTGGTCGCACCAGGTTCATGCGGCTGGATCAGCGCCACGCGCGCCACCATCTCCATTTCGAGATCGGTACCGGTCAGCGAAAGCGCACCGTCAGCAACCTGCAGCAGCAGGTTTCCGAGAATAGGCAGTGTAGGACGTCCACCCAGCGGGCCGCTGACCTGCTGAAGCGGTTTTAATAAATGTTCACGTTCAACGGTAAATTTCATAGCGTCACGAAGATAATGTTCTGATTAAATTGGAGAAATCTTCTTTAATATCATGGCTTTCTTCACGCAACTGCTCAATCTTGCGGCAGGCATGAAGCACGGTAGTATGGTCACGCCCACCAAACGCGTCGCCAATTTCCGGCAGACTGTGGTTAGTGAGCTCTTTTGCCAGCGCCATCGCCATCTGGCGCGGACGAGCTACCGAGCGAGATCGACGCTTAGAAAGCAGATCCGCAATTTTGATTTTGTAATACTCCGCCACCGTCTTCTGAATATTGTCGATGGTGACCAGTTTTTCCTGCAAAGCCAGCAGATCGCGCAGCGCTTCACGCACGAAATCGATAGTAATCGCCCGGCCGGTAAAATTGGCGTTGGCGATCACGCGGTTCAATGCGCCTTCCAGTTCACGCACGTTAGAGCGTAGACGTTTGGCAATAAAGAACGCCACTTCCCCGGGCAGACGAATGTCGTTTTCGTCGGCTTTTTTCATCAGGATCGCGACGCGCGTTTCCAGCTCAGGCGGCTCGATCGCCACAGTCAGTCCCCAGCCGAAGCGGGATTTCAGACGATCTTCAACGCCGTTGATCTCCTTCGGATAGCGATCCGAGGTCAGGATGATCTGCTGATTGCCTTCCAGCAGGGCGTTAAAGGTGTGGAAAAACTCTTCCTGCGATCGTTCTTTATTCGCGAAGAACTGGATATCGTCAATCAGCAGCGCGTCAACGGAACGGTAGTAGCGTTTAAACTCTTCGATCGCGTTGTTTTGCAGGGCTTTAACCATATCCTGCACAAAACGCTCGGAGTGCATATACACCACTTTCGCGTTTGGCTTACGCGCCATTATGCCGTTACCGACAGCGTGCAGCAGGTGAGTTTTACCCAGACCCGTACCGCCATAAAGGAATAACGGATTGTAGGCGCCGCCAGGATTGTCCGCCACCTGACGTGCCGCCGCGCGCGCCAGTTGGTTAGATTTACCTTCAACGAAGTTATCAAACGTATGTTTGACGTTGACGTTAGAACGATAGGTAGGTTCTGCCGGGGCCGGGACGTTATCCCAGCCTGGGCGCGCTGCCGGAGCGGCGCGTTGCGGTTGCACTTGCTGCGCTACGTAAGCGGGCGCAACAACGTTGTTCACCGGCGTCTTCAGCGTTTGCGTGACGGGTTTAGTACCGACTTCAAAGCGCAGCTGTGGGGCATCCGCTCCACAGAAGTTATTGAGTAATCCATTAATATTATTAAGGTATTTATCCCTTACCCAATCGAGCACGAAACGGTTTGGCGCATACAAAGCCAGCGTGTTATCGCTCAGTTCCGCCTGCAACGGGCGTATCCACATACTGAACTCTGTGGCTGGTAACTCATCCTGCAATCGGGCAAGACACTGCTGCCAAAGCGAAAGTGACACGGCGGACTCCACTCGAACAAAAGTCGATAAATGACAAAGGCTGAAACATTCATGATTGTTGACGCACATCGACAAGACCCTATGCAAAGGGTGACGTGCGAATTGCTATCTGCAATTTTTCCCCGATCAGGATCCATTGAAACGATCGGGACCGCGGATCATAGCGTAAACTGAGAAAGAGATCTTCTGTTTCTCACAGATTCTTCCCGATTTATCCACAGGATGATCCAGAATCGGCTAAGTGTAAACGATCCTGGAGAAGTGCTGCAGGTTTTAGCGCGCATATTGAAAAAATTAATGAGTAAAGATGCTTTACTGCTTAAACGATCTAATAAAGATCCCGTGCGATCCTTGCGCTTTATCCACCAGCCCGTATAATTCTTACCCCCAGCGAGTAACGGTCGCCTTACGGCGTCAACGCTGCCTGTTTTTTACGCGAAACCGTGCGGAAAAAAGCGGGAAATAAGGAAAGAGAATTGACTCCGGAGTGTACAATTATTACAATCCGGCCTCTTTAATCACCCACACTGTGGCGTAAGTCGTTCGAAACTCGTTCGGGTATACGCAAAAGTCAGTGAATTTATTCAAGTTTAGGTAGAAATCGCCATGAAACGCACTTTTCAACCGTCTGTACTGAAGCGCAACCGTTCTCACGGCTTCCGTGCTCGTATGGCTAATAAAAATGGTCGTCAGGTTCTGGCACGTCGTCGTGCTAAAGGCCGTTCTCGTCTGACCGTTTCTAAGTAATAAAAGCTAGCCCCTGAGTGGTTAAGCTCGCATTTCCCAGGGAGTTACGTTTGTTAACTCCCACTCATTTCACATTCGTCTTCCAGCAGCCACAACGGGCTGGCACGCCGCAAATCACCATCCTCGGCCGCCTGAATTCGCTGGGGCATCCCCGTATCGGTCTTACAGTCGCCAAGAAAAATGTTAAACGTGCGCATGAACGCAATCGGATTAAACGTCTGACGCGTGAAAGCTTCCGTTTACGTCAGCACGAGCTTCCAGCAATGGATTTCGTGGTGGTGGCGAAAAAAGGGGTTGCTGACCTCGATAACCGTGCTCTCTCGGAAGCGTTGGAAAAATTATGGCGTCGCCATTGTCGCCTGGCTCGCGGGTCCTGATAGCCCTCATTCGGGTCTATCAACGCCTGATCAGTCCGCTGCTTGGGCCGCATTGCCGTTTCACTCCAACCTGTTCGAGCTACGGAATTGAGGCATTGCGCAGGTTTGGAGTGATAAAAGGCAGTTGGTTGACGGTGAAACGCGTATTAAAATGCCACCCTTTACACCCTGGTGGTGACGATCCCGTCCCGCCCGGACCATTTGATACCAGAGAACACTAACGATGGATTCGCAACGCAATCTTTTAGTCATCGCTTTGCTGTTCGTGTCTTTCATGATCTGGCAAGCCTGGGAGCAGGATAAAAACCCGCAACCTCAGGCCCAACAGACCACGCAGACAACGACCACCGCAGCGGGTAGCGCCGCAGACCAGGGCGTACCGGCCAGTGGCCAGGGGAAACTGATTACGGTTAAAACTGACGTGCTTGATCTGACCATCAACACCCGTGGTGGTGATGTGGAACAGGCTTCACTGCCAGCTTACCCGAAAGAACTCGCTTCTACCGAACCGTTCCAGTTACTGGAAACCACGCCACAGTTCATCTACCAGGCACAGAGTGGCCTGACAGGTCGTGACGGCCCGGATAACCCGGCTAACGGCCCGCGTCCGCTGTACAACGTCGAAAAAGACGCGTTTGTACTGGCTGACGGTCAGAACGAACTGCAGATCCCGATGACCTATACTGACGCAGCGGGTAACACATTCACTAAAACGTTTGTACTCAAGCGTGGTGAATATGCTGTCAACGTTAACTACAGCGTGCAGAACGCCGGCGAAAAACCGCTGGAAGTCTCCACCTTTGGTCAGCTGAAGCAATCCATCAATCTGCCATCTCATCGCGACACCGGGAGCAGCAACTTTGCGCTGCACACTTTCCGTGGCGCGGCGTACTCCACGCCGGATGAGAAGTATGAGAAATACAAATTCGACACCATTGCTGAAAACGAAAACCTGAACGTCAACGCTAAAGACGGCTGGGTCGCAATGTTGCAACAGTATTTCGCAACGGCATGGGTTCCGCGTAACGACGGTACCAACAATTTCTACACCGCTAATCTGGGTAACGGCATTGCCGCTATCGGCTATAAATCACAGCCGGTACTGGTTCAGCCTGGCCAGACTGGCGCGATGACCAGCACCCTGTGGGTCGGCCCGGAAATTCAGGATAAAATGGCGGCCGTTGCACCGCACCTGGATCTGACCGTGGATTACGGCTGGCTGTGGTTCATCTCTCAGCCGCTGTTTAAACTGCTGAAGTGGATCCATAGCTTCCTGGGTAACTGGGGCTTCTCCATCATCGTTATCACCTTTATCGTTCGTGGCATCATGTACCCGCTGACCAAAGCGCAGTACACCTCCATGGCGAAGATGCGTATGCTGCAGCCTAAGATTCAGGCTATGCGTGAGCGTCTGGGCGATGACAAACAGCGTCAGAGCCAGGAAATGATGGCCCTGTACAAAGCTGAGAAGGTTAACCCGCTGGGCGGCTGCTTCCCGCTGATCATCCAGATGCCAATCTTCCTGGCGTTGTACTACATGCTGATGGGCTCCATTGAACTGCGTCATGCGCCGTTCGCGCTGTGGATCCATGACCTGTCCGCACAGGACCCGTACTACATCCTGCCGATCCTGATGGGCGTGACGATGTTCTTCATTCAGAAGATGTCTCCGACCACCGTGACCGACCCGATGCAGCAGAAGATCATGACCTTTATGCCGGTCATCTTCACCGTGTTCTTCCTGTGGTTCCCGTCAGGTCTGGTGCTGTACTATATCGTCAGCAACCTGGTAACCATTATTCAGCAACAGCTGATTTACCGTGGTCTGGAGAAGCGTGGGCTGCATAGCCGCGAGAAGAAAAACTCCTGATTCGGTGTAGGCCGGATTAGGCGAAGCCGCCATCCGGCAAACGGAACATAAAGTAAAGGGCGGTCATTTTAGACCGCCTTTTTTATTGTATTAAGAAGAGACAAACCATGAGCCATAACGACACCATCGTCGCTCAGGCCACCCCTCCGGGACGTGGTGGCGTGGGTATCCTGCGTATCTCCGGCCTGAAGGCACGTGAAGTCGCAGAAACCGTACTGGGGAAACTGCCAAAACCGCGTTATGCCGACTATCTGCCGTTTAAAGACGCGGATGGCAGCGCGCTGGATCAGGGGATTGCCCTGTGGTTCCCCGGCCCGAACTCCTTTACTGGCGAAGACGTTTTAGAGCTTCAGGGCCACGGCGGTCCGGTGATTCTTGATCTGCTGCTCAAACGTATTCTGACTATTCCCGGGCTGCGCATTGCCAGACCAGGTGAATTCTCCGAGCGCGCATTTATCAATGATAAGCTCGATTTAGCCCAGGCAGAGGCGATTGCCGACCTGATCGATGCCAGCTCAGAGCAAGCGGCTCGCTCGGCGCTAAACTCGTTGCAGGGCGCATTTTCCGCACGGGTAAATCATCTTGTGGAAGCGCTCACTCACCTGCGCATCTATGTGGAAGCGGCGATCGACTTTCCGGATGAAGAAATCGACTTCCTGTCTGACGGCAAGATTGAAGCGCAGCTCAACAGCGTTATCAGCGATCTTGATGCCGTTCGTGCCGAAGCGCGTCAGGGCAGCCTGCTGCGCGAAGGGATGAAGGTGGTGATTGCCGGGCGTCCTAACGCCGGGAAATCAAGCCTGTTAAACGCCCTGGCTGGCCGTGAGGCAGCCATTGTCACCGACATCGCCGGGACAACCCGCGATGTGCTGCGTGAGCATATTCATATCGACGGGATGCCGCTGCATATCATCGACACAGCCGGTCTGCGTGATGCCAGCGATGAAGTTGAACGCATTGGTATCGAACGTGCCTGGCAGGAAATCGAACAGGCCGACCGAGTACTGTTTATGGTTGATGGCACCACCACCGACGCCGTAGACCCGGCTGACATCTGGCCAGACTTTATTGCCCGTCTGCCAGCTAAACTTCCGATTACCGTAGTGCGTAACAAAGCGGATATTACCGGTGAGACGCTGGGCCTTAGCGAAGTAAATGGCCACTCACTGGTTCGCCTCTCCGCGCGTACCGGGGAAGGCGTTGACGTGCTGCGTAATCATCTTAAGCAGAGCATGGGCTTTGAAACCAATATGGAAGGCGGCTTTCTGGCGCGTCGTCGTCACCTGCAGGCGCTGGCAGAAGCGGCGGAACATCTTGAGCAAGGCAAAGCCCAACTGCTCGGAGCATGGGCCGGAGAGCTGCTGGCAGAGGAGCTACGTCTGGCGCAGCAGAACCTCAGTGAGATCACCGGGGAATTTACCTCCGACGATCTGCTTGGACGGATTTTCTCCAGTTTCTGTATTGGTAAGTAACGTTGTGTTGCCCGGTGGCGCGATGCTTGCCGGGCCTACGCCGCCATCCGGCAACAATAATTTCCCATAGGGAAATCACTGTTGTCCAAATGGCAACTCGTGCAGTTGACTCTATGACCGTATGCTTAGCGCCACATTCCTCATGAGGTCGCTATGACACGCTTTCTAATCTGCAGTTTCGCCCTGGTGTTACTTTATCCCGCCGGTATTGATATGTATCTGGTAGGGCTGCCCCGTATTGCTGCCGATTTACAGGCCAGCGAGGCGCAACTGCATATCGCGTTTTCGGTTTATCTGGCGGGAATGGCGACGGCGATGCTGTTCGCGGGAAAAATTGCCGATCGGTCAGGACGCAAACCCGTCGCTATTGTCGGCGCCCTCATCTTTATTTTCGCCTCTGCGCTGTGTTCATTCGCCGAAAGCGGTACGCCGTTTCTTATTGGCCGCTTTATTCAGGGCACAGGCGCAGGTTGCTGCTATGTGGTGGCCTTCGCTATTCTGCGCGATACGCTCGACGATCGCCGCCGGGCGAAGGTACTGTCGCTGTTGAACGGAATTACCTGTATTGTGCCGGTGCTGGCTCCAGTGATGGGGCATCTGATCATGCTCAAATACCCGTGGCAGAGCCTGTTCTACACGATGATCGGGATGGGGGTGGTCGTTTGCCTGCTGTCGGTGTTTGTCCTGCGAGAATCGCGTCCAGCGGCGCTCTCGACCTCAACACAGAGCGATCATCGCGCAGAGTCGCTGGTAAACCGTTTTTTCTTAAGCCGCCTGGCTATTACCACCCTCAGCGTGTCGGTGATCCTGACCTTCGTGAATACCTCCCCGGTGCTGTTGATGGAAGTGATGGGCTTCGACCGCGGCGAGTACGCCACCACCATGGCCATGACCGCAGGCATCAGCATGGCGGTCTCTTTCTCCACACCATTCGCTCTGAGCGTGTTTAAGCCTCGCGTTCTGATGTTGACTTCGCAGGTGCTGTTTCTGTGTGCAGGTGTGGTGTTAACCCTTGCCGCCTCACACGCAGTAACGCTGTTTGGGCTGACTTTAATCTGCGCGGGGTTCTCGGTTGGTTTTGGTGTCGCCATGAGCCAGGCACTGGGTCCGTTCTCGCTGCGCGCGGGCGTTGCCAGCTCGGCGTTAGGTATTGCGCAGGTTTGCGGTTCCTCGCTGTGGATTTGGCTGGCGGCGGTGCTCGGTCTTGATGCGTTGAATATGCTGATCGGGATTCTGATTGGCTGTAGCATAGTGAGTATCATGCTGATTATCACTGTTGCACCTAACCGGTCCGCGCCAACTCATGAAGAAATCCCTCAGCAGTCTCGATCTTAATTTATTACTCTGCCTGCAGCTGTTGATGCAGGAGCGCAGCGTCACCAAAACCGCCAAACGGATGAACGTCACGCCGTCGGCGGTGAGTAAATCGTTGTCGAAGTTAAGGGCCTGGTTTGACGATCCGCTGTTTGTAAACACCCCGCTGGGGCTAACGCCAACGCCGCTGATGGTCAGCATGGAACAGAACCTGGCAGAGTGGATGCAGATGAGCAACCAGTTGCTGGATAAGCCACATCATGAAGCGCCGCGCGGGTTGAAGTTTGATCTGGTGGCCGAAACGCCGCTGGTGATGATCATGTTCAACGCGCTTTCCAGGCAGATTTA
Source organism: Citrobacter sp. Ce006 (assembly GCF_030336535.1). Taxonomy (NCBI): domain Bacteria; kingdom Pseudomonadati; phylum Pseudomonadota; class Gammaproteobacteria; order Enterobacterales; family Enterobacteriaceae; genus Citrobacter; species Citrobacter sp. Ce006. The sequence continues at coordinate 999,989 of NZ_JAOWDO010000073.1, forward strand.
TCAGCGTTATCCTCAGGCGACGATCAAAATTCGCAACTGGGACTATGATTCGCTGGATGCGATTATTCGCGGCGAAGTGGATATCGGCTTTACCGGGCGTGAAAGCCATCCACGCTCGCGTGAACTGTTAAGTTTATTGCCGCTGTCGATCGACCATGAAGTGCTGTTTTCCGATCTGCCCTGCGTCTGGCTACGTGAAGATCATCCCGCACTGCAGGAAGAGTGGAATCTGGACACTTTTCTGCGCTATCCGCACATCAGCATTAGCTGGGAGCAAAGCGATACCTGGGCGTTGGATGAAGTCCTGCAAGAGATGGGGCGCGCGCGCAATATCGCGTTATGTCTGCCCGGTTTTGAGCAATCGCTGTTCATGGCCGCCCAGCCGGAACACGCGCTGATAGCCACAGCTCCGGTTTATTGCCAGCGTTATAACCAACTCCACCAGCTTCCGCTGGTGGCGCGACCAATGCCTTTTGATGCCGCGCAGTTGGAAAAAATGCGCGTACCCTTCACCCTTCTTTGGCATAAACGTAACAGTCATAATCCTAAGATCGTCTGGTTGAAAGACACGATCAAGGCGCTTTATCGCGATATGTCCTGACGATCCGCCGCCACTTTGTTGCTGAATCGACTATTCTGGCAACAGAAATGTAAATATCGCGTAATGTATTCCATTTCAGCTTACTTTTTGGGCAGCAAAGCCTGCCTGGAAGGCGCGTAAATGTTACTCTGGTAATTATCACGGACCATTACTCACGGAGCGACAAATGGCGACACATTTTGCCAGAGGGATTCTTACGGAGGGACACCTGGTTTCAGCTCGCCTCCCTTCTCCATGTCATATCGAAGCAAGAGATCTACCCGTTCATCGCCGAACACGTTTCCTGGCTTCCCGAAGTCTTCTCGCCGAACTGATGTTTATGCTTTACGGCACCAGCACGCTGCCCGAGATTGTTACTCAGGCCAAAGGAAAACCCGTTTTTCGCGATACGAACCTGCCGGGGTTTTCGATTTCTTATGCCGGGAATATCGTCGGCGTTGCGCTAACGACGGAAGGAACGTGCGGCCTGGATTTGGAGCTTCAGCGGGCTACCCGCGGCTTTCACAATCCGAATTCAGCGGAAACCTGGCGCTTCTCCAGCAACGAAAATCTGTGGATCAACAATCAAAACGACCCCAACGAAGCACGCGCGCAGCTCATTACGTTGCGCCAGAGCGTACTCAAACTCACCGGCGATGTGTGCAATGACGACCCGCGCGAACTCCAGCTTTTACCCGGTGCAGGACGTCTGAAATGTGCCCACGTTGCGCAGGTTGAAGCCATTTGCGATGCGGAAGATGTGCTGGTGTGGTCGGTTGCGGTTACGCCAACCATTGAAAAACTCAAGGTTTGGGAGTTTGATGGTAAACAGGACTGGAAAAGTTTGCCGGATATCCAGACTCGCGCCAATGAGCCTACGGGTCGTCTGATTCGATTCTCTCAATTATGCGCAGCGAAGAGCTATACGCTTAGCTGATTTAACCTTCATGATGAAACAGGAGTTACCATGTCTGAAACATTGAATGTTGTTACGTTACTGGGAAGTCTGCGCAAAGGTTCGTTTAATGGAATGGTTGCCCGTACGCTGCCTAAGATTGCTCCAGCGGGCATGGAAGTGAACGCGTTACCATCGATTGGTGATATCCCACTGTACGATGCCGATCTCCAGCAGGAAGAAGGTTTTCCGGCAAGCGTAGAAGCGCTGGCAGAGCAAATCAGGAAGGCTGACGGTGTTGTCATCGTGACGCCGGAATATAACTATTCAGTACCCGGCGGACTGAAGAACGCTATCGACTGGCTGTCTCGTCTGCCGGATCAGCCGTTATCGGGCAAACCAGTGCTGATTCAGACCAGCTCCATGGGCGCCATTGGCGGCGCGCGCTGCCAGTACCATCTGCGTCAGATCCTGGTGTTCCTTGACGCCATGGTTATGAACAAGCCTGAATTTATGGGCGGCGTCATTCAGAACAAAGTTGACCCGCAGACGGGCGAAGTGATCGACCAAAGTACGCTGGACCATCTGACCGGTCAGCTGACCGCATTTGGTGACTACATTCAGCGCGTGAAAGCGTAAAAGAAAAAGCCCGGCGATATGCCGGGCTTTTTCTATGGCCAAGTAGACAGCGATTAATGCGCGTCGATAAACACAATCTTCAGCACAAACAGCAGCGCGACAACAATGACGCACGGGCTGAGATCGCGGAAACGTCCGGTACCGATTTTCATCACACAGTAGGAAATAAAGCCCAGCGCGATACCTTCGGTAATCGAGAAGCTAAACGGCATCATCACGGCGGTAATAAACGCCGGAACTGCTTCTGTCAGGTCATCCCACTTCACGCGCGACAGGCTTGATGTCATCAGCACACCAACATAAATCAGCGCACCTGCGGCAGCATAGCCCGGCACCATTCCCGCCAGCGGCGACAGGAAGATAACCAGCAGGAACAGCAAGCCAACAACTACCGCTGTCAGGCCGGTACGTCCACCGACTGAAACCCCGGAAGAAGACTCAATATACGCGGTAACGGAAGACGTCCCGATAAACGCGCCGGTAACAGACGACACGCTATCCACATACAACGCCTGCTTCATGCGCGGGAACTTGCCCTTCGCATCCGCCAGACCGGCTTTATCCGTAACGCCAATCAGCGTACCGGAAGAGTCGAACAGGTTGACCAGCATGAATGAGAAAATCACCCCCGCCAGGCCAATGTTAAACGAACCAGCCAGATCAACATGTCCGATAACAGACATTACGCTCGGCGGCGCGGAGACGATTCCGTTGTAATGAACATCGCCCAGCATCCAGCCCAGCAGCGTGGTCACGATGATAGAGATCAGCACCGCCGCATGAATATTACGTGACGCCAGAATCGCGATGATAAAGAAGCCCAGAATGCCGAGCAGTACGCTGTGGGAGGTCAGGTTGCCGATGGACACCAGGGTGTCTTTGTTCGCCACGATAACGCCGGCGTTTTTCAGCCCCATCATGCCGATGAACAGACCAATACCGCTGGTGATCCCCACGCGCAGGCTAACCGGGATATTGGCTATCATCCAGTAACGTACGCGGAAAATGGTCAGCAGCAGCAGACCTACCGCACCCCAGAAGATAGCCCCCATACCGATCTGCCATGACAGGCCCATGGCGCCAACGACCACGAAAGCAAAGAATGCGTTCAGGCCCATAGCTGGCGCAAGTGCGACCGGCAGGTTGGCAAATAGCCCCATCAGGATGCTACCAAATGCAGCAATAAGGCAGGTGGTAACAAAGACGGCGCTGGTATCCATGCCAGCCACGCCAAGAATTTGCGGGTTAACAAAAACGATATAAACCATCGTCAGGAAGGTGGTTAAACCGGCGATCACTTCGGTCCGTGCCGTCGTGCCATGTTCGCGCAGTTTGAACACGCGTTCCAGCATCCCCTGGCCAGAAGCCTGGGTTGTGTGTTGTTGACTCATTATCAATTTCCGAACAAGGAGGGAAAATTCGTCGCTATCCTATACCAAAATGCGACAATAGGGTTGGGTTATGAGCAACTTTTTTCATTGATTTTGCTTATACGGCAACGATTGCGTTGCCTAATAATGCATTACGAAAACGTTAAACTTGTTAAAACGGAAATGACATGTCCCAGATAGAAGCCGTATTTTTTGACTGTGACGGTACCCTTGTCGACAGTGAAGTGATTTGTTCTCGCGCGTATGTCAGCATGTTCCAGGCGTTCGGCATTACGCTCGATCTTGAAGAAACGTTCAAACGCTTCAAAGGGGTAAAGCTGTACGAGATCATCGACATTATCAACGAAGAGCACGGTGTCGAACTGGCAAAAGCCGATTTAGAACCGGTTTACCGCGCTGAGGTCGCACGTCTTTTCGATACGGAACTGGAGGTGATCGCTGGCGCTAATGCGCTACTGGACAGTATGACGGTGCCCATGTGCGTTGTGTCCAACGGTCCGGTCAGCAAAATGCAGCATTCGCTGGGTAAACTGGGCATGTTGCACCATTTCCCTGATTTACTGTTCAGCGGATACGATATTCAGCGCTGGAAGCCCGATCCGGCCCTGATGTTTTATGCGGCGAAAGCGATGGACGTTAACGTTGAGAACTGCATTCTGGTCGATGATTCCAGCGCAGGCGCGCAGGCGGGGATTGCTGCGGGAATGGAAGTGTTCTATTTCTGCGCCGATCCGCACAACAAACCGATCGATCATCCAAAAGTCACGACGTTTACCGATCTGGCACAGTTGCCGGAATTGTGGAAGGCGCGGGGTTGGGATATTACCCGGTAATTTTTTGTAGGCCCGGTAAGCTTGCGCCACCGGGCAATTGCCGGATGGCGCTGACGCTTATCCGGCCTACTTTCTGCGTTTTTATCACTCTTTCGGATCTTTGCCCGCCAGCAGCTTATCCAGCTCATCGCCGCCCACATGACGGAAGTCCTGTCCCTTCACGAAGTAGAAGATGTATTCGCAGATATTCTGGCAGCGGTCACCGATACGCTCGATAGAACGCGCGCAGAACAGCGCGGTCAGCACGCTTGGAATGGTACGCGGGTCTTCCATCATGTAGGTCATCAGCTGACGCACGATGCCTTCATATTCCTGGTCGACTTTCTTATCTTCGCGATAAATACGTACCGCTTCGTCGAGATCCATACGCGCAAACGCATCCAGCACGTCATGCAGCATTTGTACGGTGTGGCGGCCCAGTGACTCCAGGCTTACCAGCAGCGGTTGATGCTGTTGCGAGAATTTCTCCAGCGCGGTGCGGCAGATTTTGTCCGCCACGTCGCCAATACGTTCCAGCTCAGCAATGGTTTTGATTATTGCCATCACCAGACGCAGATCGCTGGCGGTCGGCTGACGCTTGGCGATGATACGTACGCAGGCTTCGTCGATCGCCACTTCCATCATGTTGACGTTCTTATCGCCTTCAATGACGCGCTTCGCCAGCTCACTGTCCTGGTTATGCATGGCGGTAATCGCATCAGAAAGCTGCTGCTCGACCATGCCGCCCATGGTCATCACCTGGGTACGGATGCTTTCCAGCTCTGCATTGAACTGGCCGGAAATATGTTTGTTAAGGTTTAAATTGTCCATCATTTCTCCAGATGCCCGGGCATATCAACCGTAGCGGCCAGTAATGTAATCTTCAGTTTGTTTCTTCGCGGGCTTGGTGAACAGATCGTCCGTGTTGCTGAACTCAATCAACTCGCCCAGGTACATAAACGCCGTGTGATCGGAACAACGCGCAGCCTGCTGCATGTTGTGGGTTACGATAACGACGGTGTAATCTTGTTTCAGCTCTGTGATCAGCTCTTCAATGCGCCCGGTAGAAATAGGGTCGAGCGCTGAACACGGCTCATCAAGCAGAAGCACTTCCGGACGAATGGCGATACCGCGCGCAATACACAGACGCTGCTGCTGACCACCGGAGAGAGAGTACCCGCTCTGGTGTAATTTATCTTTGGTTTCGTTCCACAGTGCGGCCTTGGTCAACGCCCACTGCACACGTTCGTCCATATCCGCACGCGAGAGTTTCTCAAACAGACGCACCCCAAAAGCGATGTTATCGTAGATGGACATCGGGAACGGCGTCGGCTTCTGGAATACCATGCCCACTTTGGCACGCAGCAGAGCGATATCCTGAGTGTTAGTGAGAATATTGTCGCCATCCAGCAGGATTTCGCCTTCCGCACGCTGTTCCGGGTACAGTTCAAACATTTTGTTGAACGTACGAAGCAGCGTCGATTTACCACAGCCTGACGGCCCGATAAACGCCGTTACCTGGTTTTTAGCAATATCCAGGTTGATGTTCTTCAGGGCATGGAATTTGCCATAGTAGAAGTTCAAATCACGAACCTGAATCTTACCCGGGGCAGTATCAACCATACTCATTTCAATCTCTTCCTCATCCGGCGCCGCATCAGCCACGCCGTAAAAATTAACCGTGTTTCTTCTTCGCGAAAATGACGCGCGCCAGAATGTTCAGCAGCAGTACGCACAGGGTAATAATCAGCACCCCGGCCCAGGCCAGTTGCTGCCACTCAGCAAACGGGCTCATCGCAAACTTAAAGATAGTGACCGGCAGGTTGGCGATAGGCTGCATCATGTCGGTGCTCCAGAACTGGTTGGAGAGCGACGTAAACAGCAGCGGAGCCGTTTCACCTGCGATACGTGCAATAGCCAGCAGAACCCCTGTAATAATGCCTGAGACAGACGCCTTCAGGGTGATCGCAGAAATCATCTTCCACTTCGGCGTACCCAGTGCATAGGCAGCTTCACGCAGGCTATCCGGCACCAGCTTGAGCATGTTCTCCGTGGTACGAATAACAATGGGCACCTGCAGCAGCGCCAGCGCGATAACGCCCGCCCAGCCGGAGAAGTGCTCCATTTTTGCTACCACGATGGTGTAAACAAACAGGCCAACTACGATTGATGGCGCAGACAACAGGATGTCGTTGATAAAGCGGATGACCTCAGCCAGCCAGGACTTACGTCCATACTCTGCCAGGTAGATGCCCGCCATAATACCAAGCGGTGTACCAAACACGGTCGCCCACAGAATTAACAGCCCGCTACCGGCCAGGGCGTTCGCCAGACCACCGCCCGCCGTATTCGGCGGAGGCGTCATTTCGGTGAACAACGCCAGCGACATACCGTCAATACCGCGGGTGATCGTGGACATCAGGATCCAGATCAGCCAGAACAGACCGAACGCCATGGTCGCCATAGAGAGCGTCAGCGCGATGCGGTTCTTCAGGCGACGACGCGCCTGCATTTTACGGCGGGATTCCGCTAGTGCAGCGGTGTTTTGCATTTCAAGCGTAGCCATTAGCGTGCCCCCTCGTTCTTCGCAAGGCGCATGATCATGAACTTAGACGCCGCCAGTACGATGAAGGTGATCACAAACAGAATCAGACCCAGTTCCATCAATGCGGCAACGTGCAGCCCTGATTCCGCTTCGGCAAATTCATTCGCCAGCGCAGAGGTAATACTGTTGCCAGGCATGTACAGCGAGGCACTGTCGAGCTGGTAGGTGTTACCGATGATAAAGGTCACCGCCATGGTTTCACCCAGCGCGCGGCCCAGACCAAGCATCACACCGCCAATCACACCGTTTTTGGTGAACGGCAGGACGATGCGCCAGATAACTTCCCAGGTAGTACAACCGATGCCGTAGGCTGACTCTTTCATCAGGACCGGCGTTTGTTCGAACACATCGCGCATAACCGCCGCAATGTACGGGATGATCATGATAGCGAGGATCACGCCAGCAGCCAGAATACCAATACCAAACGCCGGACCAGCAAACAGCGCGCCAACAAACGGAATGTTGGAAAGGATGTTCCCGACCGGTTCCTGGAAATAAGTCGCAAACAGCGGAGCAAAAATAAACAGGCCCCACATGCCGTACACGATACTTGGAATTGCCGCCAGCAGCTCAATAGCGATACCCAGCGGGCGACGCAGCCAGCCAGGTGCAAGTTCAGTCAGGAATAAAGCAATGCCGAAACTCACCGGAACGGCGATCAGCAGCGCGATAAGCGAGGTGACCAGCGTACCGTAAATCGGTACTAATGCACCGTAGATGTCGTTTGGCGCATCCCATTCTTTAGTCCACAGAAAGGAGAAGCCAAATTTGTGAATGCTTGGCCAGGAGGAGATAACCAGAGAGACAATAATGCCACCCAACATCAATAGCACAATCAGCGCAGCCAGTTTTACCAGCGCGCTGAATATCATGTCACCCTTTTTACCCGGTGGGTTAAAAGCAGGCTTGGTTGCAGCCATAAATCACTCTTTAAGTTTGGGCCAGGAAGCACACATTTTATCGTGCTTCCCGGCTAACGTAATGCCATACCCTAAATAATTCGAGTTGCAGCAAGGCGGCAAGCTTGTGGATCCCCAGGAGCATAGATTCACTACGTGACTGGGGTGAACAAGCACAGCCAACACTGCTGCGGCTCGAAGTATGACGGGTATTTAGTACAGCGCTTTACCGCTGCTGTCTTTCACGTTGGTCTTCCATGCAGCACGAATCTGCTCAACCACGCTGTCCGGCAGGCTGGCGTAATCCAGGTCATTAGCCTGTTTGCCGCCATTTTTGTACGCCCAGTCGAAGAACTTCAGCACTTCAGCGCCCTGCTCAGGTTTCTTCTGCTCTTTATGCACCAGGATGAAGGTGGTGGAAGTGATAGGCCACGCATCGTCACCTTTCTGGTTAGTCAGATCCTGAGCGAAGGTTTTGCTCCAGTCAGCGCCTTTTGCGGCATTAGCGAAGCTTTCTTCGGTCGGGCTTACCGGTTTACCATCAGCAGAGACCAGCTTGGTGTACGCCAGGTTGTTCTGCTTAGCGTAAGCGTACTCAACGTAGCCGATAGAGCCCGGCAGACGCTGGACGAACGCGGCGATACCGTCGTTACCTTTACCGCCCAGACCGGTCGGCCAGTTAACGGTAGAGCCGGAACCAATTTTAGATTTCCACTCTTCGTTCACTTTTGCCAGATAGCTGGTGAAGACAAAGGACGTACCGGAACCGTCAGCACGACGCACAACGGCGATATTCTGCGAAGGCAGCTTCAGACCCGGGTTCAGTTTGGTGATGGCTTCATCATCCCACTTCTTAATTTTACCGAGGTAGATGTCGCCGAGCGTTTTACCGTCCAGCACCAGCTCGCCGGATTTCAGGCCAGGGATGTTGACTGCCAGTACCACACCACCGATAACGGTCGGGAACTGGAACAGGCCTTCTTGATTGAGTTTTTCGTCAGACAGCGGCGCATCTGAAGCACCGAAATCAACGGTATTCGCAGTGATTTGTTTTACACCACCGGAGGAGCCGATACCCTGGTAGTTTACTTTGCTACCGGTCTCTTTCTGATAGGTATCTGCCCATTTGGCATACACTGGCGCAGGGAAGGTTGCACCTGCACCTGTCAGGCTCGCTGCTGCAAACGCAGAGAACGCGCTCATGGATAAGGTCGCGGCGACAACAGTTGCGACAGTGGTACGCATAACTTTCATAATGTCTCCTGCACGGTTTTCGTAAATCGTTGTTTGAGTTGCTACTGTGAGCAAAATAGGACAAACAGGTGACAGTTAAATGTACGAAATATGACAGTTTTATGACAACGAAAAATACGTGAGTTTTTTCAGATAAAAATATATTTAAAACAAAATGTTAGTCATTATCATGACAATAACATTTCGCTAAAATTTTCTTTTTATGACACTGCAAACAGTAGCTGAAGATGACGGTTTGTCACATAAAACAGGCGGGATAATTGATTAAAAACAGAACAAACGAAAAAATAATGCCCCGCTTGTAGCAGGGCATTTTCAGTTCAGTTAAGTACGGATTACTCTACGGTAACCGACTTCGCCAGGTTACGCGGCTGGTCCACGTCGGTACCTTTAATCAGCGCCACATGATACGCCAGCAGCTGCAGCGGAACGGTGTAGAAGATTGGTGCAATTACCTCTTCCACATGCGGCATCTCAATGATGTGCATGTTTTCACTGCTGGTAAAGCCAGCATCCTGGTCAGCAAAGACGTACAGCTGGCCGCCACGGGCGCGAACTTCTTCAATGTTGGATTTCAGTTTTTCCAGCAGTTCGTTGTTCGGTGCCACGACGATAACCGGCATATCAGCGTCAATCAGCGCCAGTGGACCGTGCTTCAGTTCACCTGCGGCATACGCTTCAGCGTGAATATAAGAAATCTCTTTCAGCTTCAGCGCGCCTTCCAGCGCAATTGGGTACTGATCGCCACGACCAAGGAACAGCGCATGGTGTTTGTCAGAGAAACCTTCAGCCAGAGCGGCAATGCGTTTGTCCTGAGACAGCATCTGCTCAATACGACTCGGCAGCGCCTGCAGTCCGTGAACGATTTCCTGCTCAATAGACGCATCCAGGCCTTTCAGACGAGACAGTTTCGCCACCAGCATCAGCAGAACGGTCAGTTGCGTGGTAAAGGCTTTCGTGGAGGCCACACCGATTTCGGTACCGGCATTGGTCATCATCGCCAGATCGGATTCACGCACCAGAGAAGATCCCGGGACGTTACAGATAGCCAGCGAGCCCAGATAGCCCAGCTCTTTAGATAAGCGCAGACCCGCCAGGGTATCCGCCGTTTCACCAGACTGGGAAAGGGTGATCATCAGGCTGTTACGACGCACGGCAGATTTGCGATAGCGGAACTCAGAAGCGATTTCGACATCACAAGGAATACCCGCCAGCGATTCAAACCAGTAGCGCGATACCATACCTGAGTTGTACGACGTACCGCAGGCGATAATCTGGATATGCTCAACCTGCGACAGCAGCTCGTTGGCATGCGAACCCAGCTCGCTTAAATCCACTTCACCGTGGCTAATGCGCCCGGTCAGCGTATTTTTAATTGCGTTCGGCTGTTCGTAGATCTCTTTCTGCATGTAGTGGCGATAAATACCTTTTTCGCCCGCATCGTATTGCAGATTAGATTCGATATCCTGACGTTTCACTTCCGCGCCAGACTTGTCGAAAATGGTAACCGAACGACGGGTCACTTCCGCAATGTCACCCTCTTCCAGGAAGATAAAGCGACGGGTTACCGGCAGCAGCGCCAACTGATCGGAAGCGATAAAGTTCTCACCCATACCCAGCCCAATCACCAGCGGGCTACCAGAACGAGCGGCCAGCAGGGTTTCCGGGTTACGGGTATCCATGATCACCGTGCCGTAGGCACCGCGCAGTTGCGGAATAGTACGCAGCACGGCTTCACGCAGCGTACCACCCTGTTCCAGTTCCCAGTGCACCAGGTGAGCAATCACTTCGGTGTCTGTTTCAGAAACAAAGGTGTAACCACGGGTTTTCAGCAGTTCACGCAGCGGTTCATGGTTTTCAATGATGCCGTTATGCACCACGACAATGTGTTCAGAAACATGAGGGTGCGCGTTCGCTTCTGAAGGTTCGCCGTGTGTCGCCCAACGGGTATGAGCGATACCTGTCCCACCATGCAGCGGATGTTCTTCCGCAGCAGCAGTCAGCATCTGCACTTTACCCAGACGACGCAGACGGGTCATATTGCCTTCAGCATCGACAACGGCCAGACCAGCAGAGTCATAACCACGATATTCCAGACGACGTAAACCTTCGAGAAGGATTTCAGCTACATCACGCTGCGCGATAGCGCCAACAATTCCACACATATTTTTTGATTCCGAATTTAGGCATTGTGCCTGTCGTTGTCGCTGACCTGTATTTGCCCTTTCCGGGCGCCCCGAGCCTTGTAGAGAGTGGGGTTATTTTTTTAGGTACTGCTTGTTGAGCGGAGGATTATATTATCCCCTCATCTCTTGTCTGCCTGATGGCGCTCACGCTTATCAGGCCTACAGAACGTCACCGCACGCAGGCCACCATCCGGCAAAAACTGAATTACTTTTTCTTCACCGGACGCTGCCAGCCCTGTTTATGGACCTGAGGTACACGGCTTAATACCAGTTCGTTATCGGCAACATTACGCGTTACGGTAGTTCCTGCGGCAATCGTCGCACCTTTACCCACGGTGACAGGCGCCACCAGCTGAGTATCAGAACCCACAAACACATCATCACCAATAATGGTTTTAAACTTATTAGCACCATCGTAGTTGCAGGTGATCGTACCCGCGCCGATGTTCACGTTATCGCCAATTTCCGCATCGCCCAGATAGGTCAGGTGACCGGCTTTGGAGCCTTTACCCAGACGCGCTTTTTTCATTTCGACAAAGTTACCCACGTGCGCGCCTTCCTGCAGCTCAGCGCCCGGACGCAGACGCGCGAATGGGCCGATGGTGCAAGCGGCTTCCAGATGGGCATCTTCAAGCACACTGTATGGGCTAAGCTCACAACCGTCACCAATAACGCTGTTTTTGATGATGCAGCCGGCGCCAATCTTGACGCGATCCCCAACGGTTACGTTACCTTCAATGATAACGTTAGTATCAATTTCAACATCGCGCCCGTGAATAAGCGTACCGCGAAGATCAAAACGTGCAGGATCGCGCAGCATCACGCCCGCTAACAGCAGTTTTTCTGCCTGCTCGGACTGATACACGCGCTCCAGACGAGAGAGCTGAAGACGGTTATTCACCCCTTCCGTTTCGCTAATACGTGCCGGATGTACCGCAGCAATTTCGCGCCCTTCCTGGTATGCCATCGCAATGATATCGGTGATGTAGTATTCACCCTGCACATTGTTATTAGTCAGTTTGGACAGCCAGCGTTTCATGTCTGCGCCATTGGCAATCAGAATACCGGTGTTGATTTCCTGGATTTGCCGCTGCTCGTCGGTTGCATCTTTATGCTCAACGATACCGGTGACGTTACCGTTTTCACGCGTAATACGCCCATAACCGGACGGGTCGTCCAGTTTTACCGTTAACAAGCCAATGCCACCCTGCGGTTTGGCTTCACGCAGGCGACGCAAGGTATCGGTAGAGATCAGCGGCACATCGCCATAGAGCATTAAAATGTCTTCGTCATCACCAAAGAATGGCGCTGCCTGCTGCATTGCATGGCCGGTGCCCAACTGCTCTGCCTGCAAAACCCAGTTTAGATTGCCATCTTTCAGCGTCTGCTTGAGCAAATCACCACCGTGCCCGTAGACCAGATGTACGTGAGTCGCACCTAATTCATTAGCAGCATCAATGACATGCTGAACCATCGGTTTTCCTGCGAGGGTATGCAGCACTTTAGGAAGATCGGAATACATACGCGTGCCTTTGCCTGCGGCAAGGATCACGACGCTCATAGCATTATTCAACATACACGTCCTGACTGTAATTTGAGAACGAATTTATACCGTTTCACATTGAAAATACTACATTTTTTTCAGCGTGAAATGGACCGAAGATAAAACGTTCAATCGGGGAAATTTCCCCTCTGATAACTGTCTATTTTCATCTATTTCGGCGTCTTTTGTCTCCCAAAAACCAGGAGTCTGCTCTTATTAAAGCCTTAGGTTAATGTTTTTGCTATTTTTTTACTGCATGAATAAAGAACTACAAAAGAAAAATACAATTTTATTAAAGTGATTCAGTGAAAAGCAGAAAAACAGACAGGAGAAATACAGTTTTAAAAGGAAAGAGTACAAATGATAATACGGGGGAGGGGAATTTATTAACAGATGGCGCGAGCAGGTAACCGTATGAAGCATCGCGCCACAGAGCAGTTCAGGGAAGACTAAACTTCCATGCTGCTGAAAAGCGCGATGATTTTGTTAATCAGTTTCATGTTGATATCCTGTTTTTATCTGAATTAATTATGTGACATATATCACAAAAAGAAGTCTACGCCTCATTTTTTAACCGATCAACATTTTTGTGATGTAAATCACAAAATAATAAAACAGCTTTTTAGTTTCACTCTTACTGAAACAAAAACCAAAAAAAAAGCCAGCCTGGAAACCAGACTGGCTTTTGTGCTTTTCAAGCCGGTGTTACATCGCTTTTTTGGTCAACTCGATAACGCGCAGTTTCGCGATCGCTTTGGCCAGTTCCGCAGATGCCTGAGCGTAATCCACGTCACCATGAGAGCTCTTGATGTGCTCTTCAGCCTTACGCTTCGCTTCCAGGGCTCTCGCTTCATCGAGATCCTGTCCGCGAATCGCGGTATCAGCCAGGACGGTCACGCTGCCAGGCTGCACTTCGAGAATGCCGCCGGACAGATAGATAAACTCTTCATGACCGAACTGTTTAACGATGCGGATCATACCAGGCTTAATGGCGGTGAGCAGCGGTGCGTGACCCGGGAAAATACCCAGTTCACCTTCACTACCCGTTACCTGGATTTTCTCGACCAGACCAGAGAACATTTGTTGCTCTGCGCTGACGACGTCCAGGTGGTAAGTCATTGCCATATCACCCTCCGATTAAGGCGTTAAAGTTTTTTGGCTTTTTCCACGGCTTCGTCGATAGAACCAACCATGTAGAACGCCTGCTCTGGCAGGTGGTCGTATTCGCCTTCCATGATGCCTTTAAAGCCACGGATGGTGTCTTTCAGGGATACGTATTTACCCGGAGAACCGGTGAATACTTCCGCAACGAAGAACGGCTGGGACAGGAAGCGCTGGATCTTACGCGCACGTGCTACCACCAGTTTATCTTCTTCAGACAGTTCATCCATACCCAGGATGGCGATGATGTCTTTCAGTTCCTGATAACGCTGCAGCAGGGACTGTACGCCACGCGCAGTGTCGTAGTGTTCCTGACCAACAACCAGCGGATCCAACTGACGGCTGGTGGAATCCAGCGGGTCAACTGCCGGGTAAATACCCAGAGATGCGATCTGACGGCTCAGTACCACGGTTGCATCTAAGTGAGCAAAGGTGGTTGCTGGGGATGGGTCAGTTAAGTCATCCGCAGGTACGTATACCGCCTGAACGGAGGTGATAGAACCGGTTTTGGTAGAGGTGATACGTTCCTGCAGAACGCCCATCTCTTCCGCCAGAGTCGGCTGGTAACCTACCGCTGAAGGCATACGACCCAGCAGTGCAGATACTTCAGTACCGGCCAGGGTGTAACGATAGATGTTATCGACGAACAGCAGTACGTCACGACCTTCGTCACGGAACTTCTCTGCCATGGTCAGACCGGTCAGAGCAACGCGCAGACGGTTTCCCGGCGGCTCGTTCATCTGGCCATATACCAGGGATACTTTGTCCAGAACGTTGGAGTCGGTCATTTCGTGGTAGAAATCGTTACCCTCACGAGTACGTTCACCTACGCCCGCAAACACGGAGTAACCGGAGTGCTCGATCGCGATGTTACGGATCAGCTCCATCATGTTTACGGTTTTACCTACACCCGCACCACCGAACAGACCAACTTTACCGCCCTTAGCGAACGGACACATCAGGTCGATAACTTTGATGCCGGTTTCCAGCAGTTCCTGAGAGCTGGACAGCTCTTCATAGGAAGGAGCCGCGCGGTGGATAGCCCAACGCTCTTCTTCACCGATATCGCCTTTCATGTCGATCGGGTGACCCAGGACGTTCATGATACGACCCAGAGTTGCTTTACCTACCGGGACTTCGATCGGGTGCTCGAGGTCTTTAACTTCCAGACCACGACGCAGACCGTCGGAAGAACCCATGGCGATGGTACGTACGATACCGCCGCCGAGCTGCTGCTGAACTTCCAGCACCAGGCTCTCTTTACCATTCATAACCTCAAGAGCATCGTACACGCGCGGTACGGCATCCTGAGGGAATTCGACGTCAACCACGGCGCCGATTACCTGGACAATTTTTCCAGTAGCCATCTTGAATCCTCTACGAATTAACCTGGTTATACCGCGGATGCACCACCGACGATTTCGGTGAGTTCCTGAGTAATGCTGGCCTGACGAGCTTTGTTGTATACCAACTGCAGCTCTTTAATCAGGCTGCCGCCATTGTCGGTCGCGGCTTTCATCGCCACCATACGTGCGGCCTGCTCGCTGGCCAGGTTTTCTACCACGCCCTGATAAACCTGAGACTCGACATAACGACGCAGCAGGGTATCCAGCAGCGCTTTCGGGTCTGGTTCATACAGGTAATCCCAGGATTTACGCTTCAATTCATCATCATCTGATGCCGGCAGAGGCAGCAGTTGGGTGATGGTTGGCGTCTGAGACATGGTGTTAATAAATTTGTTGCTGACAACGTACAGTCTGTCCAGACGACCTTCATCGTAGGCTTGCAGCATCACTTTAACCGGACCGATCAGTTCGGACAGGGAAGGGTTATCCCCCATACCGGTTACCTGAGCAATCACATTACCGCCAACGGAGTTAAAGAAAGACACGCCCTTAGAGCCGATCATTGCGATATCGCACTGAACGCCTTTATCGGACCATGTTTTCATATCCGCCAGCAGCTTTTTGAACAGGTTAATGTTCAAGCCACCGCACAGACCACGGTCGGTCGACACCACCAGGTAGCCCACGCGTTTAACGTCGCGTTCTTCCAGGTAAGGGTGCTTATATTCCAGATTACCATTCGCAAGGTGACCAATCACTTTGCGCATGGTCTCTGCATAAGGACGGCTGGCCGCCATGCGATCCTGCGATTTACGCATTTTGGAAGCGGCGACCATCTCCATCGCTTTAGTGATCTTCTGCGTGTTCTGGACGCTTGCGATCTTACTACGTATCTCTTTTGCGCCGGCCATGAGCTTCTCCTCAATGCCTTGCGGTCCGCCCTAAAGCAGACCGCCAGACGTTACCAGGACTGGGTTGCCTTGAAGGAATCGAGGATAGCTTTCAGCTTGCCTTCGATTTCATCGTTATAGCCACCGGACTGGTTGATCTCTTGCATCAGCGGAGCGTGGTCACGGTCAACGTAAGCCAGCAGAGCGGCTTCGAAGCTACCGATTTTCGCCAGTTCCACATCTTCGAGGTAACCGCGTTCAGCCGCAAACAGCACCACACCCTGCTGTGCTACAGACATTGGGGCATACTGTTTCTGCTTCAGCAGTTCAGTTACTTTCTGACCGTGGCTCAGCTGCTTACGCGTAGCTTCATCCAGGTCAGAAGCGAACTGAGAAAACGCTGCCAGTTCACGATACTGCGCCAGTGCGGTACGAATACCACCGGACAGTTTCTTGATGATCTTGGTCTGCGCTGCGCCACCTACACGAGATACGGAGATACCCGGGTTAACAGCCGGACGAATACCGGAGTTGAACAGGTTGGTTTCCAGGAAGATCTGACCATCGGTAATGGAAATTACGTTGGTCGGAACGAACGCAGAAACGTCACCCGCCTGGGTTTCGATAATCGGCAGAGCGGTCAGGGAGCCGGTTTTACCTTTCACTTCACCATTGGTGAACTTCTCAACATATTCCGCGTTTACGCGGGATGCGCGTTCCAGCAGACGGGAGTGGAGGTAAAATACGTCGCCTGGGAATGCTTCACGTCCTGGCGGACGACGGAGCAGCAGGGAAACCTGACGGTAAGCAACAGCCTGTTTAGACAGGTCATCGTAAACGATCAGTGCATCTTCGCCGCGGTCACGGAAGTATTCGCCCATTGCGCAACCGGCATATGGCGCCAGGTATTGCAGTGCAGCAGATTCAGACGCAGTCGCCACCACAACGATGGTGTTGGACAGTGCGCCGTGTTCTTCCAGTTTACGAACCACGTTGGAAATGGTGGACGCTTTCTGGCCGATAGCCACGTACACACATTTGATGCCGGAATCACGCTGGTTGATGATGGCGTCGATTGCCATCGCAGTTTTACCTGTCTGACGGTCACCGATGATCAGCTCACGCTGGCCACGACCGATTGGGATCATGGCATCAACAGATTTATAACCGGTCTGTACTGGCTGGTCGACGGACTGACGTTCGATTACGCCTGGTGCGATAACTTCGATTGGCGAGAAGCCATCGTTATCAACCGGACCTTTACCGTCAATCGGGGAACCCAGAGTGTTCACCACACGACCCAGCAGGCCACGGCCAACCGGAACTTCCAGAATACGACCCGTACACTTAACCTTCATGCCTTCGGCAAGGTCAGCGTATGGACCCATCACAACTGCACCTACGGAGTCGCGCTCCAGGTTCAGTGCGATAGCGTAACGGTTACCCGGCAGGGAGATCATCTCACCCTGCATACAATCGGCCAGGCCGTGAATGCGGATAACACCGTCACTTACAGAAACAATAGTACCTTCGTTATGAGCTTCGCTCACAACATTGAACTGAGCAATGCGCTGCTTGATCAGTTCGCTGATTTCGGTGGAATTCAGTTGCATGCTCCAGTCCCCTTAAGACTGCAAGACGTCTGCAAGGCGCTCAAGACGGCCGCGTACGCTGCCATCAATGACCATATCACCCGCTCGGATGATTACGCCTGCCATTACAGACTTATCGATTTTGCAATTCAGCTTAACTTTGCGTGACAGACGTTTTTCCATCGCTGCACTAATCTTCGTAAGCTGTTCATCACTCAGTGCATTGGCAGAAGTGACTTCTACCTCAGAGATAGCCTCACTGGCTGCACGCAGGTGAATAAACTGCTCAAGAACATCCGGGAGCGCATTCAGACGGTTATTTTCAGCCATTACCCTAATCAGGTTCTGGCCGCTTTCGTCCAACTGCTCACCGCACACGGCGATAAACGACTCAGCGAGCGTTTCCGGCGCCAGTGCGCCAGAAAGAAGCTCTGCCATTTGTTCGTTTTTAGTCACCTCAGCGGCAAACGTCAGCATATCCTGCCAACGGTCAACGCTTTGGTGCTCAACGGCAAAGTCAAAAGCTGCTTTGGCGTAGGGGCGAGCTACCGTAATAAATTCAGACATCAGCCCCTCCCTCCTTACAGTTCAGCGACAAGTTTGTCCACGATGTCGCTATTAGCAGCTTCATCCACGGAACGTTCGATGATCTTCTCGGCGCCAGCAACAGCCAGGATAGCAACTTGCTTACGCAGCTCTTCGCGAGCACGTTTACGCTCGGCGTCAATTTCCGCCTGCGCCTGTGCCACGATTTTAGTACGTTCCTGCTCTGCTTCAGTTTTAGCTTCGTCCAGGATCTGAGCGCGGCGTTTGTTCGCCTGCTCGATGATTACCTGAGCTTCCGCCTTCGCTTTTTTCAGCTGGTCGGTCGCGCTGGCCTTTGCAAGGTCAAGATCCTTATGTGCTCGTTCTGCAGAAGCAAGGCCGTCAGCAATTTCTTTTTGACGTTTTTCGATGGCAGCCATTAATGGCGGCCATACGTACTTCATGCAGAACAGAACGAACAGGACAAACGCGATGGCCTGGCCGAGGATTGTTGCGTTAAGATTCACAGCACAATGCCTCTATCTAGTTAACGTTCTGATATTGCTCTTAATTCAAGCAACGCTTACTACGCGACAGCAAACATCACGTACAGACCCAGACCTACAGCGATCATTGGGATTGCATCCACCAGACCCATAACGATAAAGAACTGAGTACGCAGCAGAGGAATCAGATCCGGTTGACGCGCTGCGCCTTCCAGGAATTTACCCCCGAGGATGCCGATACCGATCGCAGCACCGATTGCCGCCAGACCCATCATCACAGCGGCAGCAATGTACAGCAGATCCATATTCAGGTTTTCCATGACAGTCTCCAGTTTGTTTCAGTTAAAACGTAGTAGTGTTGGTAAATTAATGCTCTTCAGATGCCATCGACAGATAGACAATCGTCAGAACCATAAATATGAAGGCTTGCAGCGTGATAATCAGTATGTGGAAAATGGCCCATGGCACATTCAGGATCCACTGTGACCACCACGGCAACAGACCAGCAATCAGAATGAAAATCAGCTCACCGGCATACATGTTGCCGAACAGTCGCAGACCAAGAGAAATTGGTTTGGACAGCAGGCTTACCCCTTCAAGGATTAAGTTGACAGGGATGAACGCCCAGTGATTGAACGGCTGCAGCGTCAACTCTTTCGCGAAGCCACCGATGCCTTTCATTTTGATGCTGTAGAACAGAATGAGGATAAATACGCCCAGCGCCATCGACAGGGTGATGTTCACGTCAGCAGACGGAACCACACGCAGAGCCGGCAGGCCAAAGATATGCTCACCGATGTACGGCAGCAGGTCGATAGGCAGCAAATCCATCAAGTTCATCAGGAATACCCAGACGAAAATCGTCAGGGCCAGCGGAGCAATCAGCTTGCTTTTGCCATGGTACATGTCTTTCACGCTACCATGCACAAAGCCGATTACCAGCTCAATCGCGGTCTGAAATTTACCTGGTACGCCGCTGGTCGCCTTTTTGGCTACGCTACGGAACATAAGCAGGAACAACAGACCCAGAACCACCGAGAAGAAAATGGAGTCAATATTGAGCGTCCAGAAGGTGGCTGGGGGGTTGTGCGGATCCACCAGCGAGAATGTACGTAGGTCCAACTGAAGGTTATTCAGATGGTGTCCTATGTAATCCTGCGGCGTCATATTTTCTGAAGCCATGATGCCTTTACCCTTTGTTGTTAATTACAGCCGGCGCCAGTATCTGAACCACCAGCACCAAAACCCACGTAACGATCAGCGGCATGAATACCGCTTTCAAAACAGCCAACGCCACCACCAGCAAAACCAGCATCGCTAACACCTTGAAGGCTTCGCCGAAAGCGAACGTCCAGGCTACTCGACCTTTAGCTGGTGTATGCGCCTGGTGACGCCAGGCAAATATCATAAACAACACGTTAGGCAGTAACACTGCCAATCCACCGCACAACGCGGAGATGCCCCAGAAAGGGTCTTTGAGGCTAAACAGCAATCCACTTGCTATTACCGCCAGAAGCTGTGTGAGCAAAAGCTTACGAGCAACGTTTCGACTCAAGAGCGACATAGACATCACGTTTTTACTCCTGCTCCCTACGAGGTATGCCGCGTGTCGTATAAAACGTTCTTTATGGCTTAGAGTCAAGCATCAAAAAGCGGTCAAATTATACGGTGCGGCTTCGTGATTTCAAACAATAAGTAGCTAAAAAGTGAATAAATGTTTAAATATTTTTCGCTACCCCACATTTATCACTTTTTGGCAAACTGTGAACGATCATGCAAAACTGCAAATGCCGCGTAAACACTGGCGGTAAAGCGTGCACCAGATCACATATTGAACATATTCACCTTCGCATAATTTATTTACGTGGCAAATGATGCCTTTTCATCTTTTTGATATTTAAGCGTAAAAATAGCCACTATTTAAAAAACAACAGCTAACAACAAAAAAACCACGCATTGACATTTATAATAAAAAATTAACACAACGGGTGATTCTTACGTTCTATTTTTAGCAGACTGATATTTTCACAGCTGACTTGTTTCGCTTTTAACAAAAAACGGTACGTTATAGTTATGATGCAAAACCGTAAGGTATTGGTGAAATGTAACGACATTTAACCACACTATTCCCTATGACTTTTAACACCTGAACTGCCGTTTTTTTTCTATTTTTTTTGATAAAAATTAAATTTTGTTTGGCTTAATAACCACCAAATGACGTTCGCCTTCCAACTGCGGAACGCGTAATTTTTCAACCGACTCGACGCTGAATTCTGCTGGCAGCGAGTCAATTTCATCTGCAGGCAACTGCCCTTTTAACGCATAAAAACGTCCATCAGGTCCTGGCAAATGATGGCACCAGCTCACCATATCATTGAGTGATGCAAAAGCACGGCTAATGACCCCATCGAACGGCGGTTCTGAAGGGAATTCTTCAACACGGCTTTGTACAGGCGTGATGTTAGTAAGCGCAAGCTCATGCTGCACCTGACGCAAGAAACGGACGCGTTTTCCCAGGCTATCCAGCAGTGTGAAATGCGCTTCAGGGCGCACGATAGAGAGCGGAATTCCCGGCAGGCCAGGTCCCGTCCCCACATCGATAAAACGCTCCCCCTTCAGATACGGCGCGACGACAATGCTGTCCAGAATATGGCGCACCAACATTTCGTTAGGATCCCGCACCGACGTAAGGTTGTACGCTTTATTCCATTTGTGCAGCATATCGACATACGCAATCAGCTGATTTTTCTGGTGATCGGTAAGAGAAATACCGGCATCAGCCAGCAGACGAGAGAGTTTGTTGAGCACGGTCGTTACCTGTTAATAATCAAATGCCCGATGCGCTTTCGCTTATCGGGCCTACAAATTTGTACGGCGGGCAAGCGAAGCGCCCCCGCCAAATGAGAGTTATCAAGCGCTGCGGCGCAGCATACCTTGTTTTTTCAGCCATACCAGCAGAATGGAGATGGCGGCAGGCGTTACGCCGGAAATGCGCGATGCCTGACCGATCGATACCGGTTTGTGATCGTTCAGTTTGGCGATGACTTCATTCGACAAGCCAGAGACCTGGCGATAATCCAGCGTTGCAGGCAACAGGGTGTTCTCATTACGCTGCTGTCTTTCAATTTCTTCCTGCTGACGGGCGATATACCCTTCGTATTTCACCTGAATCTCAACCTGTTCCGCGGCCTGAGCATCGTCAAGCGCTGGTGCGAACGCAGATAAAGAGGTCAACTGAGCATAGGTCATATCCGGGCGACGCAGCAGATCTTCACCGCTGGCTTCACGTGACAGAGGCGTTGCCAGGTGAGCATTCACTTCTGCTGCAGATTCCGCTAACGGGTTTACCCAGGTTGATTTGAGACGCTGGCGTTCTTGTTCGATGCGCTCCAGCTTCTCGTTGAAGCGAGCCCAGCGCTCATCGTCCACCAGACCCAGTTCTCGACCAATTTCGGTCAGACGCAGGTCGGCGTTATCTTCACGCAGCATCAAACGGTATTCTGCGCGTGAGGTAAACATGCGGTACGGTTCTTTAGTGCCCAGCGTACACAGGTCGTCCACCAGCACGCCAAGATAAGCCTGATCGCGACGCGGTGCCCAGCCGTCTTTCTCAGCAGACAAGCGTGCGGCGTTCAGACCAGCCAGCATGCCTTGCGCGGCGGCTTCTTCGTAACCGGTTGTACCGTTAATCTGTCCCGCAAAGAACAGCCCCTGGATGAATTTGCTTTCCAGAGTAGGTTTCAGGTCGCGCGGATCGAAGAAATCATACTCAATAGCGTAGCCAGGGCGGACGATTCTGGCATTTTCCATTCCCTGCATAGAGCGGACAATTTGCATCTGCACATCGAACGGCAGGCTGGTGGAGATGCCATTCGGGTAAATTTCGTTAGACGTCAGTCCTTCCGGTTCAAGGAAGATCTGATGCTGGTTACGATCGGCAAAGCGCATCACTTTGTCTTCGATCGACGGGCAGTAGCGCGGGCCGATTCCTTCGATCACACCGGCGTACATCGGGCTACGATCGAGGTTATTGCGGATCACGTCATGGGTTCTCTCATTGGTATGCGTGATGTAACACGGCATCTGGCGCGGATGTTGAGAAGCATCGCCCAGGAATGAGAAGACCGGCATCGGGTTATCGCTGTTTTGCTGGCCAAGCACGCTGAAATCAATAGTGCGCGCATCGATACGCGGCGGTGTACCCGTTTTCAGGCGGCTGACGCGCAGCGGCAGTTCACGCAGACGACGTGACAGCGGGATAGACGGCGGATCGCCAGCACGGCCACCGCTGTAGTTATCCAGACCAATATGAATTTTGCCGTCGAGGAAAGTCCCTACGGTTAATACAACCGCTTTGGCACGGAACTTCAGTCCCATTTGGGTCACTGCGCCCACAACACGATCGTTTTCAACAATCAGATCTTCAACCGCCTGTTGGAAGATCATCAGGTTGGGTTGATTCTCCAGTGCGGTACGTACCGCCTGGCGATAGAGCACGCGATCGGCCTGAGCTCGGGTAGCGCGAACGGCTGGCCCTTTGCTTGCGTTTAGTATCCTAAACTGGATACCTGCATGGTCGATCGCTTTTGCCATCAACCCACCAAGCGCATCCACTTCTTTTACCAGGTGTCCCTTCCCAATACCGCCGATCGCCGGGTTGCAGCTCATCTGCCCCAGAGTGTCGATATTGTGTGTCAAAAGCAGAGTCTGTTGACCCATTCGCGCCGCGGCCATTGCGGCCTCGGTGCCTGCATGACCCCCGCCAATGATGATGACGTCAAAAGGATCCTGATAAAACATGGTAATTGCCTCGCATAACGCGGTGTGAAAATGGATTGAAGCCCGGGCCGTGGATTCTACTCAACTTTAGTCGATGGAGAAAGACCTGGGATCCTGGGTATTAAAAAGAAGATCTTTTTATTTAGAGATCTGTTTTATTGTGATCTCTTATTAGGATCGCAAGTTTCTGTGGATAAGGGCGATCCTTTGAATAAGATCAACAGGTTGCTGAGGATCATTAGCTGTGAATGATCGGTGATCCTGGTCCGTATAAGCTGGGATCAGAATGAAGGGTTATACACAACTCAAAAACTGAACAACGGTTGTTCTTGGGATAACTACCGGTTGATCCAAGCTTTTAACCAGAGTTATCCACATAAAAAAGTACGATCTTTACAAATCTCTGAGCAATGGATGCCACGATCCCAGCCAAATTTCAGCCGGATCTTCCGGAATTTCATGTTCCAGTACGTTGATCCTGAGCGTTTCGCCTACCTGTTTTGCTCCACAGGCCTTCAATTCGGCTTCCAGCTTGTCGATTGCGCCGCAAAAGGTGTCATATTCACGACTGCCGATCCCGATTGCGCCAAACCGCACTTGTGACAGGTCCGGCTTTTGCTCGCGTAACGCATCATATAAAGGCTGTAGGTTGTCAGGAATGTCTCCTGCTCCGTGCGTAGAGCTAATAATCAGCCAGATGCCGTCAGTCGGAACCTCTTCAAGCATTGGCCCATGCAGTATTTCGCTGGAAAAACCGGCATCGTCCAGCTTTTCAGCCAGATGTTCTGCTACATATTCCGCACTGCCAAGCGTACTACCGCTGATAAGAGTGATGTCTGCCATGATCGCCCACCTTTATAAAGAGGGCGTATTGTACGCTGTGAGCGAGCTGGGATCTACCTGTGGAAAACCAGGGTATTAAAAAAAACGATCACGGCTTGATGGTACGCATGATCGGGTTTTGCAGGACGATCAGGGTTTCCGTGGATTGAATTTCGTCAATTGTTTGGATCTTGTTGATAAGTACCTGCTGCAACGCGTCGATCGACTTGCACATCACCTTAATAAAGATGCTGTAGTGCCCGGTGGTGTAATACGCTTCGGTCACTTCATCGAGGCTTTCCAGTCTGGCCAGCGCTGACGGATAGTCTTTCGCACTTTTCAGGATGATGCCGATAAAGCAGCCGACGTCATAGCCCAACTGTTTGGGACTCACATCAATCCGCGCGCCGGTAATAATCCCGGCCTGTTTCATCTTTTCTACACGTACGTGAATTGTTCCTGGGCTGACGCCGAATTGTTTGGCTAATTCTGCGTAGGCGGTACGGGCATTTTCCATCAGGGCGTCAAGAATGCCGCGGTCCAGATTGTCGATCTGATAATTTTCCATAGGTTTTTCTTATGTAGATTAATGATTCCCTCTATTTTAGACGTTAATTTTAACGAATCAAAATCGAAGTCGGCTTTTTGTTTGTTGATTATTGAATATTACCTCCATTCTGTTGCTTAATCATAGGCAACAGGACACAGGAGTACACATAATGAAAACCGCTTACATTGCCAAACAACGTCAAATTAGCTTCGTAAAATCTCATTTTTCTCGTCAGTTGGAAGAGCGTTTAGGTCTGATCGAAGTTCAGGCGCCGATCCTCAGCCGCGTTGGAGATGGCACGCAGGATAACTTGTCGGGCTGTGAAAAAGCGGTGCAGGTGAAGGTTAAAGCATTGCCAGACGCTCAATTCGAAGTGGTTCATTCACTGGCGAAGTGGAAGCGTCAAACGTTAGGACAACACGACTTTAGCGCAGGTGAAGGGCTGTACACGCACATGAAGGCCCTGCGTCCCGATGAAGATCGCCTCTCCCCGCTGCACTCAGTGTATGTTGATCAGTGGGACTGGGAGCGCGTGATGGGCGACGGTGAGCGTCAATTCTCCACTCTGAAAAGCACGGTAGAGGCTATCTGGGCGGGTATTAAGGCTACTGAGGCTGCGGTTAGCAAAGAGTTTGGTCTGGCACCGTTCCTGCCAGAGCAGATCCACTTTGTTCATAGCCAGGAGTTGTTATCTCGTTATCCGGATCTTGATGCAAAAGGTCGTGAACGTGCGATCGCTAAAGAGCTGGGCGCGGTATTTCTGGTGGGGATCGGCGGCAAGCTCAGTGACGGTCACCGTCACGATGTACGTGCGCCGGATTATGATGACTGGAGTTCAGCGTCCGAGCTGGGTCACGCCGGTCTGAACGGGGATATTCTGGTCTGGAACCCGGTGCTGGAAGATGCGTTTGAGCTGTCTTCTATGGGGATCCGTGTCGATGCTGACGCCCTGAAACACCAGCTGTCTCTGACCGGTGATGAAGATCGCCTGAGTCTGGAATGGCACCAGGCGCTGCTGCGCGGTGAAATGCCGCAGACAATTGGTGGCGGCATTGGGCAGTCGCGTCTGACCATGCTGTTGCTGCAATTACCGCACATTGGTCAGGTTCAGTGTGGCGTATGGCCGGCACAGGTACGTGAAAGCGTCGCCTCTCTGCTGTAATAATTAACGCCGCCAGCGTCTGAGCAGGCGGCTTCGCATCCCGGTATCAAAGCGCCAGATATGATCGAAAATGCGCATGATGCCGGGTTTGCCATGTGCAGACATCGCCACCGCGTGAAAACGGTGCTGGTGTACCCGCTGTAATTCCCCCACTTTGCTGACGACCTCATCGGGTAATCGCTGAGCGATAAAATCAGAGATAACCACAGCATCGGCATCAAACCATTCCCGACCCTGCATGCGCTCAATAATGGCGCGAAAACAGCTGGCAATATCGGTACCGCCACGAAAGCGCTGACTTAAAAAACGAATCGCCTGTTCGATACCCTCTGGACCAGACAGCTCATAGCGCACCACTTCTGTTGAAAACAGCATAATGAAACAGCGCCGGTTATCGGCCAGGGCGACGCGCATTAGCGCCAGGCAAAAGGCTTTCGCACACTGTTCATTAAACCCGCCCATTGATCCCGACGTATCTACGCAAACAATAAAAGGCCCGCGCGGCTGCTCGTCAAAATCCTGATGCACCACCGGACGTTCCGTTACTTTCTCGCGCCATGCTTCGCCGTGCAGACGGTAGGTCAGCAGTTGCTTTTCCACCAGCCGGCGGTAGAACTCGTATTCCAGTTCGGTAATGCCCAGCGTGGCCAGCTCTGGCGGCAACAGGCGCAGGATATCGTCACTTTGTTGGATGCCATCCACCTGCTCCGGTACGGTTGCCGGTTCGCGTACCAGGGTACGGAAGGTTTCCATTGGCGCATCTTTACGCGGCACGGATTTCGCTTCTCTGGAACGGCCTAACTGCTCAGCCAGACGCTGGAGTTCGGGCTGTTGCGTCAGGAATTCGCCATATTTAACCAGCAACTGATAATCACCGCGCTTGATTTGACCCGCGCTCATATCCCATAACCGGCCTGCGGCGTTGTCATTTTCTGCCAGTACGGGTTCCAGTTGCCCGCTAAGGGTCATCCGTTCCTGTACTTCACTGAGCAAATGTTCGCGTTCTTCTTCCAGCAGTTGCTGATTCAGGGTTGTGGTTTGCACCACCAGACTCAGGCGCCAGCGCTGAAGAAAAAGCGTATGGAGGGCAGGCGTAAACGCGCTGTTGTCATTGACCAACTGTTGCGCTTGTCCGGCCCACGGCGAATGGAGGCGGTGCAATAGCGACAATATTTGCGGTAGCTGGACGATAAACTGCGCATGAGAGAGGAGCTGGCTTTGCTGATAACAAATGACCTCTTCCGCCAACTCCGGCGGCACATGGGTATCTTTAAGGCGGCTACGCAAAGATTCACGCCAGCGCGGTATATCTTCAGCGATCGCTTTTTTGAGGCGGGGGAATTTTTTAAAAAAGACCACCATCTTTGGAGAAGCCAGCAGGGCGACGATCATCTCTTCGATCATCGCCTCTTCACTGACTGCCAGCATGATGTTGAGTGTATCAAGGGTCAGCATTGTTGCGCCTGGCGGATTTGCGCCCCGACATCCTGCAGGCTGGCCTCAATGCGGCCTAACCAGTCGCTATGAATAAACAGACATTTTTGCTGCTCGCTAAATGCGCTGTGCTGCTGGTGCCACTCGTTATCAAGTGCTTCGAGCTCTTGTTTTATCTCTGCAGGCATACTCTCTTGTGAAGAACCGGGCAATGCCAGTCGAGAGCCTTGTAAACTGACATCACGCACGACCAGGTGCTGCGCGCTATCCACTTCCATGTTCAGCGTCTGGGCAAAACCGATCCCGTTTAATTTTCCGCGGATCTCACCACCTTTGGTGAGCCACAACTCCAGTGCGCCGCGTTCGAAAGCAATATGGATAACTTCCATGTCATGCAGCTTTAAGGGCTTTTGCAGGAGTAATGTTACGACAGAAGACGTAGCTTCCGGCGGTAAATCATAATGAGGGCGACGGCTGAACATGCCGCCCTGGCGGATCACCGTGAACGCCGTTTTGTCGCTTTGCTGCTGCTGGAGTTGAATGCGGCGCTGCACAATACCGCCCAGTCGCGTCAGCATGGCTTGCTGCTGCCATGCGTGTCCGGTCATCAATATTTCCAGCTGTTGTTGCATCAGATTCAGGCTTTGCGCGTCGTACCACAGGCAATCTTTCAGCAGGATCAGGTCGATAGGTACTACGGCATCACGTCCGCTAAAGAAAGCGCTGGCCTGGAGTAAGCGAATGGCTTTTTTCCAGCGCCGATCGGACACATAAGGGGCATTCGGTAGCGTGTCCAGTTGCTGACGCAACGTGAAAATAAGCTCAAACACGCGATCGGGAAGCTTGATGGCGCCAATGTCCTTTTGCCACTGGTTATACTCTTCATCCGTCACCTGTAACGACGCAGGGACCGGATTGTCGCTTTCATCTTGCTGACTTAACAGCATCGAGCGGAAGTTGGCTTTGTCCTGAACTTTATCCAGCCACAGGCGAATCAGCATACGGTCGTACAGTGCTTCCAGGCTGCTGTCTGCTTCTGGCAGTTCATTGGAGGCTGCCACCAGCAAGCGCATCGGGATTTTCTCTTCATGCGCGCCGTTACGAAAGTGGCGTTCGTTGATGGCGGTTAGCAGGGTGTTAAGAATCGCCGGGCCCGCCTTCCAGATTTCGTCGAGAAAGACGATTTCAGCTTCAGGAAGATAGCCTGCGGTTAAGCGTTCATAGCGACCTTCATCTTTAAGGGCTTGAATCGACAGCGGGCCGAAAACCTCTTCCGGTGTAGAGAAACGCGTCATCAGGTATTCGAAGGCGCGAGCATTTTGAAAAGCAAATTTCAGTCGGCGGGCAATTAAGCTTTTCGCAATCCCGGGAGGACCTAATAAGAAAACGCTCTCGCCGCTGAGTGCAGCCAGCAGACACAGGCGAATAGCGTGGCTACGTTCATAAAGTCCCTTTTCCAGCGCATTGCTCAGACGGGAAATTCTTTCCGCTAATAAATGTGGGTGAGCCATAATGAAGTGGCGTCCTTTCGCCAAATGTACTGCATAAACTGCGAGTATAGATGCTTCACACCAGTGCAGTAATAGACTGAAGGTGCGCTTATTTTTCTTTGAGCCAGATTAATCTGGTCTCATTTAGGGGTACGATTTTGCGATTAATCGTGCATACTGTGCGCCTTTTTGTGGGCCAAGGGACGACGCACACATTTCTTATATATACACCAAATCAATCAAGCTGCACCAAGGCGGCAATGGAGTTTTCTCCGGGGATGGGGGGAATAACGAATGCAGCCCACGCGGAGGCGGCTTGAAAGATGATGTGTATAAACGAAAGACGAGTCTATGAGCACTGATAATAAACAATCATTGTCTGCGATTACCCTTGCGGCCATTGGGGTTGTCTACGGTGATATTGGTACCAGCCCACTTTATACGCTTCGTGAATGTTTGTCCGGCCAGTTTGGTTTTGGCGTTGAACGTGATGCCGTATTTGGCTTTCTCTCGCTGATTTTCTGGCTGCTTATCTTTGTTGTTTCCATTAAATACCTGACGTTTGTCATGCGCGCGGATAACGCCGGAGAAGGCGGGATCCTGACGCTGATGTCATTGGCCGGGCGCAATACCTCGGCGCGAACCACCTCCATGCTGGTGATTATGGGGTTGATTGGCGGCAGCTTCTTCTATGGAGAAGTGGTGATAACACCTGCCATCTCGGTGATGTCGGCGATTGAAGGTCTGGAGATAGTTGCCCCGCAACTGGACACCTGGATTGTTCCGCTCTCGATAATCGTGCTGACCCTGCTGTTTTTGATTCAAAAACACGGTACCGGCATGGTCGGTAAGCTGTTTGCGCCGATTATGCTGCTGTGGTTCCTGACGCTCGCGGTATTAGGCGTGCGCAGTATTATAGGCAATCCGGAAGTGCTGCAGGCGCTCAATCCGTATTGGGCGGTGCATTTCTTCCTCGAATTCAAAACGTTGTCCTTTATAGCGCTGGGTGCGGTGGTGCTGTCGATCACCGGTGTTGAAGCGCTGTATGCCGATATGGGCCACTTCGGTAAGTTGCCGATTCGCCTGGCATGGTTCTCTGTGGTATTACCTTCGCTGGTGCTGAACTATTTTGGTCAGGGGGCGTTGCTGTTAAAGCATCCTGAAGCGATCAAAAACCCGTTCTTCCTGCTGGCGCCGGACTGGGCGTTGATACCGCTTCTGATCCTCGCCGCGCTGGCAACGGTCATCGCTTCACAGGCAGTTATCTCTGGCGTCTTCTCGCTGACGCGTCAGGCCGTGCGTCTGGGGTATTTGTCACCGATGCGTATCATTCATACTTCGGAAATGGAATCTGGCCAGATCTACATTCCTTTCGTTAACTGGATGCTCTATTTTGCGGTGGTTATCGTGATTGTGAGCTTTGAGCACTCCAGTAATCTGGCCGCTGCGTACGGAATTGCGGTGACGGGAACGATGGTGCTGACCTCAATTTTGTCGACCACCGTGGCGCGCAAAAACTGGCACTGGAATAAATACTTTGTCTTCCTGATCCTGGTGGCGTTCTTGTGCGTCGATATTCCGCTGTTCTCCGCGAACCTCGATAAACTGATTTCCGGCGGTTGGCTGCCTCTGACGCTGGGGCTGGTGATGTTCACCATCATGACCACCTGGAAAAGCGAGCGTTTCCGTCTGCTGCGTCGCATGCATGAGCACGGCAATTCTCTGGAGGCGATGATTGCCTCTCTGGAGAAATCTCCACCGGTACGCGTGCCGGGAACGGCGGTGTATATGTCTCGTGCATTGAACGTCATCCCGTTTGCGCTTCTGCATAACCTCAAACATAACAAGGTGCTGCATGAGCGCGTTATTCTGCTGACGCTGCGCACGGAAGATGCGCCCTATGTTCACAACGTGCGTAGGGTGCAGATTGAGCAATTATCGCCCACCTTCTGGCGCGTGGTGGCCAGCTACGGTTGGCGCGAAACGCCGAACGTTGAGGAAGTGTTCCATCGCTGCGGTCTGGAAGGTTTAAGCTGTAGAATGATGGAAACCTCTTTCTTCATGTCGCACGAGTCGTTGATTGTTGGCAAGCGGCCATGGTATTTGCGTCTGCGCGGCAAGCTGTATCTGCTGCTACAGCGCAACGCGCTGCGCGCGCCGGACCAGTTTGAAATCCCACCGAACCGGGTTATTGAGCTCGGTACTCAGGTCGAGATTTAATCTCATCGACGCCCTCTTTCATCGCGAAAGGGGGCGTTTTGTTTTGTCCCTCTCAGTTTTCATTTCATCGAATGATAATCCTTGCGAAACGTTTCGATGACGATCACATTTTCGTAACGTCACGGTGGTTTTCTGTCCACTCTTCACACTACACTTATCTTCAGCGAAACGTTTCGCTAGTGGGGAAAGAAAATGAAGAAAGGCACGGTACTCAACTCTGAAATTTCAACGGTGATCTCCCGTCTGGGGCATACCGATACGCTGGTGGTGTGTGATGCAGGTTTACCCATCCCTAACAGCACAACGCGTATTGATATGGCATTAACCCAGGGCGTACCTTCTTTTATGCAGGTACTGGATGTGGTTACACGTGAAATGCAGGTCGAGGCGGCCATTCTCGCGTCGGAAATTAAACAACATAATCCGCAACTCCACGAAACGTTGCTTAAGTTCATTGAGCAACTGCAACAACACCAGGGAAACACCATTGAAATTCGTTACACCACGCATGAACAATTCAAAAAACAAACCGCAGACAGTCAGGCGGTAATTCGCAGCGGAGAGTGTTCTCCGTATGCGAATATCATTCTCTGTGCTGGCGTCACGTTCTGAGGCCATCATGAACGCATTACTGCAACTCAAAGGGATCGATAAAGCGTTCCCGGGCGTAAAAGCGCTATCCGGCGCTGCGCTGAATGTCTATCCAGGCCGCGTAATGGCACTGGTGGGCGAAAACGGCGCGGGCAAATCCACCATGATGAAAGTGCTGACCGGGATCTACACCCGTGATGCCGGCTCTTTATTATGGCTGGGGAAAGAGACCACCTTTAACGGCCCGAAATCCTCCCAGGAAGCCGGAATCGGTATCATCCACCAGGAGCTGAACCTGATCCCGCAACTCACTATCGCCGAGAACATTTTTCTTGGCCGCGAGTTTGTGAATCGCTTTGGCAAAATTGACTGGAAAAAGATGTACGCCGAAGCCGATTTGCTGCTCGCCAAACTCAATCTGCGCTTCAAAAGCGACAGGCTGGTCGGTGAGCTGTCGATTGGCGATCAGCAGATGGTCGAAATTGCCAAAGTGCT
Organism: Citrobacter sp. Ce006; assembly: GCF_030336535.1. NCBI lineage: Bacteria > Pseudomonadati > Pseudomonadota > Gammaproteobacteria > Enterobacterales > Enterobacteriaceae > Citrobacter > Citrobacter sp. Ce006. The sequence goes on from NZ_JAOWDO010000073.1 coordinate 1,032,356, forward strand.
GAGCTTTGAATCGAAGGTCATCATTATGGATGAACCGACGGATGCGCTCACCGATACTGAAACTGAATCTCTGTTCCGCGTCATTCGCGAACTGAAATCCCAGGGACGCGGCATTGTCTATATTTCTCACCGCATGAAAGAGATCTTCGAGATTTGCGATGACGTGACCGTTTTTCGCGACGGGCAGTTTATTGCCGAGCGTGAAGTCGCCTCGCTTACCGAAGACTCGCTGATTGAAATGATGGTGGGACGTAAGCTGGAAGATCAGTACCCGCGCCTGGAAAAAGCGCCGGGTGATATTCGCCTGAAGGTCGATAATCTGTGTGGCCCTGGCGTAAATGATGTTTCGTTCACGCTGCGTAAAGGCGAGATCCTTGGCGTATCAGGGCTGATGGGAGCCGGACGTACCGAGCTGATGAAAGTGTTGTACGGCGCATTGCCACGCACCAGCGGCTACGTCACGCTTGATGGCCATGAGGTTGTTACCCGTTCGCCGCAGGATGGGTTGGCTAACGGCATCGTCTATATTTCTGAAGACCGTAAACGCGATGGTTTAGTGCTGGGCATGTCGGTGAAAGAGAACATGTCATTGACCGCGCTGCGCTATTTCAGCCGCACCGGTGGAAGCCTGAAGCATAAAGATGAGCAGCAGGCGGTAGGTGATTTTATTCGTCTGTTCAATGTTAAAACGCCGTCGATGGAACAGGCTATCGGCCTGCTCTCCGGCGGTAACCAACAGAAAGTGGCCATTGCGCGCGGTCTCATGACTCGACCCAAAGTCCTGATCCTTGATGAACCAACGCGCGGCGTTGACGTTGGGGCCAAGAAAGAAATCTATCAGCTTATCAACCAGTTTAAGGCTGATGGGCTGAGCATCATTCTGGTCTCCTCTGAGATGCCAGAAGTATTGGGCATGAGCGATCGAATTATCGTTATGCATGAAGGGCATCTCGGCGGTGAGTTCACTCGCGAGCAGGCCACTCAGGAAGTATTAATGGCTGCCGCTGTGGGCAAGCTTAATCGCGTGAATCAGGAGTAAAAAAGATGACTACCCAGGCTGTTTCTGGTCGCCGTTATTTCACTAAAGCATGGCTTCTGGAGCAAAAGTCGCTCATCGCTCTGCTAGTGCTGATCGCGATTGTTTCTACCATGAGCCCTAACTTTTTTACCGTTAATAACCTGTTCAACATTCTCCAGCAAACGTCGGTGAACGCCATCATGGCCGTCGGCATGACGCTGGTTATCCTGACGTCGGGTATCGATCTGTCAGTCGGTTCCTTGCTGGCGCTTACCGGCGCGGTTGCAGCTTCGATTGTAGGGATTGAAGTCAATGCGCTGGTGGCTGTTGCTGCGGCCCTGGCGCTCGGCGCTGCCATTGGCGCAGTCACCGGGGTGATTGTTGCAAAAGGCCGCGTGCAGGCGTTTATCGCAACTCTGGTGATGATGCTGCTGCTGCGCGGTGTAACCATGGTCTACACCAACGGCAGTCCGGTAAATACCGGGTTTACTGATAATGCCGATCTGTTTGGCTGGTTTGGTATTGGTCGTCCGTTAGGCGTCCCGACGCCTGTGTGGATCATGGGGGTTGTCTTCCTCGCGGCGTGGTACATGCTGCACCACACTCGTCTGGGCCGTTATATCTATGCGCTGGGCGGTAACGAAGCGGCAACGCGTCTGTCCGGTATCAGCGTCAGTAAAATCAAAATTATCGTTTACTCACTGTGCGGTCTGCTGGCATCGCTGGCGGGTATCATTGAAGTGGCTCGCCTCTCCTCAGCGCAGCCGACGGCAGGTACTGGCTATGAGCTGGATGCTATCGCCGCGGTGGTGTTAGGCGGTACCAGCCTGGCGGGCGGTAAAGGACGTATTGTTGGGACGCTGATCGGCGCATTGATTCTTGGTTTCCTCAATAATGGTTTGAATTTGTTAGGTGTATCCTCCTATTACCAGATGATCGTCAAAGCGGTGGTGATTTTGCTGGCGGTACTGGTAGACAACAAAAAGCAGTAACAACGATTACAGGACATCTTAAATATGAACATGAAAAAACTGGCTACCCTGGTTTCTGCTGTTGCGCTGAGCGCCACCGTGAGCGCGAATGCGATGGCGAAAGATACCATTGCGCTGGTGGTCTCCACCCTCAATAACCCGTTCTTTGTTTCTCTGAAGGATGGGGCGCAAAAAGAGGCGGATAAGCTGGGCTACAACCTGGTGATTCTGGACTCACAGAACAACCCGGCGAAAGAGCTGGCTAACGTTCAGGATTTAACGGTTCGTGGAACTAAAATTCTGCTGATCAACCCGACCGACTCTGATGCTGTTGGTAACGCTGTGAAAATGGCTAACCAGGCTAAAATTCCGGTTATTACCCTTGACCGCGTTGCGTCCAAAGGCGAAGTGGTAAGCCACATTGCGTCTGATAACGTGCTGGGCGGCAAAATCGCGGGTGATTACATCGCGAAGAAAGCAGGTGAAGGCGCTAAAGTTATCGAACTGCAGGGTATTGCCGGTACTTCAGCGGCGCGTGAGCGTGGCGAAGGTTTCCAGCAGGCCGTTGCGGCACACAAATTTAACGTACTGGCCAGCCAGCCGGCAGACTTCGACCGCACCAAAGGTCTGAACGTCATGCAGAACCTGCTGACCGCGCATCCTGACGTGCAGGCCGTATTTGCCCAGAACGATGAAATGGCGCTTGGCGCGCTGCGCGCACTGCAAACTGCGGGTAAATCTGATGTGATGGTGGTTGGATTTGACGGCACTCCAGATGGCGAAAAAGCAGTAAATGATGGCAAACTGGCTGCGACCATTGCTCAGTTGCCGGATCAGATCGGCGCCAAAGGCGTTGAGACTGCGGATAAGGTCCTGAAAGGCGAGAAGGTTCAGGCTAAATATCCGGTTGACCTGAAGCTGGTCATCAAGCAGTAATACCGATTCAGGTCGCTCGCGGCCTGATGGAGACATAAATACGCCATCCCCGTATCTGGTTTTGGGGATGAAAGCGTAAAAAGAAAAGCAGGGCACGCGCCACCCTAACCCGGTGGCGCACTTTGACTTGGAACACCAAATATGAAAACCGCAGGCAACCTCGTTGTTCTTGGCAGTATCAATGCCGATCACATCCTTAATCTTAATTCTTTCCCGACACCTGGTGAAACCGTAACCGGTAGCCATTATCAGGTCGCATTTGGCGGTAAAGGCGCGAATCAGGCTGTTGCTGCGGGTCGTAGTGGCGCGAATATCGCATTTATTGCCTGTACAGGCGATGATGATATTGGCGAAAGTGTTCGTAAACAGTTAGTCAAAGATAATATCGATATTGCGCCGATTAGCGTAATTTCGGGGGAATCGACCGGTGTGGCGTTGATCTTTGTGAATGGTGAAGGCGAGAACGTCATCGGTATTCATGCTGGTGCGAACGCAGCGCTTTCGCCAGCTCTGGTGGAAGCACAGCATGAGCGTATTGCGCAGGCGTCAGCCTTACTGATGCAGTTAGAGTCGCCGATCGAAAGCGTACTGGCTGCGGCAAAGATTGCACATCAAAATAAGACCACGGTTGCCCTGAATCCGGCTCCGGCACGTGAACTTTCTGACGAACTGCTGGCGCTGGTGGATATTATTACCCCGAATGAAACCGAGGCTGAAAAGCTGACGGGGATCCGGGTCGAAAACGATGAAGACGCGGCCAAAGCGGCGCAGGCATTGCACGCGAAGGGGATCGATACGGTACTGATTACCTTAGGCAGTCGCGGAGTATGGGCCAGCGTAAAGGGTGAAGGTCAGCGTGTGCCAGGGTTTAAAGTTGACGCTGTTGATACCATTGCCGCTGGGGATACCTTTAACGGCGCGTTAATTACAGCGTTACTGGAAGAGACTCCGCTGCCTGAAGCTATCCGTTTTGCACATGCCGCTGCGGCGATTGCGGTCACCCGTAAAGGCGCGCAGCCTTCTGTTCCATGGCGCGAAGAAATAGAAGCGTTTTTAAGTCAGCAGAGGTAACGCTTGGCTACAATGAAGGATGTCGCCCGCCTGGCGGGTGTTTCCACGTCGACGGTTTCTCACGTCATTAATAAAGATCGCTTTGTCAGTGAGTCTGTCACAGACAAAGTGCAAGCGGCGATTAAAGAGCTTAACTATGCGCCCTCCGCGCTGGCGCGTAGTCTCAAGTTAAACCAGACCCGCACTATTGGCATGTTAATTACTGCCAGTACCAATCCCTTCTATTCTGAGCTGGTGCGCGGCGTTGAACGTAGCTGTTTTGAGCGCGGTTACAGCCTGGTGCTGTGCAATACCGAAGGCGATGAACAGCGCATGAACCGTAATCTGGAAACGCTGATGCAAAAACGCGTGGACGGTTTGCTGCTGCTCTGTACGGAAACACATCAGCCTTCCAGAGAGATAATGCAGCGTTATCCTTCTATACCAACCGTGATGATGGACTGGTCGCCTTTTGATGGTGAAAGCGATCTGATTCAGGATAACTCCCTGCTGGGCGGGGATTTAGCCACGCAACATCTTATCGAAAAAGGCTTTACGCGCATTGCCTGCATTACCGGGCCGCTGGATAAAACTCCGGCGCGTTTACGTCTGGAAGGATATCGGGCGGCCATGAAGCGGGCGGGCTTGCCTGTCCCGGAAGGCTACGAGATTACCGGTGACTTTGAGTTCGGCGGAGGCTTTGAAGCTATGCAAACGTTGCTATCGCATAAACAGCGACCGCAGGCCGTTTTTACCGGCAATGATGCAATGGCGGTCGGCGCGTATCAGGCTCTGTACCAGTCGGGATTGCGTATTCCGCAGGATATGGCGGTGGTGGGTTATGACGATATCGAGCTGGCGCGCTATATGACGCCACCCCTGACGACCATTCACCAACCAAAAGATGAACTGGGCGAACTGGCCATCGATGTGTTAATTCATCGGATGGCGCAGCCCGCATTGCAGCAGCAGCGCCTGCAACTTACTCCTGTTTTGATGGAGCGGGGGTCGGTTTAGGCTTATGTCGCTCTTTAATCAGGTTGCGTCCATCTTTGGCTTTTAGCAGCATGAACATCAGCGCAGACACTACCGTGATAGCGCCCATCGTTATAAAGGTGTAGTGGAACTGCTCGACCGTATTGGTTCCTTCCATACCTTCATAGATTCGCAGAACGGCGGCGCTGATGGCGACCCCTAAACTGATTGATAACTGCTGAGTGACAGCCAGCACGCTGTTGCCGCTACTGGCGTTTTCATCGGTCAGATCTGCTAAAGTGATAGTATTCATTGAGGTAAACTGGGTGGACATCGCCATACCTAAAATGAACAACGGTAGGATCAGCATCCAGACCGGCATGGCGGGAGATTGCAGCGCGAACTGCGCAATCATCAGGCCGATAAACACCGTAACGCCGACCAGTGTGGTCCTGTAGCCGAGCCGGCGCAGTACCTGCGTCACCATTGATTTCGCCAGTATTGATCCCAGTGCCGTTGGCGCCATCATGCAACCGGCTATCAGCGCCGGGTAACCAAAGCCTACCTGCAACATCAGCGGCATTAAGAAAGGCACGCACCCTGTACCCAGACGAGTGGCGAGGTTTCCGGCGATCCCGACAGAAAAGGTTCGGGTTTTAAATATAGGAAGCGATATCAGCGGCGTTGGGTGACGACGCGCATGGCGAATGTAGGCAAGCAGTAACAAAACGCTGGTAAGAATAATGCTAAGCGCTATCCAGGTTGCGACAAGCTTCTCACCGAAAAGCTCTACCCCGCTGGAAAACAACACCAGGCTCAAACCAAACAGAAAGAAACCGGTCATATCAAAACTGCGGCGCGGCGTGGTGAAGTTCGGCATATATTTGCGTGCATAGAAGATACCTGCCACGCCAATTGGAATATTAATCAGGAATATCCAGTGCCAGCTAGCCCATGTGACCAGTACACCGCCCAATACCGGACCTAAAATCGGCCCTACAAGTCCTGGCATGGTTACGAAGTTAAGCACGGGAAGCAGTTCGCTGCGGGGGTAAGCTCGCAATAATGCCAGACGGGCAACGGGCATCATCATGGCGCCGCCGATGCCCTGAATGATGCGGAAAATCACCAGTTCGCTTAGGGAGCTGGACAGCGCACAGGCCAGCGATCCCAATGTAAACAGGCTAACGGCAATCATAAAGACGCGCCGGGTGCCGAACCTGTCTGCCAGCCATCCACTCACCGGGATAAGCATGGCGACCGTCAGGGTGTAGCTGATAATGGCCGACTGCATGGCGAGCGGAGAGCGGTTAAGACTATGTGCTATTGCGGGTAAGGCGGTATTGAGGATTGTGGCGTCTAGTGCCTGCATAAAAAAGGCCATGGCTGCTATCCACGGCAGCCCGGCCATACTGCGTGATTTCTTTTCTGACATATTATTTATCCGGTAGCACGTTTGGTGCTATCAGCAATGCCTGACAGGCAGTGAAGGCGCGATCGCCATCGCTATCATCAATTGCATCAACAATGGCCTGGTGCAGATCCAGTTTAACCACGTCGTTATAGGTAATAGAAGTAAAGTAGGTCTGGTAAACGGAATGAAACAGTGATGCAAAGGATATAAGGAACGGATTCGCACTCATTTCATAGATGTGTTCATGCCATGCAATATCAACTTCAATCCAGCGCTCGCGTCTGAAGTTTCTTTTCAGCTCGACCATCTCTTCCATCAGCGTGTTGAGATGCGCTTTCTGTTCTGCCGTGCCTATGGTCGCCGCCAGTGAACACGCCTGAGGCTCCAGGCTGATACGCATCACCAGAAAATGTTTAATGACCTGTGGGAAATTATCTTCCGTCATCCACCAGGTGAGCAGTTCCTGGTCGAGGAAGTTCCAGTTTGCTTGCGGCATGACGCGTGTACCAATACGCGGGCGCGGTAATACCATTCCTTTTGCCGTTAACGTTTTTACCGCTTCTCTTACCGCAGTGCGACTCACGCCAAACTGATCGCCCAGCTCTATTTCGCCAGGCAATATCGCGCCTGGTGCGTATTCACCTTTTAATATTCGCTGAGCCAGCTTTTCGGCCAGAACGTAGGACAGGTTTTTCTGTGCGGCTAGCTGTTGGGCATTTAACGGCATGAATGTTCTTCCTTACTTATTTTCTTATTCATTAGTATGCCACCAGGAAATGTGATTGCGGCTGCAAAAACGGCAATTTGCTTATTTTATGGCATGTTAATGATGGTTTTGATGAAAAAACACGCACTCGGAAAGTTATTTTAAATTTCCCCTTGTCAGCCTGAAATAACTCCCTATAATGCGCCTCCACTGACACGGAACAACGGATTACAAGCCGCCGGGTCAGCGGGGTTCCACTGAGAACTCCGGCGAAGAAAGCGAAATTAAATGCTTGACTTCGTAGCGGGATGGCGTAATATGCACACCCCGCGCCGCTGAGAAAAAGCGAAGCGGCACTGCTCTTTAACAATTTATCAGACAATCTGTGTGGGCACTCGAAGATACGGATTCTTAACGTCGCAAGACGAAAAATGAATACCAAGTCTCTGAGTGAACATACGTAATTCATTACGAAGTTTAATTCACGAGCATCAAACTTAAATTGAAGAGTTTGATCATGGCTCAG
>NZ_JAOWDO010000074.1:0-240324 GCF_030336535.1 Citrobacter sp. Ce006
ACGCTACAACCAGGGTTACCAGCTGCACGGCGCGGTGTGCCAGCCGGGAACCAGCCATGTCCGGGAGCGGTTTGCGCTGATGTGGACGGTGGGGGATAAAGAGGCGCTGCGCGAGCTGTGGTGCTACTGCTGCCACTATATGCTGCACCGTCCGGTGCCTGAGACGGCGCGTTTTGCAGAACACCCGCAGCAATGGGGCCATATTCACTGGCCGGAAGCGCTTGACGTTGAATCACGGACGGCATCGAATAATGATTCAACCGCCGGTGTGTAAGAATGTAATCACACTTTTCCGCAATCAAATCTTATTTATCTCTGTCGCAATAATAAATCATGCCCGTAAATTTAAAGTTGATTCCACCGGTGGCTCAGAAACCTAAACTTCCGATCGGCAGACGCTGGTTGAAAGGTCTGACTGGATTACTGGTGATAGGTTCCGGTTGGGCTTATTTTACCGGGTTGTCATTTCATTCGTCGGTATTCTGGATATTTTCAGCCGGACTCCCACTTACCGTGTGGCTGGTTGCAATATGGCTGCGTATTATGGTTTACCTTCCCGTGTTAATTCAGGCCCAGGCCTGGGATCGACGAAGAGAGGAGTTATTACTGCGTGAAATTCGTCGTGGTCGTCGCGCATTGCAGATATTGCACTGCGCATTTATTACGCCACACAGTGAGCACCAGCCAACGGGCAGCTCTTCTGTAAATATGTTAAAGCAGAATAAGCCGCTCCTGCATATGCAACCATCATGGCATGGAATAGAACGTTTTCGCCATAGTCGCTTACCCCTGGAGCCAGGGATGAAGCGAGATGACCTGGTTAAGCAGATATTCGACAGATTAATGGCTGGAATTGCACGACATCTTAACCAACTGCCGGACCATCAGCCCATAGCGCTATTGTTTGAAACCAATACATCACTATCTCGCCAGCGGTTGCACACGCTTTGGTGCAATGCCTGGCAACAACGTGATATTCGTCAACCCATCGAGCCTGTGACCGGGTACGGGTTGAACGTTATTGATAGCTGGCTGGACAGTCGAATCCACGAAGAAACGGTATTACTGATCATCGCGCTGCAGGTTGCTCCAGACGATCCAGATGGGACCGGGGAGGCGGCCGTTGCACTGCTGCTTGGCAATCACATGACCCAAAATATCCTTCCTCCTCTGGCATGGGTTCATCGACCGGAAGCGAGTTTTGCCGACACGTTGGCAGAGAGCATTGCTCAAGCGTTGGATTGGGTGCCCGTTCAACCTGAAGATGTCCACGATCTCTGGTCATCCGGTCTGTCGCACCAGCAGCAAAGTACGATAGCTGCGCTGAATGCGCATCCGCCTCTTCAGGGGATAGAGATGAATAGCCGGTTATATAACCTTGACCGAACGTTAGGTGAAACGGGGTGCGTCGCCCCCTGGCTGGCTATCGCTGCCGCAGCACAAGGTACAAAAGAGTCGCAACTGATTATGAGTGGTGAAACAGGGAGCACAAAAATGTGGAGCGTGGTGGTTTCACCTTGTCAGACTGCAAAGGAGAAGGTCTAAGTGATGCGGTTTTTATTACCGATTAAAAATCCGACAGTGCGTTACTGGCTGATAGCAATGGCACCTATGCTGATTTCGGCAATTGCCTGCCTGATAATCTGGTACTGGCCAGAAAAAGTCGGCATGGTGCCGGGAAGCCTGAAACACTCTCGCTGGATAACCGGGTTGGGGGCGACAACTGCGGTAACCGGTGTATATGCGGTATTGACCTGGTTTAGCGCGCGATCTTCTGGTCGCCAGAGTTTCGACCTTACCCGGGCGCATATCCAGGGTGATGATCAACCTCGCATTAGTGAGAGTTACCAACATCACCAGCAGTCGACCCCATTTGCGGATATGTACGCGTATCTACACCGTCAGTATGGACTCTTCTGGCGTCAGCGGGTGCGTGTAATACTTGTCATCGGGGAAGAGACTGAAGTCGCATCGATTGCGCCAACGCTTGCCGAGAAACAATGGCTGGAAGGTGAGGGTACCGTACTGATTTATGGTGGTAGCCCGCAGGAATCAGTAGATCTCGGACCTTTATCGACGTTGCGTAAATTACGCAGTGCCCGACCTGTGGACGGAATCATTCTGTCGCTCAGCTACGAACAAGCATCAAGCTCTCAATGGATGAGTGATTCGCGACGAAGCCTGGAGCAAACAGGTAACGCATATCACTGGCTACCGCCAATATGGTTGTGGCAAACGGACCCGAGCATGCAAGGGACCCGCATTACTCAGGCGGTAGGTGTTTTCTTTCACGAAAAGACTTGCCCGGAGAGTGTGGGTCGCGAGCTAACCCGTTTGCTGCCGCAGCTATGTGAACAAGGGATGCGTCAGATTTTTACTGATAACCGCCATGATTATCTATTGCGACTTGGGCAGTGGCTGAAGTTGGGAGGGATTGAAAGCTGGCAGCGGATCCTCACGCCGTGGCTGTCTGGTAAGCAATGGCGGATGCCCATATGTGGGCTGATGTTTAGTCCCTCTGTAACGGTCGCGGCGGCGTCAGTTATTCATGCGCATTACTGGTCACCACCAGCCGCGTTTCATGGCGTACTGAAAAGGGGGACTCAGGCTACTGGGCGGCATATGGGGTTATCCCAAGGTCGGATAATGTGTTACGTGGTGGCGGTAGTTATCGGTCTGTGGGGCGTTGGCAGCCTGCTATCGTTTGCCGCCAATTATTATCAAATGACTTCCCTGACAAACAAAGCGCAGCAGTTGGCGATCGGTGAGCAGGTATCAGATGCTGAACTGATACAACTGAATGAACTGCGAAATGATATTGAGCGCATTCAGACACAAAAAAACACAATAGGGTGGCGTCATTTTGGTCTGAATCATGATACTGAATTATTGGCCGTTTTACTCCCGATTTATGGGGTGGCAAATAATCGCCTGATGAGAGACGAGGCTGCGCGGGTGTTGTCTGAAAAACTCGATGCTCTGACGCATCTTCCGCCGGGAAGTCAGCAACGCGCTGACCTGGCAAAATCGGCATACGATCAGCTTAAAGCCTGGCTGATGATGGGCCGCCCGGAAAAGGCCGACCCCGCCTTTTTTTCTCAGGTGATGACGCAGACACAACCGACGCGTAAAGGGATTTCTACCGGTATCTGGCAGAGTCTGTCGCCGGACTTGTGGGGATTTTACATGCAAACTTTACCTGGGCAGCCTGACTGGAAAATTATCCCAGATGCACAGGTGATGATGGCAACCCGGCAGATCCTGCTAGCGCAGATTGAACAACGTAATGGCGATAATGCTATATATCTGAAAATGCTGGGATCCGTTTCCCGCAATTTTCCGGATATGCCCTTGGCGCAGATGACGAATGATACGGATGCCGCGCAATTGTTTACCACTTCGGAAACCGTTCCTGGGGTATTTACCCGCCAGGCATGGGAAGGGCAGGTGCAGCAGGCAATAGCTGACGCAGTGGCATCACGCCGCGAAGAAATTGACTGGGTGCTGAGCGACAATCAAAAAAATAGTCGTGCTGAGGTTTCTCCTGAAGCATTAAAACAACGACTGACAGATCGCTATTTTAGCGAATACTCTGGGTCATGGCTTAAGTTCCTCAACAGTTTACGCTGGAAGCCGGCGCGAAATCTTTCAGATGTTGTGGATCAGCTTACGCTAATGAGCGATGTACGCCAGTCACCGGTAGTTGCACTGATGAATACTGTGGCATGGCAGGGGCAGGCAGGTAAAAAACGTGAAGCCCTGTCCGATTCATTAATGAAATCGGCAGAAAAAATATTGCAGAAAGAAGAGGAGGCACCGGTTATTGACCAACATGCAAACGATATGACCGGTCCGTTAGATGAAACGTTTGGCCCATTACTGGCGATAGCCGGTAAGGGTGATACGCCGAATAACCTAACGACTGAAACCTCATTAAGTTTTCAAACATTTCTCACTCGCGTGACCCGAGTCCGCCTGAAGCTGCTCCAGGTCACTCATTCAGCCGATCCGCAGGTCATGATGCAGCAACTGGCACAGACGGTGTTTCAGGGCAAAAATATTGATCTTACCGATACGCGGGAATATGGCAGTTTGTTAGCAGCGGGGTTAGGAGAGGAGTGGAGTGGTTTTGGTGACGCGCTTTTTGTGCAACCCCTGACGCAGGCATGGGAGCAGGTCCTGCAACCATCGGCTGCGGGAATAAATGAGAGCTGGCAACGTACGGTTGTTTCTGACTGGCAGGAAGCAACAGATGGCCGATATCCGGTGAGTGAGGGGCGCAGTGATATTCCACTGCCGGTTCTGGCTGAGTTTATTCGACGTGATACCGGAAAGATCGACCAATTTCTTCATGAGAATCTCGCGGGTCTAATGCACCGTGAGGGGCGTCGCTGGGAAGTAGACGAAATGAATACCCAGGGATTAATTATTAATCCGGAATTTATCCAAGCCGTTAACCGTCTTGGTGAGGTTCGCGACGCCTTATTTGCTGATGGTAGTCAGGGGATGCGTTTTGAGCTGCGCGCGCGCCCAGTACCGGACGTTGTGGAAACGATACTTTCCATTGACGGACAGCGACTGCACTACTTTAACCAGATGGAAAGCTGGCAGAGTTTCCGTTGGCCGGGAGAAAGCCAGAGACCCGGCGCCATGCTGACCTGGACAACCACGCAGGGAGGGGCAAATCTTTACGGGGACTATCCGGGAGAATTAGGCTTAATTCGTTGGCTGGAACAAGGACGAGCGGAGAAACGTGATGATGGAATGTGGCAACTCACCCTCAGTGCGCCAGACGGTAAAAAACTGTGTTGGTTAATGCGCACTGGGCCGGGCGGTGGGCCGCTGGCATTATTAAAATTGCGAGGTTTTGTCCTGCCGAAGGATATTTTTTTGGTGAGTCGCCAACGAAATTCAGACGCCGGAATAAACTAGCCCAGCCTTCAGATGCTCAAATACGTTCCTGACGAATGTGTCCCTCTTATGTCACTTCAACGCAACTCGAAATCTATCGGTATATAAAAATAATATGCTGACGATAAAGAGCAGTAAGGAGAATATATGGCTGGATGTTATTTGGTTGTAGGCGATAAAACCACCTGCGGAGGGGTAATTATTGAAGGTGATCCCACGCATACTATTATGGGGATACCTGTAGCAAGAGAATTTGACCGGGTTACCTGTGGGCGTTTTATTGGCATATTCAGCATTGTTGGCGGAATTGTGCCCGATACTATCAACGGTCGAATGCCTGCCGGCTCGCAGGAAAGTCAAAGTACCTGTCCATGTCAGTCTTTGTTTATTCCTTCCATGATAACTGACACCTACACTATTTAATAAATGAGTATTCCATGGATGATTTAACCCTGCGTTACTTTGACGCCGAAATGCGCTACCTGCGCGAAGCGGGCGAGGAGTTTGCCCGCGCCCATCCTGACCGGGCGGCGATGTTGAATCTGGATCGCCCTGGTGCTCGCGATCCTTATGTCGAGCGGTTGTTTGAAGGCTTCGCTTTTCTTATGGGGCGGCTGCGGGAAAAACTGGATGACGACCTACCGGAACTGACCGAAGGGTTGGTGAGTTTACTATGGCCGCATTATCTGCGGACGATCCCTTCGTTAGCGATTGTGGAGTTGACGCCACAATGGCGCGAGATGAAAGAGCGGATGGTTGTAGAGAAAGGATTTGAGGTGCTTTCTGGCCCGGTAGGTGATAAGCGCACCCGCTGTCGTTACACCACTACTCGGGATGTCACATTGCTGCCGTTGTTACTGGAGATGGCGCGACTGGACACCGATCCGGACGGACGTTCCGTGATCAAACTGCGTTTTTCCTGCAGTGAGCTGGCCGACTGGCAGCAGGTAGATCTGAGTCGACTTGCATTTTATCTCAATGCCGATGCGCCGCTGGCCTGTGCATTACATGAAGCGTTGTCGCTAAATGTGGCGACTATACGTTTGCGATTGCCAGGACAGACAGATGATCAAGCGCTGGAAGCCTGGTTCACGCCAGGGGGATTTGGCAATGAGGATAACCTCTGGCCGAAGGATAGCGGTGCGTTTGGCGGTTATCAGCTGTTGTTGGAGTACTTCACTTTTCGGGAAAAATTTATGGCGCTGGCGCTCTGCGGACTTGAACAGGTTGTTCTCCCGCAAAGGCTCCCCTGGTTCGAACTTGATGTCGTTTTGAAACGCCGCTGGGATTATGACTTCACCTTCAGTGAAAAACATATCCGCCTGCACTGTGTGCCAGTGATAAACCTTTTTCCTCTGGAGTCTGACCCGCTGACCCCTGATGCCTTGCAGACCGAATATTTGTTACGTCCGATGCGTATTCAGGATGGCCACACTGAAATTTACTCTGTAGATTCCGTTATTTCGTCAAAGCACTCCGGGCATCAGGTTTTTGTGCCATTCACCAGTTTTCGCCACAAAGGGGGAATGTTACGCCATGACGCACCAGAATATTATTATCACACCCGAGTAAAACGTGGCCCTTCCGGTCTACATGATACCTGGCTAATCCTCGGTGGTGAGGCTTTTGATAACTACAGCGTACCTGAAGGCGAAAGCCTGTCATTAAGTCTTACCGGTACGAACGGTCAACTACCTCGTCGGGTATTACGCAGTACGTTGCTCGACACCGTTGTAAAGTCTACCGCGGCGAATGTCCGAGTCCGTAATCTGACGGCGCCAACGCTTCCCTGTTATCCACCAAACCGTGACCGTTTTCACTGGCGTGTATTAAGCCATCTGGGGAGCAGTTTTCTGTGGATGATGGATAACCCGGAAGTATTGCGTGGAACTCTGGCGCTTTATGACTGGACGGACGATGAAATGAATCGACGCCGTCTGGCCGCTATTGTTGACGTTAAGCACAGCGAAACGGAGCGTTTCGAGCGCGGGCATCTGCTACGCGGTGTGCAGATAGAGGTCACCCTTGATAGCAATGGTTTTGCCGGCCGCGGAGACATCTGCCTGTTTGGTGAAATGCTCAATCGCTTTTTTGCACTCTATACCGACATCCACCTGTTTAATCGGTTGATTCTGATCTTACAACCTACGGGGGAGCAGCTAGCATGGGACGAAAATCCGCGCAACCCAGGGATGCGCTAACATCACGTCTGAAAGAAGATATTAGTCGTATTAATTTTTATCGATTTTGCCAGCTTCTGGAAAACCACGGCGCTCACCGACTGGGGGAAAGTGATAACCCGCATGATGATATGGTGCGTTTTCGTCCCCATCCTGGTGTAGGGTTTCCCGCTAGCGAACTGAAAGCTATTGAGTGCGATCCTGAGCATCCGGATGCCCCTCTTACGGTCCGCTCAACCTTCATGGGGCTTTACGGTGTGGATTCACCGCTGCCGACAACATACATAGATGACATCACGCAAAGGCGCGATGGCCACGAGGTACTGGAAACCTTCCTCGATATTTTCAACCATCGTATTTTGACGCAGTTTTACCGCATCTGGCGAAAATACAGTTACCCGGCCACTTTTGAAGCGGGGGGGCGCGATAGTACTTCGCGCTGCTTATTGGGACTCATTGGCTTAGGGATCGCCGGTACACAGGAGCATATTGCCACACCGTCATCGCGTTTCCTCGCCCTGTTGGGGATTATGCGCCAGCCCGGGAGAACGGCAGAAGGTATTGCCCGGTTGGTCAACTTACTGGCGCCGAACACGCGTACTGACGTCATAGCACACGATCTGCGTACGGTGGCGATTCGACAACCTGCAGGACTGTTTGATGAACAACCATTAAGGCTGGATGGCCATACGATACTGGGGGATGAGGCAACCGATGCAGCCAGTCAGTTATTAATTTCACTCGTGACTGATGATGCAACAGAAACGGAGGGCTGGTTACCCGATGGGGGGCTTTTGACCGACTTGCTGGTATTACTGCGTGTTTATCTGGGGTGGCGCTATCGGGCGCGGATTATGTTGACTCTTCCCACCCGTCTGCTTCCTGAGCCTGTGCTGGGTGAGTCACCTGTGCGACTGGGTCTTACCTGTGTTAATGGTCTGCAAAAAGGAGACAGGGACTTACCGGACGACTTCACGGTAGAACTTGAACATTACCGTGGTCTGACACCCGCTATGATAAATAAGGACATAAAGCGTGTTCATTACCGTTTTTAAAATGAAAAATATTCTTCCCGTACTGGCATTAATACTCAGTGGCTGCGGCTTCTTTCAGTCAGTAAGTGACGGTACCCGCTCCGCTGCAAGCTCTCTTTTTTATAAACAGATTAAGATATTACATCTTGATATCTCTGGCCGGGCCGCGCTCAATACTGACAGCCGCGAGCAAAACAGCGCGCCACAGTCGGTTATAGTGCGTATTTACCAGTTAAAAGATGAGAAGCGTTTTAATCAGACTCAGTACGAACAACTGGTCGGTTACGGGGCTAACCTGTTAAAAGAGGATTTACTGGCTGAGCAGTTTGTGGTGGTTAAGCCCAATAGCGCCGTGACGCAGGATATGCCGATGGAAGAGGGAACACAATTTGTGGCGATTGTGGCTCTGTTTCGCGATCCTGATATGACCAAGGGCAACTGGCGGTTGGTGGTCAAACGCAACGATCTTGACCCCGATGAGGCACGTAAAATCGTGCTTGATGGCCATAGTATGACGATGCTGCCAGAGGAAAAGTAATCCCTCATAGAAAAGGGCGCATCGGCGCCCTCTGTTTTATTAGTCAGTGAACGGGATGATGATTTCGCCCGGTTTCACCTCAATACCTTTCGCCAGTTTTTTCGCCAGCGCTTCACCCTGGCTACTGTCATCCTGCAGAATATACGCTGGTTGCTGATTGAAATAGTTTCGCAGCGACTGATTCAAATAAGGCATCAGCGTTTGCAGCACCGACTGCATTTTTTCCGGTGTGACGGTGGCATCCACAACTTCCATCTCTTGCAGATAAATCGCGCCTTTTTCTTTATTGAAGACCGGTAAGGCTTTGAGTTTCAGCTTCATGGTCGCTTTTTGAGTGCCAAACAGCGAGTTCATGTCCAGGTTGGCATCACCGGTCAGCGTCACTTTATTGGGTTCTTCACGGCCTATCTGGCTGGCGAGATTGTTTAGTACGATATGCGCTTCAGCGACGCCAGGCAATCCGATATCTTTAGAAAAGTTATTATGTTTCGCCAGGGCCTGATTAATCTCTTGCTCGCTAACCGTGTATTGAGTGAGTTGATTACAACCAACCAACAGGCCGCTGACAATGAGCGCAGCGGCAAAAAGAAGCTTTTTCATGGGGTTCCTCAACATGATGCTTGTGGTGTAATCGTGACACAAAGCATCATCGAGTACCAGCGCCGCGGCTACCAGCAGAAAAAACTGAAAAATGCGCGTACGCCGGATTGGCTATCAGGCGTCAGGCTCCAGCATACCCCTCGTTGGGCGTTTGAGGCTGAATTGCCAGCCCAGCGCCAGGAAAGTGATGAAGCCGATGATACCGAGCATCATCCAGGGCAGTTCAGGCTGCGCCAGGGCTTTACCCATGTCAAACAGCCAGCCGCCGCCGACATAACCAATTGCACCACCGATAGCGAGCCCCAGTCGACTGAATCCCATATAGCTTCCTCGGGCACGTGCATTCGCCAGCGAGGCGCTCAGGGTTTCACGCGCCGGTTCGGCGATGATCGAGCCAATATAGAAGGTGCAGATCAGGGTAAACAACTGCTGCAAATTCCCGACCAGCCCGATGGGCATCATGCTCAGAGACATCACCAGCAGCCCGGCCATCAGGCGATGCTCAAGGCGAAAGCGTTTTTCGCTCCAGCGAGCAACCGGGTAGAGCAACGTTAAAGAGAGGCACGCCTCGATGGCGTACATCCATTTTACAGCAGCCGGTGAGCCAGCGATGTCGTTCACCATGATTGGCAGCATCAGCATCACCTGCACTGCCAGCATGTAATAGCCTGCCAGCGTCAGCACATAGGTGACAAAGCGCTTGTCATGCATGACATGGCTCATCCCTTCGCGCACCGGTATTTTTACCGTCGACAGCTTCCATGCCGGGAGCAGCCAGGCGTTAAACGCCGCGCACAGAACGAATAAAATTGCGCCGGTGGCACATACCAGACGAAAATCGTATTGTAATAACCAACTGCCGAGCAACGCGCCGACCACGGCCCCGGCGCTATCCTGCATCATCAGAATAGAGAAAAAACGCCCGCGCTTTTCCGGGCGAATCAGTTTGACCACCAGCGCCGAGCGGGGAGGGTCGAACAGCGTACCGCCCAGCCCGGAAAGAAAGCAGGAAAACCACAGCAGCCACGGCTCATGGGCAATGCCCATGGTAGCAAATCCGGCAGCGCGCATCAGCATGCCGGTGACGATCATTGGTTTGGCGCCGAAACGGTCCGCAATAGCGCCGCCGAAAATACCCAACCCCTGCTGGATAAATTGACGTAATCCAAGTGCGATACCGACCATCACGGCAGCCCAGCCCATTTGGTCGACGAAACGAATTGAGATCAGCGGGAAAACGACGAAGAAACCCAGCACGACCAGCATATTATCGATGAGAAGGAAGTATTTACCCAGGTTCCTTGCCTGCGAGACTTGCGACATTTCCCCTCCAGGGAAAAACTCGTCACTCTGGATAGAGTTTAAAAGATAAGCACCTCCTATTCTGCGGTGTCGTCATCGCTTTTCCCACCCTTCGCGGGACAATATTTTTTTATCAAAAGTCCGTCTTGATAGAGAGTTTTCATCAAAATGTGTGAATAATTCAAAAAATGGCATTTTGCTCTTTTCACAGGGTGTATTCGCACAGGTATAGTAATGCGAATAGCGTATTGAAGACGTTACGGGAAGGAGTAGGTATAGAATGTTTGGCTATCGCAGTAACGTGCCAAAAGTGCGCTTAACCACGGACCGCCTGGTCGTGCGTTTGGTGCATGAGCGTGATGCCTGGCGTCTGGCAGATTATTACGCAGAAAATCGTCATTTCTTAAAACCCTGGGAACCCATTCGCGATGAAAGCCACTGTTATCCGTCCGGCTGGCAGGCGCGTCTGAGTATGATCTCTGAGTTTCATAAACAAGGCACCGCTTATTACTTTGCGCTGCTTGATCCGGAAGAAAAAGAAATTATCGGCGTCGCTAACTTCTCGAACGTGGTGCGGGGATCCTTCCACGCCTGCTATCTCGGTTACTCCATTGCGCAGAAGTGGCAGGGACAGGGGCTGATGTATGAAGCCTTAACGTCGGCCATCCGTTATATGCAGCGTACGCAGCACATTCACCGCATTATGGCTAACTACATGCCACATAATAAACGCAGCGGTGACCTGCTGGCGCGACTGGGTTTTGAAAAAGAAGGATATGCTAAAGACTACCTGCTGATTGACGGGCAGTGGCGCGATCACGTGCTGACGGCGTTGACGACATCAGAATGGACCCCCGGCCGCTAAGTTTCAGATGCAGCCATGATTAATGGAGAAGACGATGAAATACGAATTAACCGCCACCGAAGCACGAGTGATTGGCTGTTTATTAGAAAAACAAGTGACTACGCCTGAACAGTATCCGCTCTCCGTAAACGGAGTGGTAACCGCCTGCAACCAAAAAACGAATCGTGAACCGGTGATGAACCTGTCGGAATCGGAAGTACAGGATCAGCTTGATAACCTCGTGAAGCGGCATTTCCTGCGCACGGTAAGCGGCTTCGGCAATCGCGTCACGAAATATGAGCAGCGGTTCTGCAATTCGGAGTTTGGCAATCTTAAACTCAGCGCGGGGGAAGTGGCGCTCATCACCACGCTATTGCTGCGCGGCGGCCAAACGCCGGGTGAACTGCGTAGCCGCGCATCCCGTATGTACGAATTCAGTGACATGGCCGAAGTGGAGTCGACGCTGGAGAAGCTGGCGACCCGGGAAGATGGTCCTTATGTCATTCGCCTGGCGCGCGAGCCGGGCAAACGGGAAAGCCGTTATATGCACCTGTTTTGTGGTGACGTTGATGAAGCAATTGCCGCGGCAGATGAACCTCCGGTAGCAACGGGGGATCTGCAGGCGCGCGTTGAGGCGCTGGAGTCAGAAGTTGCGGAGCTCAAGCAGCGGCTTGATTCCTTACTGGCGCATTTGGGAGACTAACGTGAATAAATTACGCATCGGCGTTGTCGGCCTCGGTGGGATTGCACAAAAGGCCTGGCTACCCGTGCTGGGCGCTAGTGCCGACTGGACGCTGCAAGGGGCATTTTCACCTTCGCGGGAAAAAGCGCTGCGTATCTGTGATACCTGGCGGATCCCCTACGTTGATTCTCTGGTGAATCTGGCGCAAACCTGCGATGCGGTTTTCGTTCATTCCAGTACCGCGACGCACTATGCGGTAGTAAGTGAACTGCTAAACGCCGGGGTGCATGTGTGTGTGGATAAACCGCTGGCGGAAAATTTGCGCGAGGCAGAGCAATTAGTGGAGCTGGCCGCGCGGAAAAAGCTGACGCTGATGGTCGGGTTTAACCGACGATTTGCGCCGCTTTATCAGGATCTCAAAGCTCAGTTGGCTAATGCGGCGTCTGTCCGTATGGATAAGCACCGTACGAACAGCGTCGGGCCGCACGATCTGCGCTTCACTCTGCTGGACGATTATCTGCACGTAGTCGATACCGCATTGTGGCTGGCGGGAGGAAAGGCGCAGTTAAACAACGGCACGCTGTTAACCAATGAATCCGGTGCGATGCTTTATGCTGAACACCATTTTTCTGCCGGTCAAATACAGATAACGACCAGTATGCATCGCCGCGCAGGTAGTCAGCGTGAGAGTGTGCAGGCGGTGACGGACGGCGGCCTGATAGACGTAACTGATATGCGGGAATGGCAGGAAGAGCGTGGGCAAGGCGTGGTGCACAAACCGATAGCAGGCTGGCAAACCACTCTGGAACAGCGGGGTTTTGCCGGATGCGCACGTCATTTTATTGAGTGCGTGCAAAATCAGACGGTTCCCCAGACGGCAGGCGAGCAGGCGCTACTGGCCCAGCGCGTTGTCGAAATGCTGTGGCGGGAGGCGATGGCTGAATAACCCCCTGTAACATCTGGCGGTAGTAATTCATTGTAATCCAGGTACTATATGCCAACTCAAAAATAACACCTCTTTTCAATCATAGGCTGGTTTGTTGGCCTGGTAAGATGCTGCGGCGTCGCCATCAGGCACAGCAAAAGTGTCGGATAGCGGCGAGCATGCCTTATCTGACCTACGGGCAGGTTTGTCGGGGTTTTGCCTCAGAGTCTGGAATACAACATAGATGAATTTATTAAAGTCGCTGGCAGCCGTCAGCTCGATGACGATGTTTTCACGTGTGCTGGGTTTTGCGCGTGATGCGATTGTCGCCAGAATCTTTGGCGCAGGGATGGCGACAGATGCCTTTTTTGTGGCATTCAAACTTCCTAACCTGCTGCGCCGAATCTTTGCTGAGGGCGCTTTTTCGCAGGCGTTTGTGCCTATCCTGGCTGAGTACAAAAGTAAGCAAGGTGAAGATGCGACCCGCGTGTTTGTCGCTTACGTTTCCGGGCTGTTGACCCTGGCGCTGGCCGTGGTGACGGTCGCCGGGATGCTGGCTGCCCCGTGGGTGATTTTAGTCACCGCGCCTGGGTTTGCCGACACCGCCGACAAATTTGCGCTGACTACTCAACTGCTGCGCATAACCTTTCCGTATATTCTGCTGATCTCACTGGCTTCGCTGGTTGGTGCGATCCTTAACACCTGGAACCGCTTTTCTATTCCGGCGTTTGCGCCGACTTTTCTGAATATCAGCATGATCGGTTTCGCGCTGTTTGCAGCACCTTATTTTCATCCTCCGGTGCTGGCGCTGGCGTGGGCCGTTACGGTTGGCGGCGTGCTACAGCTGATTTACCAGCTGCCGCATCTGAAAAAAATTGGCATGCTGGTGCTGCCGCGGGTGAACTTCCACGATGCGGGTGCGATGCGCGTCGTCAAGCAAATGGGCCCGGCGATCCTTGGGGTTTCCGTCAGCCAGATTTCACTGATCATCAATACGATTTTTGCCTCGTTTCTGGCCTCTGGCTCGGTTTCATGGATGTACTATGCCGACCGTCTGATGGAGTTTCCGTCCGGCGTACTTGGCGTAGCGCTGGGGACTATCCTGCTGCCATCGTTGTCCAAAAGCTTTTCCAGCGGGAATCATGATGAGTACTGCCGTCTGATGGACTGGGGGCTGCGTTTATGTTTCCTGCTGGCATTACCGAGTGCCGTAGCATTAGGGATTCTGGCCAAACCGTTGACGGTGTCTCTGTTCCAGTACGGGAAATTTACTGCCTTTGACGCCGCCATGACTCAACGCGCGCTGGTGGCGTACTCGGTCGGTTTGATTGGCTTGATCGTGGTGAAAGTGTTGGCCCCAGGTTTTTATTCGCGCCAGGATATTAAAACGCCGGTCAAGATTGCCATTGTCACGCTGATTATGACCCAGGTAATGAACCTGGCGTTTATCGGACCGCTGAAACATGCCGGGTTGTCGCTGTCGATTGGTCTGGCGGCGTGTCTGAACGCTTCACTACTGTACTGGCAGTTGCGTAAGCAGAAAATCTTCACCCCGCAACCGGGCTGGGCCTGGTTCCTGACGCGACTGGTGATTTCTGTACTGGTGATGTCGGCGGCGCTGGTCGGGATGCTATACATTATGCCGGACTGGTCGCAGGGAACGATGTTGTGGCGCCTGCTGCGTCTGATGGCTGTCGTAGTGGCAGGTATTGCCGCTTACTTTGCCGCGCTCGCCGTGCTGGGCTTTAAAGTGAAAGAGTTTGTGCGCCGGACGGCGTAACAGATCAATGCCGGATGGCGGCTTAACGCCGTATCCGGCCTACAAAACGCGTAGGCCTGATAAGCAAAGTGTTATCAGGCTTGCATCAGATAGAGAATTTTTTCCCGCCGCGGTGCGCAGCAGAGGTTTGACCGTTTGCGCCATACAGCGCCGGTTCCTGGTGCGGTTTCAGCACTTGTATTGCTTGTTGATTGCGCTCGATCTGTCCTTCCAGCAGCCAGCCATTGTGCTGATTGAGGTCGCGTAGGTGCTGTGTTTTCATGGTGATGGTTTGCCAACGCTCGGCAATTTCATCATTAGCACTGCGCGTGGCGTCATGCTCCAGACGGCGCTGTTGCTCCAGATAATCAAGGGTTGCCAGCAAAGAGCTTTTTTCTTCTGTAATACGCTGAAGCAGGCTGCCGTTGATATATCCTGCGGAAAGTTGCTGTTGTTCAGCATCCATTACCGTTTTCAGGTCATTGAGGACGGTCGTCATCTGGTCAAGTATTTCTGACAAACGAGTCATACTTTATTTACTCTGTAAGTAGCTCTGCGCCTCGCGGATCAGCGAGTCGGCAATTTTTCCAGTGTCCATCTTCAGCTCACCGTTACGGATCGCGGTTTTCAGTGCTTCGACGCGTTCCATATTGATGTCATTGGTGCCGGGCTGCATCAGTTTAGCCTGGGCGTCGCTCAGCATGACGCTGGTGCTGGTGGTGGCGGTGGTTTTTTCCTTCCGCGCTTTTTGTACCGGCGCATCGCTGGTTTCACGTGGCTGAACGGTACTTACTGGTTTCAATGGTGAGGTACGATCAATGCTCATTTTGTTTTTCCTCATCGAGGGGTTACGCTATAGCGGCCCGCTGTAATCATTGGTTGTTTATCTATCGGCACACGCTAAAAAATCTTTAACCTATTATAGGTTAATCAGAATATTCCCATCAGAATCGACGATGCCGCTCACCACCTGGCCTGAAACCATCCGCACTCGCGCATTCTGTGCAACGGCGGCATTGTTCAGCGCTTTGCCTTCGGCATTCACCCGAAAACCCTCTCCGTTGGCGATAACCAGTACGCGCTGACCGGCCTTGATCCGCCAGGCCTGGCGCAACATTGAAAGCTGTATCGGTTGACCTGGCACCAGATCGCGCAGGCTTACGGCATCCTGTACTTGACTCATATCCAGCACCGCGCGCGGTGGTAGTTGGTCCAGTCGACCTCGTTTTAACGTTACGCTGGCCTGAGTCAGGGCGCTACCCCGGGCTACGGGCGCGGCGGCTACCACGTAGTTTCCTGTGGCCTGCACGCTCACCTGCAGATAACGTTTTTCGTTGGCGCATCGCGCCAGCACGTTCACATTGCCCCACAGTTTTGCACTGCCGGACACGCTTAATGCGGGTTGCTCGCAGCTCGGCAGTAAGTTTGGTGACGTTCGGATAGTGACCATCACCTCATCGCTAAATCCGGCCAGACGCTGGGAGAACCATGCTGTTAGCTGAGAATTCAGGTCTTGCGCCAGCGTCATAGGGCTGAACAGCAGTGCTGCAACGACTATTCCACGTTTAAACGTTTGCATCAAAACCTCGTGCTTTTTCAGGTAGTGGCAGGATTTTACCTGTGTGACGCAGTCATCAACGCAACAAATAGCGACGCATTTTGCGTTTATTCCGGCGATAACGCGCGCGTAATGGGATTTAAGCTGTCGGCTGAATTTTGTCATTTGCGGAGGAGATATGCTCGATAAGCTCGACGCCGCCTTACGTTTTCAACAGGAAGCGCTGAATTTGCGCGCCCAACGCCAGGAAGTATTGGCGGCCAACATAGCCAATGCCGACACGCCGGGGTATCAGGCGCGTGACCTGGATTTCGCCAGTGAATTGAAAAAAGTCATGGTGCGAGGACGGGAAGAAACCGGCGGTGTCTCGTTGACGCTGACCTCTGCACAACACATTCCGGCCCAGACCGTTTCCGCGCCTTCTACGGAGCTGCTCTACCGTATTCCTGACCAGCCGTCTCTCGATGGTAACACAGTGGATATGGACCGGGAGCGTACGCAATTTGCCGACAACAGCCTCAAATATCAAATGGGGCTAACCGCGCTGGGTGGACAAATCAAAGGCATGATGAACGTGCTGCAAGGAGGGAACTAATTCGTGGCGCTGTTAAATATTTTTGATATCGCAGGCTCTGCGCTGACGGCTCAGTCTAAGCGTCTGAACGTGGCGGCCAGCAACATGGCGAATGCGGATAGCGTCACCGGACCCGACGGTCAACCGTATCGTGCGAAGCAGGTTGTTTTTCAGGTTGATGCCGCGCCAGGCGCAGCAACCGGTGGCGTGAAAGTTGCTGATGTCATTGAAAGCCAGGCGCCGGATAAGCTGGTTTATGAACCGGGTAATCCGCTGGCCGATGCGAATGGTTACGTAAAAATGCCGAATGTGGACGTCGTCGGCGAAATGGTCAACACCATGTCAGCCTCGCGTAGCTACCAGGCAAACGTCGAAGTGCTCAACACCGTGAAAAGCTTGATGCTCAAAACGCTGACGCTAGGCCAGTAAAGGAGGCGCACATGTCTATTGCTGTAAAAATGAATGACCCAGGCACCACTGGCGTTAATGACGCCACGGGGAAGAATTCGCTGACGGGCAGCAACGCTGCTGATCTGCAAAGCAGCTTTCTGACGCTGCTGGTTGCACAGCTGAAAAACCAGGATCCAACTAACCCGCTGCAAAACAACGAACTGACCACCCAACTGGCGCAAATCAGTACCGTGAGCGGAATAGAAAAACTGAACACCACGTTGGGGTCGATCTCCGGACAGATCGACAACAGCCAGTCGCTGCAGGCCAGTACTCTGATTGGCCACGGCGTCATGATCCCGGGCACTACCATCCTGACCGGTAAAGGTACGGAAGAGGGCGCCAAAACCACCACCACGCCGTTTGGCGTTGAGCTGCAGCAACCAGCAGATAAGGTTACCGCAACCATTACCGATAAAGACGGCAAGGTGGTACGCACCATTGATATTGGCGGTTTGAAAGCGGGCGTTCATACCTTTACCTGGGACGGCACCATGACCGATGGCACGGATGCGCCAAGCGGTTCTTACAACGTGTCAATTGCTGCCAGTAATGGCGGAACGCAACTGGTGGCGCAGCCGCTTCAGTTTGCGCTGGTGCAGGGAGTTATTCGCAGTAACGGCGGTAATACGCTGGACCTGGGCACCTATGGAACCACCACCCTCGACGAAGTACGGCAGATCATTTAAGCCTTCACACTTATCAGGAGTAAGTCATGGCCTTTTCACAAGCGGTCAGCGGTCTGAACGCTGCAGCGACCAACCTCGATGTCATTGGTAACAACATCGCCAACTCCGCCACCTACGGTTTTAAGTCCGGTACGGCATCCTTTGCCGATATGTTTGCCGGTTCTAAAGTGGGTCTGGGCGTTAAAGTTGCGGGTATTACCCAGGACTTTACCGACGGCACTACGACCAACACCGGTCGCGGGCTGGATGTTGCTATTAGCCAGAACGGTTTTTTCCGCATGGTAGACAGCAACGGTTCCGTATTCTTTAGTCGTAATGGTCAGTTTAAGCTCGATGAAAACCGAACGCTGGTTAACATGCAGGGGCTGCAATTAACGGGATACCCGGCTGCCGGTACGCCGCCAACTATTCAGCAGGGCGCAAATCCAGGCCCAATCACTATCCCGAATACGCTGATGGGGGGAAAATCCACCGAAACGGCGACGATGCAGATCAACCTGAACTCATCAGCAAAAGTACCGACGAATAAGTTTTCGCCGTCTGATGCTGACAGCTATAACAAACGTGCGCCGCTGACGGTATTTGACAGCCAGGGGAACCAGCACGACGTTAACCTTTATTACGTTAAAACCGGTGATAACACCTGGGATATCTGGACTCAGGATTCCAGCGTAGCAAACTCGCCGCTGGTGAAATCAAGCCAGATGACCTTCGACACCAATGGCTCTCTGGAGGCCGTTAAAGGTTATACCGAAGTGAAGCCGACGCCTCCTGCGACTGAATCAACCTGGACGCTGGGCGCGGCAAATGCAACACCTTCGTTTTCGATCACTACCGGCACGATAAACGGCGCAGTCCCTGCGACATTCACTCTTAGCCTGCAGAACTCTATGCAGCAAAACACGGGTACAAACAGTGTGATTGCCGCTACGCAGAATGGCTACAAGCCGGGCGATTTGGTTAGCTACCAGATTAATAATGACGGTACCGTGGTTGGTAACTACTCCAACGAGCAAACGCAGGTTTTAGGACAGATCGTGCTGGCAAACTTCGCCAACAACGAAGGTCTGGCTTCTCAGGGCGACAACGTCTGGGCTGCGACTCAGGCTTCCGGCGTGGCGTTGTTGGGTACGGCAGGCTCAGGTAACTTCGGCAAGCTGACCAACGGCGCGCTGGAAGCGTCAAACGTGGATTTGAGTAAAGAACTGGTGAATATGATTGTCGCTCAGCGTAACTATCAGTCGAACGCGCAGACCATCAAAACCCAGGATCAGATCCTCAACACGCTGGTCAACCTGCGCTAAGCGCCTGACGGGATGGCTTAATGGATCACGCAATTTATACCGCCATGGGCGCGGCCAGTCAGACGCTGAATCAACAGGCGGTGACGGCCAGCAACCTGGCAAACGCTTCAACGCCGGGTTTTCGTGCGCAGCTCAATGCCCTGCGTGCGGTTCCCGTTGAGGGATTGTCTTTACCGACGCGTACGCTGGTGGTGGCCTCCACGCCGGGGGCCGATATGACGCCGGGTCAGATGGACTATACCTCGCGTCCACTGGACGTGGCGCTGCAACAGGATGGCTGGTTAGCTGTGCAGACCGCGGACGGTAGCGAAGGATATACCCGAAATGGCGCCATTCAGGTAAGCCCTACGGGTGAACTGACTATTCAGGGTCACCCGGTGATTGGCGAAGCCGGACCAATAGCCGTACCGGAAGGTTCAGAAGTCACCATTGCGGCAGACGGTACGATCTCGGCGCTTAATCCTGGCGATCCGGCCAATACGGTCGCGCCAGTCGGGCGACTGAAGCTGGTGAAGGCGACGGGGAGTGAAGTACAACGTGGTGATGACGGCATGTTCCGTCTGACTCAGGCCGCGCAGGCTACTCGTGGTGCGACGTTACAGGCCGACCCCAGCATTCGCGTCATGTCGGGCGTGCTGGAAGGCAGTAACGTCAAACCGGTTGCTGCGATGAGTGACATGATCGCCAACGCCCGCCGCTTTGAAATGCAAATGAAGATTATCAGTAGCGTGGATGATAACGCGGGCCGCGCCAACCAACTGCTGTCGATGAGTTAACACAGGACATTTTATGATCAGTTCATTATGGATCGCCAAAACCGGCCTGGATGCGCAGCAAACCAACATGGATGTGATTGCCAACAACCTGGCAAACGTCAGCACCAACGGATTTAAGCGCCAGCGTGCGGTGTTTGAAGATCTGTTGTACCAGACGATTCGCCAGCCTGGCGCCCAGTCATCTGAACAAACCACACTGCCGTCTGGCTTGCAGATAGGTACCGGTGTGCGTCCGGTCGCGACCGAGCGTTTACACAGCCAGGGGAACCTGTCGCAGACCAACAACAGTAAAGATGTGGCGATTAAAGGGCAGGGATTTTTCCAGGTTATGCTGCCTGATGGCACGTCCGCCTATACCCGTGACGGTTCATTCCAGGTGGATCAGAACGGTCAGTTGGTGACGGCGGGTGGTTTTCAGGTTCAGCCAGCCATCACCATTCCGGCTAACTCGCTCAGTATCACCATTGGCCGCGACGGTATTGTCAGCGTGACCCAGCAGGGCCAGGCTGCGCCGGTTCAGGTAGGCCAGCTTAACCTGACAACCTTCATGAACGATACCGGTCTGGAAAGTATTGGTGAGAATCTGTACACCGAAACGCAGTCATCCGGTGCGCCGAATGAGAGCACGCCGGGTCTGAACGGCGCGGGTCTGCTGTACCAGGGCTATGTTGAAACCTCTAACGTCAACGTGGCGGAAGAGCTGGTAAACATGATCCAGGTTCAGCGCGCTTACGAAATCAACAGTAAAGCGGTGTCGACCACCGATCAGATGCTGCAAAAACTGACGCAACTCTAAAGTGTGGTCCGGTGGGGTGAAAGCCTCACCGGCACACTGATTTTGAAGATGACCGCAATGCGAAAATACGCGCTTCACCCATACCCAATTTTAGCCCTGCTGGTGGTTTCACTGACAGGATGCGCCTGGATCCCGTCCACACCCCTCGTGCAGGGCGCGACGTCTGCCCAGCCTGTTCCCGGTCCGACGCCGGTGGCGAATGGTTCAATCTTCCAGTCGGCGCAGCCGATTAACTACGGTTATCAGCCGCTATTCGAAGACCGCCGTCCGCGCAATATTGGCGATACGTTAACCATCGTATTGCAGGAAAACGTCAGCGCGAGCAAAAGTTCTTCGGCTAACGCCAGCCGTGACGGCAAGACTAACTTTGGTTTTGATACCGTCCCGCGCTATCTGCAAGGTCTGTTCGGTAACGAACGTGCTGACGTAGAAGCGTCAGGGGGTAACTCCTTTAACGGTAAAGGCGGCGCGAACGCCAGCAATACCTTCAGCGGTACGCTGACCGTAACGGTCGATCAGGTACTGGTGAATGGCAACTTACATGTCGTGGGTGAAAAACAGATTGCCATTAATCAGGGCACTGAATTCATTCGCTTCTCCGGGGTCGTTAACCCGCGCACCATCAGTGGCAGCAACTCCGTACCGTCAACTCAGGTTGCGGACGCGCGGATTGAGTATGTCGGCAACGGCTACATCAATGAAGCGCAGAATATGGGCTGGTTGCAGCGTTTCTTCCTTAACTTGTCGCCGATGTAAGCGAGGTACCCAGTGTTTAAATCTTTAGTTGGAATGGTACTGGTGCTGATAGCCACCATTGCGCACGCTGACCGTATTCGTGACCTGACCAGCGTTCAGGGAGTGCGGGAAAACTCGTTGATAGGTTATGGGCTGGTAGTCGGTCTGGATGGTACGGGCGACCAGACCACCCAGACGCCGTTTACTACGCAAACGCTCAACAACATGCTTTCGCAGTTGGGGATAACCGTGCCAACTGGCACCAACATGCAGTTGAAAAATGTGGCGGCGGTGATGGTCACCGCGTCATTTCCTGCATTCGGTCGGCAAGGACAAACGATTGACGTGGTGGTTTCTTCCATGGGGAACGCCAAAAGCCTGCGCGGCGGCACGCTGCTGATGACTCCACTGAAAGGGGTCGATAGCCAGGTTTATGCGCTGGCGCAAGGGAATATTTTAGTTGGCGGTGCGGGCGCAGCTGCGGGTGGCAGTAGCGTGCAGGTTAACCAGCTCAATGGCGGACGTATTACTAACGGCGCAATTATTGAACGTGAATTACCCAGTCAGTTCGGCGGCGGTAACACCATTAATCTGCAGCTCAATAATGAAGATTTCACGATGGCGCAGCAGATTACCGACACCATTAACCGCTCGCGTGGCTTTGGTAGCGCAACAGCGTTGGATGCCCGAACCATTCAGGTGCGCGTGCCAAGCGGCAACAGTTCGCAGGTACGTTTCCTTGCTGACATCCAGAATATGGAGGTGAACGTCACGCCGCAGGATGCGAAAGTGATTATCAACTCGCGTACCGGATCCGTCGTAATGAACCGCGAAGTCACGCTGGATAGTTGTGCCGTGGCGCAAGGCAACTTGTCGATTACGGTAAACCGTCAGGCGAATGTCAGCCAGCCGGATACACCGTTTGGTGGTGGACAGACAGTGGTAACGCCACAAACCCAGATCGATCTGCGCCAGAGCGGTGGTTCGCTGCAAAGCGTGCGTTCCAGCGCCAACCTGAATAACGTCGTACGTGCGCTTAATGCGCTGGGGGCAACGCCGATGGATCTGATGTCCATTCTGCAATCGATGCAGAGTGCGGGATGCTTACGCGCCAAACTGGAAATCATCTAATGATTGGTGACAGCAAACTGCTGACCAGCGCCGCCTGGGATGCGCAATCACTGAACGAACTGAAAGCGAAAGCGGGTCAGGACCCGGCGGCGAATATCCGCCCGGTCGCCCGTCAGGTTGAAGGGATGTTCGTGCAGATGATGCTGAAAAGCATGCGTGAAGCGCTGCCGAAAGATGGTGTGTTTAGCAGCGATTCGACACGTTTGTATACCAGCATGTATGACCAACAAATTGCGCAGCAGATGACCGCAGGTAAAGGTCTGGGGCTGGCGGAAATGATGGTTAAGCAGATGACCGAAGGGCAGGCGCAACCCGCAGACGACGCGCCGCAGGTGCCAATGAAGTTCTCGCTTGAAACGGTGACCAGCTATCAAAACCAGGCGCTGACGCAACTGGTGCGTAAAGCCATTCCCCGGGCGACGGAAAGCATTGATGAGCCGCTGTCAGGTGACAGTAAAGACTTCCTCGCCCAGCTATCGCTGCCAGCTAAGCTTGCCAGCCAGCAAAGCGGGGTTCCGCATCATCTTATTCTGGCACAGGCGGCGCTGGAGTCCGGATGGGGGCAGCGACAAATCCGTCGTGAAAATGGCGAACCAAGCTTTAACATTTTTGGCGTGAAGGCTTCGGGAAGCTGGAAAGGCCCAACCACCGAAATCACCACTACCGAATATGAAAATGGTGAGGCGAAAAAGGTGAAAGCCAGATTCCGCGTGTATAGCTCTTACCTGGAGGCGCTGTCGGATTATGTCGGTCTGATATCGCGTAACCCGCGCTATGCGGCGGTGACCGCTGCCGCGACAGCCGAGCAAGGCGCACAGGCATTGCAGAATGCCGGTTACGCAACTGACCCTAACTATGCGCGTAAATTAACCAACATGATCCAGCAGTTGAAATCGATGAGCGAAAAAGTGAGCAAAACCTACAGCACGAACATCGATAATCTCTTTTAAATAGCTCAAGTCTACCGACCTGCTGCCGATAATAACGAGTATTGAAGGATTACAAGGAACCTCCATGTCCAGCTTGATTAATAACGCGATGAGTGGACTTAGCGCAGCGCAGGCCGCGTTGAATACCGCCAGTAATAACATCTCCAGCTATAACGTTGCCGGGTACACCCGCCAAACGACAATTATGGCGCAGGCGAACAGCACGCTGGGTGCGGGGGGCTGGGTTGGCAATGGCGTCTATGTTTCTGGCGTACAGCGCGAATATGATTCTTTTATCACGAATCAGTTGCGTGCAGCGCAGAACCAGAGCAGCGGCCTGACAACGCGCTATGAGCAAATGTCGAAAATCGACAATCTGCTTTCCAGTAAAACCAGTTCAATTTCCACCTCAATGCAGGGTTTTTTTACCAGCCTGCAGACGCTGGTCAGTAATGCAGAAGACCCGGCTGCGCGTCAGGCACTGATTGGTAAAGCTGATGGTTTAGTGAATCAGTTCAGAACAACCGATCAGTATCTGCGCGATCAGGATAAGCAGGTCAATACTGCGATCAAAGCCAGCGTAGATCAGATCAACAACTACTCAAAGCAGATTGCCAGCCTCAACGATCAGATTTCCCGTCTGACCGGCGTTGGCGCGGGCGCATCGCCTAACGATCTACTCGATCAGCGTGACCAACTGGTTAGCGAACTGAACAAACTTGTCGGCGTTGAAGTCAGTGTCCAGGATGGCGGCACCTATAACGTAACGATGGCGAACGGCTATTCACTGGTACAGGGCAGCAACGCCCGCCAACTGGCCGCAGTACCGTCCAGTGCCGATCCAACACGCACTACGGTGGCCTATGTTGATGGCGTTGCCGGAAATGTTGAAATTCCTGAAAAACTCATTGATACCGGCTCATTGGGCGGTTTGATGACGTTTCGTTCTCAAGAGCTGGACCAGACGCGTAACACGCTGGGGCAACTGGCACTGGCGTTTGCCGATGCATTTAATACGCAGCATAAAGAAGGTTTTGATGCCAATGGTGATGCTGGTAAAGACTTCTTTGCTATCGGCGGTCCATCTGTGCTCAGTAATACCAAAAATACTGGGACAGGGTCGTTAACTGCAAAAGTTACTGATAGCTCAGCAGTGCAGGCTACTGATTACAATATTACTTTTGATGGTACTGACTGGCAGGTAACTCGCCTTGCAGATAATACCAGCTTTAAGGCGACCGTCACTGGTGGAAAAATGTCCTTTGATGGGCTGGAGATAACCGTAGGGGCGGGAGCGAAAGCGAATGATAGCTTTACGGTGAAGCCAGTGGGTAATGTCATTGTTGATATGAAAGTGGCTGTGACTGATGAGTCGAAAATCGCCATGGCCGAAGTATCCAAAAATGATATCGATCCAGATAAGGATAAAGGGAAAAGCGATAACCGTAACGGCCAAAAATTGTTGGATCTGCAAACCAAAGCGACTGTCGGAAATAAAACCTTCAATGACGCGTACGCAACGCTGGTGAGCGATGTCGGGAATAAAACCGCTACCCTGAAAACCAGCGCCACCACCCAGAACAACGTAGTTACGCAGCTTTCTAATCAGCAACAGTCGATTTCCGGGGTTAACCTCGATGAAGAGTACGGCAATTTGCAGCGTTATCAACAGTATTACCTGGCCAACGCACAAGTGCTGCAAACAGCAAATTCGCTCTTTGATGCGCTTCTGAATATTCGCTAAGGGAGAGGGACTCAATGCGTATTAGTACTCAGATGATGTACCAGCAGAACATGCGTGGCATTACCAACTCTCAGGCCGAATGGATAAAATTTGGTGAGCAGATGTCAACGGGCAAACGCGTGATCAACCCGTCTGACGATCCGATTGCCGCCTCGCAGGCTGTAGTGCTTTCTCAGGCTCAGGCGCAAAACAGCCAATATACGCTGGCGCGTACTTTCGCGACGCAAAAAGTGTCACTGGAAGAGAACGTTTTAAGCCGGGCGACGACCGCGATTACCGCGGCGCAGGAAAAAATTGTCAACGCCGGCAACGGTACATTGAGTGATGACAACAGAGCATCGTTAGCGACTGATTTGCAAGGGCTCCGCGATCAACTGATGAATTTGGCTAACAGTACCGACGGTAATGGTCGCTATATCTTTGGCGGCTACAAAACCGAAGTTCCACCATTTGCCCAGACTGATGGTACTTATAGTGGTGGAACTGAAAATATCACCCAACAGGTTGATGCCGCTCGGTCAATGGTGATTGGTCATACCGGAGATAAAATTTTTAACTCGGTGACCAGCAACGCGGTTCCGGAGCCAGATGGTAGCAAGTCTGAAACGAACTTATTCGTAATGCTGGATACAGCTATTGCAGCCCTGAATACGCCGATTGAAGGCGATGATGTGGCGAAAGCAAAGGCCGCTGAGGCGATTGATAAAACCAACCGTGGTTTAAAGAATTCACTCAATAATGTGTTGAGCGTCCGTGCGGAATTAGGCACGCAGCTTAGCGAATTAAGCTCGCTGGATTCACTGGGAGCCGATCGTGCATTGGGGCAAACTCAGCAGATGAGCAATCTGGTGGATGTTGACTGGAACGCAGCGATTTCGTCCTACGTGATGCAGCAGGCTGCGCTGCAGGCATCGTACAAAACGTTTACCGATATGCAGGGCATGTCGCTGTTCCAGCTTAACCGGTAACGACCTTTTTTGAACATATCATGAAACTGGATATGTTTGTCTGCCCGCTCCTTTAACACCCCGGAGCGGGCATTTTTTTAGGCCACGGTTGTTTTTCTCAGTGACAGATTCCCCGTTAATCTTATTACCAGCGCAATCGCACCGCTAAACGTTGCCAGCGTAACCACACCTTCCCAGTCTGCCTGCGCGTAGACCTGACTTCCGAGAACCGAACCCAACGCCATACCGATAAATACCATTGTAAACAGTAGCGCGTTCAGGCGTCCACGTGCCTGGGGCTCGAGGCCATAGACCAGGTTCTGGTGGGCAACCAGGCTGGATTGCAATCCGAGATCAAAACCTACCGCCGAAAGGGCAATAAGCAGCCACTGCCCCTGTACTGGCAGGGCGGGTAACAGGAACATCAGGGCGAAAGATACTGTTACCAGCAAAGCACCTAACTGCGCCACTTTCGCTGCGCCCACTTTGTCGGCAAGATGGCCTGCCAGCGGCGCGGCAAGCGCACCAGCCGCGCCCGCGATACCAAACGCGCCAGCCATAGCGCTACCCATGTGATAATGCTCAGATAACATCACTGCCAACGTGGACCAGAAGGCGCTAAAGGCAACAGACAGAAAGCCTTGTGCCAGCGCCGCGCGGCGCAATGCGGGATACCGCTGCCACAGTTGCGCCATTGAGAGCAGTAATGACGGGTAGCTCAGCGTGGAATGGACAGCAAAACGAGGGAGCACTTTCCACATGATGGTGGAAATCACAGCAATGCTGAAGGCTGCGAGTTGATACATTTCGCGCCAGCCAAACGCCTCACCTATTAGCCCGCTAACGGTACGTGAAAGTAAAATTCCCAGCAGCAGGCCCGTCATCACGGTACCTACCGTTTTTCCCTGCTTGCCTTCAGGGGCCAGAATTGCCGCAGCGGGAACGATGTCCTGCGCCATGGTTGCCGCCATTCCCATCAACAGGCTGACCAGTAAAAGCGAATGCAATTGGCCGGTAAAGCTGCAGGCCAGAAGCAGTACGGCGAGCGCGAGGCTTTTCAACAGGATTAGCGTCCGACGGTCATAGCGGTCGCCTAATGGTAATAAAAAGAAAATCCCCAACGCGTAACCCGCCTGGGTTAGCGTCGGAACCAGCCCCATGCCGGTGATGCTTAGGGCCAGATCCTGACCCATTAAGGGCAGAAGCGGCTGGGCATAATAGATGGATGCCACGCTGAATCCGGCGCCTGATGCCAGTACAAAAATAACCCAACGGGTAAGGGCGGTATGTGTGTTCACAGTTGATTCCTCAATCACAGGATGTGCGGCTATTTTTAACCTTCAGCGGGTGGCGCGGTAGCGAGCGCGGTGGTAAAACAGTTATACGTCAGACGTATGAAGAAACTTGGAATGGTAAAAACTGAGCGTATAGATAGAGTGGAGCTGATGCGCACGTTTGTGCGTATCGTCGAGGCGGGGTCGCTTTCAGCAGCGGCAAAGCAGATGGGGACAACGCAGGCGACCGTCAGTCGACGGTTACAATCCCTGGAAGCGCTGCTGGGTGTAAAACTGATCATGCGCACCACGCATGCGATGAAACTGACCGACGACGGCGAACGCGGCTACCAGCATGCCAAGAATATTATTGATGCCTGGCTGGCGCTGGAAGATGGACTCAATGTTACGGAGGATGAACCGGTGGGAACGCTGCGAGTACGTGCTCCGCATGCGTTCGGGCAGCAACAGCTTCTTGAACCGCTTTTGCAGTTTCTTTCGCGCTATCCGCAGTTGTCGGTAGAGTGGATGCTCAATGATAAAACCGTTGATTTCCTGAGCGATAATATTGATTGCGCCATCAGGGTTGGGGCAGAGGTTGATCCAGCGACGGTCTCGGTTTTACTGGCTGAGGTTCCTCGTAGCATGGTAGTGAATCCTGCTTTGCTTGAGCAATATAGCGAGCTTTCGCATCCGGAGCAGTTATCAACGCTGCCATGGATTGCAGTGAACACATTTTACCAGCACAGCGTTTCGTTGCTGCATCGACCACGTAATGAACCTGTTACGCTGAATATTACACCCAGATTAAGCACCGACAGCATTTATGTCGCAAGAAATGCCGCCCTGGCAGGGTTGGGTGTGGCCATTGTTTCAAGCTGGATGGTCGAGGAGGATATTGCTCGTGGACGACTGGTTACGCTGCTACCCGAGTGGCATGCGGCGTCGTTGCCTGTACATTTGGTTTATCCCTGGGCGCGTTACTATCCCACCCGATTACGCAAGTTTCTGGCGTTAATGAAAGATGTCATGCCGCAGCTAACGGGGATGAAACGCGTAGAGCAGGTATAAAAAAGCCGACCCGAAGGTCGGCTTTGATGTTGATTACGTCTTACTCAACGGGCTGTGGGCGTGTTGCTGGCGCAGTCGCCTGGTGTGTGGCGCTGTGTCCACCTGCGGCACCTTTCCCTTCAAAGGCGAATGCCGGGCGCTGCCACTCGCTATGACGCGGCGCTTCAGGCACATACTCTGGTGCCGGTGCGCGCGTCATCGGCGCGGTTGCATGGCTGTGAAGATGTTCCGTGTCAACGCTGGTTGCGACAACTTCAGCCTTAACGACTGCGGCTTCGACGACAGGTGCTGCAACAACTTCTTTCGGCGCTGCAACTTCTTCAACAACCGGTGCGGTTTCCACAACTGGTACTGTTTCCACAACCTCAGCGATCTCTTCAACCACTTCAGGCTGTGAAATAACAACTTCCGCAGGCGCATCGACAACCGGCGCAGTCACGACTTCAGCGACAGGTTCGGCTTTCGCAACGGTTTCCTCGGCAACAGGTGCGTCGGATTCAGCGATAATTTGTGGTTGTTCCTCGACCGGAGTAGCAATGAATTCCGGATGTGTGGTTTCTACCTGTGCGGTTTCAACAGCGGCGGCCTGAGGTTCGGCAATAACCACCTCTGGCTGTACGGTTTCAACCGACGCCGGGGCGTCCACAATGTGCTCAACGGCAGCTGCAACCTGAGGCTCTACGGCCACAGTCGCAGTTTGCTCCTGAACCATTTCCTGTTCGCGCTGCTCTTCAACCTGCTGATCCTGAGGACGAGCGACAGGGTAGCGGATCCATACTTTGCCGGACGCTAATTCTGGAGATGCGCAGGCGA
The DNA here is from genome assembly GCF_030336535.1 of Citrobacter sp. Ce006. Classification (NCBI taxonomy): domain Bacteria; kingdom Pseudomonadati; phylum Pseudomonadota; class Gammaproteobacteria; order Enterobacterales; family Enterobacteriaceae; genus Citrobacter; species Citrobacter sp. Ce006. The sequence goes on from NZ_JAOWDO010000074.1 coordinate 29,567, forward strand.
CCGTTAATGGCATCGGCGACTGAACCGGATAACGCTCGTCACGATAACGACGACGACGCTGACCACTTACGCGCAGATGGCGAGGAGAACGACGGGAACGACGCGGCATACCATTTGAGTCGCGCGCTTCGCTGTTGTCATCCTGCTCAGTCGCAACGACGGCTGGCAGATCAACTTTCGCCAGTTCGGTACGCTGTGCCGGTGCTGGCTGTTCAGTTGGTTGAACGACTGCCGTTTCAGCGATCGCAGCGGCAGTTACCACTTCAGCTTCAACAGCCGGGCTATCTGTAAAACGAACTTTCTGATTCAACTGACGCTGTTTACGGCGAGTCTGAGGCTGACGTACGCGCTCTTCCTGCTCGGTATCCTGCGCCGGTTGTTCAGCCAGGTTCAGCTCTTTAACTTCTTGCTGCGCCTGACGTTTGTCATCGTTACGACGGCGGTTGCGCTCGCGACGCGGAGCCTGCTGCTCATCACCGGATTTCGCTTTGTCGGCGACGTCAACGGACTGCTGGCGGTTATCGCGCGCTTCCGCATTTTGCTGCTGAGACTGACGACGGTTACGGCGGTTATCTTCACGGTTTTCGCCGCTTTCTGAACGCTCGTTACGGTTATCACGATCGCCACGGTTGTCGCGATTATCACGACGGTCGTTACGGTCGCGACGATTGTTCTGCCGCGGTTTACGACGATCCTGCTGGCGTTCGGCTTTCTCTTCAGCTTTTGGTGCAGGTTGTTCAACCGGTTTCACTTCTTCGCTGCCACCGAAGATGGACTTCAGTGCGCCAAAGAAACGGCTAATCAAACCCGGTTGTGCGGCGACGGCTGCGGTCGCTGCTGCGGCTTTAGGCGCGGCGGCTTTCGCTGCAGGCTCCTGCGGTGCAGGGGCTGGCGGCACGTCTGGCATAGCAAAGGTAGCTAATGCCGGCTGTTCTGGCTGTTTACGCTCGACGTATTCTTCTTCCGTCGGCAATGCCATTGCTTCTTCATGCAGTTTTGGCAGCAGGTAGCTCAGGGTTGGTGTTTCTTCCCCTTTGCGTACACGCAGTACGGAGTAATGCGGGGTTTCCATCTGATCGTTTGGCACAATCACACAGCGCACGCCATTCTGACGCGTTTCGATGGCATTTACCGCGGTACGTTTTTCGTTGAGCAGGTAGGATGCGATCGGCACAGGAACAATAGCATGAACTTCCTGGGTATTTTCTTTCAGCGCTTCTTCTTCGATCAGACGCAGAATAGACAGCGACAGTGATTCGTTGTCACGTACGGTACCCGTACCGGAACAGCGTGGGCATACGTGATGGCTGGATTCACCCAGAGACGGGCTCAGACGCTGACGGGACATCTCCAGCAGGCCGAAGCGTGAAATATGACTGATCTGAATACGCGCTCGGTCCTGACGCACGGCTTCGCGTAGACGGTTTTCAACCGCGCGCTGGTGGCGAACCGGAGTCATATCGATGAAGTCGATGACAATCAGGCCACCGAGGTCGCGCAGACGCAGCTGACGAGCAATTTCATCGGCAGCTTCAAGGTTGGTGTTGAACGCTGTTTCTTCGATGTCGCCGCCGCGGGTAGCGCGTGCGGAGTTGATATCGATAGCGGTCAGCGCTTCGGTGCTGTCGATAACGATTGAGCCGCCTGACGGCAGGCGCACTTCGCGCTGGAACGCAGACTCAATCTGAGACTCGATTTGATAGTGGCTGAACAGTGGAATTTCACCGGTGTACAGTTTGATTTTGCTGCTGAAATCCGGACGACCCAGCGCGGCGATGTGCTGACGCGCCATCTCCATCACTTTCGGGTTGTCGATGAGGATTTCGCCGATGTCCTGACGCAAGTAGTCACGGAATGCGCGAACGATAACGTTGCTTTCCTGATGGATCAGGAACGGAGCAGGGCGACTGTCAGCGGCTTTTTGAATCGCTTCCCAGTGCTTAAGGCGGAAACTCAAGTCCCACTGCAGCGCTTCGGCGGATTTGCCGACACCTGCGGTACGCACGATAAGCCCCATACCATCAGGCAGTTCCAGACTTGCCAACGCTTCTTTTAATTCGGTACGGTCGTCGCCTTCAATGCGACGGGAGATGCCGCCCGCGCGCGGGTTGTTCGGCATCAGGACCAGATAACTCCCTGCCAGGCTGATAAAGGTAGTCAGCGCAGCGCCTTTATTGCCGCGTTCTTCTTTATCGATCTGAACGATGACTTCCTGACCTTCGCGCAACACATCTTTAATGTTGGGACGGCCATGGGAGTTGTAATTAGCGGGGAAGTATTCGCGGGCAATTTCTTTTAACGGGAGGAAACCGTGACGTTCAGCGCCGTAATCAACAAAAGCCGCTTCCAGACTCGGTTCAATACGGGTAATTTTGCCTTTATAGATGTTGGCTTTTTTCTGTTCGTGTCCAGGACTTTCGATATCCAGATCGTACAGACGCTGCCCATCTACAAGGGCGACACGCAACTCTTCCTGCTGAGTCGCGTTAATTAACATTCTTTTCATCGTAACTTACTCATTATTCTTACATTGACGACTAAGCTGCGGGCAGAGTAATGCCTTTCCGGGTGTGAACCGATGGCCTCGTGTCTATTCGCGTCGCCAACCTCACGGTTATCGTCAGCTCAAAGAGGCGCAGAGTGTCGGTTGCCTGTATTTCATACGGAAACACAGCGCAATTATCAGGGGAACAGTCTGGGTGTTACTCTCCAGAAAAGCTTCCTTATTACCGGTAAGGACTGCAACCCGCAGCCCGCTAACTGCCTGAAAGATCAATACGTCTTACGCCATTGCTGCGTTGATGATCGGTCGGGCAAAATTGGGTCATTCCGGAAAAGTTCTTGTTTTAACAAGATTCAACACGGAAACAACCTCATTATTCCACTGCTAACCTTGTTATAGCAAGATGACTTTTGCCATTTATCACCCGGTTACTCACAGTTTTTTCACTTCCGCGTAGTGATTGCTTTAATAACCACCAAATCGGCTATGTCAAACTTAAGTAATAAGGTATAGCAGTTAATATAAGCATAGAAAAATGTGTGGCGCGAATCTTGATGGCTATTTAAAATCGGCCCCCATGAAAACAGAGACTCCAGCCGTAAAAACAGTTGCCATTACTGCCGACGAAGCAGGGCAACGCATCGACAACTTTTTGCGCACCCAACTCAAGGGTGTGCCAAAAAGTATGATTTATCGCATTTTGCGTAAAGGCGAAGTGCGGGTGAACAAAAAACGCATTAAACCCGAGTACAAACTCGAAGATGGGGACATTGTGCGTATTCCACCTGTACGTGTCGCTGAACGTGAAGAAGAGGCCATTTCACCGAATTTGCAGAAGGTCGCGGCGCTGACCGATGTCATTTTATATGAAGATGACCACATTCTGGTGCTTAACAAACCCTCAGGTACGGCCGTGCATGGCGGGAGCGGGTTAAGCTTTGGCGTCATTGAAGGTTTACGTGCGCTGCGACCGGAAGCGCGCTTCCTTGAACTGGTACATCGTCTCGATCGGGATACCTCCGGCGTGTTGCTGGTTGCTAAAAAGCGCTCAGCCTTACGTTCATTGCATGAACAACTGCGTGAAAAAGGGATGCAGAAAGACTACCTCGCGTTGGTACGAGGCCAGTGGCAGTCACATGTGAAAAACGTGCAGGCACCGTTGTTAAAGAACATCCTGCAAAGCGGCGAGCGTATCGTGCGGGTGAATCAGGAAGGCAAACCATCGGAAACGCGTTTTAAAGTGGAAGAGCGCTACGCGTTTGCTACGCTTGTGCGCTGTAGCCCCGTGACCGGGCGCACGCACCAGATTCGCGTGCATACTCAATATGCCGGACATCCTATTGCCTTTGATGACCGCTACGGCGACCGCGAGTTCGATAAGCAACTGGCGGATACCGGGCTGAGCAGGCTCTTTTTGCACGCCGCAGCGTTGAAATTTACGCATCCGGGTACCGGTGAAGTGATGCGTATTGAAGCGCCGATGGATAAACAGTTGAAGCGCTGCCTCGAGGTATTACGCCGCAAAGCCTGACGCGCGTTGCTTATCAGGCCTGCAATCGTGTTATGCATCGTAGGCCTGATAAGACGCATCGCGTCGCCATCAGGCAGATTAATCAGGCGTTCAGCGGGTTCATCTCTTCCCGGCGCAGCATTTGACACAGCGCGATCAGCGGCAAACCGATCAAGGTATTTGGGTCACGACCTTCCAGGCGCTCAAAGAGTGCAATGCCCAATCCTTCGCTTTTAAAACTACCGGCACAATGCAGCGGACGCTCTTTGCGCACGTAATCTTCAATTTCCGTTTCGCTTAAATGACGGAAATGAACGTCAAACGGTTCAACTTCAGTTTGTAAATGTCCGGTCGCAGAATTATACAGCGCCAGTCCGGTATAAAACGTCACAATATTGCCCCGGGCTTTGAGTAGCTGCTGGCGCGCATTTTCTTCTGTTAACGGTTTGCCGGTTATTTCACCATCAAGAACACAAATTTGATCGGAGCCGATAATAAGGTGCGATGGATAGCGGTGGGCGAGAGATTGCGCTTTTTTCTGCGCCAGTCGCAAGACTAAGTGTCGCGGAGCTTCACCCGGTAACGGCGTTTCGTCAACCTCTGGTGCGGCGCATTCGAACGGGATTGCCAGTTTTTCCAGTAAAGCGCGGCGCCAGGGAGAGGTCGAAGCAAGAATAAGTTGAGGCATATTTTTTCCCTCGCATATAGCGTATTGATGAGAGCCATTTTAAACTATGGACTTCGTCCTACAAGCTGGCTGTAATGGCTTGTGTTGAGCGATTTTAAGTCGATGACCCGCAATGTGTGCGAATTATTGGCAAAAGGCAACCACAGGCTGCCTTTTTCTTTGACTATATGACGTTACAAAGTTAATATGCGCGCCCTATGCAAAAGGTAAAATTACCCCTGACTCTTGATCCGGTTCGTACGGCTCAAAAACGCCTCGATTATGAAGGTATCTATACTTCTGATCTGGTTGAGCGCGTCGCCGATTCTGTAGTCAGTGTGGACAGTGATGTGGAATGCTCCATGTCGTTCGCGATCGATAACCAGCGCCTTGCCGTCATAACCGGTGATGCAAAAGTATCGGTTACGCTCGAATGTCAGCGTTGCGGGAAACCGTTCCCACTTCATGTTCACACAACATATTGTTTTAGTCCTGTCCGTTCTGACGAGCAGGCTGAAGCACTCCCGGAAGCGTATGAGCCGATTGAGGTTAACGAATTCGGTGAAATCGATCTGCTTGCAATGGTTGAAGATGAGATTATCCTCTCCTTGCCGGTAGTTCCGGTGCATGATTCTGAACACTGTGAAGTGTCCGAGGCGGACATGGTCTTTGGCGAATTGCCTGATGAAGCGCAAAAACCAAACCCATTTGCCGTATTAGCCAGCTTAAAGCGTAAGTAATTGAGGAGTAAGGTCCATGGCCGTACAACAGAATAAACCAACCCGTTCCAAACGTGGCATGCGTCGTTCTCATGACGCTCTGACCGCAGTCACCAGCCTGTCTGTAGACAAAACTTCTGGTGAACAACACCTGCGTCACCACATCACTGCCGACGGTTTCTACCGTGGCCGTAAGGTAATCGCTAAGTAATCACGCATGACTCGATGGCTTTCCCACTACGGTGAGAAAGACAAAGAGTACACGCGTGATGAAGCTTAGTGAGGCTTTCCCCGGGTAACTGGGGAAACACCTAACCGGGCAGCGACGATACCTTGACACGTCTAACCCTGGCGTTAGATGTCATGGGGGGAGATTTTGGCCCTACCGTGACAGTGCCTGCAGCATTGCAGGCACTGAATTCTAATTCGCAACTCACACTTCTTTTAGTCGGGGATCCCGATACAATCACGCCATTACTTGCCAAAGCTGACTTCGAACAACGTTCACGTCTGCAGATTATCCCTGCTCAGTCAGTTATTGCCAGTGATGCCCGGCCCTCGCAAGCTATTCGCGCCAGTCGTGGAAGCTCAATGCGTGTTGCCCTGGAGCTCGTGAAAGAAGGTCGAGCGCAAGCCTGTGTGAGCGCCGGTAATACGGGCGCGCTAATGGGACTTGCGAAGTTATTGCTCAAACCTCTTGAGGGGATTGAGCGTCCTGCGTTGGTGACGGTTTTACCCCATCAGCAAAAGGGCAAAACGGTGGTGTTGGATTTGGGCGCCAACGTGGATTGTGATAGCACGATGTTGGTGCAATTTGCCGTCATGGGTTCCGTGCTGGCAGAAGAGGTGGTTGGCATTGCCAATCCCCGAGTTGCGTTGCTCAACATCGGCGAAGAAGAAACCAAGGGTCTCGACAGTATTCGGGATGCTTCTGCAGTGCTAAAAACAATCCCTTCTATTAATTATATCGGCTATCTTGAAGCCAATGAGTTACTGACTGGCAAAACCGATGTGTTGGTCTGTGACGGCTTTACAGGTAATGTCACATTAAAGACGATGGAAGGTGTTGTCAGAATGTTCCTTTCACTGCTGAAGTCTCAGGGTGAGGGCAAAAAACGGTCGTGGTGGCTGCTGTTATTAAAACGTTGGTTACAAAAAAGCCTGACAAGGCGATTTAGTCACCTCAACCCCGACCAGTATAATGGCGCCTGTCTGTTAGGATTGCGCGGCACGGTGATTAAGAGTCATGGTGCAGCCAATCAGCGAGCATTTGAAGTCGCGATTGAACAGGCAGTGCAGGCGGTGCAGCGACAAGTTCCTCAGCGAATTGCCGCTCGCCTGGAATCTGTATACCCAGCTGGATTCGAACTGCTGGACGGTGGCGAAAGCGCAACCTCACGAGCACACAGATAACGATGTGTTTGTGAATGCTGCCAACGTATCAGCGATTTGCTCGTGGCGGTATATAACCAAAAAGTGACTGAGCGTACATGTATACGAAGATTATTGGTACTGGCAGCTATCTGCCTGAACAAGTGCGTACTAACGCCGATTTGGAAAAAATGGTTGAGACATCTGATGAGTGGATCGTTACTCGTACAGGTATCCGTGAACGCCATATTGCAGCGCCAAATGAAACAGTTGCGACGATGGGCTTTGCCGCCGCAAACCGCGCAATTGAAATGGCGGGCATCGACAAAGAACAAATTGGTCTGATTGTGGTTGCCACCACGTCATCCACTCACGCATTTCCAAGCGCGGCATGCCAGATCCAAAGTATGCTGGGGATCAAAGGCTGTCCGGCGTTTGATGTTGCGGCCGCTTGTGCTGGTTTCACTTACGCGCTGAGCGTTGCCGACCAGTACGTTAAGTCTGGCGCAGTGAAGCATGCTCTGGTGGTTGGCTCAGATGTTCTGGCCCGTACCTGTGATCCAACCGATCGCGGAACGATCATTATTTTCGGAGATGGCGCGGGTGCGGTTGTACTGAGCGCATCTGAAGAGCCAGGCATTCTCTCCACGCATCTGCACGCGGATGGTCGCTATGGCGAACTGTTAACGCTGCCCAATGCCGATCGCGTTAACCCGGAAAACCCGATCCACCTGACGATGGCGGGTAACGAAGTCTTTAAAGTCGCGGTAACCGAGCTTGCACACATCGTTGATGAAACGCTGGAAGCGAATAATCTCGACCGTTCTGCGCTGGACTGGCTGGTGCCGCATCAGGCAAACCTGCGTATTATCAGCGCAACAGCGAAAAAGCTGGGTATGTCGATGGATAATGTTGTCGTGACGCTCGACAGACATGGCAATACCTCCGCGGCCTCCGTACCGTGCGCGCTGGATGAAGCCGTCCGCGACGGGCGTATTAAAGCTGGGCAGTTGATATTGCTTGAAGCCTTTGGGGGTGGATTCACCTGGGGCTCTGCGCTGATTCGTTTCTAGTATAAGGATTTAACCATGACGCAATTTGCATTTGTGTTCCCGGGGCAGGGTTCCCAGACCGTTGGGATGTTGTCCGAAATGGCGGCAAACTACCCAATTGTTGAAGAAACTTTTGCTGAAGCATCAGCTGCGCTGGGCTATGATCTGTGGGCGTTGACTCAGCAGGGTCCGGCCGAAGAACTGAATAAAACCTGGCAGACGCAGCCAGCGCTGTTGACCGCCTCGGTCGCGCTTTATCGCGTATGGCAGCAGCAGGGTGGCAAAACACCTGCGCTGATGGCGGGTCACAGCCTGGGCGAATACTCTGCGCTGGTATGTGCGGGTGTTATCGGTTTTGCCGATGCCGTACGTCTGGTTGAACTGCGTGGTAAATTCATGCAGGAAGCCGTGCCGGAAGGCACTGGCGGCATGTCTGCTATTATCGGTCTGGATGACGCAGCTATCGCTAAAGCGTGTGAAGAGTCTGCCGAAGGCCAGGTGGTTTCACCGGTTAACTTTAACTCACCGGGTCAGGTGGTTATTGCCGGGCACAAAGAAGCCGTAGAACGTGCCGGCGCTGCCTGTAAAGCTGCTGGCGCTAAGCGTGCTTTGCCGCTGCCGGTCAGCGTTCCTTCTCACTGCGCGCTGATGAAGCCTGCTGCTGAGAAACTGGCTGTTGAATTGCAAAAAATCACGTTTAACGCGCCGACCGTTGCGGTTGTCAACAACGTCGACGTGAAGTGCGAAACCGACGCTGACGCTATTCGCGATGCGCTGGTTCGTCAGCTGTACAGCCCGGTTCAGTGGACTAAAACCGTTGAATTTATGGCATCCCAGGGCGTTGAGCACCTGTATGAAGTTGGTCCGGGTAAAGTTCTGACCGGTTTGACGAAACGTATTGTTGACACCCTGACTGCTTCGGCACTGAATGAGCCGGCGGCACTGTCTGCGGCGCTAGAGCAATAAAAGAGGAAGACCATGAGTTTTGAAGGAAAAATCGCGCTGGTTACCGGTGCAAGCCGTGGCATTGGCCGCGCAATTGCTGAGACACTCGTTGCCCGTGGCGCGAAAGTTATCGGTACTGCCACCAGCGAAAGCGGCGCGCAGGCCATTAGTGATTACTTAGGTGCAAATGGTAAAGGTCTGATGTTGAATGTGACCGATCCGGCATCTATCGAATCTGTTCTGGAAAATATTCGCGCAGAATTTGGTGAAGTCGATATCCTGGTCAATAATGCCGGGATTACTCGTGATAACCTGTTAATGCGCATGAAAGATGACGAGTGGAACGATATCATCGAAACCAACCTGTCATCTGTTTTCCGTCTGTCAAAAGCGGTAATGCGAGCTATGATGAAAAAGCGTCATGGGCGTATTATCACTATCGGTTCTGTGGTTGGTACCATGGGAAATGCGGGTCAGGCTAACTACGCTGCGGCGAAAGCGGGTCTGATCGGCTTCAGTAAATCACTGGCGCGCGAAGTTGCGTCTCGTGGCATTACTGTAAACGTTGTTGCTCCGGGCTTTATTGAAACGGACATGACGCGTGCGCTGTCTGATGACCAGCGTGCGGGTACGCTGGCGGCAGTACCTGCGGGTCGTCTTGGCGAACCGAAAGAAATCGCCAGTGCGGTTGCATTTTTAGCTTCTGACGAAGCAAGTTACATCACAGGTGAGACTTTGCACGTCAACGGCGGGATGTACATGGTTTAACCACGATGAAAAATATTTGCGTTATTGTAGGTCTTGGCCTCAAAATAACGTAAAATCGTGGTAAGACCTGCCGGGATTTAGTTGCAAATTTTTCAACATTTTATACACTACGAAAACCATCGCGAAAGCGAGTTTTGATAGGAAATTTAAGAGTATGAGCACTATCGAAGAACGCGTTAAGAAAATTATCGGCGAACAGCTGGGCGTTAAGCAGGAAGAAGTAACCAACAATGCTTCCTTCGTTGAAGACCTGGGCGCAGATTCTCTTGACACCGTTGAGCTGGTAATGGCTCTGGAAGAAGAGTTTGATACTGAGATTCCGGACGAAGAAGCTGAGAAAATCACTACCGTTCAGGCTGCCATTGATTACATCAACGGCCACCAGGCGTAAGTGAACATCTCCAGGCGGTCATTCGACCGCCTGAGTTTTATCTTTTTATCCCACTTGAATTATTTTCCCTCCCTGGAGGACAACCGTGTCTAAGCGTCGTGTAGTTGTGACCGGACTGGGCATGTTGTCTCCTGTCGGCAATACCGTAGAGTCTACCTGGAAAGCTCTCCTTGCCGGTCAGAGTGGCATCAGCCTGATCGACCATTTCGATACTAGCGCCTATGCAACGAAATTTGCTGGCTTAGTAAAGGATTTTAACTGTGAAGACATTATCTCGCGCAAAGAACAGCGCAAGATGGATGCTTTCATTCAATATGGAATTGTCGCTGGCGTTCAGGCCATGCAGGATTCTGGCCTCGAAATTACGGAAGAGAACGCTCACCGTATTGGCGCCGCTATTGGCTCTGGTATTGGCGGTCTCGGTCTTATCGAAGAAAACCATACCTCTCTGGTAAACGGTGGACCGCGTAAGATCAGCCCGTTCTTCGTTCCGTCGACGATTGTTAACATGGTGGCAGGTCACCTGACCATCATGTACGGCCTGCAGGGCCCAAGCATCTCCATCGCGACGGCCTGTACTTCAGGCGTACATAACATCGGTCATGCCGCACGTATCATTGCATACGGCGATGCAGACGCGATGGTTGCGGGTGGTGCAGAAAAAGCCAGTACGCCGCTGGGCGTGGGTGGTTTTGGCGCAGCACGTGCGTTGTCTACGCGTAATGATAACCCGCAAGCGGCAAGCCGCCCGTGGGACAAAGATCGTGATGGCTTCGTGTTGGGCGACGGCGCAGGCATGGTGGTACTGGAAGAGTACGAGCATGCGAAAGCGCGCGGTGCAAAAATCTATGCTGAAGTCGTTGGCTTCGGTATGAGCAGCGATGCTTACCACATGACGTCGCCACCGGAAAACGGTGCAGGCGCTGCGCTGGCAATGGTCAACGCACTGCGCGATGCGGCTATCGAAGCGGGTCAGATCGGCTATGTCAACGCGCATGGTACGTCTACGCCTGCAGGCGATAAAGCTGAAACCCAGGCCGTGAAATCTGTCTTTGGCGATGCGGCAAGCCGTGTGATGGTCAGCTCCACTAAATCTATGACCGGACACCTGTTGGGTGCGGCGGGCGCGGTAGAGTCTATTTTCTCTATCCTGGCGCTGCGCGATCAGGCTATTCCACCAACCATCAACCTGGATAACCCGGATGAAGGTTGTGACCTGGACTTCGTACCTCACGAAGCGCGTCAGGTTAGTGGTCTGGAGTTCGCCCTGTGTAACTCCTTCGGCTTCGGTGGTACTAACGGCTCTTTGATCTTTAAAAAGATTTAAGTTCGTCAGGTGATGCGTTAGCATCGATAGCAATTTAAAAAGGTCCGCTTGTCGGGCCTTTTTTTATTCGGTTTTCCACCCTTGTCCTGTGTACCTCATCCTGCCAAACTAGCGGACCAGAAATAAGGAGCCACCATGTTCTTAATTAATGGCTGCGAGCAAAATATGCTGGCCGCAAGCGATCGAGCGACCCAATTTGGTGATGGCTGTTTTACCACTGCGCGCATTATTAACGGTGAAATATGCCTCTTTGCAGCGCATCTTGAACGTTTACAAAACGCTTGCCAAAAATTGCTGATCTCTTTCGAACATTGGTCAGAGCTGGAAAGTGAAATGAAAATGCTGGCGCAAGGGCACTCGCGTGGTGTGTTGAAAGTTATTGTCAGCCGTGGCAGCGGTGGCCGGGGTTACAGTGGTGCAAACTGTCGCAATGCCACACGTATTATCTCTGTTTCAGCCTGGCCCGATCATTACGATCGTTGGCGGCAAGAGGGGATTACGCTGGCGCTAAGCCCAGTGCGACTGGGGCGTAATCCGCTACTTGCCGGACTTAAACATCTGAATCGACTGGAGCAGGTGTTGATTCGCTCTCATCTTGAGCAGACGGACGCAGATGAAGCGCTGGTCCTTGACAGTGAGGGATGGGTTACGGAATGCTGTGCGGCTAATTTGTTCTGGCGTAAGGGCGATGTGGTATACACTCCCAGGCTGGATCAGGCAGGCGTGAACGGCATTATGCGACAATTCTGTATCCGGATGCTGGCACAATCGCCGTTCAGTATTGTCGAAAAGTATGCCGGGTTGGAAGAGGTTATGCAGGCCGATGAAATTGTCGTCTGTAACGCGTTAATGCCTGTTATTCCCGTGCGTGCTTGTGGCGACACATTGTTGTCTTCACGTTTGTTATTCGATTTTTTAGCCCCACTTTGTGAGCACCCGAATTAGTCATGAAAAAACTGTTACTCGTTGTCCTGTTATTGCTGGTTGTGCTGGGCATTGCCGCGGGAGTGGGAATGTGGAAAGTTCGCCATCTGGCGGACAGTAAATTATTGATTAAAGAAGAGACGATTTTTACGCTGAAAGCGGGTACGGGCCGTCTGGCTCTCGGCGAACAGCTGTATGCCGACAAGGTTCTCAATCGTCCGCGCGTGTTCCAGTGGTTGCTGCGAGTGGAACCCGAACTGTCGCATTTTAAAGCCGGAACCTACCGTTTTACGCCCGATATGACGGTGCGGGACATGCTGCAACTGCTGGAAAGCGGTAAAGAGGCGCAGTTTCCGTTACGTCTGGTTGAAGGGATGCGCCTGAGCGATTACCTCAAACAGCTGCGTGATGCCCCGTATATCAAACATACGCTGAGCGATGATAGCTACGAGACCGTTGCCGAGGCGCTGAAGCTGGAAAATCCGCAATGGGTGGAAGGCTGGTTCTGGCCAGATACCTGGATGTATACCGCCAATACAACCGACGTGGCGTTGCTAAAACGTGCGCATCAGAAGATGGTTAAAGCGGTGGATACCGTCTGGGAAGGGCGCGCTGAAGGCCTGCCTTATCAGGACAAAAATCAGCTGGTAACCATGGCCTCCATTATCGAAAAAGAGACAGCGGTAGCCAGCGAGCGCGATCAGGTGGCTTCAGTCTTTATTAACCGCTTACGGATTGGCATGCGCTTACAAACCGATCCGACGGTGATTTACGGGATGGGGACACGGTATAATGGCAAATTGTCGCGTGTGGATTTAGATACCCCAACCGCCTATAACACCTACACCATTACGGGGCTACCGCCTGGCCCGATTGCCATGCCGGGAGAGGCCTCGTTGCAGGCCGCGGCGCATCCGGCAAAAACGCCGTACCTCTATTTCGTGGCTGACGGTAAAGGTGGCCATACGTTTAATACCAATCTTGCCAGCCATAACCGGTCCGTGCAGGATTACCTGAAAGTGCTTAAGGAAAAAAATGGGCAGTAACTATATCGTCATCGAGGGCCTGGAAGGCGCCGGAAAAACCACCGCGCGTAACGTGGTTGTAGAGACACTTGAGCAACTCGGTATTCGTGACATGGTTTTCACCCGTGAACCTGGTGGAACGCAGCTCGCTGAGAAACTAAGAAGTCTGGTGCTGGACATTAAATCGGTGGGTGACGAGGTCATCACCGATAAAGCCGAAGTTCTGATGTTTTACGCCGCACGCGTACAACTGGTCGAAACCGTTATTAAACCTGCGCTGGCAAAAGGCGCATGGGTAATTGGCGACCGCCACGATTTGTCGACTCAGGCGTATCAGGGGGGCGGGCGCGGCATCGACCAAAACATGCTGGCAACCCTGCGCGATGCGGTGCTCGGTGATTTTCGCCCGGACCTGACGCTCTATCTGGACGTGACTCCGGAAGTCGGATTGAAGCGCGCACGCGCGCGCGGCGAGCTGGATCGTATTGAGCAGGAATCTTTCGATTTCTTTAATCGCACCCGCGCGCGTTATCTTGAGCTGGCGGCCAAAGATGCCAGCATTCGTACTATCGACGCGACGCAGCCGCTGGAGTCTGTGATGGCAGATATCCGCAATACCATCACCCAGTGGGTGAAGGAGCAGCGCGCATGAAATGGTATCCATGGTTACGACCGGATTTTGAAAAACTGGTAGCCAGCTATCAGGCGGGTCGTGGTCACCATGCGTTACTGATTCAGGCGTTACCCGGCATGGGCGACGATGCGCTGATTTACGCGCTCAGCCGCTATTTAATGTGCCAGCAGCCCGAAGGACATAAAAGCTGCGGACAGTGCCGGGGCTGTCAGCTGATGCAGGCGGGGACGCATCCTGACTACTACTCGCTGCTGCCGGAAAAAGGCAAAAGCACGCTGGGGGTTGATGCGGTACGCGAAGTCAGTGAGAAATTGTACGAGCATTCACGCCTGGGGGGGGCGAAAGTGGTGTGGATCCCGGATGCCGCCCAGCTAACTGACGCCGCCGCCAATGCCTTGTTAAAAACGCTGGAAGAGCCTCCGGCGCAGACCTGGTTCTTCCTCGCCAGTCGAGAGCCTGCACGTTTATTGGCCACGCTACGTAGCCGCTGTCGGTTATATCACCTTGCGCCACCGGCTGAGTCGTACGCTATTTCCTGGCTTGCCCGAGAAGTGACCGCGTCTCCAGAAGCGCTGCTTAGCGCATTACGCCTGAGCGCAGGTTCGCCTGGCGCAGCAATTACGCTGTTACAGGCTGAAAGCTGGGCGCATCGCACAGATTTTTGTGCGGCACTGGGGAACACATTAAACGCAGGCGACTGGTATATCTTGCTCGCGGCGTTAAACCACGATCAGGCTGCCGCCCGTTTACACTGGCTGGCAACGTTGTTGACGGATGCGTTGAAACGTCCATATGGGGTTTCCCATTTAACGAATCCTGATGCGCTGGACCTGATATCTTCTATCGCAGAACGGTTATCCGTCGCCCAGATACAGGCGATACTCGGTGACGTTTGTCATTGCCGTCAGCAGTTGCTGAACATTACAGGCATAAACCGTGAACTGATACTAACCGACCTTATCCTGCGTATTGAGCATTACCTGCAACCGGGCACCGTACTGCCTGTTCCCCATCTTTGAGAGAGACATTATGTTTTTAGTCGACTCACACTGCCATCTTGATGGCCTGGATTATCAATCTCTGCATAAGGACGTGGATGACGTGCTGGCGAAAGCGGCCGCACGTGATGTGAAATTCTGTCTTGCCGTTGCGACCACTCTGCCAGGATATCGCAGTATGCGCGAACTGGTCGGTGAGCGTGACAATGTGGTTTTCTCCTGCGGCGTGCATCCGTTAAATCAGGATGAAACCTATGATGTTGAAGAGCTGCGCCGCTTTGCTGCCGAAGAGGGGGTGGTGGCGATGGGAGAAACTGGTCTGGACTATTTTTATACGCCGGAAACAAAGGTGCGCCAGCAGGAATCTTTTATCCACCATATTCAGATTGGCCGCGAATTACAAAAGCCGGTCATCGTGCACACCCGCGATGCGCGAGCCGATACGCTGTCTATTCTGCGCGAAGAAAAAGTGACGGATTGTGGCGGCGTACTACACTGTTTTACAGAGGACAGAGAAACGGCGGGGAAATTGCTGGACCTCGGTTTTTATATCTCGTTTTCCGGCATCGTCACGTTCCGCAACGCAGAACAGCTCCGTGATGCCGCCCGCTATGTTCCTCTGGACCGGTTATTGGTTGAGACGGATTCTCCCTACCTTGCGCCTGTACCGCATCGTGGGAAAGAAAACCAGCCCGCCATGACTCGTGACGTTGCGGAGTACATGGCCGTAGTGAAAGGTGTTGCCGTTGAAGAACTGGCGCAGGCAACCACTGATAACTTTGCCCGCCTGTTTCACATCGACGCTTCTCGCCTACAATCAGTTCGTTAACTGACTTTTTTTAAAGCTCGTAATTAATCACCAATGCGAGTAAAGTTCACCGCCACAAAATGGGCGGTGAATAACCAGTTTGACACATTCAGAAACTCATTTTATCGGAATGTGCGGATTTTGCGGCCATCCACGACTGAATTGTGATAGCCGTCAAACAAAAACAAACTGAATTATTTTACTCTGTGTAATAAATAAAGGGTACTTAGATGCCCTGTACACGGCGAGGTTCTCCCCCCTCGCCAATGCGTGAGAACGTAGAATACACAAAGTCATTCAGGCTGCATCAAGGCGGCAAGTGAGTGAATTGCAGGAGCTTACTTGAGTAAGTGACTGGGATGATCGAGCGCAGCCAACGCTGAGGCGGTTTGAAGGATGAAGTGTATAAGCACAAATACTCAGGAGCACTCCTAATTATGTTTAAGAATGCATTTGCTAACCTGCAAAAGGTCGGTAAATCGCTGATGCTGCCGGTATCCGTACTCCCGATTGCAGGTATTCTGCTGGGCGTCGGTTCCGCTAACTTCAGCTGGCTGCCAGCCGTTGTATCGCACGTAATGGCAGAAGCAGGCGGTTCTGTTTTTGCAAACATGCCGCTGATTTTTGCTATCGGTGTTGCGTTAGGCTTCACCAACAACGACGGCGTATCTGCACTGGCATCCGTTGTTGCTTACGGCATCATGGTCAAAACCATGGCTGTTGTTGCGCCGCTGGTTCTGCATTTACCTGCTGAAGAGATCGCCGCTAAACACCTTGCTGATACGGGTGTTCTCGGGGGGATTATCTCCGGTGCGATTGCAGCGTATATGTTCAACCGCTTCTACCGTATCAAATTGCCTGAGTATCTGGGCTTCTTTGCGGGTAAGCGCTTCGTTCCTATTATTTCTGGTCTGGCCGCCATCTTCACGGGTGTGGTTCTGTCCTTCATTTGGCCACCAATCGGTACTGCTATTCAGACGTTCTCCCAGTGGGCTGCATACCAGAACCCGGTCGTGGCGTTCGGTATCTATGGCTTCATTGAACGCTGCCTGGTGCCGTTTGGTCTGCACCATATCTGGAACGTTCCATTCCAGATGCAGATCGGTGAATACACCAACGCTGCAGGTCAGGTTTTCCACGGCGACATCCCTCGCTATATGGCGGGTGACCCGACTGCAGGCAAACTGTCCGGTGGCTTCCTGTTCAAAATGTACGGTCTGCCGGCTGCTGCTATCGCTATCTGGCATTCTGCAAAACCAGAAAACCGCGCGAAAGTGGGCGGTATCATGATCTCCGCGGCGCTGACCTCGTTCCTGACCGGTATTACCGAGCCGATCGAGTTCTCCTTCATGTTCGTGGCGCCGATCCTGTACATCATCCACGCGATTCTGGCTGGTCTGGCATTCCCGATCTGTATCCTGCTGGGTATGCGTGACGGTACGTCGTTCTCCCACGGTCTGATCGACTTTATCGTTCTGTCCGGCAACAGCAGCAAACTGTGGCTGTTCCCGATTGTCGGTATCGGTTATGCGATCGTGTACTACACCATCTTCCGTGTGCTGATCAAAGCGCTGGACCTGAAAACGCCGGGTCGTGAAGATGCTACCGAAGACAGCAAAGCAGGCGCATCCGGTGAAATGGCTCCGGCTCTGGTTGCAGCATTCGGCGGTAAAGAAAACATCACTAACCTCGACGCGTGCATCACTCGTCTGCGCGTCAGCGTGGCTGACGTTGCCAAAGTGGATCAGGCTGGCCTGAAGAAACTGGGTGCGGCGGGCGTTGTGGTAGCTGGTTCCGGTGTTCAGGCTATCTTCGGGACGAAGTCCGATAACCTGAAAACTGAAATGGATGAGTACATCCGTAACAGCTAAGCAGTAAGAAGTTGGGGAGAACTAAGGCAGCCTGCGGGCTGCCTTTTTTATTGTATTAATTAGCCTGAACGCGAATCGGCGCGGTAGCGGCGAACAGCCACGGACGTGCCTCTGCGTTCACGCGAGGGGATAACGACTCTCTGACCTGCTGGTGATAATCATCAATCCACTGCTTCTCTGCATCGCTGAGCAGATGCCGTTCAACCAGATTCAAATCAATCGGCACCAGCGTCAACGTTGAGAAACGACAGAAACCAGGACGACTGTTGATAATCTCCACCTGATTCTCAATACGGATCCCATATTGCCCGGCCAGATAATAACCCGGTTCGATGGTAATGATATTGCCTGTTACCAAAGGCCAGGGGTTTACTTTTTTGGCGATGCGATGGGGCTGCTCATGAATAAGTAGCTGATGGCCGACCCCGTGTCCTGTTCCATGATCAAAATCCAGACCTAAATCCCACAACGCCCGACGACTAAAGGCATCCAGTTGATGTCCCTGAGTACCGCTGGGGAACTGCAGCGAGATAAGCGACAAAAAGCCTTTCAACACGGCGGTGTAATGCAGACGACGCTGCGGATCCTGTGGACCAAACGCGAGGGTGCGCGTCGTATCCGTCGTACCATTATGGTACTGGCCGCCGGAATCATTCAGGTACATGGCCTGAGAGGTAATTGGCGTATTGGTTTTTTCACTGGAGTGGTAATGGCACATTGCGGCATTGCTGGCAGAGGCTGAAATCGTGCTGAAACTTTGCTCGATAAATCCCAGCTGCTGCTGGCGAAATTCCAGTTGCTTTGCCTGCGCTTCCAGTTCGGTGACCGGATTGCCTGCAGCTTCGCGCAAGGGGACTTCATGCGTAAGCCAGGCGAGGAAGTTAACCCAGGCAGCGCCATCCTGTTCATGGCATTCCCGATAGCCTGCCAGTTCCACGTCATTTTTGTGCGCTTTCATCAGGGTGATGGGGTCAGGAGCCCACAAGACGTTGCCGCCGTGTTCTTCAATGGCAAAACGCAACGCAACCGGGGCGTAGTCTCTATCGACCAGGAAGCGCTTACCCTTAGCCAACTGCTGGCAGCGCGCCAGGAAACTCTCTTGCGGGGCCAGCGTAAGCGTATTCAGCAGCGATGCGGGGAGCTGTTGCGTTTTGTTGCTATCCACAAACCATTCCAGCTCACCGCTGCGATGGAGCAGGGCAAACGAAAACGGCACTGGCACCATGGCCAGATCCGAACCGCGTACATTCAACAGCCAGGCAATGTTATCCGGCAGGGTGATCGCCAGGACGTCGGCCTGGTGTTGAATGAGTTGCTCCACGACGCGGGCACGCTTTTGCGTACTGCTTTCCCCGCTGATTTCAATGGGCATTTCACGAATGATTCCACAGGGTGCCGCCGGGCGGTCGAGCCACACCTGGTCAAAAGGATCCTGTGCAAGAGGCACCAACTCGCAATGCGTTGCTGAAAGCGCTTCAAACTGGCTGTTGACCATCAGCAGCGGTTCAAAGCCGATACGCGCGCCCGCTGTAACGTGAGACTGCAAATAGTCAGCCAGCGGTTCATCGTGTAAATGATGAATTTCAAAATCATCCAGCGAGACTTCATTGCGCACCTGGACCTGATAACGTCCATCGACAAACATTAATGCGCGGTCTTGCAGGACCAGCGCGAGTCCCGCAGAGCCGCTAAAACCGGTCAGCCAGGCCAGCTTATTGTCATGCGGCGTACAATCTTCGCTTTGATGAGCGTCGGCGCGCGGGACAATCATGCCATCCAGCCCCTGCGCTATCAGCAGGTTACGCAGGGCGGAAAGAGGAGTTGAGTTGTGCATAGTTACCTTCAGGCCTTAACGGAACGGCGGTTCGTTGAACGTACGTAATTTACGGGAGTGCAGTCGGTCGCCTTCAGCACGCAGACGATCGATAGCCCGGATACCTATTTGCAGGTGCTCGGAAATGGCGCCTTCATAAAAACGGTTGGCCTGACCAGGCAGTTTGATCTCGCCATGGAGCGGTTTATCGGAAACGCACAGCAGCGTGCCGTAAGGAACGCGGAAGCGGTAGCCCTGGGCGGCGATGGTGGCGCTTTCCATATCGATAGCCACCGCGCGGCTGAGGTTGAAACGCAGCGCAGAAGCGGAATAGCGTAGCTCCCAGTTACGATCGTCAGTGGTGACGACGGTACCGGTACGCAGGCGCTGTTTAACCTCTTCGCCAGGCATGCCGCTGACTTCTTTGGTGGCGTCATACAGTGCGCGCTGTACTTCCGCAATGCTCGGAATTGGGATATCCGGCGGTAGAACTGCATCCAGCACGTGATCGTCACGCAGATAAGCGTGGGCCAGAACATAGTCGCCAATCGCCTGGCTTTCACGCAGCCCGCCACAGTGCCCAATCATCAGCCAGACGTCAGGGCGCAGTACGGCCAGATGATCGCAAATGGTTTTGGCGTTAGACGGGCCAACGCCAATATTGACCAGCGTGATCCCCTGACCGTCGGCGGTGATTAAATGCCAGGCAGGCATCTGGTGTTTCTTCCAGGCGAGGTCGGAGATGGCTTCTTCCGGAGCTTCAGTTTCTGCGGTGATCCAGATCCCGCCCGCGCATGACAGCGCGATATACGGACTGTCCGGGTCGAGGATCTGGCTGCAGCCCCAGCGCACGAACTCATCGACGTAGCGGGTGTAGTTGGTGAACAGCACAAAAGGCTGAAAATGTTCAACCGGTGTTCCTGTGTAGTGACGCAGTCGTGCCAGCGAAAAATCTACGCGTCGGGCGTCGAAGTGTGACAACGGGGAGAATTCCGCCGGATGAAAAATCCCATCTGCCGTTTCGTCACCAATCTGGGACAATTCTGTAGTGGGAAAATGGCGCGTTAATCCGGCGCTCATCGAGCGGTCAAGCGTCAGTTCAGAACCGTCAATGACGTATGGATAGGGAATTTCATGCAGCGATGGTTCGACGGAGATATGCGCATCATAATCCTGATACAGCAGCGTGAGCTGTTCCTCAAGATATGGACGAAAAAGCGACGGACGGGTAATCGTTGTGGTGTAGCTGCCCGCGTGGGTAAAACGGCCATAGGCGCGGGTTTTCGGGGGATTTGTGGCGCTGCCGTCCCAGGTGACACAAAGCGACGGGTAAACAAAAAGACCATTATGGCGGGCTGTTACGTCAGGGAGTATCCCTGTTTCAATATACTTACCAATGGCGCTTCGCAGTGCTTTAACCGACTGCTCGTACAGCGCGTCCAGTTTATCCAGTGCCTGAGCCGGTGTCAGGCTGGAGCCCTTATTGATCATGTCTGTCTCCTTGTTCCACAGATGTACTGCACTCCCGATAGTATGTCACAGGAATATGAAACAAAAGTCAGACGTTGAGGAAGATTGTGCGAAGGCCGGACGACCTTCGCACCATGGCTTAACCGTGCTGCTTATCCCGCATCAGCAATGCGGTGGCGGCAGAAATAAGACAACCAGCCATCAGATAAATGGCCACGCTATGCCAGTCTCCGCCCGAAAATGTCACCAGTGCCGCAGCAATGAAGGGCGTAAAACCGCCGCCAACCACGCTTGCTACCTGATAGCCAACGCCTGCGCCGCTGTAGCGGTAGCTTGCGCCAAACAAACCGGTAAACATAGGCTGCTGCACGCAGACCACCATATCGTGCGCGATGTTGGCTAACATAATCGCGAAGAACACGATCCAGAAAATAGACTGTGCTTCCAGCGCCATAAAGAACGGGAAGGCGCTCAGCGTACCGACCAGTGCGCCGGTAATGTAGACGCGCCGACGACCAAAGCGGTCCGCGAGCCAGGCAAAGCAGGGGATAGTCAGACAGCTCAGTCCACCCACTAACAAGCCAATATTCAGAAACAGCTCGCGGGGCAGACCCAGGTTCTGCGTGGAGTAATTAAGTGCAAACGCGGTGACGATATACATCGTCAGCAATTCACATAAGCGCAGAGCGATAATTTTTAAAAATGCGCCCGGATGACGGATTAACGCCTCGACTACCGGTAGCCGCTTTTTCTCTGGCTGCGGTGCCTGCTGCTGCTGTTCAAATTCGGCAGATTCATCCATACGGTTACGCATCCACAATGCCCCCAAAACCAGCACGATGCTGAACAGGAACGGAATACGCCAGCCCCAGCTCAGGAACTGCTCATCGGTGGTTTGCGAGCTAATCAGCGAGACCAGACCGGTAGAGAGCAGCAGTCCGACGCCGTAACCTACCTGAACGCCACTGCTGTAGAAGGCTTTTTTGTTTTTCGGCGCGCTTTCGACTGAGAGTAACGCCGCGCCGCCCCATTCACCGCCAACGGCGAATCCCTGAATAGCACGCAGCGTTACCAGCAGCACAGGGGCCCACCAGCCAATGGTGTCAAAGGAAGGAATAATCCCTATCAGCGCAGTAGCAATCCCCATCATCCAGACGGTGAGCATCAGCATACGTTTACGGCCCAGGCGATCGCCGAAGTGGCCGAAGATCACCCCGCCTAGTGGGCGGAACAAAAATCCGACGCCAAAGGTGGCGAATGCGGCAAGCGTTCCCATCGCTGGGCTGACCTGCGGGAAGAACTCGCGATTAAAGACCAGCGCGGCGGTGATGCCATAAAGCAGAAAATCATACCAGTCGACCACGGCGCCAGCGAAGCTACCAAGCGCAGCGCGTCGGGCACGATGAAGCGAAGAGGCGTCCTGTTGGGGACCCGTGGAGGTGAGGGTGGAATCCATAGTTATCCTGTCTGTACTGTCTTTTAGTTATTAGTATTTAGGTTGGGTTGCACACATTGCAGTCGATATATTAACGACCGTTATGAGATTACCGCGACAGATGCGATGAGAAAACGATTATCTCTCTCAACATGGGACAAGATGAAAAATAAGACGAATGAAAAACAGTAATGCAGAAAAGCAAAAAGCCCGCTAAAAAGCGGGCTTTTCTAAATATGGCTCCTCTGACTGGACTCGAACCAGTGACATACGGATTAACAGTCCGCCGTTCTACCGACTGAACTACAGAGGAATCGTTTGAACGAGGCGCATATTAGCGAGGGTGATGAGGCTTGTCAAAGGGGGAAATACATTTGTGCGTTCGTTTGCTGACAAAATCAGCAAAGCGGCGATCTTTCCATCTTTTTAAGCTTTTGCCCCATTCTGGTGCGCGCCTACCTCTTCCAGGGCAATCAAAGTAAGCCATACAGATGTAAATAATGTTCTTTGTGCACCTTTGCTCCAGACTTTACGCGGTTTTAGCCGTAAAACACGGCATATGACGAAACTGGCAAGCATCTTGCAATCCTGAATTCAATGACTGCCAGCACGGGTTCTGGTATTCCGACAGGAGGCAAAATGAACTTCAGACGACTGAAATATTTCGTGAAAATCGTCGATATTGGTAGCCTGACCCAGGCAGCGGAAGTGTTGCACATTGCGCAACCTGCGCTAAGCCAGCAGGTCGCCACGCTGGAAGGCGAGCTTGATCAGCAATTGCTGATTCGCACCAAGCGTGGCGTCACGCCGACGGAAGCGGGGAAAGTGTTGTATACCCATGCCCGGACCATTTTGCGTCAGTGCGAACAGGCGCAGCTTGCGGTTAATAATGTGGGCCAGACTCTTGGGGGACAGGTCTCTATTGGCCTTGCGCCAGGTACGGCGGCGTCATCCATCACTATGCCGTTATTACAGACAGTACGTGCAGAACTGCCAGATGTACTGGTCTATTTGCATGAAAACAGTGGGGCGGTGCTGAATGACAAGCTGCTCAGCGGGCAATTAGATATGGCGGTACTCTATGAGCGTTCACCCGTGGCGGGTATCAGCAGCCAGCCGTTGCTAAAAGAGGATCTTTACCTGGTCGGCACGCGTGAGTGTCCGGGGCAAAGCGTCGATCTGGCCACAGTGGCGCAGATGAATCTGTTTTTACCACGGGATTACAGCGCAGTTCGTCTGCGTGTGGATGAAGCTTTCTCGCTACGTCGCTTAACCGCTAAAGTCATTGGCGAAATTGAGTCTATTGCCACCTTAACGGCTGCTATTGCCAGCGGTATGGGCGTTACGGTATTGCCTGAGTCGGCGGCTCGTTCATTATGCAATGCTGCAAACGGCTGGATGGCGCGGATAACAACCCCATCGATGAATCTGCCATTATCATTGAACGTCTCGGCCAGAGGGAGCTTATCGCCTCAGGCACAGGCCGTGAAGGAAATCCTGTTATCGCTGGTTAGCCGCCCTGCGCTGGAAAACCGTGAGCTGCAGCTGGTCAGCTAAACCTTATTCCCGCGAGGAATAAGATGCAGGTTTTTATTATTTGTTATGCCGGGCGTCAGACTTTAACAATAGCGTAATGTCTGATGTGCCCGGAGCGAAAAGTGAATTTCCAGCAACTTAAAATAATCCGCGAGGCGGCCCGTCAGGATTACAACCTGACGGAGGTCGCGAATATACTGTACACCTCCCAGTCTGGCGTCAGCCGACACATTCGTGAACTTGAAGATGAACTGGGTATCGAGATATTTATCCGTCGCGGTAAACGCCTGCTGGGCATGACCGAACCGGGTAAAGCCTTACTGGTTATTGCTGAACGTATTTTGAATGAGGCCAGCAACGTTCGCCGACTGGCGGATCTGTTTACCAATGACACGTCCGGTGTACTGACGATCGCTACCACGCATACCCAGGCGCGTTATAGCCTGCCAGCAGTAATTAAAGCCTTTCGTGAGCTGTTCCCTGAGGTGCGACTCGAACTGATCCAGGGCACGCCGCAGGAAATCGACGTGCTGCTGCAAAATGGCGGGGCAGATATCGGGATCGCCAGTGAGCGACTCAGCAGCGATCCACTGCTGGTGGCTTTTCCCTGGTTTCGTTGGCATCACAGCCTGCTCGTGCCATATGATCATCCCTTAGCGAAGACTTCTCCACTTACGCTGGAATCCATCTCACACTGGCCGTTGATTACCTATCGTCAGGGGATCACGGGACGTTCCCGTATCGATGAGGCGTTTGCGCGTAAAGGGTTAGTGCCGGATATTATCCTCAGTGCCCAGGATTCGGATGTGATTAAAACCTATGTGTCGCTGGGTTTGGGGATTGGACTGGTGGCAGAACAATCCAGTGGCGAGCAGGAGGAGGGGAGTTTGACCCGTCTGGATACCCGGCACTTATTTGATGCAAACACGGTCTGGCTGGGCCTGAAACGCGGGCAACTGCAGCGCAACTACGTCTGGCGATTTATCGAGCTATGCAACGCAGGGTTATCCGTCGATGAAATCAAACGCCAGGCGATGGAACCGGATGACACCGTGATTGACTATCAAATTTAAGGATAACGTTATATCTATCTCATGAATTGATAAACCAATGGCTCAGGTTATAAGTGCGGTTTTGTTATGGTGATTTTCGGCTGTAACATATCGCGCTTTAACAAGACTCTAACGCATTGTTTAACCTGAGCCCCAGAATTATTGTCATTCAGTTTTTGATTTGGAATATAACAGACTGAGCTGTTCGGGAAGGCTGATGACTTCTGTTAAAATACCACGTGAAAGATGGATGTAGCCTTCGGTTTTGAGTATTGCCAGGATCCGCATTATACCGCTGCGCGAGAGAAATGAGTGATTCATGATATAATTGGCAGCGGTAATATTGTTCCTGATGGACTCAGGCTCATCTATTAACTCAAGAAGGTGAATGCGTATAATCTCATAGGAAGATAGTTGTGATACTGCCAGACAATGAGAGTAGACTTTAGCCGCAGAATAATCTTGCAGTGCAGCAAATGACTTCCAGAGGTTTAATCTGTCGACTATTTCGTATAATTCAGTCTGTGGAATAAGCAGCAGTGTCGATGTTTCTTTTGCTTTGGCATAAAGATGGCGTGAATAGGATAACTGAATGTTAGCGCCAAAGATAAATGGTGCATTTTCTGAGTTGAGCACCATTCCGTCACTGATTCTACAAAGAGATATACTGCCCTTAAGTAAAATTACGCAATGCCGCTCATTGTTTTGAGTCAGGCTAATGTGTCGTCTTTTAATGATACTAATTGTGTTACCACGGTGACCAATTGTTTGAAGTAAAATCTCTATATCTTTCGTGGGTTTAACTAATTTTATTAATACGTCATCCTTGACGCGATTTCTGCTGTTCATAGGTTTTCCCTTTTTAAAATAATGCTGTGACGTAGTGTTGTATTAAATGTATGAAACGTGATTTTAAAAATAAGTCCAAAGATAGACAAATTTAATCTTGCAAGATGTTTTTCGATATACTAAATTTCATCCGGGTAATGCACGCGGTTTAAATAGGATGAGTTAATGTAACGCGTTATTTGATTGTTGGCAATTATATTTAAATATATTTGGCGATGGTTTCTAATTGATCGAGAGAATAAATTATATAGCAAAGCCCATTCATTAGGTGAATAAATGGGCTTTGCTATATATTTAAATTCAATTTTTTATTGAGCAAAAGTGAGTGTTCTATGAACAGAGTATAGAATGCCAGATTATCCCAGTATCTCCAGCCTGAGTTCCTGTTCATCCATCAGCCCGTACTGAGAGTCTTTTCAGGTCAAATACTGACGAATATCAGAAGGCGCATAGTTTTGTTCCCATAACGCCCTCATCATCAACATATAGGGTTCAACATAAGTAAAAAAAGCCTGATAACTTTCACAAAAATAATTAAGTTGCGGAACACCGCATCGGGAAAGTGCTACGCGATCTTTTGCACAACCACCGTGGCAGGCGAATTCTACTTTGCAACTCGCACATTCTTCTACCAGTGTCGGTTTGGCTGATTCTACTCTCTGATTCATCGAGTTTTGCTGCATCGCGGTTGCAATAGGTTGATTGCGGTCACGCATAAAATATTTCGAATTAACAACGCGATCGCAATGATAATTATCATCGTTTATCTTCAGCGCTAACGTACTATCATCACATGAAGCATAAACACATGTTGGCACAGATAACCCGCACCACGCAGCAAACGCATGCTCAAAGATGGGGATTTTAATCGTACCGATATCCAGACGTACCCAGGTATAAAAGATCGTTTTCAAAAAAATTCCCAGTGCGGCTGGCCCAAGGCTTTGCGCATCCACACCGCCTTGTACAAGCGGTCTAAGTAAGGGAATAAACTGCATATGGCGGCTACCCAGACTTTTTAAATAATGGTAGATGCGCAGCGGATGGTGGCTATTTTCGGTGTTAACGACCGTCAGTGTGCTAAATTCAATATCATATTTTTGCAATAATCTCGCAGCGTTTTCAACCTGATAGTTTGTTGATTTACCGGAAATCGTATCGCAGGCATTGTCATGTAATGCAACATCGCTATCCACTGAAATGCAAATCATAAACTGGTTTTTCTTGAAGAACTCACACCATTCATCATCTAAAAGAATTCCGTTGGTTTGAAATGTATTAATAATATTTTTACTTTGCGCATATTGCTGTTGTAGCTCTATGACTCGTTCAAAGAAATGAAGTCCGCCAGGCATTGATTCACCGTCCTGCCAGGTAAAAACCACATCACTCGCCTCCTCAGTATCAATTTTTCGACGAATAAATAGCTGAAGTGTCGTATCGTCCATACAGTACGTATTGCATTCTGGGGAATGTTCCGTGTTATTAATGCAAAAGCAACTCTTACAATGTAAATGACATAATGGACTTGAGTTTTTCATCATCACATGGCAACTTTTCATTATCGATTACCCTCATAAAATTATTATGTTATTTGCTTTGTAATATGCGAGGAACAGGTGATGCCATCTATAAAATAAACAGCATCACCTGGGTTGTTTATTTTTTACTCACTTCAACACGCATTTCGTTAACTTCCTGGGGAACGATTTTGTGCCCCGATTTCAGATAATCAATCACGACATCAGACATATTATTCCCGGCGCGGACTTGTACATTTTTCCCTTCTTTAAATGCCAGAAAACCATCGCCTCCCAAAGCAAGGAAGGTCGTGGTCGCAACATGGTAAGTCTGCGTATCTTCAATCGCTTTGCCATTGATTGTGAACGATACTATGCGCTGCCCGACCGGATTCTGCGGCATGTAACGCACTTCAGCACCTTTTGACATTTGCAGTATGCCATTGGTGAGAGATGCCCCATGTTCCATGAGATTGCGCAGCTCCTTACCGCTAAGATCCATCTCAGTTAGCTCATTCTTAAAGGGGAAAGTACTGGTAATGTCACCAAAGGTAATGGGACCCGCGTTGAGATCAGCACGTAAACTACCGGAGTTAATCAGTGCGATCTGTGCATCCGGTGCAGCGACGAGCATTGCATCTGTAAATAAGTTGCCTAGTTGCGATGATTCGCCATAGGCACGGGTTAACATGATCGGGGATTCACCGACTGGCTGACGCACAATATCCGCGAGTTTTTTATTCCAGCCATCAATAACTTTTTGTGTTGTTGGATCAGGTTTCCACTCATCAGCAAAAATTGTTTTCAGCTCGAAGCTTTTAACTTTTTTTGTATTCGCCCCTGGTTCAACATCAAGTATCAATTTACCTACATCGATACCACCACTGTCAGTAGAAAGGATTAGCGTATCCCCCACTTTGATAGGTTCCGGTGTTCCAACATGAGCGTGTCCGGTGATGAGAATATCAAGCCCTTTAACCTGACTAGCGGTCTGAATATCTTTATCCAGTGCACGTCTAACGTCCGTACTACCGATACTGGACTGACGAGCCGGAACGCCTTCGTGAACGAGCGCAACGGTGACGTCAACTTTACCCCGCAACTCATCCAGATAATGCTGCAGATATTTCACCTCATCGCGAGCTTCGATTCCCTGGTTCTTGAGGGCAGCTGCTGATTTATCAAAGCGGTTTCTTTTATCATTATCGAGCCCCTGGATCGAGAGTTCTGAAATGGTGTCATTGAATGCATACACACCGTGCAACCCAATAACGCCAATTTTCACGCCATCCTTTTCCAGGATGGTATACGGTTTGTTCCAGAATGGTATCTCGCTGTCCTTGTGGAATACATTCCCCAACAGAACAGGGAATTTTGCTTTGCTCAACTGCCGCAAGAGATTATCCCAACCATGGTCGAATTCATGATTACCTATTGATACTGCATCAAAGGGCATAGTATTCATGATGTCAATGATGGCCTGACCCTTAGTCAGACTGCTGATATACGGCCCGGTAAAATAGTCACCGGCGTCAAAATAAAATGTGGCTTTATTTTTGGATTTTTCCTGCTTGACTAAGGTGCTTATATTAGCGAATCCACCAATTTCACGTTTACCGTCTGCTACATAGGGGACTTTATAAGTATCAACATGAGCATGGAGATCATTGGTATAAATAATGGTGACATCTTTGGCGCAGGCCCAAAATGGCAATGTCAACAGAATACCTGCTGTAATCGTTTTTACCTTCATAGCTAATTCCTTGCAGATTGTTTAAAAAGCGTAACCAACAGTTAAATAGTATGCCCACCCCGTTGAGTCTATAGAGGTGATGTCTCCGTCGCTGTTAAATGCTTTACTACCTTCTTCAAATTGTCCACCATGATAGAAATAACGCAGAGTGGCGCCAAAGTTCCAGTGAGGATAAACCAGGCTGAGTACATTTGTGGAAACTATCGAGCTATTTGTTCGGGAGTAAAATTGCTGCTCGCCACCTGATTTTTCTTTTAGGTCTGAACCAAAGTCAAAGTTGGTAAAGCCGACGTAATTTAGGTTTCCACCAAATAATGTGGTGATAGGAATGACATATTTTACTTTAAAGCGATAACCATCCCATTCGTTTTCGTTGGCTGCATTGTAATTGTTTCCTTGATATTTGGCATAGATATTTGCAGATAACGTCATCGGTAGTCCCGTTTCAATATCTGTCCCTATCCCCATATACCATGTGCTCTGACGTTGTCCCTCATTGGTTCCTGCATCATAGATATAGTTGTGGGCAAAATACCATTCTTTAAATGGACCAAAACTTAGGTCGACCCCTGTTAGTTTGTCGATGCTAAAGCGCGGTTCTATCTCCATAAAAAATGGAGAACCGTTGTCCCAAATGCCGATATCATTATCATTGCCTATACCAAAAAACTTAGGTAAGTCAGCATAGCCATAGAAATCAAACCAATCCACATGTGCCCATGCACGATACTCGGGATATAAGTCGGCTCTTTTTAGTGGCCCAAAACGAGTGGAGTTGCTCCCAACTATATTAATACTTTGATGCCACCAGTCTGATACGTATTCATTATTCGCTGAGGCTGCCATTGTTAGCGTAGGGAAAAGCATAAATGCGCCGGATAATATTTGTGTTATTTTTTGCATACGTAGGGGTACCTTCCGCAGAGATTTGTTAATAAAGATGGTTCATGTAATGGAAAATATATTCGTGAACCTATTTTGCCGTGCTTACATCGACTACTCTCATTTCAAGTTCGGGTTTCAAAGGATTATGAGTCTTGACATAATCAATGATTGACTCAGCAGAGGTAGTACTATTGATAGTTTTGATATTGGTTCCTTTTAAGAACGCTTCAAATCCATCTCCACCCGTCGCGCAAAATGAGTGTGTAACAACCCGATATGTTTTGGTTGGATCCACAGGTTCATTATTAATAGTGAAACTTATGATTCGCTCACCCAAAGGTTTTTTACTGTCATACTCAACATGAATGCTTTTTGACACTTGCAAAACCCCATTAGTAAGATTAGTTGCGTGGATCATTAAATTGATGAGATCCTTTCCGGTGAGATCCATTTCAACAAGTTCGTTATTAAATGGGAAGGTAGTAATTACATCACCATATCGTAAATTTCCTTGTGGTAAATCAGCACGCAATCCTCCACTATTCTGTAATCCCACGACGGCGTCCGGCGCCTTGGCCATCATGGCGTCAATAACTAAATTACCCACCGGTGATGATTCACCATAAGAGCGGGTGAAGGGGGCGGTTGTTGACCCAATGATTTGATCGGTGATATTTTTCAGCTTAGCATTCCATTCATCAATCTTGGCTTGAACTATAGGGTCTGGTTTATATTCGTCTGCAAATACAGTGATTAATTTACCGTCATAGCCGTCAATTTTTTTAGTCTGCGGGTTAAAATCCAATACTAATTTACCGATATCAGTACCATACGCATCTGTGGAAACAATGAGCGTGTCATTGACTTTAATTGGCTCAGGTGTGCCCACATGAGCATGTCCTGTAATTAACACATCAATACCCTCAAATTTCTTTGCGGTATCGATATCGGCTTGCAACATTCTGGCCACGTCTTTATTGCCATAACTTGATTGACGCGCTGGCGTACCTTCATGGATAAGTAGCACAGTGATATCTACTTTACCTTTTAATGCATCAAGCCCTTTTTGAATATAAGGTGCTTCATCACGGGCCTCTGAACCCGCATAAGCCTTAGCGGCAACGGTGTCATAAAACGCAAATTTTTGATTTATACCAATTACGCCAATTTTTATGCCATCTTTTTCGATAATCGTCCAGGGTTTGTTCCAGACGGGTTTGTCACTGTTAGTATAAAAAACGTTACCCAGCAAAACCGGAAATTTTGCTTTTGATAACTGCTTAACCATATTATCAACGCCATGGTCAAATTCGTGGTTCCCCACGGATACAGCATCAAACGGCATGGTATTCATGATGTCGATAATTGCTTCACCTTTTGTTAAGGTGCTTATATAGGGGCCGGTGAAATAATCTCCGGCGTCGAAGAAAAATACATCTTTATTTTTTTTCTTCGCATCATTAACGATGGTGGCTATATTCGCAAAACCTCCTACCAGACGTTCTTTATCGACGGCCGGAATTTTCCCTGGAGATACATGAGCATGTAAATCGTTAGTGTAATAGATCGTCAAATCCTTTGCGTTAACTGATGCGGCTAACGTTGCGGACAGGCACAATGTAATAAAATTAAGCTTTGTTCTTATCTTCATAGCCAAACCCTTTCAGCTTTATGAGTAATTATTATATTTCAATTAAGATCTCATGCAGATGTTTGCATGTTTTTATTACTTTACAGTAATGCTTCCATATTCGGCTTTAAAGATAAGAAATAGCCAATAAAGCCGAATATTTTCAACTAATGACACCGATTAGAACTTATTAAGGCAATAATACTTATTTTTTCACGTCAGCAACGCGCATACCGTTAAGTTGTTCATCGGTGATGGTGTTACCTGTTTTAAAGTAATCGATCACTGCGTTGTAAACGTAATACCCACCTGTTGTGTTACGCGCTTTACCCTCGGTAAATGTGGTGAAGCCGTCACCACCATCAGCAAGGAAGTTTTGGGTAGCAATGTGATAAACCGTCGCATCTTCAATTGCCTTACCATTAAGTGTAAGTTCCAGGACCCGTTGTCCTACGGGTTTACTGCTGTCGTATTTCATTTCCAGGCCTTTTGATACCT
This sequence comes from Citrobacter sp. Ce006, assembly GCF_030336535.1. Lineage (NCBI taxonomy): Bacteria > Pseudomonadati > Pseudomonadota > Gammaproteobacteria > Enterobacterales > Enterobacteriaceae > Citrobacter > Citrobacter sp. Ce006. The sequence continues at coordinate 61,521 of NZ_JAOWDO010000074.1, forward strand.
GCAACACGCCATTACTTAAACTTGCGCCATGTTCCATCAGACTACGTAATTGTTTACCGGTAAGATCCATCGTGACCAGTTCGTTAGGGAATGGGAATGTACTAATGACACCGCCCATCGTAATCGCGCCAGACGGGATCTCACTGCGGATACCGCCAGAGTTGGTTAAGGCCAACTGTGCGTTTTTACCCGCAGCGGCCAGCAAAGCATCCGCAGCCAGGTTGCCCAGCGAAGCTGATTCACCATATGCACGTGTTAATTCAACCGGCGACTGCGCCACCGTCTGTCCTACCACTTCGTCAAGTTTCTTATTCCAGCGGTCAATCACCTGCTTTGTTTGCGGATCGGGCTTCCACTCATCTGCGTAAATGGTTTTAAGTTCGAAATTTTTCATCGTAAAACTATGTGGCTTATCTTTGTAGTCCAGTACCAGTTTCCCTACATCGATACCACCGCTGTCTGTCGAGAGGATCAGCGTATTGCCTACTTTAATGGGTTCCGGCGTACCGACATGCGCATGTCCGGTAATCAGAATATCCAGACCTTTCACCTGGCTTGCCGTCTGAATATCCTTATCCAGCGCACGGCGTACATCGGTACTTCCTATACTGGACTGACGGGCAGGCGTGCCTTCATGAACCAGTAATACGGTCAAATCCACTTTATCCTTAAGTTCATCAATATAACGCTGTAACCATTTAATCTCATCCCGTGCTTCAATACCTTCGCGCATTGCAGCAGAAACGGTATCATTGAAGGCAAATACGCCGTGCAAACCTATAACGCCAATTTTCACGCCATCTTTTTCAATAATGGTGTATGGCTTATCCCAAAACGCTTTATCACTGTTCTGATAAAAAATATTGCCCTGCACAATAGGGAAGTTCGCCTGGCTTAGCTGGAGTAACGTATTATCCCAGCCATCATCAAATTCATGATTGCCCATGGTGACAGCATCAAACGGCATGGTATTCATAATATCAATGATCGCCTTGCCCTTCGTTAAGCTGCTGATATAAGGACCGGTAAAATAGTCACCTGCATCAAAAAACCATGTGGCTTTGTTTTTGCTTTTCTCTTTTTTTACCAAAGTGGTGATATTCGCCCAGCCGCCGATATCACGCTTACCATCAGCAATCCACGGCACTTTATAAGGTTCCACATGTGCATGGAGATCGTTGGTATAAATAATGGTGACATCTTTGGCACAGGCCCAGAATGGTAATGTCAACAAAATACCCGCAGCAATCACTTTTAATTTCATAAACTGTTCCTCTATTCACATTTATTCGGGGTATTTTACATTCCGAAAGACATTGATATGTGCGTCTGTTCACACAATTAAATCGAGGTTATAGTTCAAAATCAGCGACCTTTGGAAATCGTTGGTGGCTCATGTCGACTTTATTTACAATTAATACCTGCAAGACGTTTGGGTGTCGCAATTTAGGGTTAGCTACATCTGAAGATTACAGCTGGCCGAACTATAGGTTGGGTTATCCGGCATTGCACTGTCGGGCATGTGGGAGTTATCCCCCACTATTTGAAGCACAACAATTTAATGAATGGGTGACTGTTTACTTAAGCGCATACGCCTCTGAAAGTGGCCATTTTTGTCCCGTATGTTATGGCAAGAAAACTATTTGTTATGGTTATAATCCGCAAAGAACACAGCGCGTTCAGTGCTGCGCCTGCAAAAAAGTCTGGACACCTAAGCGGCAATTACGAAGAGAAGTAATATCACCAGAACGGATTGAAACGGTTCCTTTAATTGTACCGTTTCAGGGGGCGGAAGCAGATCAGAAACTCTATGTCCTGCTCAGTTTCGATGCTATCCGAGGTAATATTCTTCATCTATCTACTAATTTTACTCAGCACCCGGTCGGGGAAACCTTACGTTATCTCTGGAGAGGCAATATCGAACCTGATTTGGATCGCAGTGATATCGTAAAACACGTTGATATGCGTGAGATGCAGTTTTTACAACGCAGTCAGTTCGATGAGATTCAGTATGGAAGTGCGGTACTCAAATGTAACGCCAATGGTTCTATTCTGCGTCCGGTTATATCAGCTCATGGACATTTTCGGCTGTTGAAGACCCTCTTTCCTGAGATAAAGACACATGTTATTTCTCACGAATGTTTTCTTCGCGGAGCGGTTATTACTGTTTGGGCAGAACTGTTTCGCCAACAACAAGCTGAGCTTTGGTTTATAGAGGAGGATATAAGTGACAGTGATACAAATACTCCCTGGTATTTTCAGGGCAAAACGCGGCATGGCTGGTGGCAAAGTCAGTGGTCGCTTTGGATACAGGAAAAAAACCGTAAGATGGTTTGCCCATTAACCGGCGGGGATGGCAAAAATGCCAGGACAATTTCTTTAACGGCCAGTCGGCGCTATATTCGCTGGCTATACAAACAAACTAATTTTACTCGCAGTACCCAATTATCCGCAGGAAGCGTAACGCAAATACTAATTTCCCTCGCGCATGAATATAACGGTAAACTATAATAGTGGCTCCTGATGATGAGTCTCGGGTAAATCTTCCCGGTCATGATGTTATGACCTCCTTTTTTGATTGATATCATAAAGGGTTCATGTAGGTACATGAACCCTTGAAATATATGTAATTTTATCGATTACTCGTGCTTTTTAAAAATACATCTCTTTATTAATTTACAGTAATTGAGGCTGTAGTGATTAATGAAGACAGTTCTGTTTCGGCAAATAATCTTGCACGGTAACCCTCTCCAGGGTATTGAGGTGCACCATCAGAATCACTCATGTCGAATTCAAAAATGACATTACCGAGGATGTCAATTTTGAAAAAACGACGACCGTACCACGGTATATCTTCATCGCTACCCATATAGATGTAACCATTGTGAATTCTTAACAGAATAGCATTTATCGATCGATTCGTGAGTAATGATATCTGTGTGTTATTGATGTGGATAATTCTATTTATTAGTGGAATGGATAAGAGGAGCTAGCGGGAGAGGGCGTAATCCATTAGCAAAACGGCTACCAGGTTTCAGTGGGGAACGCAGATAATCTCGTGCGCCACATTATCTGTGGCTGGATGAATACGGATACTCGTCTGGCGCAATTCGGGATTCTTGTTGATTACGCGATAGTTGAGATACTGAAGGCGTGCACCCAACTGGGCGACTGTAGTCCATGAAAATCAGGAAGATTTTTCACGCTAACTTATTGAAACCTGATGATATCAGTATTCATAAGTAAGTCTGAAAGCAAAAAGCCTGCTTAGTTTCCTAAGCAGGCTTCTTAAATTTGGCTCCTCTGACTGGACTCGAACCAGTGACATACGGATTAACAGTCCGCCGTTCTACCGACTGAACTACAGAGGAATCGTGTGAACGAGGCGAATATTAGCGATGCCACTCAGCGTTGTCAAAGCCTGAATCGCTAAATTCGATCGTTTGCCGAAATATTCCTCATTTCGCCGATTATTCAGGCGCAACAGGTTGTTTTATGCACTTTTCCCGTTCGGGACGCGGGTATTTCCACAGCCAACGGCCTGTGACCATACGCCAGTAAAATAACGCCGCGCGCACAGCCCAATCGAAGAACATCCCTAACCAGACACCGACTACGCCCCATCCTAAAACGATCCCCAGGGTGTAGCCCACTACGACGCGACAGCCCCACATGCCCAACATTGATACCCACATAGCGAAACGTGCATCGCGAGCACCTTTAAAGCCAGCCGGTAATACCCAGGAAGCCGCCCATATCGGCATAAATGCCGCATTGAGCCAAATCAGAATGACAATGACCTCTTTTACATCCTGATCCTGGGTATAAAACGCGGCCATCACGCCAGCAAAAGGGGCGGTTAGCCAGGCGATGGCGGTTAAGCCAATTGTCGACAGCCAGAAAACATGGCGTAACTGGATTTCAGCCTGGGCAATCTGGCCATTTCCCAAACGCCTGCCGGTAATGATTGTCGACGCGGAACCTAAAGCATTCCCCGGGAGGTTGATGAGCGCAGCGATAGAAAATGCAATGAAGTTTCCGGCAATTACGCTGGTGCCCATGCCTGAAACAAACATCTGCGTTAACAGTTTACCGCCATTAAACAGTACCGACTCGATGCTTGCCGGAATACCGATCCCCATAACCTCCCAGATGATGGCGAGATTGAGGGGTTTAAAATAGCTTTTGAAGGGAATACGTAGCGCCGGATTAAAACCAATCATCAGTACCCAAATAATGGCGATTGCACCGATGTAGCGTGAGATGGTTAGCCCGAGTCCGGCCCCCACAAATCCCAGCCCTTGCCAGGAAAAGATCCCGTAGATCAGGATGCTGCTGATGATGATATTCAGAATGTTCATGCCGCCGTTGATCAACAGCGGTATTTTTGTATTTCCGGCTCCGCGTAGTGCACCGCTACCGATCAACGCAATAGCTGCCGCCGGGTAGCTGAGCACAGTTAGCTCCAGATAGGTAAGCGCCAAAGCCTTAACGTCTGGCGTTGCTTCACCTGCGACAACGTCAATAATCTGTTGACCAAAATAGTGAATGACCGCGGCCAGCACGGTAGCAAAAATCGTCATGATCACCAGCGATTGTCTGGCCGCGGCTCTGGCCCGTCGACGATCCCGTTTTCCCAGACTAAATGCTACAACCACCGTGGTACCCAGATCGATGGCGGCGAAAAATGCCATGATGACCATGTTGAAACTATCGGCGAGGCCGACCCCAGCCATTGCTTCTTTTCCCAACCAGCTCACCAGGAAGGTACTCAGGACCCCCATCAACAGCACACAGGTGTTTTCCAGAAAAATAGGGACAGCAAGCGGGGTGATTTCGCGCCAAAAGAGAACCTTATAACTCTTGCGTTTGGCATACCAGGGCGTACGGGAAGCGACCTGGCGTAAGGCAGCGGAGACGTTCAAAGTGGACCTTAAAGAAGAAAGTTGAAACCTCATTTCAAATGATGAGGGAGAATCCAAAAAGCTGCAAAGTTTTTTCCATTTAAAATGTCTGTAAATGCAACAAACTGTCGAGAGAAGCATCAATTGATACGCATTCGTGGAAATGGGGTTTGACAAAAAAATTTTCGCCGCTAAGATAAGCCTCCACAACGATTCCTCTGTAGTTCAGTCGGTAGAACGGCGGACTGTTAATCCGTATGTCACTGGTTCGAGTCCAGTCAGAGGAGCCATATTTAAGAAGCCCGCTTAAGGAAACTTAAGCGGGCTTTTTGTTTTTCAGTCCAGTTCATCCACCTGATGGGCAGGTGGAGCGTGATGTGTTTAGATTCAGAACTGATAGCTGGCGGTAACGCTGACGTTGCGCGGCTCACCATAGACAATAGAACCGTCGACATTGGTGTCGTAGGTTTTATCGAACAGGTTATTGAGGTTACCCTGCACAGAGAAGTTTTTTGTTACCTGATAGCGGGTGAACAAATCTACCAGGGCATAGCTTCCTTGTTCCGCGCGGAGTATGCCATAAGGCGTGACCGTATCGCTGTAAACGCGATTCTGCCAGTTAACTCCTCCGCCGACGGTCAGTTCCGGCATAGCCGGCAGGCGATAACGGGTGAACAGTTTGACCGTGGTACGCGGCAGGTTTGGGTTCACCGCATTGCCTTCGTTGTCTTCAGCAACATAGCGTGTCGCGCCAAACGTCATCTGCCAGTTATCGGTGATCGCACCGTTAACTTCGAATTCGACCCCTTTGCTGACTGTACCATCCATTGCTTTATAGGCCGTGTCGCCATTGCTACCGGCGATTGGCGCACCGGTTGATTGCGCCACGTTATCCTGTTCAATGCGGAACACCGCGAGGGTGGTGGTTAAACGGCTATTCATCCAGTCGGACTTCAGGCCAAGCTCATAGTTGTTGCCGGTAATCGGGGAGAGATATTTGCCGGAACTGTCGCGCTTGTTCTGCGGTTGGAAGATTGAGGTATAGCTGGCGTAGGTAGACCAGTTATCGTCAATATCATATACCAGGCCCGCATATGGCGTGGTGTGGTTTTGCTCCATGCTGTAGGTCAGGGTGTCGATACGCCAGTTGGTATAACGCGCGCCGACGATCAAATGCAGTGGGTCGGCCAGCGAAATACGCGTTGCGGCGTAGAGCGATTTCATGTGCGTGGTATCGTCCTGAGCCAATGACTGCGGGTTCCAGTTGGTTTCCGGGAAGTTACCATCGAAGGTATAGAAACTGCCGATTTCATTGGGGACGACGTTCGCCCACGAGCTTTCATAACGGTTATTCTGTTTACTGTAGCTGCCGCCAAGCATCAGATTATGCTGACGACCAAACAGGTCGTAACCGCCGTCGGCGAACAGATCGACGGCATCCACTTTACGTTTACCGCTGTTCCAGCCGGTTCCACCGACGTAGTCATAGCCCGGGCCATAACTGCCATACGGGCCAACCAGGGTGCCGTCGGCCTTGTTGACATAGGCATCAACGTACATCATTTTACTGTCGAACTTGACCTCGGAGTGGGTGGCGTTCATGGTCGCCTGCCAGGTATCGGCAAAACGTTGTTTGACGGTGACAAACACTTTATTGAAGTCTTTATCGTTGTACGCCCAGTCCGGCGCAGTGCTGCGCGAGCGGTCGTAGCTGTTTTTACTGCCATCGGTATTCCAGCGCGGCAATCCACCCCAGGTTGGGCTGTTGATATCAATGCGCTGATATTCATAACCTGCAGACAGACTGGTGGTGTCGCCCAGATCGGCATCGACAATCCCGGAGAAGAACATTTTTTCGCTGTTGTAGCGATCAAGCCAGGAATCGTTATTCTGGTAGCCCGCCACGATGCGACCGCGCACGTTGCCGTCTGCAGTCAGCGGGCTTTGCAGATCGGTCACATAGCGTTGTTTATTCCAACTGCCATATTCCGCAGAAACATTACCGGTGAACTCGCGGCTGGTGGCATGCTTTCGGATCATGTTAATGGAGGCGGAGGGGTTACCTGTTCCCGTCATCAGTCCGTTTGCGCCACGGACCACTTCGACACGCTCGAAGAGGGCCGTGTCGGAAAGAGCGTCACCGAGATTCCAGCGGGATTCGAAATAGGTCGGGATCCCATCCACCATGTAGTTATCAATCTGAAATCCGCGAGAGTAGTAGCTGCTGCGATCTGAATCTGCCTGGCTTTTACTTATCCCCAACGTGTTATCCATCACATCGCCCAGCGTTTGCAACTGCTGATCTTCCATGCGCTGTTGGCTGACGATGCTGACCGATTGCGGAATATCGCGCTGCGTCATCTGCATTTTGGTGCCAGCGGTCGTCGATTTAACGCTGTAATCCTGCTCTTCGCTGGATGCGGCTGGAGCAGAACCCTCCACGATCACGGTTTCTTCAGAAGGGGCTGCGAGGCTGGTGGAGGGCAATAGCGCTAACGTGATGCAGGCTGCCAGTAAAGAAGGGGCAACCCCCGGCTGGCGTTGAACATTCCCGTTGAGTGTTGTGAAAGACATCGAAAAGTCCTTGATAATTATTAATATTAAGTTCGAATCACCGGTAGTGTGATGAACCCTTTGGTTGTAAATTATTAAGTGCGCATGTAAATACAAATGCGAAATATACGCATTAACATTCAATGTGTAAACAGATGCTACGCGATAAATGAAATATTGTTTCAGTACTATGCTTAAGCGATAGCGATGGGAAATGGTTATAAGAACAGCAGCGGCAAAGGATTTTGCTTAAATAATCGAGGGTTAAAGTTGAAAGAGCGTGAGTAACTCGCTCATACTCTATACTCGCAGAGTTACCCGGCGTAGCATGGCATAACGCTTGGGCTGTTAATGAAAAAGGAAAACGTCGTGGCAGAAGAAACTATATTCAGCAAAATTATCCGTCGTGAAATTCCGTCGGATATCGTGTACCAGGATGAACTGGTCACCGCGTTTCGTGATATTTCCCCTCAGGCACCTACGCATATTCTGATCATTCCAAACGTCCTGATCCCGACCGTTAACGATGTGACGGCGGAACACGAGCAGGCGCTGGGGCGCATGATCACCGTTGCGGCGAAAATCGCCGAGCAGGAAGGTATTGCTGCAGATGGGTACCGTTTAATCATGAATACCAATCGTCATGGCGGTCAGGAGGTGTATCACATTCATATGCACCTGTTGGGTGGCCGTGCGCTCGGTCCAATGCTTGCGCATAAAGGTCTGTAAGCATGACCAGAGGATGCATTGCACTTTCACTGAGCTTGCTGCTACTGGCTGGCTGTCGGACACATCCTGAAATTCCGGTAAGTGATGAACAGTCGCTGGTGATGGAATCAACGATTCTGGCGGCGGGCATTACAGCAGAACAGCCGACGTTAACCACGTCTGATATTCAGGCCTCGGCATCCTCTCGACTCTATAACGAAAGACAAGAACCCGTTACCGTTCATTATCGGTTTTACTGGTATGACGCCAGAGGGCTGGAAATGCACCCTCTGGAAGCGCCACGCAGCATGACTATCCCGGCTCATTCGTCGGTGATGCTGTACGGCAGCGCCAATTTTCTGGGGGCGCACAAGGTTAGACTTTATCTTTATTTGTAAGGGGTGAATCTTGATGATCAAAATGAATCGCTACGCACTGATTGCCGCGCTGGCGATGTTTCTTTCTGGCTGTGTGGTGCAACGTGAACCCGCACCGGTAGAGGAAGTGAAGCCGGTGCCAGAACAACCCGCGCAGCCGCAACAGCCGGTACCGGTTGTACCAACGGTGCCAACCATACCGCAGCAGCCGGGTCCGATTGAGCATGAGGACCAAACGGCGCAGCCGACGCCACGTCAACGCCACTATGACTGGAACGGGGCTATGCAGCCGATGGTCGGCAAAATGCTGCAGGCTGACGGCGTCAAAGCGGGAGGCGTTCTGCTGGTTGATAGCGTCAATAACCGCACCAACGGCTCGTTGAATAGCGGTGAAGCCACCGAGACCTTGCGTAACGCGCTGGCGAATAACGGTAAGTTTACTCTGGTTTCTGCCCAGCAACTGGCTGTCGCCAAGCAGCAGTTAGGTTTGTCGCCGAACGATAGCCTGGGAACGCGCAGCAAAGCGATTGGGATCGCCCGCAACGTTGGCGCACAGTATGTGCTCTATTCCAGCGCTTCCGGCAACGTCAATTCGCCTGCGCTGCAAATGCAATTAATGCTGGTACAAACTGGCGAGATAATCTGGTCAGGTAAAGGTGCCGTTCAGCAACAATAACCGATTGACGCGCGACGAAGTCTTGTCGCGCTATTTCCCACAGTATCATCCCGTCGCAGCCAGCCAGAGCGGCCTGAGCGGCGGGAGCTGCATCATCGAACATCATACTCACCGCTTAGTGCTGCGTCGTCATCACGACCCTGATTCGCCGGAATCGCATTTCTTACGCCATTATCATGCGTTAAAACATCTGCCAGAAAGTCTTGCGCCGCGCCCTCGCTTTTATACGCGTGGGTGGATGGCGGTCGACTTTTTACACGGCCAGGTAGAATCCAGATTACCGGACGCCGACGAACTCGCTGGCTTATTGTATCATCTGCACCAGCAACCCCGATTGGGCTGGCGAATCAGTCTGCTGCCGTTACTTGAGCAGTACTGGCAGTGTGGCGATCCGGCGCGTCGTACGCCATGTTGGTTACGTGCGCTGAAGCGGCTACGGAAACGCGGTGAGCCTCGACCTTTGCGTCTGGGGCCGCTGCATATGGATGTCCACGGTGACAACATCGTACGTACATCCTCAGGGCTGCGGCTGATTGACTGGGAATATGCTGGTGACGGTGATATCGCCCTGGAGCTGGCGGCGGTATGGGTCAGTGATGAATCCCAGCACCAGCGGCTGGTTAACGCCTACGCTCAGCGATCGCACATTGAGCAAAACGCGCTGTGGCGACAGGTCAGACGATGGCGGCCCTGGGTAATGATGCTAAAGGCGGGGTGGTTTGAGTATCGCTGGCGACAAACCGGCGATCGACAATTTATCAGGCTGGCCGATGAAATCTGGCGGCAGCTAACAATGAAAGGATAAGGAGAGCAGTGTGGGCCCAGTAATGTTGGATGTCGAAGGGTATGAGCTGGACGCTGAAGAGCGTGAGATTCTGGCGCATCCGCTGGTAGGTGGGTTGATTCTCTTTACCCGAAATTATCATGACCCGGAACAGTTACGTGAGTTAGTGCGCCAGATCCGCGCGTCATCGCGCAATCATCTGGTCGTGGCGGTAGATCAGGAAGGCGGACGCGTACAGCGTTTTCGTGAAGGATTTACGCGTTTGCCAGCGGCCCAATCCTTTGCCGCGCTGCACGGTCTGGAAGAGGGCGGCAAACTGGCTCAGGACGCCGGATGGTTAATGGCCAGCGAAATGATCGCCATGGACATCGATATCAGCTTTGCGCCGGTACTGGATGTGGGGCATATCAGCGCGGCAATTGGCGAGCGCTCTTACCATGCCGATCCGCTGAAAGCGCTGGCTATGGCGACCCGCTTCATTGACGGTATGCACGCTGCTGGCATGAAAACCACCGGTAAACATTTCCCCGGACATGGGGCGGTGACGGCGGATTCACACAAAGAAACGCCAACCGATCCACGCTCAGAAGCTGACATTCGGGCGAAAGATATGTCCGTGTTCCAGACGTTGATTACTGAAAACAAACTCGATGCCATTATGCCTGCGCACGTCATCTACAGTGACGTGGATCCACGTCCGGCGAGCGGCTCGCCGCACTGGCTGAAAACGGTATTACGTCAGGAGCTTGGCTTCGATGGCGTCATTTTCTCCGACGATTTGTCGATGGAAGGGGCGGCGATTATGGGAAGCTATGCGGAGCGCGGTCAGGCATCGCTGGATGCCGGTTGCGATATGATCCTGGTCTGCAATAATCGTAAGGGAGCGGTCAGTGTGTTAGATAATCTGTCGCCGATCAATGCAGAACGTGTTACACGTTTGTATCATAAAGGTTCATTTTCACGTCAGGAACTGATGGACTCTGCACGCTGGAAGACGGTAAGCGCCCAGCTCAACCAGCTTCATGAGCGCTGGCAGGAAGAGAAAGCAGGTCATTAACGCAAGTTTGGCGAGGATGCGATGATTATCTATTTACACGGTTTTGACTCTAACAGCCCGGGCAACCATGAAAAGGTGTTGCAACTGCAGTTCATCGACCCGGATGTCAGGCTGATTAGCTATAGTACGCGGCATCCTAAACATGATATGCAGCATCTGCTGAAAGAAGTGGACAAAATGCTGCAGCTTAATGTGGACGACCGTCCGCTGATTTGTGGCGTGGGGCTCGGGGGATATTGGGCTGAACGCATTGGTTTTCTGTGTGATATTCGTCAGGTCGTGTTTAATCCTAACCTGTTCCCGTATGAGAACATGGAAGGAAAAATTGACCGGCCTGAAGAGTATGCCGATATCGCGACAAAATGCGTGACCAATTTCCGCGAAAAGAATCGCGATCGCTGCCTGGTGATTCTGTCACGTCATGATGAAGCGCTCAATAGCCAGCGTGCGTCAGAAGAGCTGCATCATTATTACGAGATAGTCTGGGATGAAGAACAGACGCACAAGTTTAAGAATATCTCGCCGCATTTGCAGCGAATCAAAGCGTTCAAGACGTTAGGTTAATCCTTATTGAGCTTTTAAAAAACAGCCGCCAGGCTAATGCTCGTCAGTTACGAACGTATGGTGAACATGTGATTCCGGCTGAGGGTTCCGTTCACCTCAGCGGTGTCATTTCTCTGAAGCGCAGATACCTGTGAACGTGCAAGGGAGGCTCACCGCCGCCTCCCTTGCAACCCAGGCTCCCGGCGGGAAAATCGTCGCTGCGCGAGTTATTCGTCTTATGCCGTCTGCCTGTTGGGTCGGGGCCGAGCCTGCGTCCCTGCAGGCCGTCCCCTCTGTCCGCATCCCTGCGGACAGCCCCGGTCAGCCGTCAACGCCTCATCGATTTTCAGCCGGACCGGGGTCATAGCTTCAACGCACTGACTTCCAGTTAAATCTTTTTTGCTGTTCAAATATATTCAAATAAAATTGCAGGAGGTCAGGTGTGGCTGGTCCGGCTGAAAATTGCCGACGTGTTTCCGTAAGGCCGGGAGAGCCAGCATGGATGCTGGCTCAGGGCGCGCTTTGCAAGGACGCTTCCTCGCGCCCGGCCCGGTAGCCTGGAGGAATAAGCGGAGGGTATTGCGCAGCAACAATTTTCCTGCCGGGAGCCGGGATTGTAAAGGGCGTGGCGGAGAACGCCCTTTACACGTTCACAGGAATCGGTGCTTCAGAGAAATGATGAGCATGAGGTGAACGGAACTTTTCCTCCGAGATAGCATGTTCTTTACCTCGGTCAGCACAGGTTGAAGCTTTCTGAAACTGAGGCGCTAACTGACTGGCATTACAGCCATCGGGCTGGTTTTTTTGTTCTTAAAGTTCCGGTTGTCTATCTTTTCAGCATCAAAACTTGATACATATCAATTTTGGTATGACCAATGCACCGTTCGTGTTATTCTCACTCTCGAAGAACATTTTCATTATCGTAACTTGTTGTTAATTAAAGGCTATGTTCATAACTTTTAATTAACAATTGGTTAATAAATTTGAGGGGGTCACGTTGACTACACCATTGAAAAGGATCGTGATTGTCGGCGGCGGTGCTGGCGGACTGGAAATGGCGACACAACTGGGTAAAAAGCTGGGACGCAAGAAAAAGGCCAAAATCACGCTGGTGGACAGAAACCACAGCCACTTATGGAAACCGTTGCTGCATGAAGTGGCGACAGGTTCCCTGGACGAAGGTGTGGATGCGCTGAGCTATCTGGCGCATGCCCGTAACCACGGTTTCCAGTTCCAGTTGGGGTCGGTGGTGGATATCGATCGTGACGCGAAAACCATTACTCTCGCCGAGCTGCGCGATGAGAAGGGCGATCTACTGGTTCCTGAGCGTAAAGTCCCGTATGACACGCTGGTGATGGCGTTGGGCAGTACTTCCAACGATTTCAACACCCCAGGCGTCAAAGAAAACTGCATTTTCCTGGATAACCCACATCAGGCGCGTCGTTTCCACCAGGAGATGCTGAATCTGTTCCTGAAGTATTCCGCGAATCTGGGCGCTAACGGCAAAGTGAATATTGCTATTGTGGGCGGCGGTGCGACGGGGGTTGAACTCTCCGCCGAGCTGCATAATGCGGTAAAACAGCTGCACAGCTATGGTTACAAAGGGCTGACCAACGACGCTCTGAACGTTACTCTGGTCGAAGCTGGTGAGCGTATTCTGCCTGCGCTGCCGCCGCGTATTTCCAGCGCAGCACATAATGAATTAACCAAACTGGGCGTACGCGTACTGACCCAGACGATGGTTACCAGCGCAGATCAAGGCGGACTGCACACCAAAGATGGCGAATACATTAAAGCCGATCTGATGGTGTGGGCGGCAGGTATCAAAGCGCCAGACTTTATGAAAGACATTGGCGGTCTGGAAACGAACCGTATTAACCAACTGGTGGTTGAACCCACTCTGCAGACCACGCGCGATCCTGATGTCTACGCGATTGGTGACTGCGCCTCCTGCGCTCGCCCGGAAGGGGGTTTTGTGCCGCCGCGCGCTCAGGCTGCGCACCAGATGGCAAGCTGCGCAATGAGCAACATACTGGCGCAGATGAACGGCAAGCCACTGAAAGCGTATCAGTACAAAGATCACGGCTCTCTGGTCTCGCTCTCTAACTTCTCTACCGTGGGTAGCCTGATGGGTAACCTGACCCGTGGTTCGATGATGGTGGAAGGGCGTATTGCGCGCTTTGTGTACATCTCACTGTATCGCATGCACCAGATAGCTCTGCATGGCTACTTCAAGACCGGTCTGATGATGCTGGTCGGCAGCATTAACCGGGTGATTCGCCCGCGTCTGAAACTGCATTAATATCGACTTGTGGCGCCGGATGATTTATGCATCCTGCGCCTTCCTTCAGAGTTCTCCGAATCATCCTGCGTTCGTGCCTCCTCCTGCTATTTTCATCCGTAATCTGATTGGCATTCCTTACCTTCTGTTGCAAAGTTGTTGCTAATAGCAAAAAAGGAGGAACTCCCGTGAATAAATCAATGTTGGCGGGTATAGGGATTGGCGTAGCTGCTGCGCTGGGTGTTGCAGCGGTGGCCAGTCTGAACGTTTTCGAGCGTGGCCCACAGTATGCGCAAGTTGTCTCTGCAACACCGATTAAAGAGTCGGTGAAAACACCGCGTCAGGAGTGCCGGAACGTGACGGTCACGCACCGTAAGCCGGTACAGGATGAAAACCGTATCGCAGGTTCCGTGCTGGGTGCTGTTGCGGGTGGTGTTATTGGCCATCAGTTTGGCGGCGGACGAGGTAAAGATATTGCCACCGTGGCCGGTGCTTTAGGCGGCGGCTATGCAGGTAACCAGATTCAGGGTTCGATGCAGGAAAATGATACTTACACCACTACGCAGCAGCGTTGTAAAACGGTGTATGACAAATCTGAAAAAATGCTGGGCTACGACGTGACGTACAAAATTGGCGATCAGCAGGGGAAAATCCGCATGGATAAGGACCCCGGCGCGCAAATTCCGTTAGACAATAACGGACAGTTGGTACTGAATAACAAAGCGTAAAATAGCATTATCCTGAACATTAGCCCCCCATTCGCTCAGGCTGGGGGGCTTTTTTTATCAGAAGGTTAAGGCATAGTTCAGACCAAAGGTGCGGCCCCGGCCCTTGTATTCATACAGTGAGGGGCTACCGTAGGTTGGGCTGTACAGCAGTGGCGCACGTTGTCCCCACAGCGTGGTGTACTCTTCATTCAGCAGGTTTTCCACGCTGAAGGTCAGCTTACCCAACGGGAGCTGATAGCTGCCGATAAAGTCCATGGTGTTATAGCCATCCAGCTTGTTACCGCTGGCATCGGTCAGATCAAATGTTTGCTGGCTCTGTATGCGTAATGCCCACGGTTCAGGCGCCCAGCCGACCCATGCGGTTGCTTTGGACGGAGAGGCCAGAGTGACATCCCATTTCTGCCATTTACCGTTCTGTTTCACTTCCGATTTAATGACATTAAAGTTGCCGCCCAGACTCCAGTCCGTATCCGCAATGAAATAATCCACCGCACCTTCCAGACCATAAATCCGGCGATCGTCGGGCTGAACGTTAATGGTCATATCACTGCGATTGATAACGATCGATTTATCCGAAGTTGAGTAATAAGCGGCCAGTTGCGTGCGCAGACTATCGCCGGTGTAACGCCATCCCAGTTCGTACGAGTTAACTTTAATCCCTTCCAGGCGTGAATCCGCCACGTTGACGCTGCGCTGAAGCTGATAATGATCGCCAACCAGCGAATAGGTGCCGTTCCCGTAATATTTCCCTGGATCCGGAAGCTCCACGCCCTGAGAGAAGTTAAACCACGTTTGCTGACGGTCGGTCAGGTGGGCGAGGATACCGGCGTTGAACAGGAAATTATCGTAATCGGTTTTGCCGCCCGGAATGGTATCGGCAGAGTTCGCAAGCCCGGTCGCGATTCCCTGCTGTTGAGCATAGCCCACGAAATCATCAACCCTGTTTTCGGTCCATTGATAGCGTACGCCGCCGCTGAGGGTAAAGATGTCGTTAATGTCATAGCTGTTTTGCAGGAAAGGCGCGAAGTTGGTGATGCTATAACCGGGATAACGCCCGGTGGTATAAGCGGTGCGGTTATCCATGCCGCCGGAGGGCAAGGACCAGGCCAGATCGAAGAATTTCTGATTAGAATCGAAGGTCTCGTGATCGGCATCGATACCCCACGTCAGCTCCCAGTTATCCATCAACTGGCTGTTGAGGGTAATTTTGGCACCAAACTGGTCTGTATCCTGCTGTGATGCGGAGAAGCTGGTAACCTTACCTTTGCTGAGCGTCGGGAAAGGATAGAATTTCAGGGATTCGTCGCGGTAATAGATTTGGCTGACCAGGTTCTGGCCGAAAAAATCCGCATCTGAATATTGCAGGCTGATCAGATGACGTTCGGTGCCGGGAATACGATCGGAATTCAGTCCGCTGCTGGTATACGCTTTACCGTTTCCGGTCACGGCTGACATATTCTCGCCGAGATCCAGCCCGTAATCGTCATCCCCCTGGCTCTTATAATATTGCGTAACCAGTTGCAACTGACGGTTGTCGTCAAGTTCAATCGTTCCGGTGCCCATCACGTCCAGACGATCGGAGTGCTGCAGGCCGGTTTGGGTGTTATCCAGCATCAGAGCATCGTGATTACCGTCATACCAGCCACCAAACCGTTGATACGCGACGGACATGCGCCCGGAAGCACGATCGGTTCCTCCGCTCACCGCCGCGGCAACGCGTTCATCATGATCGTTACTGTTGTTGAAGCCGCTTTTACTCCCCAATTCGAGTTCTACTTCACGCTCCGGCTGACCTTTTTTGGTGACGATGTTGATTAATCCGCCGGTACTACCGCCACCATAAAGTGAGGTTGCGCCAGAGATGACTTCAATATGCGCAATGTTAAATGGGTCAATGGAGTCAAGCTGACGACTGTCGGTTCGCGAGGAGTTCAGACGAACGCCGTCAATGAGTACGACGATGGCGCGACCGCGCATATTCATGCCGTAGTTTGTGCGTCCCTGGCTACTGACATCGATTCCTGGGATTAACTGAGCAAGAACATCCTTGAACTCTTTACCACCCTGAACCTGTTGTTCAATCTCGCTTCCTTCAATAACCCAGGTCGTTTGTGCCATTTCTGCCACGGTACGTTGGCTACGGTTGGCGCTGACGATGAGGTTATCTTCCTCAGCCGCAATGGCCGGGAGGGTTAAAGATAACAGGAGAGGATTGAGCACCCAGAGACGCTTATGCATTTGTATTCCTTTTAAAAAAGAGTCGATCTGTTTTGATTATGGCGGTAAAGAAACCGATGGTTACATTGTGAAACAGGCGTTAAAACAAATGCGAATATTGCTGATAATAATTGTTGTTATCAATATGTTTTACAAAAAATGATCAGATAAGATGATGAAAACAATGGAAAATGTAGGGGTAATGCGCGGAGTTTTAACCGGGGGCTGTATCAGCTCCCGGTCATGTCAATACAGCGGGGAAAAGCGGGAAAGGCTTAGGCTTTGATGAGCTCGGGCCAAAGCCGCAGGGTTGTATGTGCTATCTGCATCAGTTTTTCAAATGTTGCACCTTCACGGGCGCTGATCGACATACCCTGTAAAATACAGTTCAGGTATTCGGCCAGTTTTTGCACGTCGCAATGGGCCGGGATTTCGCCTCGCTGCTGGCGCTGGTGAAGAAACTGGGTAAGCGTCTGTTCTTGCATTGCATGGCGGGATTTCACCGTGTGCGCAATATCGCGGGAAGAGGCTGCCAGCGTCGCAGAAGTATTAATCATGAAACATCCCGCCGGGGTGTCCTTGCTGGTGAAACAGGTCGCTATGGCGGTGAAATAGTCTTCCAGCGCGGACTCCAGACTTTTTTCTTCGCAAAACAACTGGGCTTCGTGTTTCGCCGCAAAGCGGGTGATGTAGCGGTCCAGCACGGCACGAAACAACCCTTCTTTATTGGTGAACTCTGCATACAGCGTGGGCGCTTTTGCGCCGGTAGCTTCCACGAGATCGGCGAGCGAGGTCGCTTCATATCCGTGCTGCCAGAAGAGTGTCATGGCCTTATCAAGCGCGGCTTCCCTGTCGAACACTTTTGGTCGGCCACGGCTTTTTTTAGCACAACCTGTCGTTTCAGTTGTCATGGCGCCGATGTACCTTTGTTAGGTTTATTGAATAACCATTATAAAAATATTCGACTGCACACTCCAGTGGATTAACGATAAAAATAATATATATCTATTAGTATGAAAAATAAGGAATTTGTATTTTATTTAACGATCATTATAAAAAAAATATTGACGTGTGACCTGGATCACATCTATGATTTACCTATCGATCGTTAAGTAAATCTTTTCGACACACATTCATCTGCTAAAGGTCACTATCATGAAAAACGTAAAAACTCTGTTTGTTGCTGCTGTTCTTAGCTCACTGTCATTTGCAAGCTTTGCCGCCGTTGAAGTTCAGGCCACACCTGCTGGTCAAGAGAAAGTCGGTACTATTTCTGCGAATGCGGGGACTAACTTAGGTTCTCTGGAAGATCAGCTGGCGCAGAAAGCGGATGAGATGGGAGCGAAGTCTTTCCGTATAACTTCCGTTACCGGTCCTAACACCCTTCACGGGACTGCAGTTATCTACAAATAAGATTTAACCCATCGCAATGCCACTGCGAGTTAAATAAAAAACCCCCGCGGAATAAAATCCAGCGGGGGTTTTTTTATGCGCAGAGTTTACATCGGTTGTTGGGCAACGTCGTGATGACGGGTCACATCGACCGGCATTCCTGAGCGAATTTCCATTGCATGTTCCATGACCGCAGGATCCGTTTGCGCCGCATTTTTAAACGTCTGCATGGATGCGTTCAGCACGATCGGCAGCAACTGCGGGTCGTCATTGATTTTTTCGGACAGCGGCTGGTGTACTTCCACCAGGCGCGCGCCGTTAGGTTCAACAGATGCTTTGATCGGCGTATTGATAATATTGACCCTGGTTCCTGGCTTCACCTGACGGAACAGGGTTTCGATATCACCGTCGCGTAGACGAATACAGCCGGAACTGACGCGCATTCCAATGCCAAAATCAGCATTGGTTCCGTGCAGCAGGTACACACCGCCGTATGCCGCTAAACGAATCGCATGATGGCCCATCGGGTTATCCGGGCCTGCAGGTACAACGGCAGGTAGGTCGATCCCGTTTGCTTTATATCGCGCGCGGATATTTGCCGTAGGCGTCCAGGTGGGGTTGGCGCGTTTATCTGAAATGGTGGTTACCATTGTTGGCGTTAATGTGTCACCACCTAACTGGCCAATACCAATAGGATACACGGTCACCGAATTGGTCCCCGGCTGGTAATAATAAAGACGCAGTTCGGCGAGGTTGATAACAATGCCTTCGCGCGGCGCATCCGGTAGCAGAGTTTGTAACGGGATAGTCAGCACGCTGCCCGGGCGTGGTACGTAAGGGTCAACGCCAGGGTTGGCCTGCAGCAGCGCCAGAAAGCCGACATTGTACTTTTTCGCAATCGCTTCCAGAGAACCGCCATTGTCTTCAACAACGTGAACGGCATTCTGACCCACCACGCGGCTTCCCGGTGGCGGCAGCGGCCAGGTGTTTGCCTGAGCCGGAAGTGCTAACGCGAAGGTCGCGGCAAGCGTAAAAAACGCTAACCAGCGAGAGAGTCGTTTATTGTTTAACATCACCATAAATCCATTGTTTTTACGTGGTTTTTATTATGTAAAAGTAAACAAGAATTATGGCGGTTTGCTGTGTCGGGAAGTGCAGGGAAGTGCAAAGAGTTTGTAAATTCATCAGGCCGGGTGAGGGGGCTCACCCGGCCTGTTCACTATGCTACGGCGTTTTCTTCAAGCTGGCGCATAAACTGGCGTACCCAGTCAATTCGGGTTTTACGCTCGCTCAGATCCTGCATAAATTTCAGCCGGGTTGGACCGTCGAGGCGGAAGTGCTGCGGCTGTTTTTGCAGTAACCCAATCAGCCAGACCGGGTTAACGTGGTTTTTCTCGGCAAATTCAATAGTACCGCCTTTTTCATTACCTTCGAGCTTTCTGATCCCCAGTTTCTGCGCCTGCTGGCGTAAACGGGCGATATCCAGCAACGTACGAGCCGGGTCGGGCAGCAGGCCGAAACGGTCAATCAGCTCGACCTTAATTTCTTCCAGCTCGTTTTCACCTTTGGCACTGGCAATCCGCTTATAGAACGACAGTCGGGTGTTAACATCCGGGATATAGTCATCTGGCAGTAGTGACGGCATGCGTAGTTCGACTTCGGTTTGCTGGCTGGTGAGATCTTCCAGCGAAGGCTCACGTCCCTCTTTGAGCGCATCGACGGCATTTTCCAGCAGCTCCATATACAGCGAGAAGCCGATGCTTTCCATGGAACCACTCTGATCTTCACCCAGCAATTCCCCGGCGCCGCGAATTTCGAGGTCGTGGGTCGCCAGCGCAAAACCTGCGCCCAAATCTTCCAGCGAGGCGATGGCCTCCAGGCGTTTTTGTGCGTCGGTGGTCATCGCTTTTGGATGCGGCGTCAGCAGCCAGGCGTATGCCTGATGGTGTGAGCGCCCCACACGACCGCGCAACTGGTGCAATTGCGCCAAACCGAAGTGATCGGCTCGTTCGATGATGATGGTGTTAGCGGTGGGAATGTCGATCCCGGTTTCGATAATGGTGGTACACACCAGCACGTTAAAACGCTGATGGTGGAAATCGTTCATCACGCGTTCCAGTTCGCGCTCGCGCATTTGTCCGTGGCCGATACCAATCCGCGCTTCAGGCACCAGTTCCGCTAGTCTGTCAGCAGTTTTCTGGATATTTTCGACATCGTTAAACAGATAATAAACTTGTCCCCCGCGCAGAACTTCACGCAGGATTGCCTCGCGCACGACCAGGTTGTCATATTCGCGCACGAAGGTTTTGACTGCCAGACGACGGGCAGGCGGTGTGGCGATGATCGACAGATCGCGCATGCCGCTCATTGCCATATTAAGCGTACGCGGAATTGGCGTTGCCGTCAGGGTCAGAATATCGACATCTGCGCGCATCGCCTTGATGCGTTCTTTGTGGCGAACGCCGAAACGATGCTCTTCATCGACAATCAGCAGACCCAGATCTTTTAACTTCACATCCGCTTGCAGCAGTTTGTGCGTGCCAATGAGAATATCGATTTTACCTTCGGCAACCTGCTCCAGAATCTGCGCTTGCTCTTTGGCGCTACGGAAACGGGACAACATCTCGATGCGTACCGGCCAGTTGGCAAAGCGATCGCGGAAGTTGTCGAAGTGCTGCTGCGCGAGCAGGGTGGTCGGCACCAGCACGGCAACCTGCTTGTGGTTCTCTACGGCAAGAAAGGCAGCGCGCATCGCGACTTCGGTTTTACCAAAGCCGACGTCACCACATACCAGGCGGTCCATGGCCAGCGGTTGGCACATATCGCTGAGTACCGCGTTGATCGCCTGCGCCTGGTCAGGCGTGGTTTCAAACGGGAAGCTGTCGCAAAACAGCTGGTACTGCTCACGGTCATGCTTAAAGGCGAAGCCTTCTTTCGCCGCGCGCTGGGCATAAATATCCAGCAGCTCTGCTGCGACATCGCGTACCTTCTCAGCGGCTTTCTGTCGGGCGCGGGACCAGGCATCACCGCCAAGTTTATGCAGCGGCGCATTCTCTTCTGCACCGCCGGCATAGCGGCTGATCAGATGCAGTGACGACACCGGCACGTACAGTTTGGCGTCGTTGGCATAGGTGAGCATCAGATATTCACCGGTGATACCGCCCGCTTCCAGCGTGGTCATCCCGGCATAACGACCCACGCCGTGCTCCAGATGCACCACCGGTTGACCGGGATGCAGCTCTGCGAGGTTACGAATTAACGTATCCGGGTTGATGGTGCGACGAGAATCCTGGCGGCGGCGCGCCACGCGTTCCCCAAGCAGATCGCTTTCACAAATCAGCGCCAGATTGCGTTTGCTATCGATGAAGCCGTGCTCAGCTGCGCCAATCATCAGATAACGACCGTTATCTACGGCTTCATCGAGTCGCAATATCCGCTTCGGCGCCACTTTAATGCGAGCGAGCAGCTCGCCTAACGCTTCCCGGCGACCTTCACTTTCCACTGAGAAAATCACCGGACCGGTGAAGCCCTCAAGGAATTTACGTAACGCATCTAGCGGCGATTTTTGCTGCGCCTGAACGGCGATGTCCGGCAGCTTCTGGAACCCGAGGTTGGTATTCGCAGCTTTGTTCGCCAGACTCTCGGTTTTCAGTTGAACGCGCGGCCAACGTTTAAGTTCAGAAAACAGCTCATCAACCCGCAGCCACAGGGATTCCGGCGGCAGAAGCGGGCGCATTGGATCAACGCCGCGATTTTCAAAGCGTGACAGAGTATCGGCCTGGAAGCGTTCTGCGCTGGTCTCGATATCACCGGTATTCACCAATAACGTATTGGCGGGGAAGTAGCTGAATAGCGGCGGCAGCGTTTCGCTGAAAAACAGCGGTTGCCAGTATTCAATACCCGCAGGTAACGTGCCTTTACTGACCTGCTGGTAAATATGCTCGGCGTCGCGTTTCACCTCAAAGGTGTCCCGCCACTGGCTACGGAACAGCTCAATGGCCGTTTTGTCAGTCGGGAATTCGTGTGCGGGTAGCAAATTAATGGCATCGACTTCTTCCAGCGTGCGCTGGGTGTCGGTATCAAACAGACGCAGACTGTCGATTTCGTCATCAAAGAAATCCAGGCGATAAGGCAACTCGCTACCCATCGGGAACAGATCCAACAACGCGCCACGCGTGGCGTATTCACCATGTTCCATGACCTGATCAACATGGCGATAGCCAGCGCTGTCCAGCTGTTCGCGCAGGGCGTCGCGCGAAAGCCTCTGACCTTTTTTCATGACCAGCGCATGGCCGTGCAGATAGCTGTGCGGACAAACACGCTGCATCAGGGTATTTACCGGAACGATCAGCACGCCGCGCTGCATGGCAGGCAGCTGATACAGCGTGGAGAGACGCGAGGAGATTATCTCCTGATGAGGAGAAAAGCTGTCGTAGGGAAGCGTTTCCCAGTCGGCCAGGTTCATTACCATCTGGTCGGTAAACTGACGAATTTCATCATGCAGACGTAAAGCATTTTGCATGTCCGGCGCGATCAGTACCACTGGGCCGGCGTGATGTTCGGCGATTTCGGCAACCAGCGTTGCGCAGGCCGCGCCGGTAAGCTCACCCAACTGGCGCTGATCGCCTGCTTTCGCTGGGAGCGTGTAACGATGTTGTTCAGGCATTCGGTTGTCAGGATCTCGTTTAGATATACATCTGATAAGCAATGTTCTTTATTATCCGTGATCGTTTCTCATAAGCAAATTGATTCGCCCCCGAATGGGGGCAAAAAGCGTGTTGGGGTTAGCGCGAGGCGGTAGATAAAGAGGGTGGGGAAAAGAGCAGATCGGCCACGGTTTTCTGTGAGATTTTACGCACCAACAGGCCAAACAGGGTGCACAGCAGCAGGCAGGCGAACGGATACACCAGCAGCAGGGCCAGCTCCGTGTATGCAGGCCAGACGGCATGATTAATTTTGGGGATTAGCGTTAAGCTGAACAGTTCAACCAGAATACGGTGAGTGGTGTAGATGGCGATGGTATTGGCGCCAATCACGCTTAGCGGACTGGATGCGCGCATGCCAAAGCGGCGTTCAAATTGATAAAACAGCTTCATGATTAGCACAATGGAAAGAAGAGAAAGCAGTAGTGACACATTTGCCAGCCACGCGATGACGGCGGCGATTGCGCTAACCAGAAAAATGATTGCATGGCGGCGCAGGGGCACCTCCTTGATCCACACCAACAGCGTTGCGCCAAACCACGCGCCGAGGCTATACCAGGGCAAATTGCGAATCACGCTGTTCATTCCCCACCACGGCGTTGGGACAAAATTGATAGCCACGCTCAGCACCACAAATAACGCCAACAGCGGCACCGCCCAACGGCTGAAAATTTTACACAGTACAAAATAGACAATCAGTGCATACAGATACCACAGGCTGGTGCTGGCGGTCAGCATCCCGTGGGCGAAACCCGCGATCGAACCGGCATAGGCAGCGTTGGCTGCATGGCTCAGATCGCGCTGTGGGGCCAACCAGTTATTGAGAGTCACTAACGCCAGCCATTGCATTACCCCCCAGATCACCAGCACCCAGGCAATACTCCAGATCCGTTTATCCACGCAGGTTGTCCATGGGACGCTATCGATGTAGCGACGGATTAGATACCCCGAAATAAAGAAAAACACCGGCATGCGAAACGGCGCCAGGTACAAATTGAGGTAAATCCAGCATTTGCTCAGCATCTCTGAAAGCGGATGCTGAAAGGTGATGAGGTGCGGGTAAAACGTGATTACCGAGTGGTAAATCACCACCAGACAAATACATAACCCTTTGATCTGATTAATCCATAGTTCTTTTTTACTCATTGAGACGGCGTATCCATATTGATTGCTGTAGCCTGCCATCCTGCGCAACCCGCTGCGCGCTGTAATGCGTAACTGTCTGCTTTTTGTTTTTTTAAGATAAAGATCAGGGACCCGGACTGAAGGGCGGAGGGACAACTTTAGCGGATTGATTTATTTATACTTTTAGGAATAGTGCTGACGAACACTTACGGTTCAGTCATTTACCCATTCCGCTTTCGCTTATATACTCGTGACTTTGCTAACAGCAACCAGACGGATTTCATGTACCAACCTGTCGCTCTATTCATCGGCCTGCGTTATATGCGTGGGCGTGCAGCAGATCGCTTCGGTCGCTTCGTTTCCTGGCTCTCCACCATTGGCATTACTCTCGGGGTAATGGCGCTGGTCACGGTGTTGTCGGTGATGAACGGTTTTGAGCGCGAGCTGCAAAACAATATTCTTGGCCTGATGCCTCAGGCCGTTCTCTCGTCTGAACAGGGTTCGCTCAACCCGCAGCAACTGCCAGAAAAAGCGGTGGTGTTGAACGGCGTCAACCGCGTTGCGCCTATAACTACGGGAGATGTGGTGCTGCAAAGTGCGCGTAGCGTGGCGGTCGGTGTGATGCTGGGTATCGATCCGGCGCAAAAAGATCCGTTAACGCCGTATCTGGTCAATGTGAAGCAAACAGATCTGCAGCCAGGTAAGTATAATGTCATCCTCGGAGAGCAGCTTGCCGGACAGTTGGGCGTTAATCGTGGCGATCAAATTCGCGTGATGGTGCCCTCGGCCAGTCAGTTTACGCCGATGGGGCGTCTGCCGAGCCAGCGTCTGTTTACGGTAATTGGCACCTTCGCCGCCAACAGCGAAGTCGACGGCTACCAGATGCTAACCAACATTCAGGATGCCTCACGGCTGATGCGCTATCCGGTGGGTAATATTACCGGCTGGCGTCTGTGGCTGAACGAGCCGCTGAAGGTTGACACGCTGAGCCAGCAAACGCTGCCGCAAGGTACTAAATGGCAGGACTGGCGCGAGCGCAAAGGGGAATTGTTCCAGGCCGTGCGCATGGAAAAGAACATGATGGGGCTGCTGCTTAGCCTGATCGTGGCGGTGGCGGCTTTTAATATTATTACCTCACTGGGTCTGATGGTAATGGAGAAGCAAGGGGAAGTGGCGATTCTACAAACGCAGGGGCTGACGCCGCGGCAGATAATGATGGTGTTTATGGTTCAGGGGGCCAGTGCCGGGATTATTGGCGCGCTGTTGGGCGCTGTGCTGGGCGCATTGCTTGCCAGCCAACTGAACAACCTGATGCCCATTATCGGCGTGCTTCTGGATGGCGCTGCGCTGCCGGTCGCCATCGAGCCGCTGCAGGTTATCGTTATTGCGCTGGTGGCGATGGCCATCGCGTTGCTGTCTACGCTTTATCCTTCCTGGCGCGCTGCCGCCACTCAACCCGCTGAGGCTTTACGTTATGAATAAGATCCTGTTGCAATGCGACAACCTGTGCAAACGCTATCAGGAAGGCACTGTGCAGACCGATGTACTGCACGATGTCAGTTTTTGCGTCGGCGAAGGTGAGATGATGGCGATTGTCGGCAGCTCCGGCTCCGGTAAGAGTACGCTGCTGCATCTGTTGGGCGGGCTGGATACGCCGACTTCCGGCGACGTCATTTTTAGCGGTCAGCCAATGAGCAAGCTCTCGTCGGCGGCGAAAGCGGAACTGCGCAATCAGAAGCTGGGCTTTATTTACCAGTTCCACCATTTGCTGCCGGACTTTACCGCGCTGGAAAACGTGGCGATGCCGCTGTTGATCGGCAAGAAAAAACCGGCTGAAATCACCGAGCGCGCGCGGGATATGTTGAAAGCGGTAGGGCTGGACCATCGTGCCAGCCATCGCCCATCCGAACTGTCTGGCGGGGAACGCCAGCGCGTGGCCATCGCCCGTGCGTTGGTAAATAACCCGCGCCTGGTTCTGGCAGATGAACCAACGGGTAACCTTGATGCGCGTAACGCGGACAGCATTTTCGAACTTCTGGGTGAGCTGAACCGCTCTCAGGGTACGGCATTCCTGGTGGTGACGCACGATCTGCAGTTGGCGAAGCGGATGAGCCGTCAGCTTGAGATGCGCGATGGTCGCCTGACGGCTGAACTGAGCCTGATGGGAGCTGAGTAATGGCTTCGCCTTTATCATTATTGATTGGTCTGCGCTTTAGTCGTGGTCGGCGGCGTGGCGGTATGGTTTCGTTGATTTCCGTGATATCCACCGTTGGTATCGCGTTGGGCGTGGCGGTGTTGATCGTCGGTTTAAGCGCTATGAACGGATTTGAACGTGAGCTTAACAACCGTATTCTGGCCGTAGTCCCTCACGGAGAGATTGAAGCCGTAAATCAGCCGTGGAATAACTGGCAGGAAGCGCTCGACAAGGTACAAAAAGTGCCGGGTATTGTCGCTGTGGCACCTTATATCAACTTTACCGGACTGGTGGAGAGTGGGGCGAACCTACGCGCGGTGCAGGTGAAGGGCGTTGACCCAAAACAGGAACAGCGTTTAAGCGCGCTGCCATCCTTCGTGCAAAACCACGCCTGGGATAATTTCAAAGCCGGTGAGCAACAAATCATCATTGGTAAAGGTATTGCCGATGCGCTGAAGGTGAAGCAGGGCGACTGGGTGTCGATTATGATCCCTAACGCCAGTGCGGATCATAAGTTACAGCAGCCTAAACGCGTGCGTTTGCACGTTACGGGGATCCTGCAACTGAGCGGTCAACTCGATCACAGCTTTGCCATGATCCCAATGGAAGATGCGCAGCAATACCTGGACATGGGAACCAGTGTTTCCGGGATCGCGCTGAAAGTTAACGACGTGTTTAACGCCAATAAACTGGTGCGAGACGCAGGTGAAGTCACCAATAACTATGTTTATATTAAGAGCTGGATCGGTACTTACGGTTATATGTATCGTGATATCCAGATGATCCGCGCCATTATGTATCTGGCGATGGTGCTGGTGATTGGCGTGGCCTGTTTTAATATCGTTTCCACGTTAGTGATGGCGGTAAAAGACAAAAGCGGCGATATTGCGGTATTAAGAACCCTCGGGGCGAAAGATGGGTTGATCCGTGCCATTTTTGTCTGGTACGGCCTGCTGGCGGGGCTTTTCGGTAGCCTGATAGGCGTCGTTATTGGGGTGATTGTCTCGTTGCAACTGACGCCGATAATAAACGGGATTGAAGCGCTTATCGGGCATCAGTTCCTGTCCGGTGATATCTATTTCATTGACTTCCTGCCATCGGAATTACACTGGCTGGATGTGATTTACGTGCTGGTGACAGCACTCGTGCTGAGTCTTTTGGCAAGTTGGTATCCGGCGCGTCGCGCCAGCAATATTGATCCTGCGAGAGTACTTAGCGGCCAATAACAACAATAATACACTAAAGCATTCATGCTGCATCAAGGCGTAGCCAACGCAGAGGCATCTTGAAGGATGACGTGTATCAAGGAGCGGTGATGTATTACGGATTTGACATCGGCGGGACCAAAATTGCGCTGGGCGTGTTTGATAAGCAACGTCGTCTGCAATGGGAGACTCGCGTGCCTACACCTCGTGACAGCTACGATGCTTTCCTTGATGCGGTCTGCAATCTGGTAACGGAAGCGGACCAGCGATTTGGTGTCAAAGGTTCGGTTGGCATTGGCATTCCTGGCATGCCGGAAACGGAAGACGGCACGCTATACGCGGCCAACGTTCCTGCCGCCAGTGGTAAACCGCTCCGCGCCGATCTCAGCGCTCGCCTTGACCGCGATGTGCGTCTGGACAACGATGCGAACTGTTTTGCCCTCTCCGAAGCCTGGGATGACGAGTTTACCCAATATCCGCTCGTGATGGGGTTGATCCTCGGCACGGGCGTCGGCGGCGGTCTGGTGCTTAACGGGAAATCCATTACCGGACGCAGCTATATCACCGGCGAGTTTGGTCATATTCGTTTGCCAGTCGATGCGCTGACGCTGATGGGCTTTGATTTCCCGCTGCGCCGCTGTGGATGCGGTCAACTGGGATGCATCGAAAGCTATCTTTCCGGCGGTGGATTTGCGTGGTTGTACCAGCATTACTACCATCAACCGCTGGATGCCCGTGAAATTATCGCACTGTGGGAGCAGGGTGATGAACAAGCGCGTGCCCACGTTGAACGCTATCTGGATTTGCTGGCGGTGTGTCTTGGCAATATCCTGACTATCGTCGATCCCGATTTGGTGGTGATTGGCGGAGGCTTGTCGAATTTTACCGCTATTACGACGCAACTGGCGGACCGACTGCCACGTCATCTGCTGCCGGTTGCCCGGGTGCCGCGTATTGAGCAGGCACGGCACGGTGATGCGGGCGGGATGCGCGGGGCCGCTTTCCTACATCTTACCGATTAATACAAAGAGGTTGTTATGCTGTCGCGTCGGGGTCATCGGTTAAGCCGCTTTCGTAAAAATAAACGCCATTTGCGCGATCGCCTGCGTCAACGAATCTTTTTCAGAGACAGAGTGGTGCCTGAATTGATGGAAAAACCAAGAGTGCTGGTACTGACGGGGGCGGGAATCTCCGCTGAGTCAGGAATCCGAACATTCCGCGCGGCGGATGGTCTCTGGGAAGAACATCGGGTCGAGGACGTTGCGACTCCGGAAGGATTTAGTCGAAACCCGGAACTGGTTCAGTCGTTTTATAACGCCCGTCGCCATCAGTTGCAGCAGCCAGAAATCCAGCCTAATGCGGCGCATATCGCGCTGGCAAAACTCGAAGCCGAGCTGGGCGACCGTTTTTTACTGGTGACGCAGAACATTGATAACCTGCATGAACGTGCAGGCAGCCAGAACGTTATCCATATGCACGGCGAACTGCTGAAGGTTCGCTGTTCGCAAAGCGGGCAGATCCTGGAGTGGACGGGTGATGTGACCCCGGAAGATAAATGTCATTGCTGCCAGTTTCCTGCGCCGCTAAGACCGCACGTGGTGTGGTTTGGTGAAATGCCGCTGGGCATGGATGAAATTTATATGGCGCTGGCAATGGCGGATGTGTTTATTGCCATTGGCACATCGGGCCATGTTTATCCGGCTGCGGGTTTTGTGCATGAGGCAAGACTGCACGGGGCGCATACGGTAGAGCTCAATCTCGAGCCGAGCCAGGTGGGAAGCGAATTTGAAGAGAAGTATTACGGTCCGGCAAGCCAGGTGGTGCCTGAGTTTGTTGAGAAGTTATTGAAAGGACTGTAACGGCTATCCGGGCAATATTGCTTAAGTTTGTACAAGCTGGCGGTCCTCACGCAGGGCCGCCATAATCAAAAATCCTGCGATGTAAAAACAACAGATCAGCGCTAACGCGCTCAGCCACACGGGCAGCCGGGTAATGTAGACGAGGCTGCACGAGATAATCACCAGAATAATTCCGGTATACATGGGGTGCGCAATCCAGGCAAAAATACCGCGCGTAACCCGTTTGGCGCTGGGTAAATAGTAGCCTGTCCACGTGTGGCTTTCACCTAAATCCCATTTTCCTTTGATGACCAGCGCGTTACCGACGATCGCCAGAATGAGACATCCCCACTCCACCGGGCCAATCTGATGATTGAAAAACAGGCTGTAGCCAAAAACCAGGATCGGTATTAAAAAAGTGAGTCGTAGCAGGCGGGTTGCGGTGATGGGCAGCAAAGGACGAGCGTTTACCGGCTGTTTACGAGGGAGGATCACCAGCGTAAATACGATCAGATTAGCCAATTCAAGTATCAGCCAGAGCGTTGCCATTGGAAGCCTCAGAAGCCGACCTGGAATACTGTAAGCATAGCCAGAAACTGGAGAGCGGGAGTCAGTCGAAAGACGTAAAAGTCGGGTTGGCAGGTAGCAACCCGGCGCAGCGAGGCCTGCCGGGTTGCACGAGTATTAGCGTCCTGCTTTCAGCTTCTGATAATACTCTTCATAGATAGCGCTGGCGGAACCCACATCGTTCTGCCATTCCCCTTTGTTGATGGTTTCTGCGTCAGGGTAGAGCGTTTTATCATTCGCGACTTCAGGACTTAACAGCTTACGCGCTGCCAGGTTTGGCGTCGGATAACCAATAGTTTCCGCAACTTCTTTCGCCACGTCCGGGCGCAGCAGGAAGTTAATCAGCTTCAGCGCACCTTCTTTGTTTTTGGCGTTAGCCGGTATAGAAAGGCTGTCCATCCAGAAAATGCCACCTTCTTTTGGCCATACCACTTCCAGTGGAGTACCCGCCTGGCGCGCCACATACGCGGAGCCGTTCCACACCATTCCCAGATTAACTTCGCCTTCCATATACGGGTTGGCCGGGTTGTCAGAGTTAAACGCCGCGACGTTAGGCATCAGCTTCTTCAACTCGTTATAGGCGGCTTCAATCTCTTTAGGGGCGGTGGTATTGCCGGAATATCCCAGTTTGCGCAGCGCCATCTGGAACACTTCACGCGCATCATCCGTTAACAACAGGCTGCCTTTGTACTCCGGTTTCCACAGATCGGCCCAACTGGTTACGGTTTTCGGGTCGATGGCATCGCTGTTAACGCCAATGGCCGTCGCACCCCAGATATACGGGATGGAGTAGTCATTGTTCGGGTCAAACGGCTTATTGAGCATTTCCGGGTCGAGGTTGTGGAAGTTGGTTAACGTCGACTTGTCGATCTTCTGGATCATGCCTTCTTTGCGCATTTTGTCGACATAATAGGTGGACGGTACCACCAGATCGTATGCGCCGTCTTTATAGGTTTTGAGCTTGGCGTACATGGTTTCATTCGACTCGTAGGTCGAATAGATAACCTTAATGCCGGTCTCTTTGGTGAACTGCTCCAGCAGCCCTGGCGGGACATACTCGGTCCAGTTATAGAAATAGAGCGTGTTGTTGTCATTCGCGTGAGCGGCGCTCATGCCCAGTGCCAGAGCACCCGCCGCGAGCAGGTGGCGTGACCATTTTTTCATCATTTAACGTCCCCTGAATTAAGGGCCTTAGCGGCCCTTGGTTTTATCACGTGCAATAAGCTGGCTGGCGATCACCATAACCAGCGACAGAACCAACAAAATGGTCGCCAGCGCGTTCACCTCTGGTGATACGCCGACCTTAACCATCGAGTAG
This sequence comes from Citrobacter sp. Ce006, assembly GCF_030336535.1. Taxonomy (NCBI): domain Bacteria; kingdom Pseudomonadati; phylum Pseudomonadota; class Gammaproteobacteria; order Enterobacterales; family Enterobacteriaceae; genus Citrobacter; species Citrobacter sp. Ce006. The sequence goes on from NZ_JAOWDO010000074.1 coordinate 92,691, forward strand.
ATTTTTAATGGCAGAATTTCATAACCCGGCCCGGTAACGAAGGACGAAACGACGACATCATCCATCGACAACGTAAAGCTCAGTAGCCAGCCTGCAGCTACGGCAGGCATAGCCAGTGGTAGTATGATCTTGCGCAGAATAGTCACTTCACTGGCGCCGAGATCTTTGGCCGCCTCAAGCATGCGTACATCAAAACCTTTCAGGCGTGAGTAAACCGTCACCACCACAAAAGGCAGACAAAAAGTGATATGCGAGAACAGCAGCGACCAGAAACCGAGCTGAATACCGATCAGCATAAACAGCACCAGTAAAGAAATCGCCATCACGATATCCGGCGACATCATCACCACGAACAGCATGCCGCTGACAAACGGTTTGCCACGAAAGCGGTAGCGGTACAGTGCGACCGCTGTAAGTGAGCCGATCAGCGTGGCGAACGTGGCGGAGAGCACCGCCATCGTCAGCGAGTGCTGCGCCGCCTGCAGCAGACTGTCGTTATTCATCAGCAGGCCGTACCATTTGGTGGTGAAACCCTGCCAGTTGATACCAAAGCGCGAGCTGTTAAAGGAGTTCACAATCAAGATAATGATTGGAATATACAGATACGCGTAGATAGCGGTCATAAAACCGCCGCGAAGCAGTCGACCGATCATTCGAGTTCCACCTTCTTGTTCAGCAAGCGGGAGGCGCGCCAGTAGATCAGCAGCATCAGACCCATCACGATGGTCAGGGTAATACTGGTGGCGGCACCGAACGGCCAGTCGCGGATGTTCAGGAACTGAACTTTAATCACGTTGCCAATCAGCAAGTTTTTTGCTCCGCCCATTAGGTCGGAAACGTAAAACAGGCCCATTGCGGGCAGCATAACCAGCAGGCATCCGGCGATAATCCCCGGCATCGTCAACGGAATAATGATGCGGGTAAAAGTCTGAAGTTTACTGGCGCCTAAATCGCGTGCGGCTTCCAGCAGCGGTTTATCGAGCTTTTCAATGCTGGAATAGAGCGGCATCACCATAAACGGCAGCAGAATGTACACCAGCCCGATAATCACTGCGCTGGGGGTAAACATGATGCGAATGGGAGTATCAATAACGCCAAGCCACAACAGAAACTCGTTGAGATAGCCTTTGGTGCTGAGAAAAATTTTGAGTCCGTAGATGCGAATAAGCGAGTTGGTCCAGAACGGAACAATCAGCAGGAACAGCAGCAATGGGCGCACTTTTTCCGGCAGTTTCACCAAAAACCAGGCAAACGGATAACCGAGAACCAGACAGGCGAACGTGGCAATCAGCGCCATATTGAGGGAGTGAACCAGCACCTCAAAATAGAGCGGATCGAGCAGGCGCGTATAGTTTTCCAGCGTAAAGACCATTTTGACGAAATTGGCGTCGTCGCGGGTCAAAAAGCTGGTGCCGATGATCATCAGGTTGGGCAGAAAGACAAATAACACAAGCCAACCGACAATGGTGACAATCACCACACTCTGGAATTTACTTGTGTTCTTCATCAGCCAGTACGACCTCCCAGCTTTCTACCCAGTTAATCGCCATTTTCTGGTCGAGAGAGTGGTCAAAGTCAGGGTCGTCTTCGTTGAAGAATTCACTGACCATCACCATCTTGCCATTTTCCAGTTCCACAACCGACTCCAGCGTCATGCCTTTGTAGTTGCGTTCACGCACGTAGCCGATCAAGCCTTCGATATGATTATCATCGTTGATTTCATCAACGCGCAAGTCTTCTGGTCGTAACAGAACGTGCAGCTTCTGCCCGGGAATCACCGCAAAGTTAACATAAATATTGCACTCGCGGCCTTCAACGTTAGCACGAACACGCTGTTCGTCCAGACGTTCTATCACCGTGGCGTTAAACATATTGATCTCGCCGATAAATCCGGCGACGAACAGATTTTTCGGCTCTTCGTAGATTTCGCGCGGCGTACCGTCCTGCTCAATCTTACCATCGCGCATCACCACGATGCGATCTGACATGGTCAGCGCTTCTTCCTGATCGTGTGTGACAAAGACAAAAGTGATACCCAGCTTACGCTGCAGCGCTTTCAGTTCGTTCTGCATCTGCTTACGCAGTTTGTAGTCCAGCGCAGAGAGGGATTCATCTAACAGGAGTAAGCGGGGTTTGTTGACCACAGCTCGGGCTATCGCTACGCGCTGCTGCTGTCCACCGGAGAGTTGATGCGGTTTTCGCTGGGCGAACTCTTCCAGTTGCACCATGCGTAGAGCTTCGGTAACGCGGGGAGAAATGTCGGCTGCGGGCGTTTTTTGCATGCGTAAGCCAAAAGCCACATTCTCAAACACGGTCATGTGGGGAAATAAGGCATAGCTTTGGAAGACGGTGTTCACGTAGCGGTTTTCCGCAGGAACGTGAGTGATGTCCTGGTTGTCCAACATAATATGACCGGAATCAACTGTTTCCAGGCCGGCTATCAGGCGAAGAACGGTTGTTTTACCGCAGCCAGAGGGGCCGAGCAGCGTGAGAAACTCGCCATTATTGATGGTCAAATCCAGGCTGGAAATCACCTCTTTGCCATCGAAACTTTTGCGAATTCCCGCTAATTGCACCAGTGGAGAAAGCGAACGCGGTTGTTTATTCAATTTTTTACTCTGTCCCATGTAAACGCAACGGATGGCTGACCGATGCGGGGTTTGTGGTTAACCACCTTGATGACTCTTAATGAGGGCCGTTATTCTACGGCAAACCATGGTAATCGCCAATCCTTGTTGCTAATTACTGACTTAGCCCTATAGTCAGAGGGGATGTCAGGGCGAAATATTCTCATTTGCGGGGATAAAAGTGACCTGACGCAATATTTGTCTTTTGTTGCTTATTGATAATGTTGTCACAAAAAGTGAGGGTGACTGCATGGATAAACTACTTGAGCGTTTTTTACACTACGTGTCGCTGGACACCCAATCAAAATCGGGCGTGCGGCAGGTACCCAGCACCGAAGGACAGTGGAAGTTATTACAACTGCTCAAACAACAGCTCGAAGAGATGGGGCTGGTTAATATTTCACTGAGCGAAAAGGGGACGCTGATGGCGACGCTGCCCGCTAACGTTGCTGGCAATATTCCCGCGATCGGCTTTATTTCCCATGTGGATACCTCACCGGATTTCAGCGGTAAAAACGTTAATCCGCAAATCGTTGAAAACTATCGCGGCGGCGATATTGCGTTAGGCATTGGTGATGAAGTTTTGTCGCCGGTGATGTTTCCGGTACTGCATCAACTTCTGGGCCAGACGCTGATCACCACAGACGGTAAAACCCTGCTGGGCGCAGATGATAAAGCAGGCGTGGCGGAAATCATGACCGCGTTGGCTGTGCTTATCCAAAAAGATATTCCGCACGGTGATATCCGCGTGGCCTTTACGCCAGACGAAGAGGTCGGCAAAGGGGCGAAGCATTTTGACGTTGCGGCATTCGATGCGCAGTGGGCCTACACCGTTGATGGCGGTGGCGTAGGGGAGCTGGAGTTTGAAAACTTCAACGCCGCGTCGGTTAATATAAAAATTGTCGGCAACAATGTGCATCCCGGTACCGCAAAAGGGGTGATGGTGAATGCGCTGTCGCTGGCGGCGCGTATTCATGCGGAAGTTCCGGCAGACGAAAGCCCGGAGACGACGGAAGGCTACGAAGGCTTCTATCACCTGGCGAGCATGAAAGGGACGGTTGATCGGGCGGATATGCACTACATCATCCGTGATTTTGACCGCAAGCAGTTTGAAGCGCGTAAACGCAAGATCATGGATATTGCCAAAAAGGTCGGCAAAGGGTTACACCCGGACTGCTATATCGAACTGGTGATTGAAGACAGCTACTACAATATGCGCGAAAAAGTGATTGAGCATCCACACGTTCTGGATATCGCCCAAAAGGCGATGCGCGATTGCGATATTGAACCGGTGCTGAAACCCATTCGTGGCGGCACTGACGGCGCGCAGCTGTCGTTCATGGGTTTACCGTGTCCGAATCTGTTCACCGGCGGCTACAACTATCATGGTAAGCATGAGTTTGTAACCCTGGAAGGAATGGAAAAGGCGGTGCAGGTGATTGTGCGTATTGCGCAGCTCACCGCGAAGCAGCAGTAAATTTCTCGGTAGATGCCGGATGGCGCTTGGCCATCCGGCACGGAATATTTCATTCGGGTAGGCCTGATAAGACGCGTAGCGTCGCATCAGGCACTGTCCGCATTATCCTTCGAAGAACCAGTACCCGCTGTTGACCAGCGCGGCAAGCATGGCAAGGAAAGACGGATCTTCCAGCGCATCCTCAAAATTCTCAGCTGTCAGCACAATATGGCTGGCCAGCGCTTCCAGGGCAGGACGATGCGGCGAATCAATTTTCTCACCGTTGGCGTAGACGTCGTCGCCAATACGCAATACGCGCAACCCACCCAGACGCACTAATACATCCCCTTGCTTCAGGGCATCGTAAATTTCGTCTGGCTGATAGGGTGGCTCCGGCGGAGCAATATCCAGCTCATGACGAGACTGAGAGATAAACTCGCCAAACCACTGCTGGAAATGTTCCGGCTGATTAATCAGACCGAGCATCATTTCGCGCAGCTTGTCCATCTCCTGCGGCAGAACGTCAGCCGGGTGATCGCGCGGCGGCAGGTCAGGATCGCTGTAATACGTGCTGCCCAATTCACGTTGCAAAACGTAATCGGCGAATCCGCTGATCAGCTCGCGAGTGTTTGGCGCGCGAAAACCGACCGAATAGTTCATCGCATTTTCCAGCGCATAGCCTTCGTGCGGGAATCCTGGTGGAATATACAGGATATCGCCGGGTTCCAGCTCTTCATCAATGATGGCTTCAAACGGGTCGACCTGCAGCAGGTCCGGATGAGGGCAGTGCTGCTTCAACTGCAGTTTTTCGCCCACGCGCCAGCGACGACGTCCGGTTCCCTGAATGATAAACACATCGTACTGATCCAAATGTGGGCCAACGCCGCCGCCGGGTACGGAGAAGGAGATCATCAGATCGTCGATGCGCCAGTCCGGCAGTTCGCGAAACGGGCGCATCAGCGCGGCGGTTGGCTCATGCCAGTGATTGACCGCCTGCACCAACAATGACCAGTTGTTCTCGCCGAGATGATCATAGCTTTCGAACGGACCGTGGCTCACCTGCCATTTACCGTCCTGGTGGCTGACGAGTCGGCTGTCGACTTCGCTTTCCATCGCCAGTCCAGCCAGTTCGTCAGGAGAGAGTGGATCAATAAAGTTGTTAAACCCGCGTTTTAAGACCACCGGGCGTTTCTGCCAGTGACGTTCAAGAAAATCGGGCCAGTTAAGTGTGAGTTGGTATTCCATAATGAGCATCCCGCAGGCTGGTATCTGCAACCGATTATAACGGATACTTAACCTCAAGCGTGAAGTCAGTACATATTTATTACATGCGACGATTACTCGTCTTTCTGACCTGGCTGCTGACGGCCAAAAATAACTTCCATACGCGCGCCACCCAGCAGGCTGTCGCCTGCAATAATCTGTCCGTCATACTGCTCGGTGATTTCTCTCGCCACCGCCAGGCCGACGCCTTGTCCGGGACGTAGCGTATCTACGCGTTGTCCACGGTCAAACACCACTTCCCGTTTGCTTTGCGGAATACCGGGGCCATCATCTTCAACCAGAATATGCAGTTGATCCTCAGACAGTTGCGCTGAAATCTCGACAAACTCCAGACAGTATTTACAGGCGTTATCCAGCACGTTACCCATTACTTCGACAAAGTCGTTCTGCTCGCCCACAAAACTGATTTCGGGTGAGATATCGAGATTAATGTTAACGCCTTTACGCTGATACACTTTATTCAGTGCCGAGGTGAGTTTATCCAGTAACGGCGCGACCGGATGCAGTTCGCGGCTGAGCAGGGCGCTGCTGCCACGCATACTGGCGCGATGCAGGTAATAGCCTATCTGTTGCGAAATACGGCTGATTTGTTCCAGCATAATGGGTTCTGCATCGCTCACGTTCATTTTTTCATTACGCATTGAGCGGAGCGTACTTTGCAAAACTGCCAGCGGTGTTTTCAGGCTGTGGGTGAGGTCCGTTAATGTGGTGCGGTATTTGTCGTAGCGCTCGCGTTCGCTTTTTAAAAGCCGATTAAGATTGCGGACCAGGCTGGTCAGTTCGCGCGTCGTGGCGGGGTTTAGCATCTCACGATGATGTTCCTCAAGTTCACGGACTTCACGCGCCAGCGATTCAATAGGTCGTAGGCTCCACCAGGCGGCCACCCATAACAGCGGAATGACCAGCAACAGATTGGCGACCAGCACATAAATAAACCAGCTCCAGACCATATACGAGCGTTTTAGCTCAATAGGAATGGTGTCGACAACCACAATAGTCAGTTGCGGCATTCTGGCGGTGGCGGGATAGACGTTCACTGCTACCGAGTGGGTCATTTCGGCATCGTCGTCATCTTCTCTGACTTCTTTTAACTGCTGCTGAGCAGAGTGATCTTCGCCCAGTAAGGTGCTGGTGGCGTCTACATTGGCTTCAATTTCATGAAAGCCGTTCGTTTTTAGCCAGTCCGGTTGGATACTTTGCGTCAGCCAGGGAACATTGCGCTGCGCCCACAACAACTCACCACTTTCGTTATAGATCAGTGACATTGTTGGGCTTTGCATATCGAGATTCTCAGGCAGCTCGATGTTTATCTTGCCGTTCTCCCACTTTGCCAGGGTATAGAACAGATTACTTTCTCCCCGTAGCAGACGGAATGTTGTCTTATCAAAGCTGACGCTATAGCCCACAAGGGCAACCATGCCGTAGGCCAGCGAAAGCACCAACACCACGCCTGCGGTTGCCAGTAAAAAGCGCAACCGCAGCGATAATGGAAAAAAATGACGCAATAATTTATTCATTAGCGCAGTTCAAAAAGATATCCCTGGCCACGCACGGTGGTGATGACATCATCCGGGTATTGCGCCTGAATTTTTTTACGCAAACGGCCCATCAAAACATCAATGGTGTGACTTTCACGCAGCTCGGCATCCGGATAAAGCTGCAGCATGAGCGAATCTTTACTCACCACTTTGCCATTATTACGGATGAGCGTTTCCATAATGGTGTATTCAAACGCCGTGAGCTTGATAACTTCATCATTGACGGATAACTCGCGGCGAGAGAGGTCCACCTGAAAAGGCGGAAGGGAGATAATTTGCGATGCCAGACCGCTGTTGCGACGCATCAGTGCCTGCATGCGCGCAGCCACTTCTTCAATGTGAAACGGTTTGGTGACGTAATCATCAGCGCCGGCGCTGAGTACTTCCACCTTGTCCTGCCAGCCTTCACGCGCGGTTAACACCAGAATCGGCAGCGAAACTTCATTACTGCGCCAGCGGCGGATCAAGGATAAACCGTCTTCATCGGGGAGTCCTAAATCAACGATCGCGATATCCGGCAAATGTTCATTCAGATAATAGTCCGCTTCCTTCGCATCTTCTGCATCATCCACCTGATGCCCTAAATCCTGTAACTGAACCTTGAGGTGGTGGCGTAATAAAGCATTATCCTCGACGACCAATACGCGCATCATCTTTTCTCCCTAAAATAACGGTATGAATAGTTTAACGCTGATTATGTGGCTGTGGGGATAAACATTTAATAAACCGCGGGAAGGGATAATGTTCCGGGCGATAAAAAGCCGGAGGCGCTGACGCTTTTCCGGCTTGCATACGACATAAACTGATGGCCGGAACAGGCGCAATTGCCCTCCGGCGTATTACAGATTACTTAAGTTCATCAACCATTGTGACGGCGCGACCAATGTAATTGGCTGGCGTCATTGCTTTCAGGCGCGTTTTCTCGTCTTCCGGCAAAGCCAGACCGTCGATAAACTGCTTCATACCTTCGGCGTCAACGCGTTTACCGCGGGTCAGTTCTTTCAGTTTCTCGTATGGTTTTTCAATACCATAGCGACGCATCACGGTCTGGATTGGCTCAGCCAGAACTTCCCAGTTATGGTCCAGTTCATCCAGCAGATGATCGCGGTTCACTTCCAGTTTGCTCACACCCTTCAGCGTGGACTGATAGGCGATCAGCGCATAGCCAATACCGACGCCCAGGTTGCGCAAAACGGTAGAGTCCGTCAGGTCACGCTGCCAGCGGGAAACCGGCAGTTTGCTCGCCAGATGCTGCAGTACCGCGTTAGACAGCCCCAGATTTCCTTCGGAGTTTTCGAAATCGATTGGGTTCACCTTGTGCGGCATAGTGGAGGAACCAATTTCACCCGCGATGGTTTTCTGTTTGAAATGGTTCAGCGCCACGTAACCCCAGACATCGCGGTCGAAGTCGATCAGGATGGTGTTGAAACGGGCGATGCAATCAAACAGCTCGGCAATGTAGTCGTGCGGCTCGATCTGAGTCGTGTATGGGTTCCACTGGATACCCAGCGAGGTGACAAACTCCTCGCTGAACTGATGCCAGTCTACTTCCGGGTAAGCGGCAATGTGGGCGTTATAGTTACCCACGGCACCGTTGATTTTACCAAGAATTTCAACCTGGTTGAGCTGGCGATACTGGCGCTCCATACGGTAAGCCACGTTAGCCATTTCTTTGCCCAGCGTTGACGGGGTGGCTGGCTGACCATGGGTACGGGAGAGCAGGGGAATATCGCGATATTGTACGGACAGATCTTTCACCGCGTCGATAAGCTTACGCCAGTACGGCAGAACCACTTCGTCACGGGCAGTTTTCAGCATCAGCGCGTGAGACAGGTTGTTGATGTCTTCTGAGGTACACGCGAAGTGGATGAACTCGGAAACGGCGTGCAGTTCCGGGATATCCGCCACTTTCTCTTTCAGGAAATACTCAACTGCCTTCACGTCATGGTTAGTCGTACGCTCAATGGTTTTGATGCGCGCTGCATCTTCTTCATTGAAGTTAGCGACGATCGCATCAAGGAAACCGATTGCGTCGGCAGCAAAAGCAGGAACTTCCTTGATCGCTGCGTGCGCGGCCAGTTTTTGCAGCCAGCGTACTTCAACCTGTACACGGAATTTCAGCAAACCGTATTCGCTGAAAATCCCGCGCAGCGCGCTGACTTTATCGCCGTAGCGTCCATCGACAGGGGAAACGGCGGTCAGTGAGGATAATTCCATAGATCACAACTCCGGGGTTAAATGAGCAAGAATTTTTTTTGCCTGAGTCGTCAGGCGATTACGAGAAAACATGAGTTGCAGACGGCCTCCACCAACCTGATGCCAGAGCACGGCAGCACGGATGCCAGCCAGCAGCGAAGCGCGTACTTTAGCCTGAACCTGTGGGCTCTGAAGGATTGCCGGGGAGCCCGTAACCTGAATACGCGGGCCGAGTGGGCTGATGACGTCAACATAAATGCCTGCCATCGCACTCATCAACGTTTCAGACTGCAAGTCAAAATGGTCCAGCTGGCGCTGCAAACCGTTGATACGGTCTCCCAGCGTGTCCATAGCGCCTTTAGCGGCTGACAGCTTACGCTCCAGCACCATCAGGCTTAACGTGTAGCGGGTGAGTTCCGCGTTCAGCCCCTGACGACTACTGGCATTGAGCACGCCGAGCATCGTTTCCAGACCTAAACGCAGGTTGGCCTCGCTACCGCCAAACACGCCCAGCGTAGAGCTGGGATTCATGTCGATGACACTGTTCAGTGAAACGTGTAATGCATCGGCATCACAATGCCCCTGGTGCGCCAGTTCTTGTACCAGGCGTGCCGACTGGCAAATACCTGCCAGGGCGAGGGTGATGTCATAATAATTCTTTGCCACGTTCACTGCTTCCTTGTATCAGATGTGTAAGTAATTATACCGGCAGAGGCAATCGTTGTTCGATAATGCCGCCGCCGAGGCACACTTCACCATTGTAAAAGACAGCCGACTGACCCGGCGTTACCGCCGCGACTGGCTCGTCGAAAATGACTTCAATACGCTCAGCATCCAGCGCTTTAACGGTGCACGGAATATCGGTCTGACGATAGCGGGTTTTCACCGTGCAGCGCATTGTTCCGGTGAACGGTTCGCGATCAACCCAATGCAGCTGTTGTGCCACCAGGCCGACGGACATCAGGCGCGGGTGTTCATGACCCTGAGCAACCACCAGAATGTTGTTCTCAACGTCTTTATCCACCACATACCACGGATCTTCCGTACCTTCTTTCGTCCCACCAATGCCCAGACCTTTACGCTGACCCAGAGTGTGGTACATCAACCCCTGATGCTGGCCAATTTCTTCGCCATCAACGGTGATAATCTTGCCTGGCTGAGCCGGCAGGTAACGGCCGAGAAACTCGCGGAACTTACGTTCGCCGATGAAGCAGATACCGGTGGAGTCTTTTTTCTTGGCCGTAATCAGACCGAGGTCTTCGGCAATTTTACGCACCTGTGGTTTTTCCAGTTCACCTACCGGGAACAGGCTTTGCGCGATTTGCTCATGGCCGAGCGTGTAGAGGAAATAGCTCTGGTCCTTGTTGCCATCCAGCCCACGCAGCAGGCGGCTTTTGCCGTCGACGTCGGCGCGGCGCACGTAGTGACCGGTGGCGATGTAATCGGCACCTAAATCTTCGGCGGCAAACTCGAGGAAGGCTTTAAACTTGATCTCTTTATTGCACAGAATATCCGGGTTCGGCGTACGGCCCGCTTTGTACTCTTCAAGGAACAGTTCAAAGACGTTGTCCCAGTATTCTGCGGCAAAGTTGACGGTATGCAGTTCAATGCCGAGTTTGTCACAGACCGCCTGCGCATCCGCAAGATCGGCAGCCGCTGTGCAATATTCCTCGCCATCGTCCTCTTCCCAGTTCTTCATGAACAGGCCTTCTACCTGATAACCCTGTTGTTGCAACAGCCAGGCAGAAACGGAGGAATCGACACCGCCGGACATGCCGACGATCACTTTTTTTGGGCTTTCAGACATAGGAATACTCACGACATTGAACTTCAAGGCGGCATATTCTAGCACGCAGCCCTTTACTTGACACCCTCTGTAAACGGCCAGTTAAATTCGCCAATCATCGCCAGTGGATAGCGCTGTCCGCTCTGATAACAGAGAATGCTCTCGGCAACCAGCGGCGAGCGCAGGTTTGGTGCTGAAAGAATCTCTTCCGCGCTGACCCAGCGACAGCAATCTATATCGCTGTCATGAGGTTCAGTAGCGCACATATTGGCAAGCTCGATAGAAAACAGAAAACGTAAAAAGGGCGTTTTGTCTGGCGCAATCCATTGATGCATTCGAATGAAATGTTGTGGCTGTGCTTTGATACCTGTCTCTTCCCACAGCTCGCGAGCGGCGGCTTGCACTAAAGTTTCATCCGCTTCCAGGTGCCCGGCAGGTTGATTCCACAGGGCTTTGCCATTGATTGTTTCCTCAACGACTAAAAATTTGTCTTCTGCATGCACAATGCAGGCGACCGTAACGTGTGGTTTGAACATACCGGTTCCTTATTCAGTTAGTTGCATCCCGCCACTCGCCATTGGCGAGATTGTCCAGCGTGTAATCTCCCATGGCATAGCGGATAAGGCGCAGCGTAGGAAATCCAACATGTGCTGTCATACGACGTACCTGGCGATTGCGGCCTTCATATAAAGTCACTTTCAGCCAACGGGTGGGGATATTTTTCCTCTCCCGAATAGGCGGGTTTCTCGGCCATAGCCATGTGGGTTCTTCTACCACCTCAATGCCAGCAGGCAGCGTGGGGCCATCATTGAGCGTAACGCCAGTGCGCAGGGCTTCCAGCGCTTCGGGCGTAGGTTCTCCCTCAACCTGAACGTAATAAATCTTCCCCGTGCGCTTGCCGGGTTGCGTTAACCGCGCCTGCAGCGCGCCGTCATTGGTCAGCACCAAAAGACCTTCACTGTCTCGATCGAGTCGACCAGCGGCATAGATTCCTGGTACGGGAATAAAATCTTTTAACGTGCTTCTGCCTGCCTCGTCAGTAAATTGTGGCAAAACATCGTAGGGTTTATTGAACAAAACCACGCGTTTTGGCTGGTTTTCTTTACGCTGCTTAGTGACTTGTCGTGAGCTGAATCGCTCAACCCGGTGATTTCTAAAAGAAGTTTTTTGCATGGTATTTTCAGATTATATCAATTGCCGCATTATAGCCTAAGAACGAGTGTCTTTCATGGCGGCGAACAATAGGGTAGTATTGACACGCTCATTACAAATCATTAACAAAAAGTTGCTCTAACGCATCCGTGTAGCAGGACGCAAACGCACATGCAGCGTGATGACAGACGAGCAGAACCAGAAGCGCTCGAAGGAGAGGTGAATGGAAAGCAAAGTAGTTGTTCCGGCGGAAGGTAAGAAGATCACCCTGCAAAACGGCAAACTCAACGTTCCTGAAAATCCGATTATCCCGTTCATTGAAGGCGACGGTATCGGCGTTGATGTAACCCCACCGATGATCAAAGTTGTCGATGCTGCTGTCGAGAAAGCCTATAAAGGCGAGCGTAAAATCTCCTGGATGGAAATCTACACCGGCGAGAAATCCACTCAGGTTTATGGCCAGGATGTCTGGCTGCCTGCTGAAACCTTAGATCTGATTCGTGAATATCGTGTTGCCATCAAAGGCCCCCTGACCACACCAGTTGGCGGCGGTATTCGCTCTCTGAACGTTGCCCTGCGTCAGGAACTTGACCTGTATGTCTGCCTGCGCCCGGTGCGTTATTACCAGGGTACGCCTAGCCCGGTTAAACATCCTGAACTGACCGACATGGTCATCTTTCGTGAAAACTCCGAAGATATCTACGCGGGTATCGAGTGGAAAGCGGACTCTGCCGATGCCGAGAAAGTGATTAAATTCCTGCGCGAAGAGATGGGCGTGAAGAAAATCCGCTTCCCGGAACACTGCGGTATCGGTATTAAACCGTGTTCTGAAGAAGGGACTAAACGTCTGGTTCGTGCAGCGATCGAATACGCCATCGCTAACGATCGTGATTCTGTTACCCTGGTACACAAAGGTAACATTATGAAGTTCACCGAAGGCGCGTTCAAGGACTGGGGTTACCAGTTAGCGCGTGAAGAATTCGGTGGTGAACTGATCGACGGCGGTCCATGGGTGAAAATCAAGAACCCGAAAACCGGTAAAGAGATCGTGGTGAAGGACGTTATCGCCGATGCGTTCCTGCAACAGATCCTGCTGCGTCCGGCTGAATATGACGTGATTGCCTGTATGAACCTGAACGGCGACTACATCTCCGATGCGCTGGCCGCACAGGTTGGTGGTATTGGTATCGCACCGGGTGCGAACATCGGTGACGAATGCGCACTGTTCGAAGCAACCCACGGTACTGCACCGAAGTATGCAGGCCAGGATAAAGTGAACCCAGGTTCCATCATTCTGTCCGCTGAAATGATGCTGCGCCACATGGGTTGGGTGGAAGCGGCTGACCTGATCGTTAAAGGTATGGAAGGCGCGATTAACGCGAAAACCGTAACCTATGACTTCGAACGTCTGATGGACGGCGCTAAGCTGCTGAAATGTTCAGAGTTTGGTGACGCGATCATCGAAAACATGTAATCCAGATCCTGGGTTGTATGAGAACGGGAACCGAGTGGTTCCCGTTTTTTTTATGCCTTAACTCGCGGTTGCGTAATACGTAAGCCGCTCACGATTGCTGCCAGCGAGGCCAGAATGCCAGCGGTTATCAGCGAGACGTGCGTGCCACTGTCGCCAAACTGGTTTAGCATCAGCGCGACCAGTGCGGCTCCGGTACTCTGACCCAGCAAGCGCGCCGTCCCCAGCATACCGCTCGCACCACCGCTGCGTTCACGCGGCGCGGAGGTGATAATGGTGTGGTTATTCGGTGACTGAAACAAGCCAAAACCCGCGCCGCACAGTATCATCGGCCAGATGATATTAACATCCGAGGGAGAAGCGGGTAGCAGCACCAGCGAAAACAGCCCGCTTGCCATTACCGCCATGCCCAACGCGCCCAACAGTCCGGCGTGAACGCGTTCAATCAGATATCCCGCCAGCGGAGCCATCACCATGGTTGCCAGTGGCCATGGCGTCAGTAGCAGCCCCGTTTCAACCTCGCTGCGGCCAAGTACCGTTTGCATAAAGAAGGGCAGGGAAACCAATGCCAGCATTTGTGCGCTGAAGGAACATATCGAGGTACAGATCGAGAGTGAAAACAATGGAATGCGTAGCAGGTCGACCGGCAATAACGGAACCGGCAGCGCAAGCTGACGGCGGATGAAGAAATAACCCACCACGATAAGCGCCACAAGCTCGGTACCAATCAGTTTTAGCGACTGCCCTTGTGCAAACCCGCTGAGCGCGGTAATTAGTAAGCCAAACGTCAAGGCATTCATGACCGCACTTGGCAGATCAAAGCGTGGTTTATTACCGCGGGACGCATTGGGTGGCAAAAAACGCATAGCCAGAAGCAGGGCTATTATTCCCAGCGGGACGTTGATCAGAAACAGCCATTTCCACGAGCCAACAGAGAGAATTGCTGCGGCAATGGTCGGACCCGCAGCCGAAGAGACCGCGACAATAAAGGAGTTGATCCCCATTCCTCGCCCAAGCTGACGCTGAGGATAAATGAGTCGGATCAATGCCGTATTGACGCTCATCAGCGCCGCGCCGCCAAAACCCTGAGCGACGCGCGCCAGCGTCAGCATGTGCAGCGAATCTGACAAAGCACAGAATAGCGATGCCAGCAGGAACACGACCAGGCCGCACTTATAAATGCGCCGGTAACCGAACATATCACCTAAAAAAGAGAACGACAGGAGCGAAACCACGATCGCGATTTGATAGGCGTTCACGATCCAGATTGAGCTGGCTGGTGAGGCCTGAAGATCGGCTGCGATAGTTGGCAGGGCCACGTTCGCGATTGCGCCGTCGAGCACTGCCATAGAGATGCCAATCACAATGGTTAAAATTGCTCCATATCGCTGGGGCAATGGCAGACCATCGGTCTGAGTTTTTTCCATAGGAAGTCAATATTGTCGGAATTTATGATGAGAATAATAATTTTAGCATTGATATTCAGGCGTTAGGTCGCAGATTTGTAACTAAGTAAGCAAAGAGCGATTGCGAGGGGGGATACGTGAAATTATAATAAAAACCGGTTCTGATTTTTATAAAACACTCGAAAGGGGTGATAAATGGCAATCGCAGATCTGGATAAGCAACCCGATTCTGTATCTTCCGTGCTGAAAGTTTTTGGCATTCTGCAGGCGCTGGGTGAAGAGCGCGAAATTGGTATTACCGAATTGTCGCAACGCGTCATGATGTCGAAAAGCACCGTTTATCGCTTTTTGCAGACCATGAAAACGCTGGGTTATGTGGCACAAGAAGGTGAGTCTGAGAAATACTCGCTGACCCTGAAATTATTCGAGTTGGGCGCGCGCGCGTTGCAAAACGTCGATCTTATCCGTAGTGCTGATATCCAGATGCGCGAACTTTCGCGTCTGACTAAAGAAACAGTACACCTCGGTGCGCTGGATGAAGACAGCATTGTCTACATCCACAAAATCGACTCCATGTACAATCTGCGCATGTATTCCCGCGTTGGTCGTCGTAATCCGCTGTACAGTACGGCTATCGGTAAAGTTCTGCTGGCATGGCGTGACCGCGATGAAGTGAAGCAGATTCTGGATGGCATTGAGTACAAACGTAGTACCGATCGTACTATTACGAATACTGATGAATTGCTGGTATTGCTGGATAAAGTGCGTGAGCAGGGCTACGGCGAAGATAACGAAGAACAGGAAGAAGGCCTGCGCTGCATCGGCGTACCGGTGTTTGACCGTTTCGGCGTGGTGATTGCGGGTCTGAGTATTTCATTCCCAACGCTGCGTTTCTCAGAAGAGCGTTTACACGAGTATGTGGCGATGCTGCATACGGCGGCGCGTAAGATTTCAGAACAAATGGGCTATAACGACTATCCGTTCTAATCTGACGTAATCGCGAATGCTAAAAACCCCAGGTATTTTGTACCCGGGGTTTTTTGTGAACAGTCATAACGTTACCAGGCGTAAATAACGTATCGAATGTATTGCTGCGATATTAACCGTTATCGATTATGACCGTGCTTTTCCTGAGCAGGGGACAATCCGACAGGCCAATGATACCACTATTGGTGTGGACGTATTGTGCGGTGCTGGTTCCGCGGGCGGTCAGATATTGGCATTGCAGGCCCAGACCGGCAGCATTCTCTTTACTTCCAATTAAAATTCCATAGCCGCTCAGTAATAAACCGATCCAAACCAGAGCTAACAACACAATAGCGCGGATAATCAGACGCATTACAACCTCTTATCTTTTCTCGTTATTCTTAGATTAGCCTGTACACGGGATGAAACAAGTCAATCATTCCTAAAAAGATTGAATGCCGATACAGTTAACGCTGGGTTTAGGTAACGCATGATAATTTATAGACATAAGATGTAGGGTTGAAGAGTGGAGCTGGAGTGAAAAAAATTCGCTGGGTAGTGCTGATTGTTGTTGTGCTGGTATGCATACTGATGTGGGCGCAGGTGTTCAACATCATGTGCGATCAGGACGTACAATTTTTCAGTGGTATTTGTGCCATCAATAAATTTATTCCCTGGTAAGCGCATTTTCGCAACAGTTGATTACCTTCTTGTGCGGCAGTGGTAAACTACACTGTCTACATTGAGGTGGTGAAATGAACGAAGTTTTGAATTCTGGCGCGTTAAGTTTTGCGTCTTTAGCGGTATCGGTGGTGGTTCTGATTGTCGGGCTTGTTCTTTGGTTTTTCATCAATCGGGCAAGTTCGCGTACTAACGAGCAGATTGAGCTGCTTGAGGCATTGTTAGATCAGCAAAAAAGACAGAATGCTTTACTCCGTCGCCTTTGCGAAGCTAATGAACCCGAGAAAGCTGCAGAACCTACAGCAGAGCCCGCCAGGGATGAAGACGATGACATCATTCGCCTGGTAGCTGAGCGGTAAAAAAGTCTGGCAGGATGAGGTACTGCTGATGTAGTTCTCAGTTGCTTCATCCTGTCATCAGTGCGTCAGACTATTTTCTTCTACCCTCGTCCTGCAATTAGCGGTCGGACCGGTATGTATTCTCAGTATTTTCAGATGCTCCGACTAATTAATATCTTATCCCCGGTCTGATATAAATATAATCTCCCATACGTTAAAAATATGATTATGTCATTTTTGTGATAACGATCGTCTTATTAACAGCGAAACGTTTCTCTTACTTTTTTTGTGCCTTGTCATCATTCTTTCATTATTTTGGTGCAAAACCAGAAGGCGGATCTCATTTTTACGCTTGTGACATTTTATGCATTACTAAGCATAAAAAATGATATCTGGCAGAACCCGCAACAGATAACCTGGAACAACCGAAGCTATTGAGCTATGGTAGAAATGTCCCAGCGTTGGCGCAAGCCAGGCGGGGGAAGAGGGGAAGCGCGTGAATATATCTCTTCTCGAGATGGCGCATAACTGTGCAGTTGCTGTTTGATGAACGACGGGATTTGTGCGACCGATCGAGACACGTTTAAAAATGGCTTGCCATTATTTACGTTGTATGTGATAACACGTTTTGGGTTAAACGAGGTACAGTTCTGTTTATGTGTGGCATTTTCAGTATAGAAGTCCTGAGTAAACACGTTGACGTTGAATACCGCTTCTCTGCCGAACCTTATATTAGTGCCTCAAGCAGTAATGTCTCAGTTTTATCTATGTTATGCCCGCGGGCGAAGAAAATACTCTAAGGAATTTTGCAAATGGCAAAGATTAAAGGTCAAGTTAAGTGGTTCAACGAGTCTAAAGGTTTTGGCTTCATTACTCCGGCTGATGGCAGCAAAGACGTGTTTGTACACTTCTCCGCTATCCAGGGTAACGGCTTCAAAACTCTGGCTGAAGGCCAGAACGTTGAGTTCGAAATTCAGGACGGCCAGAAAGGTCCGGCTGCTGTTAACGTAACAGCTATCTGATCGATACCACTGATTTGAAGCGCTCAGGCGCAACCAATTCAGATATAAAGCCTCGCTTATGCGGGGCTTTTTAATTCAAATTACGTCAAAATATTACTGAATGACCATCCATTAGCGCTTTGTTGCAAAGGCGTGATGTTCGTAGCATAGTTTTCCCCGCTTTCTTTCGGCATTTCCCGTTAAATCAGTCACCTGAAAAACTATCATGCGGGAGTCCAGGTGAAAAAGAAAAACGACATAGATGCGCGCAATTTTACTCCCGTCCGTTTTGCCCTGCTTTGCGTGGCAATATTATTGAGTCTTGGATTGCTGCTGGGTCGGGTTGCGTGGCTGCAAATTGTCACGCCGACGAATCTGGTCAAACAGGAAGACATGCGTTCCTTACGCGAGGTGTCCATCGCTTCGCCGCGCGGAATGATTACCGACAGAGAAGGGCGACCGCTGGCGGTTAGCGTTCCGGTTAACGCCGTCTGGGCCGATCCGAAGACGATCGTTAGCAAAGGGGGTGTTGGCTATAACGAACGCTGGCAAGCGTTAGCAAAGACGCTGCATATTTCGCTCACCACGCTGGCTGAACGCGTTAACAGCAATCCGGCCGGGCGGTTTATCTACCTGGCGCGTCAAATCTCTCCTCAGCAGGCTGAATGGGTCGATAAACTGGATCTACCAGGGATCAATCTGCGTGAAGAGTCCCGCCGCTTTTATCCCGCCGGACATGTTGCAGCTAATCTGATTGGTTTCACCAACATTGACGGGCAGGGTATTGAAGGGCTGGAGAAAAGCTTCAATAGCCAACTGATGGGCAAACCCGGCTCCCGCCTGGTACGGAAAGACAAATTTGGCCATGTCATCGAAAATATCACCGAAGTGATGCCGGTACCGGCGCATGAATTACAGCTCAGCATTGATGAGCGTTTGCAGACGGTTACTGAAGACGCGCTGGATAATGCCGTAACGTGGAATAAGGCGGAATCCGGGGCCGCTGTTCTGGTCAATATTGCCACCGGCGAAATACTTTCCATGGCAAGCTTTCCCGACTTCAATCCCAATAACCGTGATGGTGCGGTCCTGGATGATTTTCGTAACCGTGCAATTAGCGACACCTTTGAACCCGGCTCAACCGTTAAGCCTCTGGTGATCATGACCGCTCTACAGCAGGGGATTGTGCAACCGGACAGCGTGATTGATACCCATCCTTTTAACGTTGATGGACATCGCATCCGCGACGTCGGGTTTTACCCGGAGTTATCCCTGACCGGAATTTTGCAGAAATCCAGCGATACCGGCGTATCACACCTTTCGCTGGCAATGCCGGTACAGAAACTCCTCGATACCTATAAAAGCTTTGGCTTTGGCGATCCAACCGGACTGGGGTTAACCGGGGAAAGTAGCGGTTTAATGCCTCAACGCCGCTACTGGAGCGATCTGGACCGGGCAACTTTCGCATTTGGTTATGGGTTAATGGTGACGCCGCTCCAGCTGGCGCATGTCTATGCCACCATCGGCAGCTTCGGTATTTACCGCCCGCTTTCTATTACGCGTATCGATCCGCCGGTAATAGGTACACGGGTGATGCCGGAGGCGCTGGTTCACCAGGTTGAACATATGATGGAAAGCGTCGCGCTACCTGGTGGCGGGGGAACCAAGGCTGCAGTCAGAGATTATCGCGTAGCGGTTAAGACCGGAACGGCAAAGAAAATTGGCGATGATGGCAAATATGTCGATAAATACGTGGCCTATACGGCGGGCGTCGCGCCAGCGAGCGACCCGAAATTCGCGCTGGTCGTGGTGATTAATAACCCGCAAAACGGTGCATATTATGGGGGGGCAGTCTCCGCGCCTGTATTCAGCCAGATTATGGGCGATGTCCTGCGTCTGGAAAACATCAAACCGGACGGCATGCCAGCCGACTCCGATCATCTGCTGGTGATGCACGGCAGTAGCGTATCCTCGCCGTCGATGTAAGTTATTTTCCAGGGGCGCGATTCGCGTTACACTTGCGCCCTTAAATCATCAGCCGGAGTTGTCATGTCCTTTTCCTGTCCTCTTTGCCACCAGCCTCTTACACAAGTGAATAACAGTTTTGTCTGCCCGGAGCGGCATCAGTTTGACGTGGCGAAAGAAGGGTATGTCAACTTACTGCCGGTTCAGCATAAGCGATCGCGCGATCCGGGTGACAGCGCTGAGATGATGCAGGCGCGACGGGCATTTCTTGATGCCGGACACTATCAGCCGCTGCGTGATGCTATTGTGGATGCGCTCACACAGAGGCAGATTACAGAAGATGCGGCGATCCTGGATATTGGTTGTGGGGAAGGGTATTACACCCATGCGTTTGCTGATGCGCTGGCGGGCTGTAAAACTTTTGGTCTTGATGTCGCCAAAGTAGCAATTAAAGCCGCGGCCCGACGCTATCCGCAGGTGACCTTTTGCGTTGCCTCCAGCCATCGTCTGCCGTTTGCAGATGAGTCGATGGATGCCATCATCAGGATCTACGCGCCCTGTAAAGCGCAAGAGTTGGCCCGCGTGGTAAAACCAGGTGGATGGGTAATCACCGCCACGCCGGGTCCGCGTCATTTGATGGAGCTGAAAGGGCTGATTTATGATGAGGTGCGGTTGCATGCGCCACACGCAGAGCAACTGGACGGTTTTGTGCTGCAACAGAGTATTGCGCTGGGGTATCAGATGCAGCTTCAGGGCAGCGAGGCCGTTGCGTTATTGCAAATGACGCCCTTCGCCTGGCGGGCAAAGCCGGAAGTGTGGGAAACGCTAGCGGGGAAAACGAAGTTTGACTGCCAGACTGACTTTAGTATTCATATCTGGCAGCGCCTGAATTAACCGTGGAAGTGTGCCCAGAGGATCTGGGCGCCGATACCAATCAGTACCACCCCGCCTAAAATTTCAGCCCGCTTGCCCAGCATCGGGCCTATAAAACGACCGATCATCATGCCAAGCGTGGACATAATCAACGTGGCGCAGCCGATGGCCAGCGCAGTGGCAATAATGTTGACCTGCAGAAAAGCCAGACCCACCCCGACGGCCATCGCGTCGAGACTGGTCGCAATGGCAGTGGTGACCAGCAGCCAGAAACCGTGACGGCGCTGCGGCTCTTCATCTTCATCATCGTTGTCACGAAAGCCTTCGATTATCATTCGCCCGCCTAAAAAGATCAGCAGAATGAAGGCGATCCAGTGGTTCCACTCCAGCACGAATTTGCTGGCCAGCATCCCCATGCCCCAGCCAATCAGCGGCGTAAGCGTTTCAACTGCGCCGAATATAAGGCCAGTCCGCAGTGCTTCAGAAAATTTAGGTTTATGCAGGGTGGCGCCTTTGCCAATTGATGCGGCGAAAGCATCCATCGACATGCCGAAAGCAAGAAGAACGGTAGCGGTGAGATTCATAACAGCGTCCTGACCGGGGTATCCATAAAACACATCACTGCCCCCAGTAACCATGCATACAGGCTGGAATCACTGTGAATACAGCGCCATTCAGATATGCAATGCAGTTGATGTGCCTATGGTCTCGCCTGACGGAACCTGTAAGTTCAGTCCGTACGCGCCACGTTTTTCAACGAGTATGTTGACACGTACATTTCCGGAGTCTGGAAATCGGCTACTCCCCAACGACGGGCGCAACCTTAACATATATTGAGAATATAAAACAAGAAATGGAGAAATAATATTTGACTTCTAATTGAAAACGATTTTCATTTAGATTTATTGATCAATAAAACGTTAAAACAAATAACATTATGAGCGGTGAAATATAGCCTTGGCTATGTCTGTTTTTAAGTTGATATATAAAAACATAGTTCAGGCTATATTTGTAACTTACTGATTTGAAATTAAAAGTTTATATATTCTCTCGAGATCGTCTATATTTCGTACGCGAATCAGCAATCGTCTATGTTCTAATTGCATCACTAATACACCGTCTTCAGATAAATTCATCTCTTTAATGCGGTTATATTCAATCCAGACGTTGGCGAAGAAAAAACCTTTCTGCTTGAAGATGATTTTGGGTGTACGGATCCAGAACAGATACAACCCCATCAATACCAGAGCACATAATAACCATGTGGTAAATTGCGCGCCATGGCTGGTGACGTTGTTGTAGATAAGAATAGCTACCAAGCCAAGGAAGATAACGCTGTCGACTCTGCTACGGGGAAGCAGGGCGACAGTCAGCAGAGTGGGGCCATTACGGCGGGGCATGATGAACTGATCGTAAATGGCATACGCCAGCAGCGAAAAGATAAATAGAACCAGTACCAGGTCCGTGATAGTCATGAATCCTCAACCCTCTAAATAGAAAAACCGGGGGCAAGCCCCCGGCGATGTACAACAGTCTTACAGGCCGAGCAGTCCAACAGCGTAGCCCGCGATACCGATGACGAAGAAGCCAACGATGATCCACAGCGGGTTCACTTTCTTACGCAGCAGCCACATACAGGCGAATGTCAGTAGCAGAGGAACCAGACCCGGCATCAGCTGGTCAAGGATAGTCTGCACGGTGGTGACGCGAGTCTGACCATCCTGGCCGGTAATAGTGGAAACCACCAGCGGGATGTTTACGTGCGTCCACTTGTTAACCAATGCCCCCATGACAAACAGGCCGAGGATTGACGCCCCCTCAGTCAGTTTCTGCAGGAAGCCGCCGCCCATATCTTTTACGATATCGACACCTTTACGGTAGCCATATGCCACACCGTAATAACGGGTTGCCAGACGTACCAGGTTAAACAGGATGAAGAACAGCAAAGGCCCAAGCAGACTGCCGCTCATCGCGATCCCTGCGCCGAGTGCGGCGAATACCGGACGAACGGTACCCCAGAAGATCGGGTCACCCACGCCTGCCAGCGGCCCCATCAGACCAACTTTGATACCGTTGATGGCACCATCGTCAATCTCTGCGCCGTTTGCACGCTGTTCTTCCATCGCCAGCGTAACGCCCAGTACTGGAGCGGCTACGTACGGATGGGTGTTAAAGAATTCCAGGTGACGCTTAATAGCCTGCTTACGTGCGTCGTTGTTTTCCGGGTACAAGCGGCGGATAGCCGGCACCATGGAGAAACAGAAACCCAGCGCCTGCATACGTTCGAAGTTCCATGAACCCTGAAACAGGTTAGAACGAATGAACACGCCACGAATGTCACTCGGAGTGAGTTTTTTCTCGGTGGTAGTTTTAGTCATATCAACCATTTCGCTCACCTGCTAGTCCAGTTCGTTATCGAGATCGTTATTGCCAGCCGCAGCAGCAGGTGCACCGGCTACACGGTTATATTTCGGGCTCAGCTGAATGTAGAGGATCGCCATTACTGCGCCAATCACACCCAGAGCAACCAGGTTGAAGTTAGTAAATGCCGCGGTGACGAAGCCAAGGTAGAAGAATGGCATCAGGTAGCCTGCGCGCATCATGTTGATGACCATCGCATAGCCGACCACGACGATCATACCGCCTGCGATGTTCAGACCACCGGTCACAACTTCCGGAATGGCGTTAAGCATGCTTTGAACTTCACTGGTACCAACAGAAATCGCCACGATTACCGCCGGAATAGCGATACGCATAGCCTGCAGGAACAGAGAGGACACGTGCAGCCAGGAGAGCGCCGTCAGGTTACCGTTTTCCGCCGCCTTATCCGCCGCGTGCTGGAATGCTACGGTGATAGTACGAACGATGATGGTCAGTACCTGGCCTGCTGCTGCCAGCGGGATAGCCAGCGCGATACCGGCACCGATACTTTGGTGACCCGCGATAACCAGAACGGTAGAGATAATTGAGGCCAGTGCGGCATCAGGCGCAACCGCAGCACCGATGTTCATCCAGCCCAGGGCGATCATTTCCAGGGTACCACCGATGATGATACCGGTTTTCATATCCCCGAGAACGGCGCCAATCAGCGTACAGGCCACCAACGGACGGTGGAACTGAAATTCATCGAGTACCGACTCCATACCCGCGATACATGCGACGATGAACACCAGCACAATCTGAAGAGTGGTAATCTCCATTGTACTTCTCCTATTGCTATACAGACTTAAGTGTGAAAACTAAGTAAATGCCAGGGAGTTATTTCGCCTTGGCAATCAAATCCATCATTTTCAGTTTCTGATCGGTAGAAACTTTACGCGCTTCGAGCTCAATACCGCGTTCATTGAGTTTCTTGAAGGCTTCGATGTCTTTTTCATCGACAGAAATTGCGTTGTTTACCTGCGTTTTACCCTGACGGAAAGCCATACCGCCAATGTTTACAGAGGTAATTTTCACACCACCTTCAACGATACGTTCTACGTCGGTAGGGTTGGTGAACAACAGCATCACACGCTCACCTGCATATTTCGGGTTGTTATAGACGCGGATCATTTTCGCGACATCAACCACATGCGCCGTCACACCCGGAGGTGCTACCTGAGTCAGCAGCGTTTTACGCACGGTATCGGCGGCAACTTCATCACTGACGACGATAATGCGTGTTACGTTGGTTTCTTTGGTCCAGCGAGTTGCCACCTGACCATGGATTAATCGGTCATCAATACGCGCCAGGCCGATCTGCATATAATCGTTCGGACCCATCGGTTTCGCGGGGGCTGCTGCTTTAGGTGCTACGACTGGGGCAGGAGCGGCTTTTTCCACCGGTTTCGCTTTCAGCGCTTTCACGCCTTCGCTACCGGTTTCAACGGCCAGTGCCACTAATTCATCGAAGCTCGGGTTGTCATCACGCGCCATGAAGGTTTCAACCAGCATGGGAATGTTCACACCGGCGATAACTTCGTAATGCTCTTTATCGACGACAATGCGGCTCGCAGCGTTAAACGGGCTGCCTCCCCATGTGTCAACGAGAAACAGCACGCCTTTACTGGTATCGAGTTTTGCTAACTGAGCGTTGTACTTTTCAATCAGCGTTTCGGCATTTTCGCCTGGAACGAAATCGATCCAGCCGACGTTTTCCTGCTCGCCTAACAGCATTTCTGCCGTCTTAAGTAACTGCTCTGCAGCCCAACCATGTGTGCCTATTACAATAGCAATGGTCACTTGCTACCTCCTTTATTATCGTTAACACATCAACGTGAAGATGTATTTGAATCGTCGTCCGCAATCGAATCGATTCAGATAAGGGTTACAAAGAAAAACCTATGATTTTCGTGAATTATTTTAGATATCGAAAAAAATATTTTATGTGATGAAGATCCGTAATTTAACTTCCGATGAAAAGAAATTTCGAAGGGTAAAATATCTCCGAAACAACTTATTGCAAAGGAAGTTAAATCTTTGCTAAAAACCGGTTGTCTCTGTTATGTTTAGCATCTGTTTAATTACTCAGGAGTATAGGGCAGTAGCCCACCATATGGATCGTCACCGACGTCATTTCACCTTCAGGCCGTATCAAGCCTGTCAGATTGGCACTTTTTGCCACAAATTTTCTCTGCATATCGCTTTAACGCCTGAGATCCTCAGCGCGCAGTTTGGTCATTCCTTAAGCAGGAGCTTGTCATGGAATTATTAATGGACCCGCAGATTTGGGTGGGTTTGCTCACGCTTGTCGTTCTCGAAATTGTTCTGGGTATTGATAACCTGGTCTTCATTGCGATCCTGGCTGATAAGCTGCCGCCGAAACAGCGAGATAAAGCGCGTTTAATCGGTTTGTCACTGGCACTGATTATGCGTCTGGGCTTGTTGTCCGTGATTTCGTGGATGGTGACGCTGACAAAGCCGCTGTTTACGGTAATGGACTATGCGTTCTCGGGGCGCGATCTGATTATGCTGCTGGGGGGTATCTTCCTCTTGTTCAAGGCTACGACAGAGCTGCATGAGCGGCTGGAAAACCGTGAACATGATACTGGGCAGACGAAAGGGTATGCGAGCTTTTGGGTTGTCGTCACGCAGATTGTCATCCTCGATGCCGTGTTCTCGCTGGATGCGGTGATTACGGCGGTCGGTATGGTCAACCATCTGCCAGTGATGATGGCGGCAGTAGTGATTGCCATGGCCGTGATGCTGTTGGCCTCTAAGCCGCTGACCCGATTTGTGAACCAACACCCGACGGTGGTGGTGCTGTGTTTGAGCTTCCTGTTGATGATCGGTCTGAGCCTGGTTGCTGAAGGGTTTGGCTTCCACATTCCGAAAGGTTATCTGTATGCGGCGATTGGTTTCTCGATCATCATTGAGCTGTTTAACCAGATTGCCCGTCGTAACTTTATTCGTCACCAGTCAACGCTGCCATTGCGTGCGCGTACTGCCGATGCCATCCTGCGTCTGATGGGCGGTAAACGCCAGGCCAGCGCGCAGATGGAATCCGACAACCCGGTGCCGGTTCCCGTTCCGGAAGGCGCATTTGTGGAAGAAGAACGCTATATGATCAACGGCGTCCTCTCTCTGGCGTCGCGTTCATTACGTGGCATTATGACGCCGCGGGGTGAAATTAGCTGGGTTGATGCCGACCTGAGCGTGGCGGAAATACGCGAGCAGTTGCTTTCTTCACCTCACAGCCTGTTCCCGGTATGTCGCGGTGAACTGGACGAAATCATCGGTATTGTGCGTGCTAAAGAGCTGCTGGTGGCGCTGGAAGACGGTGTAGATGTGGCGGCGATTGCCTCTGCGTCTCCGGCTATCGTTGTCCCGGAAACGCTGGATCCAATCAATCTGTTAGGCGTTCTGCGCCGTGCCCGCGGCAGCTTTGTCATCGTCACTAACGAGTTTGGCGTAGTACAGGGTCTGGTCACGCCGCTGGACGTATTAGAAGCCATCGCCGGTGAATTCCCGGACGCCGATGAAACCCCTGAAATTATTGCTGATGCAGGTGGTTGGTTGGTGAAAGGCGGTACCGATCTGCATGCGTTGCAGCAGGCGCTGGACGTAGATACGTTAGTGAATGAAGATGAAGACATCGCCACGGTGGCAGGTTTAGTCATTGCGGCTAACGGCCATATTCCACGCGTAGGTGATGTTATCGACGTTCCGCCGTTAAGCATTACGATTGTCGAAGCGAATGACTATCGTGTGGATTTGGTTCGCATTGTTAAAGAACAACCCGCTCACGACGAAGACGAGTAATCGGGTTTAGCGAAACGGCATGACGGGCATACTGTGCCGCCCGTTATGCCGGGTGGGCGGCGGCGTGCTGCCCGCCAGCCATTTTGGAAAATCGCGCAGCGGCATCGGCTTCGCATACAAAAAACCTTGCAATAAATGTACGCCGTGTCGGCGCAAATGCTGTGCCTGCGCCTGTGTCTCAACGCCTTCCGCCACCAGTTCAATATTCAGTTTTTTACCCAACGCGATAATGATGTCTGTGACGGTTGAATTCACGGCGTCTGTTCCAATCGCAGAAGTAAATGATTTATCAATCTTCAGCACATCCGGGCGGAGCTTTTCCAGCCAGGAGAGCGAGCTGTTGCCGGTGCCGAAATCATCAATTGCCAGCTTTACGCCCAGCCGATTTAACTCGCGCACGACCCGATAATCCACATCCAGTAACGCATCGCGTTCGGTGAGTTCGATAACCAACTGCTGAATAGGGTGCTGGCTGAACCAGTACTGGTTGAGATCTTTTAGCAGCGTACCGTTACGAAAATGGCTGGCGGCAACATTAATTCCAATATGAAACTGGCTGCTCATCGGGAAAACGTGCCGCTGCTGAATGGTTTCTGCGATGACATGACGGGTAAGTGGCACTATCAGGTTGTGTTCCTCAGCGATGGGAATAAATACTTCGGGAGAGATCCAACCCTGGCGAGGGTTATTCCAGCGTAAAAGGATTTCCACGCCCATGCATTGCTGGGTTTGCGCGTTGAGCAGCGGCTGGCAAAACAGCTCAAATTCCCGTGCCGCAAGGGCCAGATTGATCTCCCAGGAGAAGCTCATTCTGCTGGCAGTTGCCAGCCATGCCAGGTAGCCGACTAATAAACTCAGGATCACTGCCAGCGGAAGCTGTGTTGGCAGATGTTTAATCGCCAGTTCGCTGGCGCCAGGACCGGTGACGCTGATGGTAAAGGGAAAATGCTGCGATGAGAGCTGGTAGCGTTTTTCATTATTCAGTTCAGGGAGCGTATCGACAACACCTTGTCCGTATAGCAAATGGCGATTACCGACGGTTAAGCTGGCATTGGTGATTTGCGGCGGCTGGGGTTCAAGCAGCATCGACGACAATAAATCAATATTAACGATTTCCAGTACGCCATCTTCGCCATCGGCAGAGGATGGATACCATTGCGTCAGAATCGGACTGCCTTTAATCAGCGAATGGTCGGTAGACAGCAGTAGTTGCGGTTCCCGGCTGGGTAATTCAGGCTCCAGTTGACGAACAGGCACATTGCGATAACCAAAAATGCTGGAGCAATAAAGGATCCCGCTTTGAATCAGGCTGATAGAGCGTACCGTTTGTAGCCTGGCAGCATGTTTGCTCAGGGGTAAACGTGCAACTGAACAGGGGAGACCAATCAACGGCAACAGCATATCGCGTCCGGTCTGTAGGGGTAAAAGTATGTCATCCAACTCTTCAACGGCGTGGTTGGCAAAGGTGACGGTATTGTGATGATTTAAATTACGCTCCGAAATAAATCGGACAGCTAATGTGAGGATGAGCGTCAGTAGTGCACATAATGTGCAGACGATTAAGCGATTCCGGCGATAGTTTTTGATGATCCGTTGTGCTGTTTGCATGCGGGCCGCCCGATAAGCCGTTGGTCACAGTAGCCAACAGCAACAGAGCAAGTGTAGTGGGGAAAATTACGGCAGACGAGGGTGAGAGGGCAAATTCGCCCATCCGTCGCAGATGGGCGAAAATTAAGTATTAGTCACACTGAACTTTGATTGCCAGGCCACCGCGTGACGTTTCGCGGTATTTGGCATTCATGTCTTTACCTGTTTCGTACATGGTCTCAATGACTTTATCCAGCGAGACGCGCGGAGCGCTGGTACGGCGCATTGCCATACGCGCAGCGTTGATGGCCTTCACTGAAGCAATGGCATTACGCTCAATGCACGGAACCTGTACCTGGCCGGCAACCGGATCGCAGGTTAAGCCGAGGTTATGTTCCATACCGATTTCGGCAGCAACACACACTTGCTCAGGGCTCGCGCCTAACAGTTCAGCCAGACCAGCGGCAGCCATGGAGCAGGCTACGCCCACTTCACCCTGACAACCGACTTCTGCACCGGAGATAGACGCATTCATTTTGTACAACGCGCCAATCGCGCCGGCAGCCAGGAAATAACGGGTGTAGATATCCGGGCTGACGGACTCGATGAAATGATCGTAATAGGCCAGTACCGCAGGCACGATTCCGCAGGCACCGTTGGTTGGCGCAGTCACTACGCGACCACCCGCGGCGTTTTCTTCGTTTACGGCCAGCGCGAACATGTTCACCCAGTCGATCACGTTCATCGGATCGTTGGACAGCTTATCACTGGAAACCAGCATACGACGCAAAGCTGAAGCACGACGAGGAACGCGCAGTGGACCCGGCAGTACGCCTTCGGTGTTCATACCGCGATCGATACAGGCCTGCATGGTCTGCCAGACGTTGCCAAAGTACTCTTCGATCTCTTTTTTACTGTGCAGAGCAAGTTCGTTCTGCATCGCCATACCAGAGAGAGACAGGCCGGTGGTGTTACAGTATTCCAGCATTTCAGTGGCGGATTTGAACGGATAAGGCACGCTGACCTCGCCCGCGGCATCCTGACCAAAATGTTCTTCATCAACGATGAATCCACCGCCGATGGAGTAGTAAGTTTTGCTGTAAATGACGGTTTCGCCATTGTACGCATGGATCTGCATCCCGTTTTCATGCAGCGGCAGGTTGCCATTGTGAAAACGCATCCCGTCATTCTGCGGGAAATCCACTTCGTGCTGCCCCTGCGCAAGCAGCAGGCGTCCACGCGTTTCTACGTCGCGGATAAATCCGGGGATGCTGTCAATATCCACGGTAGCAGGTTCATTGCCTGCCAGACCCATAATAATGGCGATATCGGTGTGGTGACCTTTACCCGTGAGCGACAATGAACCATACACGTCGACGGCGACACGAGTAACGCTGTCCAGTAATCCTTTTTCGACCAGGTCATCGACGAACTGTTTACCCGCCTTCATAGGCCCTACGGTATGGGAAGATGAGGGACCAATCCCCACCTTAAACATGTCGAATAGACTAATCACGATAATACTCCTACAGGGCGACTGGGGTTTCCAGTAACGATGTTATAACTGCGCATAGTGTAAGAGGGAACGCGGCGATCGGCTTAACTATTCACATGAATTAAACTAATAGATAACCGCGGTTTTACTAATGTTGTGACCTGAGTTTCAAGTTGTCTATGGAGCGCGTAAAGATAAGTATAGTCAGGGCTTGACGCCAATTTGCAGCGCCAGCTCACGAATTATTCCGGCGGTCATTCCCCAGACGAAATATTGCTCATACCAGGAAAGCCATACACGATGTGAATCGCCGCGGCGGTAGATATCCAACGGGTGATAACGACCTAAATGCAGGGCCTGCGCCAGCGGCATTTCGAACACGGCGGAAACTTCGTCTTCACTTGCGCGATACGGCAAATTTGGCGGGATAATACCTACCACCGGTGTGACCTGGAAGCCGGTCACGCTGTCGACCGGTGGCAGAACGCCAATCACCTCAACGCAAGAAGGGGGGATCGCCACTTCTTCCTGCGCTTCGCGAAGGGCGGCGGCAATCAACGAGGCGTCGCTGCTATCCACCGCGCCGCCGGGAAAGGCGACCTGTCCGGCGTGCTTGCGCAGATGAACGGATCGCTGGGTTAACAGCAACCCAGGCTGCGCACGACGTACGACAGGGATCAGTACGGCGGCCTGGCGCTGGTTTAACGCGGCATGGTTGACCTGCGGGCGCAGGAGTTGGAAGCGCGATAAAAAATCATCAAGCGTCAGGCTGCTGTATTCCACGTCTCAGTTCTCCAGTTGGTGCAAAATACGATTCACTTTATCAAACGTTTCCTGATACTCCGCGTCTTCCTGACTGTCCGCCACAATGCCACCGCCAGCGGAACAATAAATTTGTCCGTCTGTGGCCGTCAGCGTGCGAATGGTGATGCTGGTATCCATATTGCCGCAAAAGCTCAGATAACCAATGCTGCCGCACCAGGCGTTGCGTCTTTGCGGCTCCAGTTCGTCAATAATTTCCATCGCCCGCACTTTCGGCGCACCGGTAATAGAGCCGCCAGGGAAGGCGGCGCGCAGCAGGTCGGTGGCGTGTAATGACTCTGGCAGACGCGCAGTAATGGTGCTGACCAAATGATGAACAGCAGGGAACGGTTCGACCACAAACAGCTCAGGAACCTGTACCGAACCCGGTTCAGCAACGCGGCCAATATCATTACGCATCAAATCGACGATCATCAGGTTCTCCGCACGATCTTTCGGCGAGTTCGCCAGCCTCCGGGCCTGCTCTCGATCGGCATCGGTATCTTCAAGCCTCGGTAGCGTGCCTTTAATCGGACGCGTCTGGATGTGCTGGTTTTCCAGCAGAATAAATCGTTCCGGCGAAAGGCTGAGGATTACGCCTTCCTCAAGACGAATAAACGCGCTAAACGGGGCGCGGTTGGCGCGATTGAGTCTGACAAATGCCTGCCACTCATCGCCCTGATAATGCGCCTGAAAACGTTGGGCAAGGTTGACCTGATAGCAGTCGCCGCTGTGCAGGTAGCGCTGTACCTGGCGGAATTTTACGCCGTACTGGGCACGGCTCATATTGGACTGCCACGCCGAGGTTAATGTAAATGGCTCACCTATTGATGATTGTTGCGCGTTGAGCCATTGCAGCCGCGCTTCAACATCGGTATGGCTGAGCAGGGATACGGTCTGCAACTGATGATCGACAATCAGCGCCCAGTCGTAAATGCCTATCGCCATATCCGCAAGTGCAATATCGCGCCCGGCAATAGCGGGCAGAGATTCAAAGCGTCGGCCAAGATCGTAGCCAAACAGGCCTAACGCGCCGCCCTGAAACGGCAGGTCCGGGTGATAATCAGGGGTGATCTTGCGAGCGCTAAGAACTGACTGCAATACCGTCATCGGATCATCAAGCGTGCGTACGGTGGCGTTTCCGTCATCCACAACGGTCTCTTCAGCCTGCGTAACCAACGTGGCGACTGGGTCAGCCACCAGAATATCAAAGCGGCTATGCGGATGGTCGGCGTGACCAGAATGTAACAGCATCGCCCAGGGCAGATGGCTTAAGGTCGAAAAATAGCGTTCAGCGGCGTCCTGACGCCAGGGTAATGTGATTACTGCGGGAGATAACGTCTTCATCAGTCCTGACTCGTTGCTACGCTACTGGCTAACTGCGCGGTAGCATGAAATAATTAGCGCAGACAATTTAGCAGGAGTTAACAATGTTTGCAGGTTTACCTTCACTCAGTCATGAGCAGCAGCAAAAAGCGGTAGAGCGTATTCAGGAGCTGATGTCGCAGGGGATGAGCAGCGGACAAGCCATTGCTCTGGTTGCTGAAGAGTTACGCGCCAGCCATACCGGCGAGCGGATTGTGGCGCGTTTTGAAGACGAAGACGAGTAACGCCGCTTATACCGCAGCGATAATCTTGATCTCAACTTTATATTTCGGGTTCATTAACCCGGCCTGAACGGTACAACGTACCGGCGCGTGACCCGCAACAACCCACGCGTCCCAGGCTTTGTTCATGGCGGTAAAATCGTTTTTGTCCGCCAGGAACAGGGTGGCATCAAGAATACGTGACTTGTTGCTGCCCTGTTTTTCCAGCACCGCATCAATTTGCGCCAGCGTATTTGCCGTTTGCTCAAAGGCGTCTGCATCCAGATTTTCCGGCACGCCGGTGTAATACAGCGTGTTGTTGTGGATTACCACGTCGGACCAACGCGCTTCGGCATCAATGCGCACAATCGTCATAAATCATTCCTCATTTACGGGTTTTCAAATAGCTTTGGGTTGCGCCAAGACTGCCATAATGTTGTGCCCACGTCACCTCTTCAACTGGCGAAAGAGCCGCGGGCCTGACATAATCCCTGTTCAAATGAACAGGGGGCAGTGTGACGGACGATTTTGCAGCAGACGGTCAGTTGGCTAAAGCGATACCCGGTTTTAAACCGCGTGAACCACAGCGGCAGATGGCTTTCGCGGTCAGTCATGCTATCGAAAAATCACAGCCGCTTGTTGTAGAAGCCGGAACCGGAACGGGTAAAACCTACGCTTATCTTGCCCCTGCGCTGCGTGCCGGAAAGAAGGTGATTGTCTCCACGGGCTCGAAGGCGTTACAGGATCAGCTTTACAGCCGGGATTTACCCACCGTGGCGAAAGCGCTGGAGTTCACCGGTAAACTGGCGCTGCTGAAAGGGCGTTCAAATTATCTGTGCCTTGAGCGTCTCGAACAACAGGCGCTGGCGGGCGGCGACCTGCCGGTGCAAACTTTGAGCGACGTCATCCTTCTGCGCTCATGGTCAAATCAAACCCTTGATGGCGACATCAGCACCTGCGTTAGCGTGGCCGAAGACTCTCAGGCCTGGCCGCTGGTGACCAGCACTAACGACAATTGTCTTGGCAGCGACTGCCCGCTGTATAAAGAGTGCTTTGTCGTTAAAGCGCGCAAAAAAGCAATGGATGCAGATGTGGTTGTGGTAAACCACCATCTGTTTCTCGCTGACATGGTGGTGAAGGAGAGTGGGTTTGGCGAACTGATCCCTGAAGCGGAGGTGATGATCTTCGATGAAGCTCACCAGTTACCGGATATTGCCAGCCAGTACTTTGGTCAATCGCTCTCCAGTCGCCAACTGCTGGATCTGGCGAAAGATATCACCATTGCCTATCGCACCGAGCTGAAAGACACTCAGCAACTGCAAAAATGCGCCGACCGCCTGGCGCAAAGCGCTCAGGACTTCCGCCTACAGCTTGGCGAGCCGGGCTATCGCGGAAACCTGCGGGAACTGTTGGCTGACCAGCGTGTACAACGCGCGCTTTTGTTGCTCGATGACACGCTGGAGCTGTGTTACGACGTGGCGAAACTGTCCCTCGGACGTTCGGCCTTGCTGGATGCCGCGTTTGAACGCGCCACGCTTTACCGCGCTCGTCTGAAGCGCCTGAAAGAGATCAACCAGCCGGGCTTCAGCTACTGGTATGAATGCACCTCCCGCCATTTCACCCTTGCGCTGACGCCGCTCACGGTGGCGGATAAATTTAAAGAAGTGATGGAACAAAAGCCGGGCTGCTGGATTTTTACCTCCGCGACGCTGTCGGTAAACGATGATCTTCACCACTTCACCGCGCGGCTGGGTATTGAAGATGCCGAGTCGATGCTGCTGCCAAGTCCATTTGATTACACCCGCCAGGCGCTGCTGTGCGTGCCGCGTAATCTCCCGCAAACCAATCAGCCGGGGGCTGCGCGTCAGTTGGCATCCATGCTGCGTCCCATTATCGAAGCGAATAACGGTCGCTGCTTTATGCTGTGTACCTCACACGCGATGATGCGCGATCTGGCTGAACAATTCCGCGCCACCATGACGCTCCCTGTACTGCTGCAGGGCGAAACCAGCAAAGGACAACTGCTACAGCAATTTGTCAGCGCAGGTAATGCGTTACTGGTTGCCACCAGCAGCTTCTGGGAAGGCGTGGACGTGCGCGGCGATACGCTGTCGCTGGTAATTATCGATAAACTACCGTTCACCTCGCCGGACGACCCGCTGTTAAAAGCACGGATGGAGGACTGTCGTTTGCGCGGCGGCGATCCGTTTGAAGACGTTCAGTTGCCGGATGCGGTCATCACCCTGAAACAGGGGGTAGGCCGTTTGATTCGTGACGCCGACGATCGTGGAGTGCTTGTGATTTGCGACAATCGTCTGGTGATGCGGCCTTACGGCGCCACCTTCCTGGCGAGCCTTCCTCCTGCGCCGCGTACGCGTGACATTGCTCGCGCTGTTCGCTTTCTTGCCATACCAACGACTGAGTAATTTGTAACGGAGTGTGGTAAGATGCGCGCCAAATTTATTTGACCTGATCACAAACACCCATGCGAATTCTGGCTATCGATACCGCCACAGAGGCGTGCTCTGTTGCCCTGTGGAATGACGGTACTGTCAAGGCTCATTTCGAGCTTTGCCCACGAGAACACACCCAACGAATTTTACCGATGGTCCAGGAAATCCTGGCCGCTGGCGATCTCACGTTAACCGATATCGACGCCCTGGCGTTTGGTCGCGGTCCCGGCAGTTTCACCGGCGTACGTATTGGGATTGGCATTGCTCAGGGGCTGGCGTTAGGCGCGAATTTACCCATGATCGGCGTCTCCACCCTGGCGACAATGGCGCAGGGAGCCTGGCGTAAGTCGGGTTCGACCCGCGTACTGGCTGCAATTGACGCGCGAATGGGCGAAGTCTACTGGGCTGAATACCAGCGTGATGACAACGGAAACTGGCGCGGAGAAGAAACCGAAGCGGTGTTAACCCCCGAGCAGGTGCATGAGCGTTTACTGCACCTGTCTGGCGAGTGGGTAACGGTCGGCACGGGCTGGCCTGCGTGGCCTGAACTTGGCAAAGATAGCGGTCTGATGCTCCGCGATGGCGACGTTTTGCTTCCAGCGGCTGAAGATATGCTGCCTGTTGCCACGCAAATGCTGGCTGCCGGTAACACCGTGGCGGTTGAACATGCTGAACCGGTTTATTTACGTAACACCGTCGCGTGGAAGAAACTTCCCGGTAAAGAATGAATCTTAGTAGTACATCCCCGGTTAATTCGCGCAGGCGTCAGTACGCAACATGGTGAACAGGCCGGGGCAGAAGCTAAGAAAAGGGAGTCGCAATATGGCGGTGCAAAAGCAGTTCTTGAAAGGTGTGTTGGCGGGAGCATTAGCGTTAATGCTTAGCGGCTGCGTCACCATCCCGGACGCAATTAAAGGTTCGAGCCCAACGCCGCAGCAGGATCTGGTGCGGGTAATGAATGCGCCGCAGCTGTATGTCGGTCAGGAGGCGCGTTTCGGCGGCAAAGTGGTGGATATTCAGAACCAGCAGGGGAAATCTCGTCTGGAAATAGCCACCGTTCCTCTTGATAGCGGGGCGCGACCCGTGCTGGGCGAAGCCTCCCGCGGGCGGATATATGCTGATGTAAATGGCTTCCTCGACCCGGTGGACTTTCGCGGGCAACTGGTTACCGTCGTCGGTCCAATTAGCGGTACGGTGGACGGAAAAATCGGTAATACGCCGTATAAATTCATGCTGATGCAGGTAACCGGTTATAAACGCTGGCATATTACTCAGCAAATTGTTATGCCGCCTCAGCCTATCGACCCCTGGTTCTACGGTGCGCGTGGCTGGCCTTACGGTGGCTACGGCGGATGGGGATGGTACAATCCCGGCCCGGCACAGGTTCAGACCATAGTAACTGAGTAACTCTTTGTATTATTGGTAAAAGAAACAGCGGCTCGTCCGCTGTTTCTGCATTAACGTGGATATAAGAAAAATAAATAGTGACGTGCTTCGCAACCTTGTCGTTGTGTAATAAACAAACTGGTACGCTGAGTTAATATTATGTTAACAGTTTGTTTATTACCTGGGGTTGTGATGACGACGAATACGCATTTTAGAGGTGATGTATTGAAAAAGGTTTGGCTTAACCGTTATCCCGCTGGTGTTCCTGCGGAGATCAATCCTGACCGTTATCAATCCCTGGTGGAACTCTTTGAACACTCAGTAAGACGGTATGCCGATCAGCCCGCGTTTGTAAACATGGGGGAGGTGATGACCTTCCGCAAGCTTGAAGAGCGGAGCCGGGCATTTGCGGCTTATTTACAACAAGGCCTGGGGCTGAAAAAGGGCGATCGCGTCGCGCTGATGATGCCGAACCTGCTGCAATATCCGGTCGCACTGTTTGGGATTTTACGTGCCGGCATGATCGTCGTGAACGTTAACCCGCTTTACACGCCTCGCGAGCTGGAACATCAGCTTAATGACAGCGGCGCGTCGGCGATTGTCATCGTGTCCAACTTTGCCCACACGTTGGAAAAAGTGGTCGACAAAACGTCGGTACAACACGTGATCCTGACGCGTATGGGCGATCAGCTGTCGACCGCAAAAGGGACGCTGGTCAACTTTGTCGTCAAGTATATCAAACGGCTGGTGCCGAAATATAACCTGCCGGATGCCATCTCGTTTCGCAGTGCGCTGCAAAACGGTTATCGCATGCAGTATGTGAAACCCGAAGTGGTGTCGGAAGATCTGGCGTTCCTGCAATATACCGGCGGGACAACCGGCGTGGCGAAAGGCGCGATGCTCACGCACCGCAACATGCTGGCTAACCTGGAGCAGGTTAACGCCACATACGGCCCGTTGCTGCATCCGGGCAAAGAACTGGTGGTAACGGCTCTACCGCTGTATCACATTTTTGCGCTGACGATGAATTGCCTGCTGTTTATTGAGCTGGGTGGTCAAAACCTGCTGATTACTAACCCGCGTGATATCCCAGGACTGGTCAAAGAGCTGGCGAAGTATCCGTTTACCGCGATGACCGGCGTCAATACGCTGTTTAACGCGCTGCTGAATAACAAAGAGTTTCAGCAACTGGATTTCTCGTCACTGCACCTTTCAGCAGGCGGCGGCATGCCGGTTCAACAAGCGGTAGCTGAACGTTGGGTGAAGCTGACGGGGCAGTATCTGCTGGAAGGCTATGGTCTGACGGAGTGCGCCCCGCTGGTGAGCGTCAACCCTCACGATATCGACTACCATAGCGGCAGTATCGGGTTACCGGTTCCTTCCACCGAGGTCAAACTGGTGGATGACGACGACAACGAAGTGCCGCCAGGAGAACCGGGCGAACTGTGCGTGAAAGGTCCGCAGGTGATGCTGGGCTACTGGCAGCGACCAGACGCCACTGACGAAATCGTCAAAGATGGCTGGCTGCACACTGGCGATATTGCGGTGATGGATGACGAAGGCTTCCTGCGTATTGTCGATCGTAAGAAAGATATGATCCTGGTCTCCGGCTTTAACGTTTATCCGAACGAAATTGAAGACGTGGTTATGCAACATCCTGGCGTGCAGGAAGTAGCTGCAGTTGGCGTTCCGTCCGGCAGCAGCGGTGAAGCGGTGAAAATTTTCGTGGTGAAGAAAGACGCCTCGTTAACCGATGAAGCGCTGGTTACTTTCTGTCGTCGTCACCTGACGGGCTATAAAGTACCGAAGCTGGTTGAGTTTCGCGATGAGTTGCCGAAATCTAACGTCGGTAAAATTTTGCGACGAGAATTACGTGACGAAGCGCGCGCCAAAGTGGACAATAAAGGCTGAGCGTTAAGTCAGCCAGCAGAAAACGCCGGGTAATCCGGCGTTTTTTTTGGCGTAAACCTAAGAGAGCACGATTTGAATTATCAAATGATCACCACGGACGACGCGTTGGCCACGCTGTGCGAAGCCGTCCGTGAATTTCCGGCGATAGCCCTGGATACCG
Organism: Citrobacter sp. Ce006; assembly: GCF_030336535.1. NCBI lineage: Bacteria > Pseudomonadati > Pseudomonadota > Gammaproteobacteria > Enterobacterales > Enterobacteriaceae > Citrobacter > Citrobacter sp. Ce006. The sequence goes on from NZ_JAOWDO010000074.1 coordinate 131,050, forward strand.
AATTTGTTCGCACACGTACCTATTATCCGCAGTTGGGGCTGATCCAGCTGTTTGATGGCAAACACGTTGCTCTGATTGATCCGCAGGGGATCACCGACTGGTCGCCGTTGCGCGATATTCTGCGTGATACCGCCATCACCAAATTCCTGCATGCGGGCAGTGAAGACCTGGAAGTGTTCCTCAACGCTTTTGGCGAACTTCCGCAGCCGTTAATTGATACACAAATTCTGGCCGCTTTTTGCGGTCGTCCGCTGTCGTGGGGCTTTGCCGCGATGGTGGAAGAGTTTACGGGCGTGGCGCTCGACAAAAGCGAGTCGCGTACCGACTGGCTGGCCAGACCGCTGACCGAACGTCAGTGCGAATATGCGGCGGCTGACGTCTGGTATCTGTTACCGATCACCTCAAAGCTGATGGCTGAAACTGAAACCAGCGGTTGGCTGCCAGCCGCGCTGGACGAATGCCGCTTGATGCAACAGCGTCGCCAGGAGATTCTGGCACCTGAAGATGCCTGGCGCGACATCACCAACGCCTGGCAACTGCGTACCCGTCAGTTAGCCTGCCTGCAACTGCTTGCCGACTGGCGGCTGCGTAAAGCGCGCGAGCGCGATCTGGCGGTAAACTTCGTGGTGCGTGAAGAACATCTGTGGGCGGTGGCACGTTATATGCCGGGCAGCCTGGGTGAACTGGATAGCCTGGGTCTTTCCGGAAGCGAAATTCGCTTCCACGGAAAAACGCTGATCTCGCTGGTAGAAAAGGCCCAGGCTTTACCTGAAGAGTCGTTGCCGCAGCCGCTACTGAATTTGATGGATATGCCTGGATATCGCAAGGCGTTCAAAGCCATCAAGGCGCTGGTTGCCGAAGTGAGTGCGGAACAAAATCTTAGCATCGAACTGTTGGCTTCCCGCCGTCAGATCAACCAGTTGCTCAACTGGCACTGGAAATTAAAGCCGCAGCAGACCCTGCCGGAGCTGGTTTCCGGCTGGCGTGGCGAACTGATGTCCGATCGTCTCAACGCGCTACTGCAGGAATATCCGCAGTAAGTCACCAGACTCGCCGGGTCGCGCCATTGCTGACCCGGCCTGCGAACGCTACAAATCAAGTACCAGGCGCTTACCTTTGGCGCGAGAGCAGCAAATGAGCATGCTCTGCTGGCTGGCTTTTTCGTCGTCGCTAAAGTATTGATCGCGGTGATCCGCTTCCCCTTCAAGAATCGTTGTTTCGCAGGTGCCGCACACGCCTTCCCGGCACAGACACTCAACGCGTGCAGCTTTGTTATTTTCGATAACCTGCAAAATGGTCATCTCTTCCGGAACCACAAACTCGCGCCCGGAACGCGCCAGCACCAGGGTGAAGGCGTCGCCGCTTTTATCTTCCAGCGCAAATTGTTCGAAATGTAGCGTATTGCTATCCAGCCCATGGCGGGAAGCCGCTTCTCTGACGGCATCGTTGAGCACCGCTGGGCCACAGGTATAAATATGCGTGCCGGGTTCAACATCGGCCAGCAGGCGTGCTAAATCAAGGCGGGTGCCTGCGCTTGAGAGGTGCAGATGAATGCGATCGGCGCTGGGGTACTGCAGGAGTTCGTCATGAAATGCGCAGTTGTCCAGGCTGGGAGAGCAATAATGTAGCTGCCATTCTGCCTGAGAGTGTTCCAGCTCCGGGATCTGCGATAAAAACGGTGTGATGCCGATACCTCCGGCAATCAACAGATGTTGTTGTGCCTGAGGGGCGAGGGCGAACAGATTGTTTGGCGTGGAGATCGTGAGCGTGTCGCCGGGTTTCACCTTTTGATGCAGATATCGTGAGCCGCCTTTGGACGCCTCTTCCAGTCGTACGGCGATTTGCCAGGTGCTGGTATCGAAGGGTGAACTCATCAGCGAGTACGCATTGCTATATAGGTTCTCGCCATCGCGCATCTGCACGATGATATGGCTGCCACCCTGAAACGCAGGCAACGGCTGGCCTGAGGTTGCCATTAGGGTGAAGCGTTTTACCTGCGCGGTAATGGTCTCAATCCGACTGACCCGGACTTCTTGCATTTGATAATCAGACATTGCGGCACTCCCTAAAAAATCTGTCCGGCGCGGTTCAACGACGCGCCGGTGTCTGTCGTTACAGCCCCTGGTTATTCCTGAAACACCTGCGCGACCAGATTATGGAAATGGGCAATGCCATGCTCGGAGATGCCGCTGCCGCTGGTGTCCGCCATAATGCGGCCCTGACCACGATACCCGCGCGATTTCAGCCCCTTTTGCACGCTTTCAACCAGACGTAAATCTTCAGGACGAAAGACGTTGCGATACCATTCGATCAGTTGTTTCTGCTCTTCGGTCAGCTCTTCGTTGGTGAAGTAAATGTCATAGTTTTGCAGCGTGGTTTCCGCATCCACCGGGAATTCGTAGATAACGGTCATCATGCCTTTGATTGGCGTGACGTTGAGCATGGTGCATGGCCACAGCCAGAAACCGTGGAAGGCGGCATCAACACCTTCTTCGAACTTAAATGACTGCTCTGACGGTTTGGCGAAACCGTGTTGCAGCGTCCAGTTGCCGTGCATGGTGTGCCAGTAACGGTCAACCTGAACCGAGTCGGAAAAACCTGGGTGGGCCGGGCCGCAGTGGTAGCACTCCAGATAGTTGTCGACAATATTCTTCCAGTTTGCCGGGGTACGGGTCGTAAAGCGCGCCGCCAGTTTCAGATCATGCACGTCAGGGCAGGCTTCGATAACTTTGTCTGCAAGACCTGGGAGTTGTTCTTCTACGCTGCCTGCGTTCGGATCCATGTTGATAAACACGAATCCGGCATACTCTTCCAGACGTACAGGGGTAAGGTGCGCTTTTTCGCTGTCGAAGTTGGCGACATTTTCGCAGTTACGCGCATGCGCCAGATTGCCGTCAAGTTTGAACGCCCATGCGTGGTAAGGGCAAGTAATTACATTTTTCGCTTTCCCTTCGCCGCTCAACAGCTGATGACCGCGATGCGGACAAACGTTGTAGAACGCGCGCAGCACGTTATCGCGACCCCGTACCAGCACGATGTTCTCGCCAATCACTTCACGGGTAACATAATCATTGGGCTTTGCCAGCTCGCTACTGTGGGCGACGCAAATCCAGCTTTTAGCAAACACTTTCTCTTGTTCGTGCTCGAAGGCCTGATGGTCGGTATAAAACCGGGCAGGGATAGTCCAGGCGTCCTGCGGGTTGGCACAGAAATTTTGCGGCAGAATAAACTCAGGGCTTAGATTGCTCATTGGAATACCTTTTAATTTGTGAGTAAGAGGGTTTTATACTGGCGCTTAATTGTCGCCTTTGAGTAATGTCCCGGCCGGTGGCGCAACGGGGGCGTTAACTGGCGTTTCGGGAAGATGACTTTCAATTTGATGCGCAGGAACGTGGGCATAGTCCTGCCGTACCCAGCGAAGAAAACCGCCGACTTTCACCAACAGAATGGCGAGGAAGGGAAGTGCGGTCAGAACCACCGTGGTCTTCATGGTTTCCAGGGATGCGCCGGTGAATAAAATCGATAAGGGGATCAGGGTGATGACCACGCACCAGAACAGTCGTAAGCTACGCTGCGGATCTTCCCCTTCTTGCAGGTTACGCGTGCTGGTGGCGGCCATGGTATAGGCGACGGCATCCATGTGCGAGGCAAGGAAAATAATCATGATCGCCAGATACGCCACCAGGAATAGTTTCCCGGCTGGCAACGACATCAACACTTGCTGTACGGCCGTTTCACCGCCCAGTGTCGCCATAACCTGCGGTACGTCGATCACACCGTTCACAAACTGGTGGATTGAGTAGCTTTCCATCACGCCGAAGAAGAACCAGCAGCCAACGGTACTACCGAGGATTAACGCCCAGATAACCTCTTTGATTTTGCGACCACGGGATACGCGAGTGACAAACATTGCCACGCCTGGGGTGTAGGAGATCCACCACAGCCAGTAGAACACCGTCCAGTTGCGGGTGAACTCACCGTTGCCAAGTGGATCGGTGAACAGGCTCATCTGCAAAAAGTTTTGTGTCGTCAGACCAATGGCGTTGATGATGTTATTGGTGATAAATTCGGTCGGGCCGACGATCAGCACCAGCAGCGGCAGTAAGAATGCCCCCCAGCCGACCATTTTGCTCAGACGTTGCAAACCGTTATTGATGCCAATCCAGGAGCTCATGCAGAAAATGCCGCCAGAGAACAGGATCACAAACGCCTGCATGGTGAAGTTATCCGGCAAACCCGTGAGGGCAGATAAACCGCGGGTAAAGGTGGCGGCGGTGACAACCAGAGAGATGGTTAACGCGCCAACTGTTGCGATCAGGAACATCAAATCAACCAGGCGACCCCACACGCCCTGCGGATGGACGCCGGTGATAGCGGCAATAATTCCGGACAGGCTCAGCCCTTTGTTTTTACGCACATGAAAGTGGTAGGCCATTGTTAGTGAGGCCAGGGTATAAGTCGCCCAGGCGCTGATCCCCCAATGGAAAAAGGAGTAGGGTAAGCTATATTCCAGCGCTTTTTGCGAATGCGGCGCGATATTCAGACCCGGAGTCTGGTAATAATAGGCCCACTCAGCAACACCCCAATAGAGTGTTGAGGAGCCTAATCCGGCACATATAAACATAAACAGCCAGGACAGCGTGCTGTATTCCGCTTTCCCTTCACCCAGACGAATGTTGCCGTATTTGCTGGTAGCCAGCCAGACGACCAGACCCATCGCCATCAGAACGAGGATCTGCACGGCGGAACCCAGCATCCGGGTAACGCCGTTAAAAAGGGTATTTGCGACTTGTGCAGACTGCTGAGGGAAGAGACTAAGCGTGGCGGCGATGAAAAGAATAGCCACCAGGCTGATGGCTATCAGCGGCATGTCTTTTTTCTTTACGTTGCTCAACATGGGATCTCCTGGGCACAGTTGCCCGCGTATGGCATTAGCCTGTCGTTGTTATCATGCTGTAGGGAATCAGTGATTTTGTATTTAACAATTTTATTATTTGTTTTTTACATGAATTAAACAATTGCCCGATGCGTGAAGCAATAAAACACGGAACGGAAATAATAAAAGGTGAATTGGCGCAGGTTATTGGCGGCATAAAACGCATAAAAAAGCCGCGTCAGTGACGCGGCTCATATTTCGTGGTTTGACCTCTAACGCAGTGCCTGAGCGATGGCTTCACCAACCTGTTGGGTGGTGGCGTTGCCTTTCATATCTGGCGTTTTCGGGCCGCTGGCAATGACCTGCTCAATTGCCGCCAGAATACCGTCGTGGGCGGCTTTATAGTTGGCATCACCGTTGCCAAGGAAGTCGAGCATCATGGCGCCAGCCCAGATAGTCGCAATAGGGTTGGCGATATTCTTGCCGTAGATATCGGGGGCCGAACCATGTACCGGCTCGAACAGCGACGGGAAGGTGCGCTCCGGATTTAAGTTGGCAGAAGGCGCAATGCCAATCGTTCCGGTACAGGCCGGGCCAAGATCGGAGAGGATGTCGCCAAACAGGTTGGAGGCAACCACGACGTCAAAACGCTCCGGCTGCATCACAAAGCGGGCGCACAATATATCGATATGCTGTTTATCCCAGCGGATCTCGGGATAGTTAGCCGCCATTGCTTCCACGCGTTCGTCCCAGTAAGGCATGCTGATGGCCAGGCCGTTCGATTTGGTTGCTGAGGTCAGGGTTTTGCGTGGGCGGTTTTGCGCCAACTCGAAAGCGTAACGCAAGATACGATCCACGCCACGACGGGTGAAGACCGATTCCTGGATAACCACTTCGTGTTCGGTACCTTCGCTCACGCGTCCGCCGAGGGCAGAGTATTCTCCCTCGGTGTTTTCGCGTACGACGTAGAAATCAATGTCGCCTGGCTGCTTGCCAGCCAGTGGGCAAGGGACGCCCGGAAACAGGCGCACCGGGCGCAGGTTGACGTACTGGTCGAATTCGCGACGAAACTTAAGCAGCGAACCCCATAATGAGATGTGGTCAGGCACGGTGTCCGGCCAGCCAACCGCGCCAAAATAGATAGCATCAAAGGATTGCAGCTGCTCATGCCAGTCATCCGGCATCATCTTGCCGTGATGGGCGTAGTATTCGCAGCTGGCCCATTCCATTTGCTCAAAGCTGAGCGACAACCCCCAACGCTCGGCGGCTGCCTGCAACACATGAATGCCCTCAGGCAGAACTTCTTTACCAATGCCATCTCCGGGGATAGCGGCGATACGCCAGGTTTTCTTCATAGCAGCTCTCACTTGTACGCCATCAAAATTGACTTTCCCCTTATCCTATAATTGACTGATTAATAGTTAATCCCCCTAACTGGTGAAACATAAAACACAGATCATGAATAATCTGCCGCTGCTAAATGATTTACGCGTCTTTATGCTGGTTGCCCGTCGTGCAGGATTTGCCGCCGTTGCCGAAGAGCTGGGCGTCTCACCGGCTTTTATCAGTAAGCGCGTTGCCCTGCTGGAGCAAACGCTGAATGTAGTGCTGCTGCACCGGACAACGCGGCGCGTAACCATCACGGAAGAGGGGGAGCGGATCTACGAATGGGCGCAGCGGATCCTGCAGGATGTCGATCAGATGATGGATGAGCTATCAGATGCCAGGCAGATCCCGCAGGGGATGCTACGTATTATTAGTAGCTTTGGTTTTGGCCGCCGGGTGGTGGCTCCGGCGCTGTCTGCGCTGGCAAAAGAGTATCCGCAATTAGAACTGCGGTTCGATGTTGAAGACCGCCTGGTGGATATGGTGAATGAGGGCGTCGATCTTGATATTCGTATCGGGGATGATATCGCGCCGAACCTGATTGCCCGCAAGCTGGCGACTAACTACCGTATTCTGTGCGCCTCGCCGGAATTTGTGAGGCAGCATGGGACGCCGAAGCAACTCAACGATCTCTCCACTTTTCCTTGTCTGGTCATCAAAGAGCGCGACCATCCGTTTGGTATCTGGCAAATGCGCAATAAAGAGGGCGCGCATTCGATTAAAGTTACGGGGCCTTTGTCGTCTAATCATGGCGAAGTGGTACATCAGTGGTGCCTTGATGGGCAGGGAATAGCTCTGCGGTCATGGTGGGACGTTTGCGACAACATTGCCAGCGGCAACCTGATACACATATTGCCCGAGTATTATCAACCAGCAAATATTTGGGCGGTTTATGTTTCCCGGCTGGCGACGTCGGCAAAAATCCGTATTACGGTTGAGTATTTGCGCCGCTATTTTACCGAAAACTATCCAAAGTTTACTTTGGAATAAAGGTGCAGCAGCCTGGCAAGAAACAGAAAATAAAAAAGGCAGAATAATCTGCCTTTTTTGTAACGATGACTCTCTGAGCAAAGCCGTTATTTAGATTCTTCGGCTTCAGGTAATGTCACGTTAAGTTCGAGGATAGAAATATCGCCGTCTTTTTGCTCAAGCTGTACGGTGACCATTTCAGGATCAATTTGTACATACTTGCAGATAACCTCGAGAATATCTTTCCTCAACTGCGGTAAATAATGTGGCTCGGCGTCACTACGACGGCGTTCCGCAACAATAATCTGCAGTCGCTCTTTAGCGATGTTCGCTGTGCTCTTTTTCCGCGAGAGAAAAAAATCCAGTAATGCCATAACTTATCCTCCGAACAGGCGTTTGAGGAAACCTTTCTTCTCTTCTTCAATGAAGCGGAAAGGACGTTCTTCTCCCAACAGACGGTCTACGGTATCAGCATAGGCTTTACCGGCATCGGCATTGATGTCGAGAATAACCGGCTCACCCTGGTTAGACGCGCGCAGGACTGACTGATCTTCAGGAATCACGCCAACCAGCTTGATTCGCAGAATTTCCAGTACGTCTTCCATGCTCAGCATGTCACCTTTATTTACGCGGCCAGGGTTGTAGCGCGTCAGCAACAAATGCTCTTTAATCGGATCTTCACCGTTTTCCGCACGACGAGATTTCGACGCCAGAATACCCAGAATACGGTCAGAGTCACGTACAGAGGAAACTTCCGGGTTAGTGGTGATAATCGCTTCATCGGCAAAATACAGGGCCATCAGCGCACCGGTTTCAATACCTGCCGGGGAGTCGCAGACGATGAAGTCGAATTCCATCGTTTTCAGGTCGTCCAGAACTTTCGCGACGCCTTCACGCGTCAGCGCGTCTTTATCGCGAGTCTGTGAGGCCGGAAGAATAAAGAGATTTTCGGTACGCTTATCTTTGATTAACGCCTGATTTAACGACGCATCGCCCTGAATAACGTTGACGAAGTCATAAACGACGCGGCGTTCACAACCCATAATCAGATCAAGGTTACGCAGGCCGATATCAAAATCAATAACGACAGTTTTCTTTCCCTTCTGGGCCAAACCTGTAGCGATGGCCGCGCTGGAGGTGGTTTTGCCAACGCCCCCTTTACCCGAAGTAACAACAATAATGCGTGCCATAGAAATTCCTTGTTAAAAAGGGATCAATTCAACGGTTGAACTGTCAAAGCGTTCTCTGCTAATTGCAGACGGGCCGCTTTGCCATAAAATTCTGCTGGGATTTTATCACTCAGCCAATAAACACCTGCGATAGACACCAGTTCTGCCGTCAGATGGGTACAAAAAATTTGCGCTTCCCGATCGCCGCTTGCGCCTGCCAGCGCACGGCCTCTCATCATGCCATAAACATGAATATTACCATCAGCGATAAGCTCTGCGCCTGCACTGACGTGGCTTGTAACAATCAGATCACATTGTGGAGCATAAATGCGCTGACCGGAACGAACCGGCACATTTATTAATCGTGTTTTTGTGATGGGAGTAACGTTTTGCGGCGGAGCAACGGGAGCCGGGGTCTCAACAGGCGCAGAACGAATAGCTTTTTCTTTACCTTCAGTCAGTAAAGGAAGGCCCATTTCGTCGATTTCAGCCTTGAGTCTGGCGTCTTTGCATCCGCTAACGCCAATAATGCGCAATCCGGTAGACGTAACAACTTTCTGCAGCGCTGACCAGTTGACCGGGCTTTCAAGACCACTCACGTTAACCACCACGGGAGCGTGTTTTAAAAAAGCCGGCGCCTGCGCGATTTTGTCTTCCAACGCCTGACGAATAACCTCGGGTTCTGCTTCATGTAAATGAACCACTGATAAGGTGAAGCTACTGCCTTTAAGCTCGATTGGCGTGTTTGACATCCTGGCCTTACTCAATTTGCTATTTATCATCCCCAGCGCGGGGTGATATTCCGAAGACTATAAGGCATGTTATAGTCAGTATTATATTGAGGCAAGCCACCATTCCGTGAATTCAGAGTAAAAGATATGTTTTGTGTGATCTACCGAAGCAGCAAACGTGACCAGACCTATTTATATGTCGAAAAAAAAGACGATTTCTCACGCGTTCCTGAAGAACTGATGAAAGGATTTGGTCAGCCGACGCTGGCAATGATGTTACCGCTTGATGGTCGAAAAAAATTGGTTAATGCCGATCTTGAAAAAGTAAAACAGGCCCTGGCCGAGCAGGGCTATTATTTACAAATACCACCGCCGCCAGAAGATTTACTTAAACAGCATCTGGCTGCGACAAAACAAAATACACCAGACGCTAAACGTTAAACTGCATCCGCCAGCAGCACGTTCCATCGATGCAGTACCTGAAATCTATGACTACGTTAGGGGAAAGTAATGTATCAACATCACAACTGGCATGGTGCTCTGCTGGATTATCCGGTGAGTAAGGTGGTTTGCGTAGGAAGTAACTATGCCAACCATATTAAAGAGATGGGCGGAACCCCCCCCGAAGAGCCGGTGCTGTTTATTAAACCGGAAACCGCACTGTGCGATTTACGCCAGCCGCTGGTGATCCCATCTGATATGGGGTCGGTTCACCATGAAGTTGAGCTGGCTGTGCTGATTGGCGCGACCCTGCGACAGGCGACGGAAGATCATGTGCGCAAAGCCATCGCGGGTTATGGCGTCGCACTGGATCTGACCCTGCGCGATATCCAGGGCAAAATGAAGAAAGCGGGGCAGCCATGGGAAAAAGCGAAGGGTTTTGATAACTCTTGCCCGCTGTCAGGATTTATTCCCGTAGCGGAATTTAACGGCGATCCACAGGATACGATGCTCGGGTTGACGGTCAACGGTGAACAGCGTCAGCACGGCTCCACGGCGGATATGATCCATCAAATCGTTCCTTTGATTGCCTATATGAGTCGTTTCTTTACCCTCAAAGCGGGTGATGTTGTGCTGACGGGCACGCCAGCAGGCGTGGGGCCATTAAGCAGCGGTGATGAACTGGCGATCAGTTTTAACGGTCAAACGCTGACGACCCGCGTACTGTAATCTCTGCTTGCCGCCTTTTCGGGCGGCAAAACTTGCATCAGCGTGCCAGACTGGTTATAAGGTGCAGCTTTAATGCAATAGCGGAAACCCTGATGAGCGACATACCTTTCTGGCAAAGTAAAACCCTTGATGAAATGACCGATGCCGAGTGGGAGTCATTATGTGACGGATGTGGTCAATGCTGCCTGCATAAGCTGATGGATGAAGACACCGACGAAATCTACTTTACCAACGTCGCGTGTAAGCAACTCAATATCAAAACCTGTCAGTGCCGTAATTACGAACGTCGATTCGAGTACGAGCCTGACTGCATCAAACTGACGCGCGATAATTTGCCGACTTTTGAATGGTTGCCAATGACCTGCGCGTATCGTCTGCTCGCGGAAGGTAAAGGGCTGCCGGAGTGGCATCCGTTGCTGACGGGGTCTAAAGCGGCGATGCACGGTGAACGTATCTCAGTTCGTCATATTGCGGTGAAAGAATCGGAAGTACGTGACTGGCAGGATCATATCCTGAACAAACCTTCATGGGCGGACTGAGCCGCCCATCGATTAGCAGGCGTTAAGGTTTAAGACTTTTTCGCCTGATACATCTCATCGGAGTGGTTGTCATCTTCCACCCAGAAGTTAATGTTGAATTGTGCGTCGTCGCTTAATTCAACACGATGCCAGTACTGCGGTGGGCTGGTCGCGAACTGACCGGCATTAATCACTACCTTCACTTCGGGCTCTTTTGCGTCTTCATTGGCAAAGCCATAATACGTTACCGTACCTTCCATTACACAGAGCTGACCAAACACGCCTGCTGCGGTGTTATGGTGAGAAAGAAGTGCTGCCGGGACGTTGTCTTTGGTAAAGAAGGGAGTAGAGCGTTTCACTTTCCAGTTTGCCGGGATGCGTAAATGGGACATAAGACATCTCCTTCGTGTGGCATCTATAAGATGTATTTAATATACATCTTATAGATGCCAGCAGGCAATGGATTTAAGGCAAAAAAAACGCTCCCGAAGGAGCGTCTCTGTTAGCGACCGAAGAGGTCACGTTTTTTCGGTTTAAACGGCTGTGCTATGAATACCAGCACGGCGACCACCAGGTAAGCGGCGAAGATCCCCAACAGCCACTGTGGCATTTCCAGGGTTAAAAAAGACCACTGGCGTTCAGCACAGTCACCGGATGCTAAAAACACCTGCGGCAGCCATTTGTCCAGCGGCAGCCAGCTCGGGAAGCGGGCTGCAAAATCACAGGTCATGAACGGTGATGGGTGCAACTGAATCATGGTGTGCTCATACGCTAACTGAAGCCCACGCCAGGCACTGTAAATCCAGATTATCATCGCCACATAGCGCAGCGGTGTCTTTGGCGCGATAGCCCCCACCAGCCCCGCACCCATCACGCCGAATAATGCGCTACGTTCGTAAATACACAACACGCAAGGTTTTAGCAGCATGACGTGCTGGAACCACAGCGCAACGAGTTCCAGCGCAAAGGCGGTTAACGCCAACAATAACCATGCTCCACGACCTCGGGAGCATTGGTTTAAAAATCGCAACATAATAATTTCCCTGCAACATGCGTAGAGACCGCAGTTTAAACCAATTCAATTTATGCGCCACTAGCGGGAATTGAAAATTTGCGTAATCGGATAATTATCATGCAAAAAGTCAAACCGGGCAGTGATTTGCCCGGTTAATTGTTATGAAAGTGTAGCTAACCAGCCCGTTTGAGTCATCCACTCGGTCACCGGTACCAGCGTGAACTCGACGCAAAGCAGACCAACGAGCGTCAGGACGAGAGTATACGGCAGAGCCATCCACACCATGCGGCCATAAGAGAGGCGAATCAATGGTGCCAGCGCGGAGGTCAGCAGGAACAGGAATGCCGCCTGACCGTTTGGTGTAGCCACGGAAGGCAGGTTGGTCCCGGTATTAATCGCTACCGCTAACAGTTCGTACTGGTTGAGGCTGATGGTCCCTTGTTCCAGCGCTGCTTTGGCTTCGTTAATATAGATGGTGCCGACAAAAACGTTATCAGAGATTGAAGACAGCAGGCCGTTAAAGAGATAGAACAGCGTCAACTGAGCATGCTCAGAGGACTGCAATACGAACTGAATGATAGGCGAGAAGAGCTGTTGATCGATAATAACCGCAACAATAGAGAAGAACACGGTCAGCAGGGCGGTGAACGGCAGCGACTCGGTAAACGCTTTGCCAATAGCATGTTCGTCTGTAACGCCGGTCAACGACGTTGCCAGAATGATGACGGACAGGCCAATTAATCCAACCTCTGCCAGATGCAGGGCCAGAGCAACCACCAGCCAGACGCCGATAATAGCCTGAACAATCAGTTTGATTTTATCCTGACGAGTACGTTGCTGACGGCTTTGATCGTCAAATTGTTGCAGGACATCGCGGACGGTCTCCGGCAGCGTTTCGCCATAGCCAAACCAGCGTAATTTCTCGACCAGCACACAGGTTAACAGGCCGCAAATCAGCACCGGTACGGTGACCGGCGACATGCGCAGGAAGAAGTCACCAAAATGCCAGCCCGCCGCTTTGGCGATAATCAGGTTTTGCGGTTCGCCGACCATCGTCATTACGCCGCCTAACGCCGTACCGACGCCCGCGTGCATCATCAGGCTACGCAGAAAACCACGAAACTGCTCCAGTACGACCTTATTGTGCTGATCGATATGGCTGTCATCGAGCATGTTGTTGTCTTCCGCGCGGGAAGAGGCGACGCGATGGTAAATACCATAGAAACCGACCGCGACGCTGATCACCACGGCAACGACGGTCAGCGCATCAAGAAACGCAGAAAGGAAGGCGGCAGCAACGCAAAAAGCCAGCGACAGCAGCGTTTTGGAGCGAATCGTAAGCAGCAGGCGGGTGAAAATAAACAGCAGCAGTTGTTTCATAAAATAGATGCCAGCCACCATAAACATCAGCAGCAATAACACCTCAAGGTTAGCGGCAACCTCTTCACGCACATGCGTGGCGCTGGTCATACCGATGATGACTGCTTCGATAGCTAACAGCCCACCTGGTAGCAGCGGATAACATTTTAACGCCATCGCCAGCGTAAAGATGAACTCGGCCACCAACAGCCAGCCCGCAATAAAAGGATTAATAAAAAATATAATCGGGTTAACGACTAAGAAGACGAGCAGTGCAAGTTTGTACCAGTCAGGTGATTGACCTAAAAAATTGCGCCACATAGCGCGACCCCATGATAGCTCCATGGTGATTTCCCTACCTTTAAAAATGAAATCATATTTTTATGTTTGACCGCAAAGCTTAGCGGGAGGAGGGAGTACAGGCAAGCTATTCACGCGACGGGCAAGGCTGGCTGCGCTTTAGCGTTATCTGGAAAATGAAGCCTTGATCTACTTTTTCTTCATTGCGTCAGCTATCAGCTATGTAACCCGTCTGGTATGATAACTGTAACTATGTTTTGCTGTGTAATGGAATTATTACTATGGTCATTAAGGCGCAAAGCCCGGCTGGGTTCGCGGAAGAGTACATCATTGAAAGTATCTGGAATAACCGCTTCCCACCTGGCACTATTTTGCCTGCTGAACGTGAACTCTCTGAACTGATCGGAGTGACACGTACCACGTTACGCGAGGTATTACAGCGTCTGGCGCGTGACGGTTGGTTGACCATTCAACACGGCAAACCGACGAAGGTGAATAACTTCTGGGAAACCTCCGGGCTGAATATCCTTGAAACGCTGGCGCGTCTCGATCACGAGAGCGTTCCGCAGCTTATCGATAATCTGCTGTCCGTGCGTACCAACATCTCGACGATCTTTATTCGTACCGCGTTTCGCCAGCATCCTGATAAAGCGCAGGAGGTTCTGGCGACGGCAAATCAGGTGGCCGACCATGCTGATGCGTTCGCCGATCTGGACTATAACATTTTCCGCGGTCTGGCATTTGCCTCCGGTAATCCGATTTACGGTTTGATCCTTAATGGTATGAAAGGATTATATACCCGCATTGGCCGCCATTATTTTGCCAATCCGGAAGCGCGCGCGCTGGCGCTGAGCTTCTACCATAAGCTGTCAGAACTGTGCGAGCATGGCGCTCATGAGCAGGTTTATGAAACGGTGCGTCGCTATGGTCACGACAGCGGCGAGATTTGGCATCGTATGCAGAAGAACCTGCCGGGCGATTTAGCTATTCAGGGACGCTAATTAAAAACCCCTCATTCGAGGGGTTTTGTTTTTACAGACCGTTCATCCTCGGCGGGCAACGCTCCAGCAACTCCACGCTGCCATCTTCATTCTGCTGCTCCAGCATCACGTCAAAACCCCATAGGCGGTGCACATGCTTAAGCACCTCTTTGCGTCCTTTATCCAGCGGAGCGCGGTTATGCGGAATATAGCGCAAGGTGAGCGAGCGATCGCCGCGCAGATCGACGTTCCAGATTTGAATATTCGGCTCCAGGTTGCTCAGGTTATATTGCGACGACAGCCTGTTGCGGATTTCGCGATATCCTTCCTCATTGTGGATCGCTGAAATCTCCAGATAATTATGACGATCGTCATCCAGTACGGTAAACAAGCGGAAATCACGCATAACCTTCGGTGACAGGAACTGGCTAATGAAGCTCTCATCTTTGAAATCACGCATCGCGAAGTGCAGAGTTTCCAGCCAGTCTGAGCCCGCTATATCCGGGAACCAGTATTTGTCCTCTTCGGTCGGCGACTGACAAATACGTTTGATATCCTGGAACATCGCAAAACCCAGGGCATACGGGTTTATCCCGCTATACCACGGGCTGTTGTACGGCGGCTGGAACACCACGTTGGTATGGCTATGCAAAAACTCCAGCATAAACCGTTCGGTGACTTTACCTTCATCATAAAGGTGGTTCAGGATGGTGTAATGCCAGAAAGTAGCCCAACCTTCGTTCATCACCTGCGTCTGTTTCTGCGGGTAAAAATACTGGCTGACCTTACGCACAATACGCAGGACTTCGCGTTGCCAGGATTCCAGCAGTGGGGCGTTCTTTTCCATGAAGTACAGCAGGTTCTCCTGTGGCTCAGAAGGATAACGCCGGGCTTGTGAAACGGTTTTCTCTTCTTCTTTCTTCGGCAGCGTGCGCCATAACATATTCACCTGACTTTGCAGATACTCTTCACGACTTTTCTGCCGGGCTTTCTCTTCCTGTAGCGAGATTTTTTGTGGACGCTTGTAGCGGTCCACGCCGTAGTTCATCAGCGCGTGACAGGAGTCGAGAAGCTTTTCGACTTCATCCACGCCATAACGCTCTTCACACTGGGTAATATAGTTTCGCGCGAAGATCAGGTAATCGACAATGGAACTGGCATCCGTCCAGCTACGGAACAGGTAGTTGTTTTTGAAGAAGGAGTTATGTCCGTAGCAGGCATGCGCCATCACCAGCGC
The DNA here is from genome assembly GCF_030336535.1 of Citrobacter sp. Ce006. NCBI lineage: Bacteria > Pseudomonadati > Pseudomonadota > Gammaproteobacteria > Enterobacterales > Enterobacteriaceae > Citrobacter > Citrobacter sp. Ce006. The sequence goes on from NZ_JAOWDO010000074.1 coordinate 146,760, forward strand.
CTGCATGGTGATGGTGTTCTCCTCCATCAGATACGCGATACACGGATTGGAGTTGATAACGATCTCATAGGCCAACCCCTGCTGACCATGCTTATACAAGCGCTCGGTTTCGATAAACTTTTTACCAAACGACCAGTGTGGATAGTTGATTGGCATCCCGACGCTGGAGTAAGCGTCCATCATCTGTTCGGAGGTGATTACCTCGATTTGGTGCGGGTAGGTATCCAGTTTGTAGAGTTTCGCCACGCGGTCTATTTCCGCCAGATAGACATCCAGCAGATCAAACGTCCAGTCGGGTCCATCGCTTAACCGTGTGCTGTCCTTGTTCATGGAATCAATCGTAGCCATTCGCGCACCCTCATTGTTGGCGGCACTCTCTGTCTGGAGTACCTCATTTCAAGCATAGATCATGGTGTTAAAAAACGTGCTGCGGCTGAAATTTTTTCTTTGCGATTTCTCGTTAGCGAGGCGTCGAAAAACGGTATGGTCGCAAAATTTTATGCTGGATAAAAATAACGCACAGCAGGAGATGCCAAAGCAGAGAGTTCCCCGCTGTCACCGCTATATGTGAGATAAGTCACCATAAAAAAGCCATATGTTGAATAATATTTTCAACTGAGTTATCAAGATGTAATTAGATGATTGTTCTTTTACTGTTAACGGAGTGGCTATGCGAGTTGTCATACTGGGAAGTGGTGTCGTTGGCGTGACCAGCGCCTGGTATTTAAGTCAGGCTGGACACGATGTCACCGTCATTGATCGTGAGCCCGGTCCGGCACTGGAAACCAGTGCGGCGAACGCGGGGCAAATCTCTCCAGGTTATGCAGCACCATGGGCGGCGCCAGGTGTACCGCTGAAGGCAATTAAATGGATGTTTCAGCGCCATGCTCCGCTGGCCGTGCGCCTCGACGGGACCCAGTTCCAGTTGAAATGGATGTGGCAAATGCTGCGCAACTGCGACACCAGCCATTACATGGAAAACAAAGGACGCATGGTGCGTCTGGCGGAATACAGCCGTGATTGCCTGAAAGCGCTGCGCGCTTCTACCGGTATTGAGTACGAAGGGCGCCAGGGCGGAACCCTGCAACTTTTCCGTACCGCTCAACAGTATGAGAACGCCACCCGCGACATCGCCGTGCTCGAAGACGCTGGCGTACCCTATCAGTTGCTGGAAGCAAGTCGCCTGGCTGAAGTCGAGCCGGCGCTGGCGGAAGTGGCGCACAAGCTGACCGGCGGTCTGCGTTTACCGAATGATGAAACGGGTGACTGTCAGCTGTTTACCCAGCGTCTGGCGCTGATGGCTGAGCAGGCTGGCGTTAAGTTTCGTTTTAATACGCCGGTCGATAAGCTGCTGAGCGATGGTGAGCAGATTTACGGCGTTCAGTGCGGCGAAGAGATAGTCAAAGCAGATGCCTATGTAATGGCGTTTGGCTCGTACTCTACGGCGATGCTGAAAGGCATCGTTGATATTCCGGTCTATCCGCTCAAAGGCTATTCGTTGACCATTCCGGTGGCGCAAGATGACGGCGCGCCGGTTTCTACTATCCTTGATGAGACTTACAAAATCGCCATTACCCGCTTTGATAACCGTATTCGTGTGGGCGGCATGGCGGAAATTGTCGGCTTCAATACGGAATTGCTACAACCTCGTCGTGAAACGCTGGAGATGGTTGTACGCGATCTCTTCCCGCGCGGTGGTCATGTGGAACAGGCAACTTTCTGGACCGGGCTTCGTCCGATGACTCCGGACGGTACACCGGTGGTTGGGCGAACCCGCTTTAAGAATCTACTACTCAACACCGGCCACGGTACGCTGGGCTGGACTATGGCCTGCGGCTCGGGTCAGTTGCTGAGCGACATTCTTTCTGGCCGCACACCAGCCATTCCTTACGACGATCTGAGCGTGGCGCGCTACAGCCCGGGGTTTACTCCATCTCGCCCACGGCATTTACATGGCGCACATAACTGATAAGGACGTGAGATGACTCGCCCGATACTGGCCAGCATTGACCTGCAGGCGTTGAAACAAAACCTGAGCATCACCCGCCAGGCCGCGCCGGACGCTCGCGTCTGGTCGGTGGTGAAAGCCAATGCGTACGGACACGGCATTGAACGCGTCTGGAATGCGCTGGGCACAACCGACGGTTTTGCCATGCTCAATCTTGAAGAAGCGATAACCCTGCGCGAGCGCGGATGGAAAGGCCCGATACTCATGCTGGAGGGTTTTTTCCACGCCGAAGATTTAACGGTGTATGACAAATATCGTCTGACCACCTGTGTACACAGTAACTGGCAGCTAAAAGCGTTGCAGAATGCGCGCCTCAACGCGCCGCTGGATGTTTACCTGAAGGTGAACAGCGGCATGAACCGGCTGGGTTTCTTACCGGACAGAGTTTCTACGGTCTGGCAACAGCTGCGGGCGATGCCCAACGTTGGTGAAATGACGCTGATGTCACACTTTGCCGATGCAGAGCACCCGGAAGGTATCCGGGAGGCCATGGCGCGTATTGCGCAGGCGACAGAAGGGCTGGAGTGCAGACGCTCGCTGTCCAATTCGGCCGCCACGTTGTGGCACCCTGAAGCACATTATGACTGGGTTCGTCCGGGTATTATCTTGTATGGCGCATCGCCGTCGGGACAATGGCAGGACATCGCCAATACCGGCCTCAAACCGGTGATGACTCTGAGCAGCGAGATAATCGGCATACAAACGCTGAAAGCCGGAGACCGGGTGGGTTATGGAGGACGCTACACCGCCATCGGTGAGCAGCGTATTGGCATTGTAGCGACCGGCTATGCAGACGGTTATCCGCGCCATGCGCCAAGCGGGACACCGGTGCTGGTGGATGGCGTACGTACCACTACGGTGGGAACAGTCTCAATGGATATGCTGGCGGTAGACCTGACGCCGTGTCCGCAGGCGGGGATAGGGACGCCGGTAGAGCTGTGGGGCAAAGAGATTAAAATTGACGATGTAGCCAGCGCCGCGGGTACGGTAGGTTACGAATTGATGTGTTCTCTGGCGCTGCGCGTGCCGGTGGTGACGGTGTAACTTTTGTAGGACTGCCTGATAGCGATGCGCTTATCAGGCCTCATTTTGTAGGCCGGGTACGGCGCAGCCGCTACCCGGCAAAAAATATCCGCGTTACTCATCCTCATCTTCAGCAACGCGAACACCGACCTTCAGTACCGCATTATCTTCTTTCTCGGCAACCGTCCAGATCATGCCAGCGAATTCAACCTGGTCACCGACGACCGGCGCGGCGCCAAGCAGATGCTGGACAATATCCCCCAGCGTTTGCTGCTTATCACGATACTCTGTGCCATCATCCAGGCCATAAATCAGCGCCACATCGGCATATTTTGCGCTGGCTTCAAGAATAAAGTCACCGAAGAAGCGCTGGTCCAACGACACCGGCGGGGACTGGCTGAACAGCTTGCCGAGAGCAGGGAGATCGCGCTCGCGGCCAATAACACACAATACATCGCCTTCGCGCAGGCGCGTACTGCCGGAGGGGTGAAATAGCACGTTGTCACGAAACAGGGCGGCAATTCGCGTTTCTTCCGGCATATGCAGGTCGCGCAGCGCGGCGCCCACACACCACTTATCCGCGCTGAGCTGATAAACAAACTGCTCCCAGGGATTATCCGGATGAATATCCAGACCAATGCGCGACACGGGCCAGCCGACGGGAGGGACCACCACTTTGGCTTTTTTAGCGGCCCACGAAAGCGACGTACCCTGAAACAGCAGCGAGATCAGAACCACGAAGAATGCGACGTTAAAGAACAGGCGCGCGTTTTCCAGACCTGCCATCATTGGGAAGACGGCGAGGATGATCGGAACTGCGCCGCGCAGACCCACCCAACTGATGAAAATGCGCTCGCGCAGATTGAAGCCTCGAAATGGCAGCAGTCCGGCGAACACCGAAAGCGGGCGGGCAATAAATATCATCCACGCAGACAAAATTAACGCAGGGATTGCGATAGGCAGCAGGTCAGACGGTGTAACCAGCAGTCCGAGCACCAGGAACATGGCGATTTGCGCCAGCCAGGCCAGACCGTCGAAGTTTTGCAAAATACCAAACCGGTTGCGGATGGGGCGATTACCCAGCAGGAAACCACACAGATAAACGGCCAGAATACCGCTGCCTTCCAGCGCAGTGGTCAGGGCAAAGATCAGGATCCCTCCGCTTAACGCCAGTAGCGGATAAAGCCCGGCAGGCAGCGAAATACGGTTAATCATTTGCTGGAGCAGATAGCCGCCGCCGAGTCCCAGCATGATGCCTAAGCCAAACTGCTGGATAATATGCACCGCAAACATCCAGCTTAAACCGGTCTCGTGATTTTGGATCATGGCGATAAGCGTGATGGTCAAAAAAACCGCCATCGGATCATTACTACCGGATTCAATTTCCAGCGTAGAGCCAACACGTTCGTTAAGACCCTTACCGCCAAGCAGGGAAAAGACCGCCGCGGCGTCGGTTGAACCCACAATCGCGCCAATCAGCAGCCCTTCGATAAGATCCAGATGGAACAGCCACGCGGCCATCATGCCAGTGAGTCCGGAGGTAATCAGCACCCCGACGGTTGCCAACGATAGCGCCGGGCCTAAAGCGACGCGAAAAGAGCTGGCCTGGGTGCGCATCCCGCCGTCGAGGAGGATAACCGCCAGCGCCAGGTTACTCACCATGTAGGCAAAAGGGTAATTATCGAAAGGAATACCGCCCACGCCGTCGACGCCCGCTAACATACCGATAGCGAGAAATATCACCAGAATAGGGATACCAAGACGTGATGAAAATGAACTGAGTAAGATACTGCAGGTGACGAGAACGGAACCCAAAATAAAAAGGCTGATAATTGCTGCGGCATCCAACGTTCGGTTACTCCTGAATTACGCTGTTTCGTATTAATAAACCCTAACATATTAACGACAGAAACAGCGTTTTACTTAGCCCTCTTAACCGCTTTTTTTACGATTTTAATACCGGATGCCCACTAATAGTGAGCTGAGTGCCGTTTTTATCGTTTTTCAGCATCGCTCTGGCTCCCAAAGGCAGGGTGACAGTGCGTTGTTCATGGCCAAAATCAAGGCCGTCGATCAACGGAACCGCCAGCCTGGCGCGCAGAAAATCACAAACTGAATCAAGATTGTAACCTGCGTCGTAATCATTAGGCGCGCTGCCGCTAAAACTGCCGAGGATAATGGCGTTTTGCTGGGCCAGTATTCCCGCGTGATACAGTTGCAGCAGCATGCGCTCAATGCGAAACGGATGCTCGTTAATATCTTCCAGCACCAAAACGCCGTTTTTGATAGCCGGCATCCACGGCGTACCCATCAGCGAAATAAGCATCGCCAGGTTTCCGCCCCATAGCGTCCCTTCTGTCGCACACGCCGGGCCGTTACCCTGCCATTCGAGGGTGAATTGGGCATTGCGCAGAGCCTGCCAGAAATGGTGCTCGGTGAATGCGTTCATCTCCTCGGCGCCGAAGTTAGCCGCCAGCATCGGGCCGCTGAAGCTAATCACATTCCCCTGCGCCAGCAGACCACACTGGATCGCCGTAAAATCGCTGTGCCCGCACAGCAGCAGCGGGTTGTGTTGCTGGCGGTCCGCCAGCGCCTGCCAGTCAATATCTTCCAGTAAACGGCTCGCGCCATAGCCGCCGCGTACCGCCATCACAATGGTATCGGGCGTTTTCAGATTTACCAGCGAGTTCACATCAGCCAGACGCTCTGCTTCTGTACCCGCAAAACGCTGGCTGCGGCGCGCAATAACCGCTGAATTGTCGACCTGATGACCGGCCTCAGTAAGACGCGCAAGCCCGCGTAAGGCGGCCTGCTGGTTGATACAGTAGCCCGACGGGGCAATTAAGTGAAACCGGGACATGGCATTTCCTTGCTACAACTAAAACCAAATGTATATCATGCCGCGTAGGTATGTCGTTGTCACCTCAGCGACAGGTTCCGGCTATAAGGATAGATGACGTGAAATTGAGATGGTTTGCTTTTTTGGTTGTATTACTTGCGGGCTGTAGTTCAAAACAGGATTACAAAAATCCGCCGTGGAATGCTGAAGTTCCGGTTAAACGCGCAATGCAATGGATGCCGATTAGCGAAAAAGCCGGTGCGGCCTGGGGTGTCAGTCCACAATTGATTACCGCCATCATCGCTATTGAATCAGGCGGTAACCCGAATGCGGTCAGTAAGTCTAATGCGATCGGCCTGATGCAGTTAAAAGCCTCTACTTCAGGACGCGATGTTTATCGTCGTATGGGATGGAGCGGAGAACCGTCGACCAGCGAATTGAAAAATCCTGAGCGCAATATCTCGATGGGGGCCGCCTACCTGAGCATTCTGGAGACCGGGCCGCTGGCCGGGATCGAAGATCCGCAGGTGATGCAATATGCGCTGGTGGTATCGTACGCCAACGGCGCGGGGGCACTGCTGCGAACGTTCTCTTCCGACAGGAAGAAAGCCATCAATAAGATCAACGATCTCAGTCCGGATGAATTTATTGAACATGTTGCGGACAATCATCCGGCGCCGCAGGCTCCGCGCTATATCTGGAAGCTTCAGCAGGCGCTGGATGTAATGTAATTCAGGTGATGTTAATCGCGCACTTTGTTCGATTTTTCCCGGGCTTCGCGCTCAAGGGAAAAAATAATCCGCTGTAAGTTCCGCTCCACCGCCGGGCCGACGTTGAGAAAACGAAAGCTCAGGCGGGGAGTGGTAATGGTTTCGTTTTTACTGTCGATAACTTTGCGTTCGCTAATGGAAATAAGCTGAGCGTCAACGTTATACACCCCCCATTGCTCCATGTTCAGTTCAACCTGCGAGAAGCGCATGCCTTCTTCCAGCCCCTCTGGTTTCGGCGTTTCTAACAGCCCGCCCATACCGCCAAGCGACAAATCGAATAAGCGAAAACAGAGTGTGCTGTTGTCCGGCATTTTTACCGTACAACGATAGGGAGGATGCAGCGGAGCGCCGATGCGGAAATATTCCCGACGCTGGACGAACCACAGGGAAGGCGGTAACGATGAGATAAATGCGGGTAGTCGCTGGTATTCGCCTTTTTTCAGCTGTGGCAGGGTGAACTCCACTTTGGCTCCCTGCGTTTCGGCGATAATTGTTATCTGGCTGGCACGCTGCACGGCCTGGTTTTCGTATTCCTGACTGCCAAAATCCATGATCAGTTCGTCTGGGTTGACCGCCAATATTTTGCTGATGAACTGGCCACCCGCCCAGGAGATACGCAGCGGAACCTGCTGCGAATTTAAGTCCCGGAGTACGCCTAACACCGCTAACGGATTTTGCTTCAGGAACTGCTCATTGTAGTTACTCACACCTAATGACTCCTGGATGCCTAGTTTATCGTTGGATTATCGGCATCAATCAACGGAACTTAATACAAATGGATGAAATTTTTTACCAACGCCAATGAATTAAGTCTGCGTGAAAACAGCATATAGCGATGGTTTGCCTATACTTTAAAGGCTGGCGCAGGAATGTCTTGCGCGTGCGTTCACTGGAAAGAGGGCCTGAAAATGGGAATTATTGCCTGGATTATTTTTGGTCTGATTGCGGGGGTTATCGCCAAACTGATTATGCCGGGGCGCGATGGCGGTGGATTTATCCTGACCTGTATTCTGGGTGTTGTCGGTGCTGTGGTCGGTGGATGGCTGGCAACGATGTTTGGTATCGGCGGCGATGTCAGCGGGTTTAATCTCCACAGCTTCCTGGTGGCCGTGGTCGGCGCGATTGTCGTGCTGGGTGTCTTCCGGCTTGTACGACGAGATTAATCGAACGGCCCCCGAGCGGTAATGCCGTTCAGTTAAGCATGTAAGGTGAACATGTGATTCTTGCTCAGGGTTCCGTTCACCTCAACGGTGTCATTTCTCTGAACCGCAGACACCCGTGAACGTGCAAGGGAGGCTCGCCGCCACTTCCCTTGCATCCCAGGCTCCCGGCGGGAAAATCGTCGCTGCGCGATTATTCGCCCCATCCTTGGGGCTCACCCCTTGGGGGCCAGCGCAAGCGCTGTTCAAAATTGCTCCTGGCAATTTTGTCATTCGTCTTAGGCCGTCCCCTCTGTCCGCATCCCTGCGGACAGACCCGGTCAGCCGTCAACGACTCATCGATTTTCCCGCCGGGAGCCGGGATTGTAAAGGGCGTGGCGAAGAACGCCCTTTACACGTTCACAGAAATCGGCGTTTCAGAGAAACTATGGATATGAGGTGAACGGAACCCTTTATCTGAGAGTGCATATTCATAACTTCTACCCACACAGGCGATACTTTCTGAAACTAAGGCGTTAACTGAACAGCATTACTCCGAGAGGGGCCTTTTCTCTGCATCGCTATATCAGAATTGATACTCAATCCCCGCCCAGTAATTGCGGCCTTCTTCAATAAATCCTTCACTATAAACGTACTGCGTATCGAACAGATTATTGACCGAAGCGTTAACGCTAAACCCGTGACCGATGGCGTAGTCAGCGCGTAAATGGGTAATGGCGAAACCCGCGGCTTTCTGCGAGCCGTCGCTATTGCTATAGCTCGACGAGCGGGCTTCTTCAGAAAGCGTAATGCTCAGCGGATCCCACGGTTTCAGCGTCATCCAGGCGGTCAGGGTTTGCGTCGGCAAATCGGTTATTTTGCCGATGTCGCTGCGTTTGACGTCTGCATGGATAAGGCCATAGCTCAGCCCGACGTCCAGCATATCAAAGACCTTACCTTTAACACCGGCATCAAGGCCGGTGTAATCCACCCGACCACTGTTCTGATTCTGGATGGTGTCGGCATCAATGTTGTGCGACAGAATCGCGTCGCTGATGCGGTTGTAATAGACGCTGGCTTCAAATCCCCAGTTCTGGCTAAGTGAACCATTCCAGGTCAGGTCTACGCTGCGGGCGCGTTCCGGTTTCAGCTGCGGATTGACCAGCGCCACCTGGTTATAAGCCGGTTTTGAGGTCGTGTAGCGCTCTTTCAACGTTGGGAAGCGCGTTCTGTCAGAGTAGGACAGCGCCAGTGTGTCTGAATTTTCAAAGTGGTATTTGGTCATCACCTGCCAGTTAAAGGCCGACTGATTGTTGTCATCGTAGTGAGTGACGCTGCCGTTTTTCTCGTGTTTCATGCCTTCCAGACTGTCGCGCCAGTCATAGCTTATTCCCGCCACCACATCGACATTGTCCGCGGCTGCCCACTGGTATTCACTGGCAACAGACCAGGTACGGTCTTCGTAACGGTCGTAAGCCGCATTCGGCGCCCCTTTCTCGCGGTGAACATCATCCTTCCAGTTTACGGCGAAAGAGAGCAGATCGTTTTCACGCATATCCGCAGCGAGCTGCAGGCCAGCCCCATCGCTGTAGTCCGAATAATGGCTATAGCTGCCTTTCTTATTTTTCAGATCGGCAAGCGAGTTATACATCATCAGCGTATTTTCAAAAGTATCGCGATACAGACGGCTTTTCAGGGTAAAACGGTCGCCCAGATGGGTAGTTCCCTGATAGTAATAGCTCTCTTTATCGTACTGCGGCCATTGCCAGTAGCGTGATTTCTGACTGCTGGTTCCGGCGTACGGTGGGTTATCTTTTTCACCGTCCTGATTAATATAGGTCAGCACATACTCATCATCGCCGCGAGGGGTAAAGCCCAGCTTCACGATGCCGCGTTTATCATCGGCGGAGGAGTTGGCAATCTTGCCGTGACTGCCCGCAACCGGATTGTCCACGCCGTGCGGTAAGCCAAGGAAATCCTGCTTCAGCTGGCTGCCGCTGAGCTGGATGTAACCCAGATCGTTACTGGCGCCAAATGAAGCGTGCATATCGTGGGCGTTGTCTTTGCTACGACTCCAGCCCTGACGATAACCAATGCTGCCTTCAATTGGTTTGGTGGGCTTTTTGGTGGTGATATTAATGGCGCCGCCCATCTGGTTAGGCCCTTGTAGCAGAGACGAGTAGCCTTTGGAGACTTCAACCGAAGCGATATCGGATGTCAGGAAACGGCCTAAATCGAGGTTGCCGTCATAGGGGATGTACACCGGCACACCGTCAAAAAAGACGGGAACCTGACGGCTGTCAAACCCGCGCACCTTTACCTGCTGCTCATTACGGTTGCCTGATTTTTGCAGCACTACGCCGGGGACGACGCTCAGCGCCTGCGCCACGTTTTGTTTATCCAGCTGTTGGATCGTTTCCTGGCCGAGAACCGTAGTGGTTGCCGCGGAGGCCGGGCTTGACCAGACGGTCATGGTTTCGCTTTCCTGCCCAGCAAAAGCACTATGCGCGAAAGCAAACGACAGGGCTGTGTAAAGACAACTTTTGTTGAAATTCATTCTTTTAGTCCATTTATAAATGTTATATGCCACGTGTGTCCGGGCTCAGGCTAACTTTGATATCCGCAGGCGGAGCGTAGTAAGGCGCGGAAGTGATGAAAAGTCTGATGCCACAGTCGAGATAACTCGCCAGCGAGGCGAGGGTAATGCCGCCAGTCAGCGCCAGCGTGCAATGGGGGGCCAGAGAAGGGGCCAGACGGGCAATTTCTGTTGCCTGCTCAGGGGTAAATTTGTCGAGTTGCAGAACATCGGGGGCGGCACGTAGCGCGGCTAATGCTTCAGCTGGCGTATCCGCTTCGACGACGATCTTTTTTTCTGGCGCATGGCTGCGTAAGCGCGCAATCGCGCCTGTCCAGTCGTTTGAATTGGTAAGAAAACGGCGGTGATTAGCGAACAACAGTACCGTCTCGGCGCATCCTCCGCGATGGATAATGCCCCCGGCGGCGAGTATTGCCTGAGTCGCCAACAAACGCGTGCCGGGAATGGCTTTGCGGGTGCAGGCAATCTGCCCATCAGGATAGCGTTGGCGTAGTTGGCTCAACATGCTCTCAAGATAGCCCGAAACCCCGCAGCTCCACTCCAGGACATTTTGTACCGCTTTCCAACCCTGGTGCAGCGCCGCCGCATTTCCGTGCGCGCGAATCAATTGCTGTCCGGCGCTGACCTGTTCACCATCGGCCACCCCGTCGCTGACGGTTAAACCTAATGAGGTGAGCATTTGTCTGGCAACGGCGGTGCCGCTAACGCATCCGCCCTGGCGATGGTAAAACGCCATTACGCCAGGTTGCGCGCCGATACCCAGCGCGCGGGTGGTCAGATCCCCGCCCTGAATATCTTCCAGCAGCAGCGCGTCGGTTTGCGCCTGCGAAAAGTAGATCATCTCAGCGCCTCCCGCGGAACGCTGTCCCACCAGATAAGCGCCCAGTCACGACTGGCGGGGGCAATCGCGCGAGGATCCTGCCGCTGATACCAGGTTTCCAGACGTTCGATCTCGTCGGCGCTGAGCTCCCCCATACTCCAGCGCACGTTTTCGAGAAAACGTGTCCAGGTGCTGTTGTCCTGCTGGCAGTTGGGTCCGCGGATAAAATCAACGTGCGCGTGGATCCCCATCTGATACAGGACATTAAGCGCATAGATATAGTTGGGAAGCTCAATCACTTCGCGGCCCAGCGCACGTTGAATGGTGGGAGAAACGAAAGATGAACTGACGAGATGAGTGGTATAAACCCGCAGCCGGGCCTGATTATTCAGTTTGGTCATCGCCTGGCGCATATCGGCAACCAGCGTGGAGCGCGAGGCGACGGCGATATCGCACTGGGGTAAATCATCCCAGTGCTCTTCCCAGGCCCGCTGCACCCACTGTACGTGATGGGCATTCATTTGTACGGCGCGGCGGGCAGCTACGCTCAGCATTCCCTGACTGTAATCTACGCCGTAAATTATTGGCATCTTTTTAGCCAGCGCCAGCGAGACCGTACCGGGCCCGCAGCCCATATCAAACAGCGACTCTGCGCCTTTCAGGTCGATCTTCCCCAACAGCAGCAGCAGATAGCTGTCGGTTAATGAGGCGCAATTCTCCGCCATTTTTTCCGCACGTTTATCCCAGTGCTCCGGCTTTTTCTCGGTTCTGTTCGCCAGTTGTAACTGTTTACGGTAAAGATCGGCAAAATCAATGTCGTCAATGAGCATTCCTATCCCTTAATTATGTGAGCCAAAGAGGTGGTGAGCAATTTGTGACGGTGTAACGCGATACAATTCAGCCAGACGATCGGCGGCGAGCTGGTATTCAGGACGTCCCTGCGACACTTCACCGTCTGGCTCGACGCGTACCACGCTGTCGGCAATTGCCCGGGCATGCAGCGGGTGATGGGTCGACATCAGCAGGGCCATACCCGAATTTTTCAGCGTCACCAACGTGTCGAGCAGGCGGATTTGATGCCCAAAATCCAGACTGGAAGCAGGTTCATCCAGCAATAAAAGGCGCGGACGTTGCGCCAACGCGCGGGCAATTAACACCAACTGCCGCTCTCCGCCGCTCAGTGTGTTCCAGCGTCGAGACGCCAGGTGAGAGATCCCCAGCATCGCCAGCTGTTGATGGGCAATTTCATGTTCTTTAGCCCCGGGAACCGCAAATGCCGCCAGTTGCGGGGCCAGTCCCATCATCACCATGTCCAGCGCGCTAAAGGCAAATGCGCCGTCATGCGCCTGAGGAACCCAGGCGATGGCCGCGGCGCGTTGCCGATCGTTGAGATGATTCACCGCGATGCCATCAAGAAGAATGTCACCGTGAAGCGGCGGAAGAACCCCGAGAATGGTGCGCATCAGGGTCGTTTTTCCACTGCCGTTGGCGCCAATCAGACAACAGACGGAGCCGGGCGAAACCTGAAATGAGACATCGCGTAACACGGGCTGTTGACTGTGGTACCCCAGCGACGCGTGGCGCACGATTAATAGCGTCATGACCGGTTTCCCCGCAGCAAAAGCAGCAAAAAGAACGGCGCCCCAATAAATGCAGTCAGGATCCCCAGCGGAATTTCCGTGCTGCTCAGCGTACGGGCGAGGGTATCGGTAAGCAGCAGCAAAATGGCGCCGATCCCCATGGACACGGGGAGCAACTGCTGATGGTTATTGCCACTGATGAGTCTGCCAATGTGCGGCACAACCAGTCCAATCCAGCCGATGATGCCCGCGATGGCGACGGTACAGGCGGTAATTAACGTTGCGCAGACGATCAGTCCCAGTCGCAATCGGGAGACGTTGATCCCAAGCGATCGTGCTTCATCATCCGACAGGGTGAGCAGGTTCATGCGCCAGCGCAGCAGCAATAGCGGGACCAGTCCTGCGAAGATCAGCGGTGCCGAGAACCACAGATCGTGCGAAGTGATCGTCGATAAACCGCCAAGCAGCCAGAAGGTGATAGACGGGAGTTGGGTATACGGGTCGGCCAGCGTTTTGATGAGTGAAATCCCCGCGCCACATACCGTACCCAGCGCAATCCCGACCAGAACCAGCGTTAAAACCGGGTCGTGGCGCTTGACTCGCCGGGTAATCAACCAGACACCGGCGACCACGAATAAACCGCCCGTGAACGCATACAGTTGAATAAACAGGATCGGTAATCCGAACAGGATTGCCGTACAGGCACCTAAACCGGCACCCGCCGCCACGCCGAGGATATCCGGCGAGACTAGCGGGTTGCGGAACATGCCCTGATAGGTGGTTCCTGCGCCTGCCAGCGCCGCGCCAAGCAGCAATGCAGCCAGAATGCGCGGCAGACGGATTTGCCAGAAGACGATTTTGTCCTGCATCGGGACGCTATCTGTACCGGCAATAAGATTCACGACCTGCTGTGCATCCAGGCGATAAGCACCAGAGACCGCGGCGACGCTCGCGCAAAGCACCACCGCAGCAATCATCAGAAAACCGAGGGTAGATGTTTTCATCAGACAGCCACCAGACGTTGATACTGTGCATCGCTTAGCGTGGTATGCCAGAAGAGTTCGCTGTAGCGCTGCATATCGGCTTTAAAGCTCGCGTTAACCTGAGGATCAAGCCAGGCGTGCAGGCGGCGTAATCCCAGTAAACGGTTGATGCCAGGAGGCGCATCCAGCCAGCCAAACGGTAGACCGCTGAGAAACAGAATGCGTTGGTTGGCAACCGCTTTAACCCCTTGCCAGACCTGATCTTCCCTCAGGTACTGCGCCGTCACCGCATCCTGCACCAGAATAATATCGGGCTGCCAGCTCAGCAGATTTTCCATTGAAACCTGCGTGAGTCCCTGTCGCCCAGGGATTTGCGCCACATTGTGTAAGCCCAGCAGTTCTGACGCTTCGGTATGCAGTGAACCTTGTAACCCTGTCTCAAGCCCTCTGGCGCCGCGCGCAGCATAAAAACGCAGCTTTGCTCCGGAAGAGTGGGAAAACGCGAGTGCTTCATCAATAAACCGACGAGCCAGTCTGGCCTGAGCTCTGGCCCGCGAGTCGACTCCCAGTGCTTCACCGGCGGCGAGTAACTGTTCCGGGGTACGTCGCAGTTCACCGTTAATCAACAGCCAGGGAATTTGCGTTTGCGCGCTCACCTGTCTGGCCTGAGAAAGCCAGGTTTCATCGGCATTGCCGCAGTCAACAACCAGGTCGGGTTTAAGCGCCAGTAACGCTTCAAGTGAGAGGGTACTGGCGCGCCCTGCCAGCCTGCCCAGTTTCGGCAATGCCCGAATATCATCGTGGAACGGGATGGCGGTCTGGCGAGATAAATCAAAGGAGGAAAGCCCTACTAGTTTTTCCGGCGCAACGGCCAGCAGCAGCATGTCGGCGGGCGCCCCCGCGCTGACCACGCGTTGGGTTATATTCGGCCCTGGCGTGCCTCCAACGGCAACGGTTAGCGGCGTTTGCGCCAATGCGGGAAGATGGCGTAGCAGCAGTGCAGATGCCACAAGCTGGGCAAACATCCGTCTTGTCAGTGCCATTATCGGTATCCTAAAGGTTACAAATTCGCTATATATTTACATATACAGCGAATAAAAACATGTTCAGAATCAAATTCTCACGGATGAAAACCCCGGATACCCCATAAGGGCTAGGGGGCATAGAGACAGCTTAAATGGCGGAAAATAAGACAGAAAAAATCCGCGGCATAGCGCGGATTCAGGGCGTAAAACGGCTCAGGTAATGACCTTAAGGCGTCGGTTGAGTCTGTTTTTTAGGTTTGGCTGGGGGAGTACTGGCACTTGCTGGGGTTGGTCGTGATGCGGGTACGCTGTCACAGGGTTTATCTTTGGCGCAAATCAGGTCGAGCATTTTCAGCGTTACGCCATTGGTCCAGCCGAAACCATCCTGCAACGGATATTCACCGCCACCACCGCCTGTGCCTGTGGTGCTCACGTCATACTTCTCAACCAGCTTTTTCTCGCGATCGTAGGTGTGCTGAACATTGGTGAGGAATCGCCAGGTTACGTCCATGGCGACGTTATCCTGACCGTAATTCTGTAACCCGGATGCTGCGACCCACTGGAGCGGGGCCCAGCCGTTGGGTGCATCCCACTGCTGGCCGCTTTTCACCGATGTAGTAGCCAGACCGCCAGGTTGCAACAGGTGCGCCTGGGTTGCCGTGGCGACTTTACCGGCGCGATCTTTAGCCGCCGCATTAACATACAGCGGGAACAGGGCGGCGGCAGTCAGTTGGTTGCGTACTTTGTGGCTCTTCAGATCGTAATCGGCATACCAGCCTTCTTTGTCGTTCCACAGGTGTTTTTCGATCCCTTTTTGTCGGGCATTGGCCAAATCTTCATATTGAGCAGCTTTGGCGTCATCACCGGCGGCTTTGCTGGCGAGGGCGATCATCTTTTCCATTTTGAACATCAGCGCATTGAGATCGACCGGAACGATGCTGGTGGTGCGCAGAGTGCCAAGCTGACTGGGGTTATCCATCCAGCGGGAACTAAAGTCCCAACCAGACGCGGCGGCAGAGCGCAGATCGCGGTAGATTTCGGTGGAAGGTCGGTTCGGGTTGCTTTTGGCAGTGGCGATATCTTCCACCCAGGACTCTGGCCTAGGCGTATCGCGGTCATCCCAGTAGCGGTTCAAAATGGTGCCGTCATCCAGTTTAACCACGCGCTTATTTTGCTGACCGGGCTGGAGCGTTTCGACGCCTTCCATCCAGTAGCTGTACTCTTTGAGCATCTGCGGGAGGTATTTTTTCAACGCGTCATTCCCGTCGTGCTGCGCCAGCAGTTCAACCATAAAGGCAAAGAACGGCGGCTGAGAACGGCTCAGATAATAGGTACGGTTACCGTTAGGAATATGTCCCCAGGAATCAATCTCGTAAGCGAAGTTTGCCACCATGTCGGAGACCTTATCCCAGTGATTGCTCTCGGCAAGCCCCAGCATGGTGAAATAGCTGTCCCAATAATAGATTTCGCGAAAACGCCCGCCCGGCACCACATACGGCTCCGGGAGCGGCAACAGCGAGTCCCATTTTTCTGCGTCGGTTGTCGAACGAGTGAGTACCGGCCACAGTCCGTCAATATGTTCGCGTAATGATTGCCCTGCCGGGGGGACGTATTTCTCGCCTTCTTTCGGCAAGGTGAAATTTACTTGCACAAAATGGCGTAGGTCGAATCCGGACTGATTTTTCTGCATCCGGTAATCGGCAAGGATCATTAATGGATCGCTGTTGGGCACCGCGTCTGCAAAGGTTTTCTGGTCAGGAAACAGTTTGGCCGTTTGTACATCGTTAAACAGAGGGCCAAGCAGAATATCAGGCGGTTGAGGCGTAGCGGCTGGCGCGTCCTCGGCGTTGGCGGCAAAAGAGGAAAGGGCAAAAAAGGTGCTTGCGAGCGTCAGTTTTATCGCAACAGAGAGCAGGCCAGGATGGCGAGTTGCTGGCGTTATCATCGGTTAATCTCCTTAGCGGTGTGCCGAAGTAGCGGCATTTACCATGAGAAAACCTTAGTTCAGGATCGGCCGTTGCGCGTGATCGGCTCCCCATTTTGCGAATAAACAGACATTTCCCGACGCGATTAGAAACGATGCACACCCTTTATCGGGAAAGGGCGTGCAAATGGCCTCAGCCCGCGAGGATTATCCGCTTCGCCACGCCGTCAAGGGTCAGAGTGTCACCCATCTTGATGCTATCGACAACATCACCCTGCTGGCACAGCCAGCACAGACCCATTGCGCGGGCGATAATCGCCGGGTGGGACGCCTCGCTGCCGTCCCGCAGACAGACGCCTTTGATGGCCTTCGGATCCAGTTGCAGCACCGTAGACGGATAAATGACATCAGCGACCAGAATAGTGGGGCGGATGAACGCGGGAATTTGCTCGGTCTCTCCCGTCAAATGCTGAAGAGAACGAGATAATAAATCTTCAATATCGATGTACCGCGCCTGCAGGTAGGGATCGTCGAGCTGTAAATACTGCTGGCTGAGTTCGCTTAACACCTGATGCCATGCCCAGGCGGCGCTGCACTGCTTTTCACTCATTACGCCGCAGGCCATATCAAACAGTTCAGGATCGTCTAACAACGTGTGATGACCGGAGAAAATCGCGGCGATATCGGCGGAATATTTCTCTTCGGCAAGTGCGGTTAACGCATTTAAGTCATTCAGCGTGCTTTGAATGGCGGCCCGTAATTGCTGCTGCTCAGTCTGCAATGATGCTGCAGGCTGCAGGCTTACCTGTGGTGAGTACGGCGTGTAACAAAATGCCGTCCCCGTTGCCAGTGAGGGGACGTGAGTCGCTACGTTATCAGCATGTACGGGCTCAAGCGATTCACCGAAATTCTCAGCCGCCAGCTGTTTAAATGCGGCCAACGCATCCTCAGCCTGTTCACCCTTGGCAATCAGGCGCAGCGTGTCGTTACAACGCACCTGCAGCAGAGCTATTTGGTTCAGGCTATCTGGGACCACGCACTTGCCATTTTTCTCCAGCCACATGTCGGCGTTAAAGCCAGACAGTGTGGAAACCAGCCGTGAAGCGGGACGAACGTGGATGCCGTTGGGGTTTTTCACCACAATGGCAACTGAATGAGCATTTGCATCCGGCGCAAATTCAGCCGATGTCGGTTTTGCGGTGGATGACGAAGGTAAACCCAGTTGCTCACATTTGGCGTCAAGGGCGTTCATGGCGTCACGGATGACCCGCTCGACGTCAGCGCCCGCGGCGGCGCTAACCGTCGCGGCTAACGTGCCTTCAACCAGCGGCGCGGCACACAGCCGCACTCTGGCGGCAATGTTAGGGTCGAGCAGTTCCAGTGCGGTTTCCGCACTCAGTAACGCACTACCGATATCCATCATCACCAGCACGTGATCCGTATCGGCCACGGACTCGATGGCTTCCATCACCTTAATCGGATCGGTGCCAATCGGATTTTCAGGATCGTCAATGCCTGCGGCAATGGCGATTTTGCAACCATCACCCATTAACATCTGCCGGGCCAGCGCGCCGACGCCTTCGCCCAGTTGGGCGCTGTGAGAAACAATAACCAGGTTTACCATCGCTTTATCCTTACTCTCTGGACGCCTGAGCCAGCATTTGCATCATAAACATTACGGACGTTGCGCCAGGATCCTGATGCCCAATGCTGCGCTCACCAAGATAGCTGGCACGGCCTTTACGGGCCTGCATGGTGATGGTGCTTTGCGCTGCGGCTTCCGCTTGCTGGCTTGCCGCTTCCAGCGCCGCCTGTACGCTCAGTTTCTGTTCGCAGGACTGGCGTAAAGATTCCACAACCGGCAGCCAGACATCGCACATGGTTTTGTCGCCAGGTTCAGCCTTCCCACGGCTAACCACACCTTCTGCGCCATCACGAATCATTTGATACAGCTCTTCAAGCGTCAGGCTTTGATGAGCCTGAGTCACCTGGGCGGCGCGGATAAAAAAGGTGCCAAACAGCGGGCCACTGGCTCCGCCGACGCTTGAGAGCAGCACCATACCGGTGTTTTTCAAAATAAAACCGATGTCTTTATCGGCGATGGACGGCAGCTTTTCGACTACTTTGCTAAATCCGCGGTGCATGTTCAGACCGTGGTCGGCATCGCCGATCTCCCGGTCAAGTCCGGTGAGAAAATCACTTTCGGTGGTGAAGATCTCACCGCAACGATAGAGCCAGTTAACAATTTGCGTTCTGTTGAGGGACATCATGAATCTCCTTATTTACCCCAGTTGAGAGCAGGGGTGTGAACCGGCGCATCCCATAAGCTCAGCGTTTCGTCATCCACCTGTAACAGGGTGATTGAGAAGCCGGTCATATCCAAAGAGGTACAGTAAGAGCCGATCAGGTTGCGCTCAATGATGATGCCTGCATCCTGGCAACGGCTTTCGAGGCGGTTATACACGCCGAACAGTTCTGACAGCGGCGTCGCGCCGAGATTATTAACCAGCGCAATGACGCGATCGCCGCTTTGCAACGCTCGTTTGCTTTCTTTACCTTCCTGCCACGCGCCCTGGACGTTGTCCCAGTGGCGCAGCGTACGGCTGTAGTTGCCGTTTTCAAGTAGAGTATCGAACATTTCATCAACGGTCTGATCGAGAGAGGAGAAGGCGCGGCGGTCTATGCCTGGTTCCCCGTGGATACCTACGCCAAACTCCATTTCGTTATCCTGCAACGTGAACGAAGGTTGTCCGGCGGCCGGAACGGTACAGGCGCCAATGGCTATGCCAATGGAGTGGCCCTGGTTGTTCAGCTTACGACCCAGCGCCGCACAGGCTTCCAGTGAGTCACCGCGTTCGGCGGCCGCGCCGACCAGTTTTTCGATCAATACGGTATTGGCCACACCACGTCGCCCAGCGGTATACAGACTGTCTTTCACCGCTACGTCGTCATCTACCACCATGGTGGTGACTTTGACACCGCTTTCGTGCAGCAGCTCGGTAGCGGTTTCGAAATTAAGAATGTCGCCGGTGTAATTTTTGATTATCAGCAGCACGCCTTCGCCGCCATCAATTTGCATAGCGCATTCGAACATTTTATCCGGCGTGGGTGAGGTAAAAATCTCACCCGGACAGGCGCCAGAGAGCATGCCCTGACCAATGAAGCCGCAATGCATAGGCTCGTGTCCGCTGCCGCCGCCGGAAAGTAGCGCCACTTTGCCCATCACCGGCGCATCTGCACGGGTGACATACACGGGGTCCTGATGCAGTGCCAGGGAGGGGTAAGCTTTCGCCAGTCCGGCGAGTTGTTCATTCAGTACGTCTTCAACACGGTTGATCAATTTTTTCATTATTTATGCTCCGCAGACAGTCCTGGATGGCTGCCAGCTTCGGGCAGGCATCTGATGTAGGGTATCGGTTTGTACAACGTCACGGCGACCGCTCGCTGCCGATAAGGTAATTTTGCACATGGGTTTGTAAAAGAAAATTGTTGCGCGGAGCGTTTCATTACGAAACGTCACCACCAACTATTGTTCCATATTGAAACGTGATGATGCGAAAATCAGCGAAAATGAGATGTTGGGCAGTGTTAGGTGGAAGAACAGTTACACGCCAGATTTTGCTGAAAAAAAACCACCTGCGAGGCAGGTGGTTTATGCACAGGAAAAGATCCAGCCTTAGCCCGGATAAATTCCGCGATCTTTTCGTGCCAGCAGAATGCGTTCACAGGCAACAATGTAGGCAGCGGTACGCAGGGAGCAGGATTTCTCTGCTGCTTTTTCCCACACATGCACCATCGCATCGGTCATGATTTTGTCCATGCGATTGTTGATCTCTTCTTCGCTCCAGAAGAAGCTTGCCATGTCCTGAACCCATTCGAAATAGCTGACGGTTACGCCGCCGGCGTTACAAACAACGTCAGGAACAACGACGATACCGCGGCTGGCCAGAACGTCGTCGGCGTCCGGATAGGTCGGTCCATTGGCACCTTCGAGTACCAGTTTACAGGTCAGCGTTTCCGCGCGGTGACGGGTGATCTGGCCTTCGAGTGCGGCCGGGATCAGAATATCCATCTCCAGGCTCCAGAAGGCTTCGCTGGCGATGGTCTCAGCGCCCGGGAAACCGGCAATCTGCTTGTGCTCTAACTGCCAGGCAGACAACGCGGCCATATCAATACCCGTTGAGTTAAACAGCGTTGCGGTGTGATCCTGAATCGCGACTACACGCGCACCCGCTGCGGCGAACAGGCGGGCGGCTTCGCTGCCGACGTTACCAAAACCTTGTACCGCCACGCGAGCGCCTTCAACTTCAATGTTCGCACGACGAGCGACTTCCAGACCGCTGACGAAAACGCCGCGACCGGTGGCTTTATCACGGCCTAACGAGCCGCCGAGGTGAATAGGTTTACCGGTGACCACGCTGGTCACGGTGGTGCCGTGGTTCATGGAGTAGGTATCCATCATCCAGGCCATGACCTTTCCGTTAGTACCTACATCCGGCGCAGGAATGTCTTTCTGCGGCCCAATGATAATACCAATTTCACTGGTATAACGGCGGGTTAAACGCTCCAGTTCCCCTTCGGACAGCGAGAACGGATCGACGCGCACGCCACCTTTAGCGCCGCCGTACGGCAGGTTTAACGCCGCGCATTTGATGGTCATCCATGCGGACAGGGCCATCACTTCATTAAGATCAACATCAGGATGATAACGCACACCGCCTTTGCCCGGACCGCGGGAGAGGTTATGTTGCACGCGATACCCTTCAAAATGACGGATAGAGCCGTCATCCATCTGCACCGGGATATCGACAATCAGCGCGCGTTTTGGGTGGCGCAGGGTATCCACCCAATGGGAAAGTTCGCCCAGGTAAGGGGCCACACGCTCGATTTGTTGCAGGTAGGTATTCCAGGCAGATGTGCTGCTATCTGAAGCGTAAGATAACTTATCCATGATAAACCTTAGTTATAAAAGTAATATGTTCTTAATTTGGCCGTGGTATACAGTGAATCTCACCATATAAACTTAAATTTAACATTTTTTTCATGGAACAGCCTGCCTGGCCAACACGACTTATCGGCATGAATAGTGTGGGCTTTGGTTTGAGTGTGAATAGTTATTCTTCTGTTGTGGCGATATCGCGGTTATTTTGCGTTTTGTATGACTTAATATGCGTGAATTGTAAAAATTGTAATTTGTCAGATTTATGACGCACCTCTAAAAGTAAATAATATGATAATAAAATGTGTTTGCTTTATTGCTATTAAGCTGCGCGTCAGTAGGTCACTGCGATGGTGACAGTATCGGCATAGTTGTCTGGTGTGTAGTTCGCGCTGGGAACGGTGGCATAAACCGGGTAGGTTGTGGTTGTCCCCGTACCGTTGCCCGCGACGGTATTGAGTGATGTATTGCCCCAGATCGTGCCGGACGGTCCCGGAGTCGAACTAAGTTGATAGGGGACTTTATCCGTATTTGACCCCGTGCCCGCCATCACGCCGCTGCCTGCCGTATTGCCGTTGGAGGGCTGAAGGCCGATGGTGTAAGGCGTGTTATTGGAACATGCTACGCCCACGGTATTTGACGCCGTAAGGTTACGCCCGGTCGCTCTGGTTGGTGCAAAGCTAATATCGGTTGCAGAGGTGATATTGCACTGCTTGCTGACAGTCGCCGATACGGTGAAAGGAAGCCTGGCGGCAACGGTATCGCCACAGGTGGTCGGCGGGAAAAGTAATCCGGGATTGAGGGTGACGAGGGCTGTCGCCGTCGTATAGCTATCCTGATAGCTTCCGGGGACGGCTGAAGTTTGTGGCGTGACGATCTGCGCTGATACCGTCAGTGAACCCGTTACCGGCGTCAGATTCAGCAGGCTAAGCTGTACCATGGGAAAAGTTGTTCCCGACTGATACTGGCTCCCCCATACCCTGGTGCGCCCGGCATCCTGGTATAGCTGGTATGCCAGTGTTCTGGCAGGCGTACCGCTTAACGACATATTTCGCGGGGTAACCTGGCCACTGACAGCTGAGGCGCCAATATTAAAACAGAGATTGATCCCAGCCAGCGTGTCGCCAAGTTCTTTGGCGCAGGTGTAATTGAACGTCATTGATGACGTTGCGCCTGTCGCAGACAACGGATTGACTGAACCCAAATTTATGGGCTGCACGTTGCTCACCGAGCAGGTTACCGCATGACCGATCGCCGGGAAAAAGAGAACGGCAGCGATGAGTAACAGATGTCTTAACCTCATGAGCGCACTCCTGTTAGTATGATCGGCAAACCAGTGGGCCTATTTGCACAATCCCTTTTGCTGACGCGGGATAGTCAAATTGCACGCGACAACTGCCGGTGTCCGTATCAACGCGCAGCGTATTGTGCTGCTCCAGCGTGTCGAACCAGGTCATCCCATCAAAACCAACGACAGACGACTGGCCCGTAGTGCTGACGGCGTATGCCATGCTGCCTTCGGGAATTGGTTTACCCTGATTGTCGACGAGGATGACCTGCGCAGCGCGTACGGGAGTGATGCCAAAGCTAACCAGAGTACCGGAACGATCGGCAGGCGTTGCGTTCGTCTCAACGCGTGCAATCCGCATATTGGCGGGGAGATCCATTGGGTCAATACTAATCAGGTTTTTTTGATAACTGTTGAGGGGCGTGACCAGCAGTAGCCCCTGGTCGTCGCTGCGACCAATCAGGTTATTTTGCAATTTGACCGGAACATCAGGTACACCGTCAGTTGATACGACGGCAAAACCATTATTGATTTCTCTTGCTGCAAACAAGCCGCCTCCCATGGCCACCAGCGATCCGGTTGCGCCTGCATAACCATAATGGTTATCGGGTAAACGGCTAAATCCTGCGTACGCTTTACCATAACGCCCCAGATATCCCACTTCGCCCTGGCCACTTTGCCGGGAAGCCTGCTGACTGGCGGCCAGATTCCAGCCCCACCCACCGTCGGCAGGAGGCGTCAGGCTGGCGTTGAGCTGGTAGCCGGTTTCATCGTTGGTACGTTGTAGGGTGCTGCTGGCGCTCAGATTGTTGTCGGTAGCGATCGTCACCATCAAATAGAGACTGCGATCGCGGTTATCGTCAATGTTCTGATTGAATCCGGCATTCAGTGAGATGTTGTCTGTAACAGATTTAAACCAGCTGGCGTTGGCGTAGCGCACCGCATTTTCATGTGGATAACGAAACTGCAGGTAGCTCAGGCTGACATTACCGGCAGCTTCGAATGAATAGCCAATGACTGTGTTGCTGTTAAGCGTCGGTGGCGGCTCACCGTAATGGGTGGCGACATCGCGATAATCGCCGGAAGTTGCCGTGGTACTGGTACTGAAATTAAACCGTTCACCGGACCAACGGTAACCAAAACTGTACAAAAACCCGTTCTTTCCTGAGTCGGTACTTGCGGCAAGTGAGGTCGAAAACGTGCCGCTGCGGGTTCCCGGGATCCAGTCGTTACTGAAGCCCGCGTTAATCAGTCCATCGCTGGTTTCCGTATGAGTCCCGGCGGTGAACGTATTGCTAAACCCGCGGCGCCACGTAGCGCTCAATACCGGTGCGCTGGCATAATCAAAAGAGGAGTAACCATAATTTTCGCGTACCGTGCCCAATTCAGCCGACCAGGCAGTTAATCCTTCCCGCAGGAGTTGCTGATCGTTGTAGAACGAGAAATTTTGTACGCTCGTTCTGCCCAGTGCGTCCGTCATCATTACCTGACCCGTACCCGCGCCGCTGATGTTAGGCATGGTGTTAATCTGAAAACTACCTGCGGGGACTTCTCCGTTGTAGTACCTGACGCCGTCCACGTACAGCTCAACGTTTGACGGCAACGTCGCGGATCCCAGATATGCAGGGAGCGGGGTGGTTGGCTTATAGGGCTGCAAACCAAAATCGGTTCCTATCTGAATACCGCCGATACGCGTCGGTCGGGACCAGATGAGTGAACTTGTCAGGGTATCGCCAACGGTGAGCGCCAACATCGAATCAGGAAATGACGTACGCCAACTGGTGTCGAGGCGCTCAAAGCTGTTATCGGCATATTCCTCGGTGGAGTACTGCGTCAACTGGGTGGTGCTGAGCACGCCGGCAGCATTGAAGGCGCGAAGTTCACTGAAAGTGTTGATTGCACTTTCATCCCCCTGTTGGGTATAGATATCATAATTGAGGAGCGCCCCGCGTGATGTTGTCGCCGTTGGCGAGGTTTCAGTGGGCGAGTTAAGCTGCGTGGTCGCAAGATCGAGTGAACTGAGTGGCACAGTAAGCGAGAGCGTTTGCAATTGAACGTTGTAGTCAATGGTTAGCTGGGGGATATCATTCAGGCAGACGGCGTTAGTGGCATCTGGAGCAAAGCGGAACCCCATTTTACGCAGGGTATCTGCTCCCGCATAAAGCTTTCCATTATCGTAGCCAAAATGTACCAGCCCAACGGGATTTCCATTTAAGGTGACGTCGAGATACAAATCGACCCCCGTAATCTGCGAAGTGCTATTAATAACACTATTTTCGTTCTGGTTATTATTCAGCGTTTGTGCGCAAACCATTCCCGAAATTAATACTCCATTGAGAAAGCAATATTTCACCAGAAGCCAGGATCTGTTACAGATCTTGTACTGTTTTTTGGCCATTGATTGTGACTTCAACTTTCCCGCCATAATGATTATTACTGGCCGACGGGGAGACTATCCAGCGCATTGTTGAGCCGGGTAAAACGTAGCCTAATAGTCCGGGTGTTATGACTTTTTTAGCACCGTCAGGGCTTATAAATGTTGCAGCGGATAATTGCGCATGCCCATTTCCCTGATTGCTGACTTCAATAAATTTTTTGCCATTCAGTTGTTGTAATTTCCATTGCAGTTTTGCCTGCGTTTGTGCCGCTGATGTCGGTTGAATGAAAACGGGAACGGAATAATGCAGCACAAACTGAAGCTTATTTTTTTCTACTTTTGCAGGCGGCAACTCATCTATCGACAAACGATAAGCGTCTTCGGCATGCGCCGAGGGAGGGCTTGTGCGAATAACACGAATCAACTGACGTTCTCCAGGGGCTAATGCCAGCATCGGCGGGCTAATGACCAGCCCCTGAGAGGGAGAAAGTTTGTCGTCATAAGCGCTCTGGCTCCAGCGAAAAACCCGAACCTGGGCGTTGAGCACATTTTCACCTGCGTTACTCAGCCAGATACCATCGGCATTTTGCGTTGCTTGCAACGTTAATGTAACCGGGGCTATTTGCAGCCCGCTGGCGGCGGCGGGGTTAACGCTCGCCACCATCCCTAACAGGCATGCGCAGGCACACTGCTGAACAGGCAGTTTTACTTTCATGTGGCTTCCTGAAGTTAGTAGTTAACGTTAACCGTTACCGTGTCGGCATAGTCGTCAGGAGTGAAGTTGGCGCTCGGTGCGGTGGCATAAACAGTATAGGTTTGCGCCAGACCGGTCCCCGTCGCCGCTACGCCATTTCCAGGCGCGGTGTCGGTGGCGGTATTTCCCCACACCGGACCTGTTGCTGACGTGCGATTTAGCTGATAGGGCACTTTGTCGGTATTGGTGGCAGCGTTAGCCACAGAGGACATGGCGCCTGAGCCCGTCGTCGTCCCTCCATTGGCAGCCGACGGTGCCAGGCCGATAAAATAGGGCGTGGTTTTTGAGCAATTAATTGAAATAGTGTTGCTTGCACTGGTATTTGTCGCCGTGGTATTCACCGGACCAAGCGTGATATTTGAAGCCGAACCAGCAGTTACGGTACAGGCCTTCTGAATCGTCATCAGCACCTGAAATGTTCCGTTAACGGTTGCTGCATTTGCCACTGATATAATGGAAAAGGCGCAGCAACAAAGAATTAAGCGTTTGTCTAAGACTAGAGCCATATCCTTTACCTTTTTCAAATAACCACATTTATTACTTTAGAAAAACAATAATGTGGCACAAGAAGACATAATTTAACCCTAGAATAAGTATTAGGCGTACGCCAGTTGATCTAATGAATTTTACTTAGGAAAAAGGTGATGGCGTCTACAAAAAAATAATACCAACGGGTGAGTATGTTATTTGGTTTTTATGCTATGCCGGGTGTTTAGTCAAAAGGCCTGGGGGCAGCATATTCAGTGGATGGTACTCAAATGACCACCCAAGATATGAGAATCGTAGGTTTTATCTTCCTTAATTCAGTACCGTATTACCTGTTGGTTATGGGCTGTGGAAAACGACCTTATAACCTTGCTCATTCCAGTGTTGTAGCAGCTCATTTTGTCTGCGGGTTGGCGTAATACCGGTCCAGACAAAAAGCGTCTGCCCTGGGAAAAGTTCTGGTCTTGGCGATTCAATGGGTTCAGCAAAAACGGCAATATGCCAGCCAGATTGCGATAAGCGCCAGGCTTCGAGCCACAGACGGGTTCTGTCTTCAACATCCCAGGCCATCAGGATGGCATCTTTCCCTGACTTGCGCCGCGTTTCAGACAGCAGTGTGGCAACATATTCAATCAACGCGCCATCAAGCATACTGTTCATAATGCGGGATGTATTATGATCAAGCATTAACCGTTGACGTACGGGAAGATAAACGTGATCAATCAGTGCATCTACGGGATGGACGCGACCAAGTGCGATAATTTTGGCTCGCAGCTTCGGTGGATGCGCCATGCGAAGCATGCTCATCATCTCTTCTTGCAATTGATTCCAGTCATCGTCAGTTTGACGGGTACTGGTTTCCAGTAATGCTTTTACTTTGCCAACGGGTGTGCCACTGTTAATCCAACGTTTTATTTCTTCAATACGTTGAATATCTTCTTCATCAAAGAGACGGTGGCCACCTTCGCTGCGTTGAGGTTTGAGTAAACCGTAACGTCGTTGCCATGCCCGGAGGGTGACAGGATTTATCCCGCAACGTTCTGCGACATCTCCAATGCTGTAATAAGCCATAGTTCCCCCAGACACTCCTGATTCTCCGTCACCGATATGCGGTTCCTGTTACTTTGTACAAGATGCATCAAATTGTACAAAACATACAGAGAATTCTAGCAAAATTAAGATTTACTTTACTATCACGCAGGGTGAAATGCTGAATTTTTAAGTTCAGCATGAGAGAGGGGATGAGAATTATTGTTTACTAACAATGTCTTAGGCGTTATGATGCTGAGAAATCATTTTTTCTCTGGCCATGCAACAGACGGCGTACCATTCAGGCTGGCTTGTGCAAAAAGGTTACCCTGGAAGATTTCAATACCTGCGGACTCAAGCCACATCCACTCTTCAGGTTTTTCAACGCCGACTGCGGAAATCATGATTTCCAGCGAAGTGCAGCATTTGATAATTGCCTGAATGATGGCCTGTCTTGGTCCACTTTTATGCACATCCGTGATGAGCTCGCGGCTTATCTTTATTCGGTCGGGTTGAAAACGAGACAGAAGCTGAAGCCCGGCAAAACCTGCCCCAAAATGATCTATCGCTACACAGATCCCCGCAGCCTTGAGTGACTTCACTGCCTGCGCGAACGTATCAAAACGAGAAATAACTTCGCTTTCGGTAAACTCTACAATGATTTGTTCAGGCACCAGTCCGTGTGCCGCGATTTCGTTTATCAGAAAGCTGACTGCATCGGGTTTATTTACCAGGGTCATGGGGAGCAGATTGACTGAAAGCATTTTGTCGTTAAGTCCCAGCGCGCTTGCCATTGCAAAAGCAATCTTTTTGCTCTGCAGATCCGCGGTATACAGTTCCTCAGGATTTAAGTTGTCAAAATAAGTTGCGGGTGTTTCACCGTCTTTACCACGAATAAGTGCTTCAAGGGCAATGACGCGTTGCGACATAGGATCGATAATGGGTTGAAAAGCAAAGCTGAAATCGATATCGGACGGGAGTGTGCTTTCATCCAGGAGAGTACAAGAGTCGTCGGCAATAAAACTCCAGTAATCAGGCGCAGGTATTTCAAAATAGCTCGATTTTTCCGTCGCAAGGACAAATGTGCGGAAAAACTGTAATGCCCTGTCATCATACGTGAGCTGAAATTTAGATGTTCCCTTGTTAAGTACCGCTTGCAGGACGTCATTGCGTTCATGTTTTTGTAAATCAAATAACTCCATCCCCACCTTTCCGAATCTTCTTGCAGGCGCATAATCACACATCAGCTCAACGATATTGTGGTGCCGTGGATCGTTACATATACAACGATAAATCTCCTTTACCTGCTCCTCAGGGCCTTCAAGCAGTTGGAAAAAGTGGCGACCGTTAAAGAGTAAAATCCCCGTAACATCAGATCGCCTGTTTTTGAGATTTGCGGCTGTCACCATATCCTCAAGCGCTCTGAGGGGGGCGTCATCACGTAGATGGCTACGGTAAATAATGGTCGTGAGCATGGATAGTCCGGGATCATGGGGGGAAGAGGTATGGACAGTATCAGACAAACCAGCTTATGTCCTGATTTTAATACATTATCCTAACTTTATATTTACAAACAAAGACCCTAAACGGATCAAATTCATTCGTTAAACGATGTGTGTTGTACAATTGAATTTGATTTCATGTAGAATGAAACTTATACAACTCATTGATTACATTGACTTAGCACTTATTGCTAAAAATTAACGAGCTGCGTTGTACACATTTTTGGTACAACTTTGCTACTGTTATAAAACTTAATATTCACCAGCATTTTGTTACAGGAGCATGACATGCAGCAGCATACCGTTCGCACTGATTCTGCAAGCGCGATTTCTCGTTACTTTGCAAAGGCGCATCTGCCAACCCAACAGGAAACATTGGGAGAAATCGTCACTGAGATACTCAAAGATGGGCGAAATCTGAACCGCAAATCACTTTGCACCAAGCTTCTGAGCCGTCTTGAAAAAGCATCAGGGGAGAACGAACAGAAACATTACAATGCGTTAATTGGCTTGCTTTTTGAATAAAAGGAAGTCTGACATACAGAATCGGAGTAAATACTGACGTCGTTATGAATAAAACTGACAGTGAACGCTTGAAACATGAAATTACAGGTTTGGCTGTGCTAGAAATTTTGCGAATGCATACAGACGTTTCGTTAGCTGCAGTGATTAAGCAACTGCGACTTATGCAGGCCAGTGAAATGGATAGCGCACGCAAGCAATTAATTGACAGCGTTATCAATGATTTCACAAACATTAATCCGGGAAAGATAAGCAGAAAACCGGATAAAACCAGAGATGAGAGTGCTTTCAGTGCCAGCAAAAACCCTAAATTACATTAAAGATAATCTTCCAGACTATACAAGCGAGGTTACCATGCTTCATGAAATTAATGTCCACAGTGTAATGACGGATAAAGCTTTATCAAGTTACTTCCATAATGCAGGTGAGCTATTAGCAGATGAGTCTGTGGTATTGGGGCAGGCGGTAACAAATGTAATTCTGGCTGGTGATAATGTTAATAATAAAAATATCATTTTAAGCCTGATTGGTTCTCTGGAGTCAACAGTTGACGTTGTCCAGGCAGATGTTATCAGAAAAACCCTGGAAATAGTGTTGCGTTACACAGCTGACGATGTCTAATAAGTTTCATATTAATATAATATGTACAGTACCTTTGTTATATGCTTAAAGCATTCATGCTGAGCATTTTTTTGATTAAGACTATACATAGCACCCTCTCATTTTTATGACTACATTTTATGGGGTTGATATGGCCAATTCTATTCCGGAAAGCTTTATTTTTTGCTGTGCGTTGTATAAAGATATAGAGCGTAAGGTAATGTTAAAACAAGGTTATATCAATAATGATGTTCTTGTTCAGGCTTTTAGTATTCAGTTGAAGAATGAGAAGAATGCGATTTTAACCGATCTCTATACACAGATTTTGGCTCATCTTCAACCCGACAAAGTAGTACAACACGGTTAGGTTTATTGTGATTTTTCATTGAGGCCATAATGATGAACATCGTTCAGGAACAAGTTGGAAACGCAGAGTTATGGCTTGATGATATTTTTATCAGACAAGGGTTAAAGAATATTCTTGCCGATATAGTTTTCGAAGATGACCAGACGCGTCTTGTTTTCTTCACCGCCAATCACTTTGATGCGGTAAAAAAGCAAAAATATGATCTGAATACGCATCGTTTGGTACTGTTGATTGATGGTCATCAGTATCATTATCTCAATGATATTTCACTTTACAGACTTCCAGTGGATATTGGCGTTGGCTCAATTAAACAATTTATTATTGATATCACTCGTGCTGGTGGTGAGCACGAGAATCAATCGGAAGCATGTATCTCTTTGACCGCACGAGATAAATTTATTTTAACGCAGTTAGGAGAAGGTCGAACTATTTTTGAGATATCCGCCTTGTTAAATCTACATTTAAAAACGATTTACCAGGCCAGGCAGAATCTGATCAAGAAACTTGGCTGTTCTGGGCTGATTGATTTTCAGGGAATACTGCGAGCGCAAGTATTCCGCAACTGGCTGGAACATGCCTGAGCATCGATAATCTTAACAAGCTGAGCGGTATTTTCTTTTACCTGTACAGGTTCAGCTCGTTAATAATGCACTCAGGTTCTTCACTGAGAGGCATATTGTCTATGTCCAAAACACCATCATTTATTTGTGGATCATCAGCCCGCAGGCCTGCAAACAGTGGGGTAAGATCCTGTTGTGCTTCACCTCGTTCAGCCATCAGCTCGAACGTTTTATTTTTTGCCTCGTCGTGGGTCAGGGCACTGACCAGAACCTCGGCGATTTGCTCGCGGGATATCACACCATCTTCCGGTGTTCCCGTATGGCGACGATCCCCCTGAAGCATAACGATTCGGTGTTCATCATCATTGTTGTAATCAAACCAGCCGGGCCGGACGATGGTATAGGGATGACCGCTGGCCCTGACCAGACGCTCGGCACGTCTTTTCCAGTCATGAACCTCAGTGCGTTGATTCCAGGTGCTGAGCCGTTCAGTCACGCCAATCGTGGTCATCAGGCCGATACGAACAGGCGTATCCTTAAATATGCGTAAAATATTACGTACTCCGCCGTAGTCTATCGCTCTGGCACCTATACGCCCCTGGCCATCGGAACCGAGCGTAAAGATGATGGCATCAATATCTTTCGGTAATTCGGTGAGTGTTTCAGGCATTGAAACATCGCCGTAAAAAATATCTGTTCCCCGAGGAAGCGATTTCACTTTGCGCTTATTTCGGATCAGCGCTAAAGGCTGATGGCCCATTTTGATAGCGGTATTGACGACATGAAGGCCAATACTTCCTGTCGCCCCAGCAACGAGAATTCTCATGATAAACCTTCTGATAATTCGGACTTATTTTCGATACAGTCAGAATATCAATTATCATTATGGTCAGTAATAGGGCTAAAATGATTGTGTCTATGAACACCCTTCATGAGTGTGCGATGAAGGGAATGCGCCATAAGGAAATCGCCGATGCTGAAAGAAAACTTCAATGAACTGCAAATCTTTCTTGTGGTGGCAAGGGAGCGAAGTTTTACCAAAGCAGCGGGTAAACTGGGCGTTTCTCAGTCTGCACTCAGCCACGCGATGAAGGCCCTGGAGGAAAGGCTGAATATCCGCCTTCTGACCCGTACGACACGAAGCGTTGCCCCTACGGAAGCCGGTGAGAGAATCATTGCCTGCCTTGAACCGCGTATTGCCGATCTTGAGCAGGAGCTGGAATCACTGGTTCAACTGAACGGCACCGCCTCCGGCAATATCCGTTTATCTGCCGGGGAGCATGCCGCGCGAAGTCTGGTATGGCCGAAGCTAAAACCCTTCCTCAGGGAATACCCGGAAATCAATCTCGAACTGGTGGTGGATAACGGCTTTGTCGATATTGTTGAGGGGCGTTTTGATGCCGGGATCCGCTTGGGCGAAAGTGTGGATAAGGACATGATTGCGGTAAGGATTGGCCCTGACATGAGAATGGCTGTGGTAGGAGCGCCGTCTTATTTCGCTGCAAATCCTGCACCTGAAACGCCGCACGAGCTACAACATCACCGGTGTATCAATATGCGCCTGCCGACAGCCGGTGGGCTTTACCACTGGGAGTTTGAGAAGGATGGAAAACCGTTACGTGTCAGAGTAGAAGGGCAGGTAACCTTTAATCTGCAAGCGGAAAGGATTGATGCGGCGTTATCCGGTTTTGGCATCGCCTGTATACCGGAAGACAGGGTGCAGGATGATATAAAGTCAGGAGAGCTTATTCAGATTCTGCAGGATTGGTGTCCGTCTTTCCCCGGATATTACCTCTACTACCCGAGCCGTAAGCAGCATCCGCCCGCTTTTGCGCTGATGATCGATGCGCTTCGCTACCAGGAATAACGGGTCCGACAATCTCAGCGGACCCGTTCGGGTATTAACGGCCTACGCGAGCCTGATGCTCAGGAGAGTAACGTTCGCCGACGATTTTAATCGTTTCAAGCGCCTGGGTTATCTGTCGCGAGTCATCCTGAGAAAGGATGATGTCGGCGGCCCCCATGTTTTCCTCCAGCCGGTGCAGCTTCGTGGTACCAGGGATAGGAACAATCCACGGCTTTTGTGCCAGCAGCCATGCCAGCGCGACTTGCGCAGACGTCACACCTTTCTCTGCCGCCAGTTCACCCAGCAATGAGACCAGCTTTTCATTGGCTTCAATCGCCTGCTCGGCGAAACGCGGCACTGTGCTGCGGTAATCATCCTTGCCAAAAGTGGTTCCTGGCTTAATCGATCCCGTCAGGAAGCCTTTGCCTAATGGGCTGAAGGGCACAAAACCAATACCCAGTTCCTCCAGTAACGGCAGGATCTCCTGCTCAGGCTCGCGCCACCACATGGAGTATTCACTTTGCAGCGCCGTGACCGGTTGTACGGCATGCGCGCGGCGAATAGTTTGTGCACCCGCTTCGGACAGACCAAAATGTTTGACTTTGCCTTCAGCAATCAGGTCTTTCACAGTACCCGCAACGTCTTCAATCGGCACATTCGGATCGACACGGTGTTGATACAGCAGATCAATAACATCAGTCTTAAGACGACGCAGTGATCCTTCCACCGCTTCACGGATATGCTCCGGACGGCTGTTTAAAATCTGCTGCTTGTTGTCGTCGCCAAAAGTAAAACCAAACTTAGTGGCCATGACCACGCGGTCACGAAATGGTTTTAAGGCAACGCCTACCACCTCTTCATTAAGAAAGGGGCCATACACTTCAGCGGTATCGAAGAAGGTGACGCCACGTTTAACCGCAGCGCGAATAAGCTCGATAGCCTGACGCGTATTGGTCGCCGGGCCATAGCCGTGGCTTAAGCCCATGCAGCCGAGCCCAAGTGCGGAGACTTCGAGTCGGGATTGACCCAGATAACGTTTTTGCATTGAATGAATACCTCTTTTATCGCGACTTAAACATCCAGTTTGCGGCCCGCCAGCCATTCAACTCTTGCAGGATCTCGATGAGAAAAGAACGCACTCGTTGCAGTGTCGATAGCGGTAATCTGCAGCATATCTTCAGCGCTGAGTTCAAAATCGAGAATATTGATGTTCTCTTCCATACGTTCTTTGCGCACTGTTTTTGCCAGTGAAATGATGCCTCGCTGGAAGATCCACCGCAGCACAACCTGGCCTACGCTTTTGCCGTACTTCTGGCCAATTGCCGTCAACACCGGGTGCTGGAACAGGCCGTTTTTACCTTCTGCAAACGGTGCCCAGGCTTCCGGCTGAATGTCGCGGCTTTGATTCCATGGAACCGCATGCAACTGTTGGTTGAAGGGGTTAACTTCAATCTGGTTCACCGCAGGGGCCACTTTGTTGAAGGCGATAAGATCGGCCAGTCGGTCAGGATGGAAATTGCTAACGCCAATGGCGCGGATTTTGCCAGCCTGCTGCAGTTCTTCCATCGCACGCCATGCCCCATGGACATCGCCGTAAGGCTGGTGAATCAGATACAGGTCAACGTAATCAAGCTGCAGTCGGTTCAGAGAGCGTTCGAACTGGGCTTTCGCGCCTTCATAATTAGTATCCTGAAGCCACAGTTTGGTGGTGACAAACAGTTCATCACGGGCGATGCCGGTCTGTTTCAGCGCGTTCCCGACCTGGGTTTCATTCTGGTAAGACGCGGCGGTATCGATCAGACGGTATCCAGTATCGATGGCATCAATAACGGCTCTTTCGCATTCAGCGGCATCCGTCATCTGAAAGACACCGAAGCCCAGCAGGGGCATTTCAATCCCGTTGTTCAGTTTTACAGTTTGCACGACGTTATCCTTCAGTTGTTGTGTTGGAAAAGCATAACGCAAACTGATTTATTCGATTAGATGGGGTAATTAGCTAGGGTTTATTAGGTGGGCTCATTAATTTGGAGGGGCTCAAGGTCGGCTTTGTGCCAGGAGGGGACATTACAGATATGGCCGCGCGGTGTCACTTGCGGGGGTTACATGATTTACCTGTAATCAAGTGCAATAGCAAACGGGCAAATATTCTTGAGGCTGCGGGGAAGTGCAGCCTCAGTGATATGACTGTGGAAAGCGGTTTATTATTTCTTTGCTGCTCGAATCAGGCCGTCAAGCCATTCCTGATGACCATTAAGCATTGGGTTCGGGCGGGTATTTGCCAGATCTTTTGCCGGGACTCCGTTCTGTGTTTCCTGCGTTAGGATACGGACCCTGTGACCGGAAAGATCCTCCAGTAGCCACGCATGATGGACATCGAGTCGTTGAGCGGTATCTTTTTCACCGGCCCATCCGTGCCATGCCAGACGAGCAGGTTTACCTTCAGCAGGTGGAACAAACTCCACAACCTGAGCTTCAACTGGGAAACCAAACGTGCTGAAGTAGAAGCGAACCCCATTTTCCAATTCTGGACCTTTGTTGTCATAAAAGCGCACATCGGCGGAATTTTTATAGTATTCCGGCCATAGCAATGGCTGACTCAGGAGCGGCCAGACATCATTGACGTTCAGACCTGAGATGATCATTTCATTAGAAACAAAGTTATCGGTAAAACCCGGAACAAAGCCTTCTGGCCAGTTAATCGCGTTCATAAATTTCTCCAATTGCTATAGTTGAGTGCACTGCGTGTGTCATTACGGCAGTAACGTGATGACAGTGATTATTGGTGCAATGGAGTTATAAGGCGAATTGTCATTACTTATATTCTTAATAAGATAAATTATATCAGGACGCGGGATGTTGGCTTACTTCTGCGCATAAAGCACGAATCCACTGATGACTTGGGTCACGATGGGTTCGCTCATGCCAGGCCATGCTCTTGGTAAAGCCGGGTACTTTCAGGGGCAAAGGGAGAATGATGAGATCGTTGTTAGTCAGGACCATGCGGTGAGGTACAACTGCAATCATATCAGTCACTTGTAATATATCAGGTATCACCTGAAAACTATTAACTGACATGCCTACTCGTCGTGTCAGACTGAGCTTAGCCAGTGCTTCATCTGTAACACCGGTGAAGTTACCTTCTGAAGACACCAGAATATGTTCCTGTTTGCAAAATTGTTCGAGCGTCATTTCTGAACTCGCTGCCAGAGGATGATGACGTCGTGCTACGCAGACATAATCTTCTTCATAGAGCGCTCTTCCATGCAGGTCTTCGGGGGTTGTTTGCGGTGTTATCAAAGCCAGATCAACTTCACCCCGAGATAACTGCTGATACATTCGCTCATTGTCCACGGGCCGCACGGCGATTTTAATATACGGTGCACGTTGTTTTAGCTCAGCCATCAACGGAACGACAACAGCCTTAAGTGCATAGTCCGTTGCGACGATGGTATAAGTCAGTTCCACCGTCACGGGATCAAATTTCTTTGGTTTCAGCAGGATAGCGATATCGGTGAGGATTTGTTTTACCGGCGTAGAAAGTTCGTTGGCCCGCATTGTGGGGACCATACCGTGGCTGGTGCGAACAAAGAGTGGATCGTCAAAGTAATCACGCAAGCGAATAAGCATACCACTGACGGCAGGCTGCGTCAGTGAGAGGCGCTGTGCAGCCCGAGTCACGCTTCCCTCATCCAGTAATGCATCAAGGGCCTTAAGAAGGTTAAGGTCGAGGGTTCTGATATCATTTTTCATAATGAACTAGCCTGACAGATATTAAAATTTTAATTCAGGCTAAATGCTCGGGAAAAGGTTGTCTAGAAGGTTTGCGAGTGTTTTCCTTTTGGGGGAACTTCCATTTCTGGATGGTAGGCCTTGTACGGATAAGTCCGCTCTTCAGCTCAAAGCAGACCTTGGAATTGAAAGCAGAGGGACTACCTGACACAATTTTGCACAGTGAAGAGTCGGGCGTTGTTAACGTTCAGATTTTCAATGTATCAATGACCATCCGCAGGGCGGGAGAGACGTTGCGATGGGGATAATAGAGAAACAATCCTTCCATTCGCAGGCTGTAACGCTGCAACACCCTGATAAGCTTACCGCTTTCTAAATCATGCGCGACCAGTTCAACAGGAACATAGGCCAATCCGAGGCCCAGTCGGGCGGCCTCTGCTTCCATATAGCTGTCGGATAAGGCCCATTGCCCTTCGGGTTGATGAGTGATTTTTTTATCATCCTGAGTGAGTTCCCACTGGTATACGCTGCCGTCGGCAAACTGATAGGCGATACAGGGATGCGTCTTTAAATCTGTCGGGGTTTGCGGAAAAGCGTAGCGACGAAAATGTTCCGGAGTCCCCACAATCGCCATCTCCATATCGGGCGTGATGCGCACCGCGACCATGCCCTGGCCGACTTCAGGCCCCAGACGGACACCAGCATCGAATCGCTCTTCGATGATATCGATGAACCGGCTCTCATTCATCAGTTCCAGTCTGATATCAGGATAGCGCT
This sequence comes from Citrobacter sp. Ce006, assembly GCF_030336535.1. Lineage (NCBI taxonomy): Bacteria > Pseudomonadati > Pseudomonadota > Gammaproteobacteria > Enterobacterales > Enterobacteriaceae > Citrobacter > Citrobacter sp. Ce006. The sequence goes on from NZ_JAOWDO010000074.1 coordinate 184,243, forward strand.
GTTTAAATACCGCCAGCTTTGGCAGCAGGCATTTATCAATGGCGTGCTGGCTGGCATTGATACGTACCGTACCGGAGGGCGTCTCTCGATAGTGCGCCAGCGTGGCAAGCCCACGATCTAACGTATCAAATCCAGATGCCGTCTTCTGGTAGAGCTGCTCGCCTGCTTGCGTCAGCGATAGTTTACGCGTGGTACGCACCAGCAGCTGGACGCCCAGCCTTTCTTCAAGCTCGCGAACAGAACGGCTGACTCCTGACTGAGCAAGCCCCAGCCGCTGAGCCGCTGCGGTAAAGCTGCCTTCTCGCACCACCTGCATAAACAGGTACAGCTCGTTGTAGTTCTCCCTTTTCGCCATTGAAAAATCCCCCCGGAATGACAGCAAATTCAGTATTGATTTATCACAATATGGTATCAATCTTAGCAGTAATCGCCCCCTAATCAGCACTAATTCTGCTCACTATAATGACCCCATCAAAGCAAAGCACCGCAGCGTTGTCCGTCGGAAACCTGTATCTCTCTGTTGTTTTTTATGGGGATTTTTATGAAAGCCTTCACCCTAACGCTAAAAACCGCGATGCCGGCCATGCTGTTATTCGCATCATTAAGTGGAGTCACGACAATGAGTTATGCTGATTCAACCAATCCTAATGCCCCTGTGTCCATGACAGATAAATGGGATAAAACGTTCGCCGAGAGCCAGAAAGTCGAACATCGTAAAGTCTCGTTCCCGAACCGATATGGCATCACCTTAGTGGGCGATCTTTACCTGCCTAAAGACCGTGGCGATCGCAAGCTGGCGGCGATTGCGGTCAGTGGGCCATTTGGCGCGGTGAAAGAGCAATCCAGCGGCCTGTATGCGCAGACGCTGGCGGAACAAGGATTTGTTACCCTGGCATTCGATCCCTCTTACACGGGGGAAAGCGGCGGCTATCCGCGAAACGTCGCCTCACCGGATATCAACACTGAAGATTTCAGCGCGGCGGTGGATTTCTTAGGGCTGCAAAAAGAGGTGGATCGCAACCGTATCGGGCTGCTCGGTATTTGTGGCTGGGGCGGCATGGCGCTGAACGATGCCGCGATGGATACCCGCGTTAAAGCGGTGGCTACCAGCGTGATGTACGACATGAGCCGGGCGATGGGCCATGGTGTGGGGGATGGCAAAGACCGTTATTCCACCGCCGACCGTCGTGCTGTTCTGCAATATCTGAATGAACAGCGCTGGAAGGATGCGCAGAGCGGCACGTTCGCACACGGTGCTCATGATATTAACGTCGACAGCAACGGCAAGGCCAGCGCGGGCGAGCGCGTTCTGCCAGAAACGCTGCCGGCAAATCCGCATCCGATACTGAAAGAGTTCTTCGATTACTATCGCATGCCGCGCGGCTTCCACGAGCGTTCCGTTAACTCGACCGGGGCGTGGACGGCAACGATGCCACTGTCGTTTATGAATATGCCGCTGCTGAGCTACGCCAGTGAAATCACCATCCCAACGCTTATTGTGACCGGTGAGAAAGCGCATTCACGCTATTTTGCTGAAGATGCTTTCAAGGCGATTGGCAGTAAAGACAAAGAACTGGTAGTGGTGCCAGGGGCAAATCATGTGGACCTCTACGATAACGTGGCCGGAAAAATACCTTTCGCGAAGTTCGAACAATTTTTCCAGACCAAACTGAAATAAACCCTCTCCTGAATTGATGCAAAGCCACCGGCCTCTGGCGGGTGGCTTTTATCCTGATCTTCGTGAAATTTCACTATGTCGACGCTAAACCAAACACCATCACCTCATCATCAGCGCGCATACTGGGGCGGTATTTTTGCCATGACCCTGTGCGTGTTTGTGCTGATTGCTTCTGAATTTATGCCCGTCAGCCTGCTCACGCCGATTGCCCGCGATTTAGGCGTGACGGAGGGGCTGGCAGGCCAGGGGATTGCCATCTCCGGCGCACTGGCGGTTCTGACCAGCCTGACGCTTTCAACGCTAGCAGGAAAGATGAATCGTAAATTCCTGCTGCTGGGAATGACGGTTCTGATGGCCGTATCGGGGCTTATTATTGCGCTGGCTTCCAGTTATCTGATGTATATGATCGGTCGCGCGATGATCGGTATGGCGATTGGCGGATTCTGGTCGATGTCTGCGGCAACGGCGATTCGTCTGGTGCCGCAGCAACAGGTCACGCGTGCGCTGGCGATTTTCAATGCCGGTAATGCGCTGGCGACGGTCGTGGCCGCGCCGCTGGGAAGCTATCTGGGTGCCACGGTCGGATGGCGAGGCGCTTTCTTGTGCCTGGTGCCCATCGCGGTGGTCGCCTTTATCTGGCAGTGCATCAGCCTGCCCAGTATGGATGCGAATAAAAGCCGCACGTCACCTGGCGATGTATTCCGCATACTTAGCCGCCGCGTGGTTGCGGTTGGCATGCTGGCCTGCGGCCTGTTTTTCATGGGCCAGTTTACGCTATTTACCTATGTGCGCCCGTTCCTGGAGACCGTGACGCGGGTTGATTCCTCAGGCTTGTCGTTGATTTTGCTGATTATCGGCGTAGCCGGTTTTATCGGCACGCTGGTTGTTTCGACATTCCTCAACAGAAAATTCTATCCCACGCTGATGGTCATACCCGGACTGATGGCCGTCATTGCCATCGGCCTGATGCTGACCGGGCATCTGGTCTGGACGGTTTCGTTGCTGTTAGGGCTCTGGGGCATGCTGGCCACCGCTGCGCCAACCGGATGGTGGACATGGATTGCGCGTACGTTGCCTGATAACGCAGAAGCCGGAGGCGGGCTCATGGTCGCGGTGATTCAGCTCTCCATCGCCCTTGGATCAACGGCAGGAGGCATCGTGTTTGACCACCTCGGTTGGCAGAGCACGTTTGCCATGAGTAGCGTGCTGCTCCTTTGCGCGGGCGTACTGACCTTTTTTACCGCACGCCAGAAGGCCGGTGCGCGTTAATCCGGCGAGGGCCCGCGCTCCAGAAAAGTGGAAAGCGCAATATAGCTGCGTACGGAACGTACGCCCTCAAGGCTCTGAATCTCCATCAGGAAATTTTCCAGCGATTCGGTATCGGCGGCGCGTACTTTGATAAAGACGCAGCCGTCGCCGGCAACGGTATGCAATTCTTCCACCTCCTTGCGGCTGGTGAACTGCAAAAGGGCGCGCGTCGCCTGATAGCTACTGGTGTCGATAACCAGAAACGTTAACAGCGTCCGTCCCAGCTTGCAGCCATCCAGGACCGCCACGGTACCCTTGATCACCCCATCGCGCTTCAGTCGTTTTACGCGATCGTGAACCGCCGGGGCTGATAAGTTCACAATCTCACTCAATTCCGTGTAGCTGCGTCCTGCATCCTCTGCCAGGGCACTTAATATTTTTCGGTCAATGGCATCCAATTCCGCCGGTTTATGTCTTGTCTGCCGAATACCATCTTTTTCTTTATCAAATGCGCTCATAGGGCTTCTCAATCTGAATGAAAATATGAATATACTTAATTCTACCTAATATTATTAAGCCATAAAACGAATAATGGAGTTGCAATGCCTATCGCACTTTTCGCCCTCGCCGTGGGCGCATTTGGTATCGGCCTGACGGAATTTGTCATCGCCGGGATCCTGCCACAAATCGCAGCAGAATTTAGCGTCAGTATCCCGAAGGCGGGAATGATGGCGACGTCATACGCGCTGGGCGTATTTATTGGTGCACCGCTGTTAACGATTATTGGCGCGAGGATCCCCCGCAAGGCCATGCTGATTACGCTGGCGGGTATTTTTACGGTCGGTAATATCATTACGGCCATCGCGCCGACGATGGCGATAGCAATTGTCGGTCGTATTATTACCTCTTTTAATCACGGTGCCTTTTTTGGTATCGGCTCGATTATTGCCGCATCGCTGGTGGCACCCGGACGCCAGGCAAGCGCCATTGCCTTTATGTTTTCGGGGCTGACGTTAGCCAATCTGCTTGGCGTTCCGGTGGGTACGTGGCTTGCGCAAACCTTTAGCTGGCGGCTGGTATTCTGGATCATTGCTGGTATCGGGGTGCTGACGATGGCAAGCATAGCCGTGCTGGTTCCGCATATTGCGAAAGGCAAAGCTATTGCTTTACGCAACGAACTGAGAGCCTTTGTTGACCCGCAGGTGCTGCTGGTCATGGGGATCACGATTTTCGGTCCGGCCGCCTTTTTCACCTCGATTACCTATATTGCGCCAATGATGGTGCAGGAGGCCGGTTTCTCCTCAGGCGGCGTGGCAGGGTTAATGGTGCTGTTTGGTCTGGGACTTGCTGTCGGTAACTGGATTGGTGGACGCTTCGCTGACCGCTCTCTGTTTGGCACGCTGTTCGTTACCCTCGCGGCTCAGGGATTGGTGCTGCTGGTCTTCTGGGCGGGTGTTGAAAGCCAGTGGGTTGCCGGCATCTCAGTCTTCCTGATGGCGGCCTTCGGCTTCGCGACGGTCTCACCGATTCAGAAACTGGTTATGGAGCGCGCCAGCCATGCGGGAGCCCCGACAATGGCGGCCTCGGTCAATATCGGCATGTTTAATCTGGGAAATGCGCTGGGGGCATGGGCCGGTGGGGTAACCATTGCTGCGGGTTTTGGACTGGCTTCTCCGAACTGGGCGGGCGCAATTCTGTCCTTCATTGCGTTGGGCCTCGCTGTTCTTGCATGGCAAAGTGCGCGTAAAGGTTATATTTTGCCGGTACTTGAATAAATTACACAAGGCGATGAGCGCCCACTATGTGTTGGGCGCTCTTTTAAATGATTTAGGTGATTTTCTAAAACGGCTACTGCAAATTTTTCTCTTTCAAGAATTTACTCACCAAATCAGCAATCTGCACATTATTTAAATCAGAGAACGGGAAGTGGGTATTCCCTTTGATTCCCACTTCTGGCAGATGCGTCACAGTGACATCCCCGCCATGCTTGTTCACCACATCACGCCATTCGCGAGCCATCGCCAGACGTACGCGCCAGCTGTCCTGCGCGGGCATGGCGACAGGTTTATCCGGTATGTTATCGCCGTAAATAATCAGAATCGGGATTTTGGTCAGAGCCATAAACTGCTCCATCGGCACCGGCTCACCCTTCAGCGTGTCGAACGCGCTTGGCATAGGGGCTGGGAGTTCTTTTTCCGGGAAGACAAAGCTGCTGCCGGGCTCAAAGGCGACAATGGCTTTGACCTTGTTGTTTTTCATCGCCGTGTACCAGCCTGGTCCACCGCCCTGAGAGTGGGTGAAGAGGATAGCGGGGCCGGATTTATCCACGACGGCGGACATCGCATCAGAGATGACATTGATATCAAACGGCCCGGTGTTCGGGGTCATCTGACGGAAATACTGATTCAGTGCTTCTTTGTCGTGAGAGAACTGAACGTCCTTAAAATACTCTGGCCACACGCCAACGCGGAACTGGTTGAACCACATTTGTTCATCCGGTTTAGGCGTAACCGTACCTTCTACCGTCGTGCGCCCGGCGCTGCCACGGCGTGGCTGATCGACAAGATAGGTTGAGAACCCGCGACGCAGGAATATGTTCTGGAAACCTTCACGACCATCCGGGGTACTTTCCCAGGTACGGGAGAACTGACCTGCGCCGTGCAGCATGACAATAGGGTATTTATGCGGATTCTCCGGGATCTGGTAGAACACAGACGCATGATCGCCATGCCAGGTTTGGCCAGCTGAATCCAGCGGCTTTTTCGCATCAAATGTTCCTGGGGCGGTAATGATGGTGCCACCAGCAGAAAAGCTTCCTTGTTCCTGAATGACCAGCGGCTCGGCATAGACCGACTGAGCCACCAGGCCACCCGCCATTACGCAGATGGCCAGCGTTTTTAAGATTGTCTTCAAGATTACATCCTCTGTTATGTTTGCCGTTCAATCATATCTGAGTTGTCAGCGGTAATTATTTAGCACCACTGATTGCCCTTAATTGCCATCGAGCGCCTGTTGCAGCGCCTTTTCTGCTCGCGTTGCTGCATCATTTTCGCCATGTTCACGCAGAACCTGTGCGAGCTGGCGCAGCTGCGCTGCCGTCAGGCCGACCCGCATGCTTGCTCGGGTATGCGATAGCAGCTGGGCTTCAACGCCTGGCGTGGCCGCTAATGCACCCACCGTTGCCAGCTCGCGGCTTTGCCAGTCGAGGTTATCGCGGGCGAAAATGTCACCGAAAAGATGCGTTTGCAGGAACTGGTTAATCACTGGGGCAAAATCAAACAGCGGACCCTGGACGGGAGCGCCTGAGATTTTCGTCTGGTTTGCGGTACCGACACGGCGAAGCTCATCCCCGACAGGGATGGTGGCGACCGGTTCTTGGCCCTCAGCATCTTTGATGCCACGTTGTTTACGTGCTTCGACGACCTTCATCAGTTCACTAAGTGCATTCAGGCTACGGGGGAAGCCCGTATAGGCATAAAGCTGGACGAGAATCTCTTTGGTTTTGTTTATCGTGAGTCCTGCGTCTAGACCCTGATTCAAGGCTGCATTCAGCTTATCCATCTGGCTGCTGGCCATCGATGCGGCAATCAGCGGGATGGCCTGTTGGCGGGCTGACAGCGTATCTGAAACCGTTTGTTCGTGGTTCATTTCTGAGGCTCCTTTATTGACGGGCGCAGCATGTGCCGCGAGACCAAAACCAAAGATCAGCAGTACCGCTGCCGCTAATGCCTTAATGGGCGTGGTATTGTTCATCTGTCACTAACTCCTTCCAGTTAACGCTTTTGCCATCCACAATCCCGGTTATCGCCAGATGCGTCATCGCGCTGCCGGGGGCCGCCCCGTGCCAGTGTTTGACGCCCGCCGGGCAAGAGACAACGTCACCGGCGCGGATAACCTGCACCGGCTGGCCTTCTTGTTGGGTGAGCCCCACACCCGAGGTTACAATCAGCCGCTGACCTGCCGGATGCGTATGCCAGGCGGAACGAGCGCCGGGTTCAAACGTGACATAAGCCCCGGAAACAGGGATGTTGTTATCCGGTCTGAAGAGAGGATCAACCCGGGCGCGACCGGTAAAGTTCTCGGCGGGCCCATATACCGCGTTCTGACTTCCTGCGGGGGTGATATGGACAGCGGGATTTTGCTCCGCTGCCCAGGATGAAAATGTAATCGGCAGTAACAGCCCGAGGTAACGTAAATGTCTGATCATGCAAAGCGTCCTTATCAATGAAGAGGGGATTGCCTGCGATGATTTTATCGAGAGGGTGATGACGTCAGGCTGACGCCCCCCTGACAATTCTGTCAGTTAACCCGGGTCCCGGCTCAGTGCCGGATTGAGCATTGCCCGCCGCTTTATTCGCTTGTATCGCAAAGGTGAGGCCAAATGTATTGATGCCACCTTCACTACGGGCAAAGACATCTCCCTTGTGCATAATGGCGACGGCACGCACGATCGACAGGCCCAGTCCATGGTGGGTATCACTCCTCGCCCGGGAGGTGTCAACGCGATAGAACCGCTCGAAAAGCCGGTGTAAGTGCTCTGGTGCTATCGGATCGCCCAGGTTTGACACTTCAACACAGGCTTGATGACCGGTTTCGCTTAACCGCACCGTAACCGTGCTATTGGACGGCGAATGCCTTGCGCTGTTTTCCAGTAAATTAGCCAATGAGCGATGGAACAGACGTCGGTCGATGTGCGCGATCACGTCGCCCTGAACATCCAGAGAGAGCTGTTTTTCAGCAAAAGAAGGTTCAACGTACTCCGCTGTTTTCAGGGTTTCTTTTCGCAGCGACACTTGGGTCAACTGGGACGCATGTTCACCCGCGTGGGCATGGGACAGGAACAGCATGTCGTTAACGATAGACGCCATGCGTTCCAGTTCTTCCAGATTGGAGCCCAATAATTCTTCCAGTTCATCATGCGAGCGTCGGCGCGAGAGCCCCAGTTGCGTCTGGCCGATCAGATTCGTAAGCGGAGTCCGGAGTTCATGCGCAACATCGGCATTAAAGCTGTCGAGCTGTCGCCAGGCGACCTCTTGCCGTTCCAGCACGCCATTAAAAGATGATGCTAACTGCTGTAATTCGTCAGGTAATGCTTCGGTATTCAGGCGCTGGCCATGGTCTCCCGGTGCAAGATGCCGGGCCTGTTTACTGAGCGCCCCAACGGGACGAAGACCGATCCTTGAAACGATGTATCCCAGTAAAGCGACAATCACGACGCCCAGCGCGGTAATGATTAACAGCGTCCGGGTGAAGGCATTCAGTGTGCCCATATACGGCGTGGAGTCGATGGCAACGATATAGCGCAGCTCAGGCCTTTCACCGTTGGCGGGGATCGTTTTCACTAACAGAAACAGCGAGCAGGCACCTTCCGATGCGCCGGGCACTTTATTAAAGCCTTCCTGTAAAGAAGACCACTCAACACCCACCGGTGGTGTTCCCCCCATGCTAAAGCGTGGGTTATCGCTCACTATCCAGTAGCGAACGCGTTCACCTTCAGAATTGGTTAACACGGTGAATTTATTGGCAAGCAGTGACCAGCCGTCAGCCGAGGTTCGTGCGGTGATCCACGGACTCATTAATGATTCCCGGAACAGCAGTTCGTTGTGCATCTGCTTTTGCAAAGAGTCATGCAAAGAGCTTCTGAGCAGGATGCCGATAACGGACACAATCAGCAGCGCGGATAAGGCAAACATCAGCGCCAGGTGAACGGAGATGGAACGCTCAGGCAAGCATATCCCCTTCATTTATTCGGACCGGACTTCGAGGACATAACCCATGCCACGAACGGTATGCAGCAGTTTGACATCGAACGGGGCATCCACTTTGGCTCGCAGGCGTTTAATGGCCACTTCAACCACGTTGGCATCGCTATCAAAGTTCATATCCCATATCTGCTCAGCAATCATCATCTTTGACAGGATCTCTCCCTGATGTCGGGCCAGAAGGCTCAACAGGGAAAACTCTTTCGCGGTCAGTTCCAGCCGTGTTCCGGCGCGAAATACCCGACGAGCCAGCAGGTAGAGCTGCAGATCGTGAATTTGCAACTGGGTGATGTCTGCGCCATCCGTAGAACGACGACGCACCAGGGCCTGAATACGCGCCACCAGCTCAATAAGCGAAAAGGGCTTGGGCAGATAATCATCCGCGCCAAGACGCAGCCCTTTAACACGTTCATCGACAGATCCGCGAGCCGAAAGCATCAGCACCGGCGTCTGTTTGGCTGCTCGCACACCCTCAAGTACCCGGTAACCATCCATCCCCGGCAGCATCACATCCAGTATTATCGCGTCGTAGTCGAACTCCAGCGCATAATGAAGACCTTCAGCGCCGTCTGCAGAGACATCTACCGTAAATCCGGACTCGCTCAACGCACGGTTAAGGTATGTTGACGTTTTTTCTTCATCTTCGACTAACAACAGGCGCATAACGGGACTTCCTCTTAGCTTTTCATCGGTGCTTCAATACCTGAACAACCCTGTTACTGAGACCATTTTGCCTTCTGATTGCCAACATAAAGCTGACGGTTACCTGACAAAAATGTTATTTCCGCGTCAGGATGCTGACAGCGCTCGCACCCTAATCTGAGCCTGCAAATTTAATCCGCGAGCCTGAATAACCAGGCCGACACTCATCGGGAGAGACCATGAAATTCACGCTTATCAGTGCAATGCTACTCACGGCTATGGCCGGAGTGACCTCAGCCAATGCGGCTGATTACAAAAAAAATCCATTCACGCTGGCCTATGACGGCGCCATCACTGAGAACGTCAAAGGCAAGGTCAACATTCACCCCGTGAAATACGATCTGCATGGCATCCAGATTGCTGCGAATGTCTATACCCCTGCTAACTACGATCCCGCCAAAAAATATCCTGCCGTGGTGGTGGCACATCCTAATGGCGGCGTAAAAGAGCAGGTCGCCGGGTTGTATGCCCAGCGTCTCGCCGAACAGGGCTACATCACGATTACCGCCGACGCGGCTTATCAGGGTGCTAGCGGTGGGATGCCTCGCAGCGTGGATAAACCCGCTAATCGCATTGAGGATATCCACGGTATGGCTGATTACATCAGCCAGTACCCTGGCGTAGATACCGCCCGCCTTGGTCTGCTGGGTATTTGCGGAGGCGGCGGGTATTCACTGATAGCCGCCGAAACTGACAAGCGGTTCAAATCGATAGCGACCATCAGTATGTTTAATTCAGGCCTGGTGCGACGTAACGGTATGCAGGATTCACAGCTGGATACTATCCAGCAGCGTCTTCAGCAGGCTTCTGACGCACGCGCTCAGGAAGCTGCCGGAGGCGAAGTGCTTTACTCCGGCGATGCCAATCTGACTGATGAACAGATTGCTAAATTACCCTTTGCCTTATATCGCCAGGGCTACGAGTATTACTGGAAAACTCACGCCCACCCGAACTCTACGTTTAAATACACCACCAGCAGTCTGCTGGATTTGATGAGTTTTGACGTCACGGACCATATCAATCTCATCAATCAACCGCTGCTGATGATTGCCGGTACAAAAGCGGATACGCTCTATATGACTGAAGATGCGTTCGCGAAAGCCACCGGTACGAAGGACAAAGAACTCTTATTGATCGATGGCGCTACTCACATCGAGACTTATTGGGTTCCTGAGTACGTTGACCAGGCGATGCAAAAGTTAGATGTCTTTTTTGATAAAAATATTTAATCCGTATCTGTCGATACCCCGAGGGGTATCGACTTATTCAGTATTTATTGTTCAGCTTAACGAAACTGGGCAGAAAGATAATTACGCACATTAAATAGCCGCTATGAATTAAATTCATAAAACAATTGGGCATGTGATGGCTATGTTTACCTGAATAAGTCTGTGAAATGAAAAATCCACGCAATTGCGTGGATTTTATAGTTTTTAGTGATTCTTATGAGATGTATTGAGATCTCATGAGACAACAAATTTAATTTAGACGTTGAACAGGAAGTTCATCACGTCGCCATCTTTAACGATGTAGTCTTTACCTTCTGCACGCATCTTACCGGCTTCTTTCGCGCCTTGCTCACCCTTGTAGGTGATGAAGTCTTCAAACGCGATGGTTTGCGCACGGATAAAGCCTTTCTCGAAGTCGGTGTGGATCTTACCGGCAGCCTGCGGAGCGGTCGCACCGACAGGGATGGTCCACGCGCGGACTTCTTTCACGCCAGCGGTGAAGTAGGTCTGCAGGTTCAGCAGCTCGTAACCAGCGCGGATAACGCGGTTCAGGCCCGGCTCTTCCAGACCCATTTCAGCCATGAATTCTTCACGGTCAGCATCATCGAGTTCTGCGATGTCAGCTTCAACGGCAGCGCAAACGGCAACAACAACAGACCCTTCTGCCGCCGCGATTTCGCGCACTTTATCGAGGTATGGGTTGTTTTCAAAACCATCTTCGTTGACGTTGGCGATATACATCGTTGGCTTCAGCGTCAGGAAGCTCAGGTATTTGATGGCTGCTTTGTCTTCTTCGGTCAGCGTTTTCAAAGCGCGCAACATGCCGGCGTTTTCCAGCTGTGGCAGGCATTTTTCCAGCGCAGCCAGTTCCGCTTTAGCGTCTTTATCGCCGCCCTTGGCCTTCTTCTGTACGCGATGGATAGCGCGCTCACAGGTATCCAGGTCAGACAGTGCCAGTTCGGTATTGATAACTTCAATGTCGTCAGCCGGATCCACTTTGTTATTAACGTGGATGATGTTGTCGTTTTCAAAGCAGCGAACCACATGGCCGATAGCTTCGGTTTCACGGATGTTGGTCAGGAACTGGTTACCCAGGCCTTCACCTTTGGATGCGCCTTTTACCAGACCGGCAATGTCGACGAATTCCATCGTGGTTGGCAGGATACGCTGCGGTTTGACGATTTCGGCCAGCTGATCCAGACGCGGATCGGGCATCGGGACAACACCCGTGTTCGGCTCGATAGTACAGAACGGGAAGTTTGCCGCTTCAATACCCGCTTTTGTGAGCGCGTTGAACAGGGTAGATTTGCCTACGTTTGGCAAACCGACGATACCGCATTTGAATCCCATGTTTAAATCACCTTAATCTTTTGATATTCAATCTGTTATAGAAAACAGATTGTAGAAAAGTAAATAACTTTGCCTATTATACACAGCACGCGAGAAAAATGCCGCACATCGCTGCTTATTGCGCTTTAAAGGTGTGTAACCGGCTCGTTGCCTTGGTTAGGCCATCTTTGAATAAAATCTCGGTACAACGTGCCGCTTCGTCAATCGCTTCATCAATTAACTTCTGTTCTGAAACAGGCGGTTTGCCTAAAACAAATCCGACAACTTTGTTTTTATCGCCCGGATGCCCAATTCCGACGCGTAAACGATGAAAGTTAGGGTTATTGCCCAACTTACTGATGATGTCTTTCAGGCCATTGTGTCCGCCATGACCGCCGCCAAGCTTAAATTTGGCCACACCAGGCGGCAGGTCTAACTCGTCGTGTGCGACCAAAATTTCATCGGGATTAATTCGATAAAAACTGGCCATTGCGCCGACAGCCTTGCCGCTCAGATTCATAAATGTGGTCGGCACCAGCAAACGAACATCTTCCCCTTCGAGCGTTACTCTGGAGGTATAGCCGAAGAATTTCGGCTCATCGCGCAGGGGAGCGCGTAATCTCTCTGCCAGAAGATCGACATACCATGCGCCTGCGTTGTGTCGCGTTGCCGCATACTCTGCGCCGGGGTTCGCCAGGCCGACAATCAATTTAATCGCCACGTGTTTTGTCCTGAGTGTTTCCATAAACGACGTGTAGTTTACTGTCTGAGGCTGCTGTTGACAAAAAACTGCGTGCTACTCGCCAAAAGCTGAATAATTGCACAAATGGACTATTAGAAATTGAGTGTGTTCAGTAGCTTATTTGTAAAGTTTTGTTGCGTGAGTGTTTGTAATTGTGATCGCTCCCGCACTTGCGAACGGCAGTGTTGTCTATACTTTACACATAAGGATTAGGGGTATTCCCTGTAACAACCCAAAGTTCCGGAGGTGACACATGAAACGCAAAAACGCTTCGTTACTCGGTAACGTGCTCATGGCTTTAGGGTTGGTGGTGATGGTAGGTGGTGTCGGTTACTCTATTTTAAACCAACTGCCGCAATTTAATCTGCCACAGTTTTTCGCACATGGTGCCGTGCTCAGTATTTTTGTTGGTGGTGTTCTCTGGTTGGCAGGTGCCAGAGTGGGTGGGCATGAACAAATCAGTGACCGTTACTGGTGGGTGCGCCATTATGACAAACGCTGCCGTCGCGGTGATACCAATCATCGTCATAACTAAATAAGTGCTGCGTTAAGAACACAAAGTCCTGGTCGAAAAACCAGGGCTCTGTTTGTTCATTACACTTGCATTAAACGCTCTTCTGTTCACTACCGAATATAAGAAACGTTATTCGAATAATCGATAATGTAGCGCCTTAACCGCGCTATCCGCAGCTTCAGCCGGTAACAGAATGCTCAGGTTATCGTTTGACGCACCGTGGCAAATCATTCGCACCGTATGCTCTTCGAGCCAGGCAAAAACGTCTTTGCAAACCCCCGCAGCCTGGGTCAGTTGATTCCCCACCAAAGTGACTAATGCCAGTCCGGTTTCCACTTCCACACGACAGTGGGAGGACAATGCGGTAAACAATGCCGTGGTCAGCACATGGTCTTCACCTGAGGTTGCATGAGTGGCGTCCAGCGCCAACGCAATACTATTCTCTGAGGTTGTAACCAAATCCACCGTGACCGCGTGGCGAGCTAAAATGGTGAAGGACTGTGCCAGGAAAGAACAGAACGGCTGTGTCTCCAGACGATGTAATCGCAACAACGTCTGTTTACGGCGCACGGCAAGCGCACGGTAGCGCGGTGGATTATCGGTGGTATTGTGTACCAGCGTACCTCCGGCGGCAGTATCCTTACTGGAGCCTACAAAGACCGGAATGCTTTTACGCATTGCCGGGAGCAGCGTAGCCGGGTGGAGGACCTTCGCCCCGTAGGCGGCCATATCGCTGGCCTCGGAAAATGAGATGTGGTCGATGCGTTTGGCCCGCGGCGCAATGCGCGGATCGGTGGTGTAGATCCCTGCGACGTCGGTCCAGATGTCCACGCGTGTGGCGTGAAGCGCCTCACCGAGAAGCGTTGCCGTGTAATCACTACCGCCGCGTCCAAGCGTTGTGGTATGCCCAGCGGCATCACGGCCAATAAACCCCTGAGTCACCATAATCGCTTGCTCAAGACGAGGGCGCAAGTGTGTCTCCACCTGGTGGTGCAGGGTGCTAAGTTCGGGTTCCGCGCAGCCGAAGTTCGAATTGGTACGCATTACGCTGCGGGCGTCAAACCACCCGGCCTCAGCATGCCGTTCACGTAACACTTCAGTAAACAGCAAAGAGGACATCAGCTCGCCGTGACTAACCAAATCATCGCTTAGCGCATCGGACGGTGAAACCGTCGCCGTTTGCGCAAGATGACGAATATTGTTGAGAAGATTATCGATTTCCGTGCTGATAACGGACGGCTGCTTCAGGCGGGAAATAATGTTGTATTGGATGGCGCGTAAGGTCTCAAGCTTATCTAATTGTTGATGCGTTTCCAGACCTTCAGAAAGCTCGACCAGTAAGTTTGTGACGCCTGCGGAAGCAGACAGTACGACTAAACGGACATCGTGATCAGCAAGGACAATGCTGGCGCTTCGGTTCATCGCATCAAAATCAGCGACGCTGGTGCCGCCAAATTTGGCAACGACGGATGGTGGATAAATGCGAGTCATAACAATCTCATATCAGGGCGCCATAAAAGTATGGCTAGAAAATTTTCATTCTCGGCATAAGGGAACGACGTTCACCTTACGAAATGTCCGCCCGCGAACATTTCTGCTGACAACCCAGGGAATACCTGTTGTCGATAACGCGTGTCGCCTGTACGCGTTATCGGGTGCTGCGCATTAATTATCTACATAGCCTGTAAATAAGCGCGCCATACTAAGTGATTTATATTTAGGGATCGACTTTTTTATTCGATTTATCGATAAATAAGTGAAAAATCATGTCGTAACAAGAAAACGCTTACATTATTAATGGTAAAAACGTGTAAAAAAATAATAAAAACATGAAAATTCCATGGTTTTTATTACAACACAGGCGTTGCAACTGGGTACGGTTTTGTAAAATAAATAGCTATATTACTTTATGATTTCGTAATGTTGAATGAGTGTTACGTTTTGAATTTTAAGGTAAAAATGCTTATTTAAGCGACGGGAAAATAAATGATTGAGTCCTGTGCTAAAACAACATATATTAGCCGCGCTTTTTTACAGGTAATCCTTATAACCATTTATTCAATCAGGCGTTAATCTACACCTGGTTGTAGGAGTGATATGATGACGGATAAAGTCCGTATTGATACTTTAAGTGCTAATTCATTACCACAGAGCAATGATACCTTTTTAGCAAGACAGGCTGAGTTTGAATCTAATGTCCGCAGCTATCCGCGTAAACTGCCATTGGCAATTGCCAAAGCACAGGGCGTCTGGATTACTGATGTAGAAAATAATCAATATCTTGATTGTCTGGCAGGCGCCGGAACTCTGGCGCTTGGTCATAACCATCCTGAAGTGCTGCAAAGCATTCAAAGTGTCATCACAAGCGGCTTACCGTTACATACGCTTGACCTTACCACGCCGTTAAAAGATGAATTCTCATCTTATTTACTTTCTTTATTACCGGGCCAGGGCAAAGAGTATTGCCTGCAGTTCACCGGGCCGTCCGGTGCTGATGCCGTTGAAGCGACGCTGAAGCTGGCGAAGAAAGTCACCGGCCGTTCCAGCATCATTAGCTTCTCTGGTGGCTACCACGGGATGACGCACGGTGCGCTGTCCGTGACCGGCAACCTGTCGCCGAAAGAAGCGGTCAGTAACATGATGGCGGAAGTGCAGTTTATGCCGTATCCGCATCAGTACCGCTGCCCGCTGGGTATTGGCGGTGAGGCTGGCGTGAAAGCATTAACCTACTACTTTGAAAACCTGATCAACGACGTTGAAAGCGGCGTGCGTAAACCGGCAGCCGTGATCCTCGAAGCGGTGCAGGGCGAAGGCGGCGTAAACCCGGCGCCGGTCGAGTGGTTGCAGCGCATTCGTAAAGTGACGCAGGAACACGGCATTCTGCTGATTATCGATGAAGTTCAGGCTGGCTTTGCGCGTACCGGTAAACTGTTCGCCTTCGAGCACGCTGGTATTGAGCCAGACATCATCGTGATGTCCAAAGCGGTTGGCGGCGGTCTGCCGTTGGCGGTGCTGGGTATTAAGAAGCAGTTCGACGCGTGGTCTCCGGGCCACCACACTGGCACCTTCCGCGGTAACCAGCTGGCGATGGCGACCGGTCTGACAACGCTGAAGATCCTCAAAGACGATAAGATTGCCGATAAAGTTGCCGCCCAGGGCGAGTGGCTGAAAGGCAAACTGGCTGACCTGCAGAAACGCTACCCGGTTATCGGCCAGGTGCGTGGCCTCGGTCTGATGATCGGTCTGGAAATCGTGAAGCCGGGCGAAGCGCAGGATCACATGGGCTGCTACCCGGCCGATGGCGAACTGGCCGCGCTGCTGCAGAAAAAATGCTTCGAAAACGGCCTGATTCTGGAGCGCGGTGGTCGCAATGGCTGCGTCCTGCGTCTGCTGCCGTCTCTGCTGATCACCAACGCTGAGCTGGAAATTTTCCTCGATAAATTCGAAAACGCCCTGCTGGGCGCTGGCGTGAAGCCGGTTTAAACGGAGTTGGATCGAATGTCAGACGTAAACCCGATTCTGTCCGGCTCGGCGCAAAGTATCGCTGCCTATCAGGACGCTATCGAGCAGAGTACGCAAGCCGTCGTTGAATGGTTGAAGCAGCCTGAGATGTATCAGGGCAAAACCGTTGAACAGCTGCGGGAACGTATCAACCTGAACTTTACGTCTCAGGGCCTGGGCAACCAGGCCGCTATTGAGCGTGCGGTTGAATACTTTCTGAAAGATAGCCTGTTGGTTCACCATGCGCAGTGCGTCGCGCACCTGCACTGCCCAAGCCTGGTGATTAGCCAGGCGGCGGAAGTGCTGATCAACGCCACCAACCAGAGCATGGACTCCTGGGACCAGAGCCCGTCGGCCACCATCATTGAGATCAAACTGATCGAATGGCTGCGTGAGCAGGTAGGCTACGGCGCAGGCGACGCGGGCGTATTCACCAGCGGCGGCACCCAGAGCAACCTGATGGGTCTGATGCTGGCGCGTGATGCCTTCTTCGCACGCCAGGGGCACTCCATTCAGCAGAATGGTCTGACCGGCGATCTGAGCAAAATCAAAGTGTTCTGCTCTGAAAGTGCGCATTTTTCCGTACAGAAGAACATGGCGCTGATGGGGCTGGGCTACCGTTCCGTCACCCAGGTGAAGACCGATGCCTTCTCACGTATGGATCTGGCAGACCTGAAAGACAAGCTGGCCCACGCGAAAGCCAACGGCGAGCAGGTGATGGCGATTGTTGCCACGGCCGGAACGACCGATGCGGGCGCAATTGATCCGTTAGCGGATATCGCGGCGCTGGCGGCAGAAAACCAGATCTGGATGCACGTGGATGCGGCATGGGGCGGGGCGCTACTGCTTTCTGAGAAGTATCGTCACTTCCTGAATGGCCTGGAGCTGGCGGATTCCGTCACCCTGGACTTCCACAAGCAGTTCTTCCAGACCATCAGCTGCGGCGCGTTCCTGTTAAAAGACGCGCGTCACTATGAGCTGATGCGCTATCAGGCGGCATACCTGAACTCTGATTTCGATGAAGAGGCTGGCGTGCCAAACCTGGTGTCGAAGTCGCTGCAGACCACGCGTCGTTTCGACGCGCTGAAGCTGTGGATGGGCCTCGAAGCGCTGGGCAAAAAGCAGTATGCCGAAATCATTGATAACGGCGTAACACTGGCGCGTGATGTGGCTGAGTTTGTGAAAACCCAGCCGCATCTGGAACTGGTGATGGAGCCGCAGCTGGCAAGCGTACTGTTCCGCTTCCGCCCGCAAAGTGACGACATGGCCTTCGTTGCGCTGCTGAACCAGCGTATTGGTGACGTTCTGCTGGCTTCCGGTAGCGCCAACGTCGGCGTGACCGAAGCAGATGGCGTCACCTGCCTGAAGCTGACGCTGCTGAATCCTACCGTGTGTCTGGAGGACGTTAAAGTTCTGCTGGCAAGCGTGAAGGCAACGGCTGAGCAACTGCTGAAAGCCTAAGCAATAAGCTTGTTATAAAAATGGCTCCCACATGTGGGAGCCATTTTTTTTTCTGTCATTTGTCGCCCCGGCGGCGCTTCGCCTGGCCGGGCTACGGTTAGATGATGTCTGCCAGCGCGGCGTCTTTATTCGGGAAGAAAGTCAGGCGCCCGGCAATCGGCTGAATGCCTGCGCGCGCCATGGTACGTAGCGGCTGGAATTCCAGATTACTGATGCGTAATTCACAACCTTCCGGCAGCCGTTTGACAAAACGCTGGAAAGCATCCAGACCACCGGCATCCAGTACCGGGACCGCGTCCCACTTCAGGACCACGATGCGTTTACCTGCAATACGTGACTCGAGGTCGGTAAATAATCCTTCCGCAGCGGCAAAGAATAGTGGGCCAATGACGCGCAATACCAGCACATCGTCCGGTACGTCAACGTTGACCGGCGCCAGACGCGTCATGCGTGCAATACGACGCATAAACAGCAGAGAGGCGAGAACGATACCGACGCTGATAGCGATAACCATGTCGAACAGCACCGTCAGCGACATACACATCAGCATGACGATGATGTCGTCTTTCGGCGCATGACGCAGCAGATCCACCACTTTATGCGCTTCACTCATGTTCCATGCCACCATCAGCAGCAGAGCGGCCATGGCGGAAAGCGGCAACCAGGAAAGTAGCGGCGCAAGCACCAGCAGGGCAAGGATCACCAGAATCGCGTGGATAACCGCAGAGATTGGTGAGGTCGCCCCGGCGCGGACGTTTGCCGCAGAACGGGCAATTGCCGCTGTGGCGGTGATACCACCGAAGAACGGCGCGACGATGTTACCCAGTCCCTGACCAATCAGCTCGCTGTTAGCTTTATGTTTGGTGCCGGTCATCCCATCGAGTACGACGGCGCACAGCAGAGATTCGATCGCCCCGAGCATCGCCATCGAGAAGGCCGCCGGTAACAGCGCCTGTAACGAACTCCAGCTCAGGGTAAAGTTTGACTCCGGCATATTCCACGGTAATACCAACTGCGGTAGCAGCTGTGGGATACCATTGCCCTGTGAGCCATCAGCCAGAATGTAGTGGAACTGAGAGCCGATGGTGGCAACATGCCCGCCGGTGAGGTTCACGATCCCCATTACCGCACAGCCTGCCAGCAGTGCAGGAAGGTGACCCGGCAGTCGAATCCCTAGACGCGGCCAGAAAATCAGGATCCCCAGCGTCACTACGCCAATAGCGGCATCGCCAACGTTGATGGTCGGCAGGGCCATAAACAGCGCGCCGACCTTCTGCAGGTAGTGCTCCGGGACATGAGCCATCTGCAGGCCAAGAAAATCCTTAATCTGCATGGTACCGATGGTGATACCAATACCCGAGGTAAAACCTAACGTAACGGACACCGGGATATATTCGATCAGGCGACCAAAGCGGGCGAGGCCGAAAAGGATCAGGAATATCCCGGACATCAGCGTGGCAACCAGCAGGCCTGCCAGCCCAAACTGTTGCGACACCGGATACAGAATCACCACGAAGGCGGCGGTTGGACCTGATACGCTAAAGCGCGATCCCCCGGTAAGGGCGATGACAATCCCAGCGACGGCTGAGGTATACAGGCCGTACTGCGGCGCAACGCCACTGCCTATTGCCAGGGCCATCGCCAGCGGAATGGCAATGATCCCAACGGTAATCCCGGCGATCAGGTCGCGGGTAAAGCGAGAAGCGGTATATTTTTCTTTCCAACAAGCGTCGATGAGGGCGCGGAAAGGCATCACATGTGAGGAAAATAATCTGTTCACAATAATGTTTCATCCATGAGCGCATCATCTATCTAAAAAACGATAGTTGAAGTTGGCATAAATCATACAAATAAATAAAAAGGATAAAAAAACCCGCCGCAGCGGGTTTTTGAGCCGGGCTCGATTAATGCTCGAACATGGCAGAGATGGATTCTTCGTTGCTGATACGACGAATCGCTTCGGCCAGCATACCCGACAGGGTCAATGTACGCACGTTTGGCAGTGCTTTGATTTCGTCAGTCAGTGGAATAGTGTCACAGACAACGACTTCGTCAATCACTGAGTTGCGCAGGTTGTTTGCCGCATTACCTGAGAAGATCGGGTGGGTTGCGTAAGCAAATACGCGTTTTGCACCACGTTCTTTCAGTGCTTCTGCTGCTTTACACAGCGTACCGCCGGTATCGATCATGTCATCAACCAGCACGCAGTCACGACCTGCTACGTCACCAATAATGTGCATCACCTGAGAAACGTTTGCACGCGGGCGACGTTTGTCGATGATAGCCATGTCGGTATCGTTCAGCAGTTTAGCGATAGCGCGGGCACGCACGACGCCACCGATATCCGGAGAAACCACAATCGGGTTATCCAGGTTCAGCTGCAGCATGTCTTCTAACAGGATCGGGCTACCGAATACGTTATCAACCGGTACGTCGAAGAAGCCCTGGATCTGTTCAGCATGCAGGTCAACGGTGAGGACGCGGTCAACGCCAACGCTGGACAGGAAATCAGCGACGACTTTAGCGGTAATCGGTACACGAGCGGAACGTACGCGACGATCCTGACGTGCATAGCCGAAGTAAGGAATAACGGCGGTGATACGGCCTGCGGAAGCACGGCGCAGCGCATCAACCATAACGACCAATTCCATCAGGTTGTCGTTAGTAGGGGCACAAGTGGACTGGATGATGAAAATATCACCACCGCGTACATTTTCATTAATTTGTACGCTGACTTCGCCGTCGCTAAAGCGACCTACAGCGGCGTCGCCGAGTGAAGTGTACAGGCGGTTGGCAATACGTTGTGCTAGTTCCGGGGTGGCGTTACCAGCAAAAAGCTTCATATCAGGCACGAGAAGAACCTCAGGCATGCGTCCATTGGTGGAAAGAATCTGCCGAAAACTGTGCGGGCCAGGCAGTATCCTCTCCATGCGGTGTATTAAAGAGCGCGATGCAACGTCTGGAACAGGGTGACGTTGTCACCGCAACTCAGCTTGCCCGGCTTACTCGTGATCCTTCGTGTTTCATGTGCGTTGGCATCAATTTCTCGCACCAGTCACATACTTTTGTATGCTCCTGGCGATTTGTCATCTCGCCATCTTCCTGAAACCCGAATGATTTAGAGTAACGCTCTATGCAATGGGGAGAGGTTGACACCTTTCGCCACAAAGCCTTTGAGCCATTCCGGGGCTTGCTCAAGCACCTGGCGAGCACGAGACTCAGTGTCAAATTCAGCAAAGACACAAGCCCCTGTACCAGTCAGGCGCGACGGCGCGTATTCTAACAGCCAGGAAAGCGCCGCATCAACCTCGCGAAAACGTTTTCTTGCGATAACCTCGCAATCATTGCCGAATTCACATTTTAGTAACGTTTTTATTGACCTTTTTGGCGTGTTACGCGGGAGGTCGGGATCTTTAAAAATCACCGGTGTCGGAATACTGACTCCCGGGTGTGCAACCAGATACCATTTTTCCTCTGGCTCGACCGGTGTCAGAATTTCTCCTACGCCTTCGGCAAAGGCCGCATGGCCACGCACGAACACGGGAACGTCTGCCCCCAGCGTTAAGCCGAGTGCCGCCAGTTCATCAACCGAGAGTCCGCATTGCCAGAGATGATTCAGCGCCACCAGAACGGTCGCCGCATTAGACGAGCCTCCGCCAAGACCGCCGCCCATCGGCAGGCGTTTTTCGATACTGATGTCGGCGCCGCTCCCTTGAGGAAGACGATTGCTTTCAGATGCCACCTTCATCAGCAAACGTGCCGCACGGACGATCAGGTTGTCTTCATGCGCAACGCCTTCCACCGGGGTTAACAGGCGAATTTCGCCGTCGCCGCGCGGCGCAATATCTATCGTGTCGCCATAATCAAGAAACTGAAATAACGTCTGCAGCGTGTGGTAACCGTCCGCACGCTGCCCGGTGATGTATAAAAACAGATTCAGTTTTGCCGGAGAGGGCCAATGGGTCATCATTTCACAATCCAGTTATCCATCTTCAGCTTAATACGCTGGGAGCCGTCGGACAGTTCCATGTTTGCCGGCATCGCGGGCTGGGTTTTGCTGTCGTAGGCGCTATAGACCACTTTCCAGCTTTTACCGTCTTTGCTGTAGTTCACCTCACTCAGACGATATTGGTTATCGAGCTTGTAATCGGTGGCGTCACCTGGCAGACCAAGGATCCACTGGCGCAGGCTGTTCAATGGAATAGGCATGCCGGTCAGTTTGCCAATCATCTCTTCGGCGTCGTCGGCGGTGTAATGCTTGCCTTTGTTATCGACAAGTTCGACGCTGCCCGGCTGCGCATTGAGTTCCAGTTCAGTGCTGCCCAGCGGGTTGGTCAGCAGGAGACGATAGCGATCCTGTCCGGTTTGTTGCCAGAAAAAGCGGGCATACACTTTCTGTTGATCGGAGATATAGGCAAACGCACCGCGCGTCTGATATTGGTTCAGGGCGCGTACTTCCTGCTGGTGCTGGCGCCACTGTGGCGAGTCGGGGCTTTTGCCGGGACCTTTCGGCGCGTTGATCGTACAAGCGGTAAGAACCAGGGCCGCCAGCGGCAGCAGGCGAATCAGGCGAAAATCGGGCAGGGTCATAATGATGACAAATCCTTGAGATACGTTGCAGTTATAATTCTTAATGCTAGCGCCGCCATCAGGCATCGTCTACGTTCAAGTTATCTTAAATCGCTTAAATTTGTGCACTAAGCCATTACTCCAAAAGGGGTCAGTCTCTTTTATTGACCGCACGCATCCTGTATGATGCACCCAGTCTAACCTTATCAACGCTGGTACTATTCCCGCACACATGACCCTTTTAGCGCTTGGTATTAACCATAAAACGGCACCTGTATCGCTGCGAGAACGCGTAACGTTTTCGCCGGATACGCTCGATCAGGCGCTGGACAGCCTGCTCGCGCAGCCAATGGTGCAGGGCGGGGTGGTGTTGTCGACGTGTAACCGCACGGAGCTGTATCTCAGCGTTGAAGAGCAGGATAACCTGCAAGAAGCGCTGGTTCGCTGGCTGTGCGAATACCACAACCTCAATGAAGAAGACCTGCGCAACAGCTTGTACTGGCACCAGGACAACGACGCCGTTAGTCATTTGATGCGTGTTGCCAGCGGTCTGGATTCACTGGTGCTCGGTGAACCACAAATTCTGGGGCAGGTGAAAAAAGCGTTTGCGGATTCGCAAAAAGGCCACCTGAACGCCAGTGCGCTGGAACGCATGTTCCAGAAATCATTCTCTGTCGCTAAACGTGTACGTACAGAAACTGACATCGGCGCCAGCGCCGTGTCGGTGGCGTTTGCCGCCTGTACCCTGGCGCGGCAGATATTTGAATCGCTCTCCACGGTAACCGTGCTGTTAGTGGGCGCAGGCGAAACTATCGAATTGGTGGCGCGACACCTGCGTGAGCACAAAGTGAAGAAGATGATCATCGCCAACCGTACGCGTGAGCGTGCGCAGGTGCTGGCGGATGAAGTCGGCGCTGAGGTGATTTCACTGAGTGATATCGACGCGCGTTTGCAGGATGCTGATATTATTATCAGTTCTACCGCCAGCCCGTTGCCGATTATCGGCAAAGGAATGGTAGAACGCGCGCTTAAAAATCGTCGTAATCAACCTATGCTGCTGGTGGATATCGCCGTACCGCGTGACGTTGAGCCGGAAGTGGGTAAATTGTCTAACGCCTATCTGTACAGCGTAGACGACCTGCAAAGCATCATTTCGCATAACCTGGCCCAGCGCAAAGCGGCGGCCGTGGAAGCCGAAACGATTGTGGAGCAGGAAGCCAGCGAGTTTATGGCCTGGTTACGTGCCCAGGGCGCAAGCGACACTATCCGCGAGTATCGCAGTCAATCAGAACAAATTCGTGATGAACTGACCGCCAAAGCGTTGGCTGCTCTTCAACAGGGTGGTGATGCGCAAGCCATTATGCAGGATCTGGCCTGGAAACTGACCAACCGCCTGATCCATGCACCAACCAAATCACTTCAACAGGCTGCCCGTGACGGGGATAGTGAACGCCTGAATATTCTGCGCGACAGCCTCGGGCTGGAGTAGCAGCACACCAATCTTATTTTTTACAGGGTGCATTTACGCCTATGAAGCCTTCTATCGTTGCCAAACTGGAAGCCCTGCATGAACGCCATGAAGAAGTTCAGGCGCTGCTCGGTGATGCGGGTACTATCGCAGACCAGGACCGCTTTCGTGCACTGTCGCGTGAATATGCGCAATTAAGCGATGTATCTCGCTGTTTTACGGACTGGCAACAGGTTCAGGAAGATATCGAAACGGCTCAGATGATGCTCGACGATCCTGAAATGCGTGAAATGGCGCAGGATGAACTGCGTGAAGCAAAAGAGAAATGCGAGCAGTTGGAGCAACATCTGCAGGTTCTGCTGTTACCTAAAGATCCCGATGACGAACGTAACGCCTTCCTCGAAGTTCGTGCGGGAACTGGTGGTGATGAAGCCGCACTGTTTGCCGGCGATCTGTTCCGCATGTATAGCCGTTATGCTGAGTCCCGTCGCTGGCGGGTTGAGATCATGAGCGCCAGCGAAGGCGAACATGGCGGGTTTAAAGAGGTCATTGCCAAGATTAGCGGTGAAGGCGTTTACGGGCGACTGAAATTTGAGTCCGGCGGCCATCGCGTTCAGCGCGTACCTGCGACGGAATCACAGGGCCGTATTCACACCTCTGCCTGTACGGTCGCAGTTATGCCGGAATTACCGGATGCCGAACTGCCGGACATCAACCCGGCCGATCTGCGTATTGATACCTTCCGCTCATCAGGAGCAGGCGGTCAGCACGTTAACACCACCGACTCCGCAATCCGTATTACCCACTTACCGACCGGTATCGTAGTGGAATGCCAGGACGAACGTTCGCAGCACAAGAACAAAGCGAAAGCGATGTCGGTGCTGGGGGCGCGAATTCGTGCCGCCGAAGTGGCAAGACGTCAACAGGCGGAAGCCTCTGAACGACGCAATCTGTTGGGTAGCGGCGACCGTAGCGATCGTAACCGTACCTATAACTTCCCGCAGGGTCGCGTGACCGATCACCGCATTAACCTGACGCTCTACCGTCTGGATGAAGCGATGGAAGGTAAACTGGATATGCTCATTGAGCCGATTGTCCAGGAATACCAGGCCGACCAACTGGCGGCGTTGTCCGAGCAGGATTAATGGATTATCAGCACTGGCTGCGTGAAGCGATAAGCCAATTACAGGCAAGCGAAAGCCCGCGCCGTGACGCCGAGATTTTACTCGAGTCTGTTACCGGTAAGGGTCGCACCTTTATTCTGGCTTTCGGCGAAACGGTGTTAACCGAGGCGCAGCGTCAGCAACTCGACACATTACTGGAACGCCGTCAGCGGGGTGAGCCGGTGGCACATCTTACCGGCGTGCGCGAGTTTTGGTCGCTGCCGCTGTTTGTGTCTGCGGCGACGCTTATCCCTCGTCCGGATACCGAGTGTCTGGTGGAGCAGGCGCTGGCTCGCCTGCCGGCCTCAGCGTGTCGTATTCTCGATTTGGGAACCGGCACGGGCGCCATTGCGCTGGCGCTGGCAAGCGAGCGTCCGGATTGTGCGGTGACGGCGGTCGATCGTATGCCGGATGCCGTGGCGCTGGCCATTCGCAACAAACAGCATCTGGGCATCGACAATGTTTGCGTGCTGCAAAGCAACTGGTTCAGTGCATTGCAGGGACAGCGGTTTGATATGATTGTCAGCAATCCGCCGTATATCGACGAGCAGGATCCTCACCTGGCGCAAGGCGACGTTCGCTTTGAACCGCTGTCGGCACTGGTGGCAGGCGATCAGGGACTGGCGGATATCGTACACATCATTGACCAGTCTCAGCATGTGTTAACGCCCGGGGGCTATCTGATGCTGGAGCATGGCTGGCAGCAGGGACAGGCAGTCCGCGACGCCTTTACTCGGGCGGGTTATCAGGCGGTTGAAACCTGCCGTGACTATGGCGGCAACGAGCGAATTACGCTTGGACGCATCCCATCATGAATACTTTCAGTGTGTTACTCAACGTCCATCTCATCAGCATTGCGCTTTCTGTTGGTCTGCTGACGCTGCGTTTTTGGTGGCGTTACACCGACTCGCGTCTTGCCTGCGCGCGCTGGACGCGCGTTGTGCCGCCGGTTGTGGATACCGTTTTATTACTCAGCGGCGTGGCGTTAATGGTTAAAGCGCACATCCTGCCATTCACTGAGCACGGGACATGGCTGACTGAAAAGCTGTTTGGGGTTATCATTTACATCGTTTTGGGTTTTATTGCGCTCGATTATCGTCGGGCGCGCAGTCAGCAGGCGCGATTAATCGCATTTCCGCTGGCGCTGGTGGTGCTGTACATCATCATTAAACTCGCCACCACAAAAATACCGTTACTGGGGTAAGCATGAGGTCGTTAGCTGATTTCGAATTTAATAAAGCGCCATTGTGTGATGGGATGATCCTGGCGTCGGAGTCTATCCGTCTGGATTTTCCAACACAAACTGTCTATGACGAACTGGAACGTCTGGTCAGTCTGGCGCAAGAAGAAATTAGCCAGCTCCTGTCTCAGGATGAGCAACTGGAAAAACTGCTGGCACTTTTTTATGGCGAATGGGGGTTTACGGATACCCACGGCGTCTATCGTCTTTCTGATGCATTATGGCTTGATCAGGTACTGAAAAATCGTCAGGGCAGCGCCGTGTCGTTGGGGGCGATCTTATTGTGGATTGCCAACCGGCTGGAACTGCCGCTGGTGCCGGTGATTTTCCCGACACAACTTATCCTGCGTATCGAATCGCTCGATGGCGAAATGTGGCTAATCAATCCGTTCAATGGCGAAACGTTGAATGAGCACACGCTGGAAGTATGGCTGAAGGGGAATATCAGCCCGGTCGCGGAGTTGTTTAACGAAGACCTGGATGAGGCGGATAATGCAGAAGTCATCCGCAAGCTGCTCGACACGCTGAAATCATCGCTGATGGAAGAGCGGCAAATGGAGCTGGCGCTGCGTGCCAGCGAAGCACTATTACAGTTTAATCCCGAAGATCCGTATGAAATACGCGATCGCGGATTGATATACGCGCAGCTCGAGTGTGAACATGTTGCGCTGACCGACTTAAGTTATTTCGTTGAACAGTGTCCGGAAGACCCGATCAGCGAAATGATTCGTGCGCAGATTAATACTATTTCGCACAAGCAAATTGTATTGCATTGATTAATGACACTTTACCTACCGTTTAAGGCGATCCTATGAAACAAAAAGTGGTTAGCATTGGCGACATCAACGTGGCAAATGACCTGCCGTTCGTGCTGTTTGGCGGAATGAACGTGCTGGAATCCCGCGATCTGGCGATGCGCATTTGTGAGCACTACGTAACCGTTACTCAAAAGCTGGGTATCCCTTACGTGTTCAAAGCCTCCTTTGATAAAGCCAACCGTTCTTCCATCCACTCTTACCGTGGACCGGGCCTTGAAGAAGGGATGAAAATCTTCCAGGAACTGAAGCAGACTTTTGGCGTAAAAGTGATCACCGACGTTCACGAAGCCAGCCAGGCACAGCCTGTTGCTGACGTGGTGGATGTGATTCAGCTGCCGGCATTCCTCGCTCGTCAAACCGATCTGGTGGAAGCGATGGCGAAAACCGGTGCCGTTATCAACGTGAAGAAACCGCAGTTCGTAAGCCCGGGCCAGATGGGTAATATCGTGGATAAATTCCATGAGGGCGGTAACGATAAAGTTATTCTGTGCGACCGTGGCGCGAACTTTGGTTATGACAATCTGGTTGTGGACATGCTTGGCTTCAGCGTGATGAAGAAAGTCTCCGGCAACTCACCGGTGATTTTTGACGTCACCCATGCGCTGCAGTGCCGCGACCCGTTTGGCGCAGCAAGCGGTGGTCGTCGCGCGCAGGTTACCGAACTGGCGCGTGCCGGTATGGCGGTAGGCCTGGCAGGTCTGTTTATTGAAGCGCATCCGGATCCAGCCAATGCGAAATGCGATGGCCCATCCGCACTGCCGCTGGCGAAGCTGGAACAGTTCCTGACGCAGATTAAAGCGATTGATGACCTGGTGAAAAGCTTCGACGAGCTGGATACCGAGAACTAAGTCTGGTTTGACCGCCCGATAGCGCCAACGCTTATCGGGCCGACAAAACCGTAAGAAATGAAGTGAAACATACTCCAGGCCGGATAAGACGCATTGCGTCGTATCCGGCTTTTTTTCAGGCAAATATCGTCATCAGATAGGCGATAAACAGCGCCAGATGCGCCGCGCCGTTAAGCACGTTGGTGCGTCCGGTAGAGAAAGAGATATGGCACAGTACCAGCGATGAAACCATCACAATCATCTCTGGCGCGCCCAGCGCAAAGACCAAATCATTCCCGGTTGCCCATGCGATCAGCGTTACGACCGGAACGGTCAGTGAAATGGTGGCTAACACCGAACCGAAGAACAAATTCATCGCCCGCTGAACCTGATTACTCAGAACCGCTTTCAGCGCGCCCAGACCCTCAGGAGAGAGGATCAGCAATGCGACCAGGAAACCGGTAAATGCCACAGGAGCATTCAGTTCAGTCAGCAATGTCTCCAGCGGGCTGGCGTTCATCTTGGTCACGGCGATTACAGCGATCAGATGAATGATAAGCCAGGCGGCGTGCCACATATTGCTGTGGGCTGACGGTTTACCGTGATGCGGGTCATCGTCGTCACCCTCGTCTTCATGCTCGTAAATGAACAGGCTCTGGTGGGTTTTAGTTTGTATCAGCAAAAACACGCCGTACATCGCCGCAGAAATTAATGCCACCAGCAGCGCCTGCGCGGTAGTGAAATTCGCTCCCGGTAAAGCCATTGGGAACACCAGTACAATAATGGCCAGCGGGAACAGGGCGATTAAATACTGCTTAATACCAAACAGGTTCATATACTGAGTGGCAAATTTACGGCCACCTAACAGTAAAGAAAAACCGACCAGACCGCCGGTTACGATCATTATGATTGAATATAGCGTATCGCGCATGAGCGTAGGCGCAGCATCGCCAGTCGCCATTAATGCGGAGATTAAGCTGACTTCAAGAATAACAACGGACAGGCTGAGGATCAGCGACCCGTAGGGTTCGCCAAGTCGATGCGCTAATACATCCGCATGACGGACAACGCTAAATGCGCTGCTTAATATACCAATAAGGGCCAGCGCATTGATACCGATGACCACTGGTAGTGACTGACTGCTCCCCCAGAAGAACAGTACTACCAGCGCCAAAATCGGGAAGACGAGAGAGGTCTCCTTGTGGCGGGTTTTTACCGCCTCATGTACTTGTGTCATTGAACTAATTTCTCCATCTCTGCAGGTATTTATAATTATAAAAAGTATTAAAGAATGTAAAAAATAACAGAAAACCTGGTTTTGTAGGTGACATTTTACGAAATTTTACTACATCGCTTATTTTTCCTCTCAAAGCGGTCAAAAACAAATTTCTTGTTTATAGACTGTTTAATTAACAGAGGGTTAGATGAAGAAAGTTTCTAAAAATGTCTTTTGTTGGCGTATCGCCGCATTGTTAACCACACTTAAGGTTTAGCCTAAAAAGAGGAGTTCACAATGCCGTATAAATCTAAAAGCGATCTGCCTGACAGCGTGCAGCATGTTCTGCCAGCCCATGCTCAGGACATCTACAAAGAAGCTTTCAACAGCGCCTGGGAACAGTATAAAGATAAATCTGACCGTCGTGATGATGCCACCCGCGAAGAGACGGCGCACAAGGTGGCGTGGGCCGCGGTCAAAAATGATTATCAAAAAGGTGATGATGATAAATGGCATAAAAAGACGTAACAGTATCAATTATAATGCCTTTATGAACTAGCCAGCATCAGGCGTTAGCGAATCGTGCTACGCCGCGCCGTTGCTGGCTTGCAAGCGAGCGGTGAATTGCCTATTGTCCAGCTATTGGTTTCAAAATGAGCAGTAAAAAAGCCCGGAAGGCGTCAAAAAAGTTGTCGCAGGGAAGCTGCAGTGGCGGAGGTGTAAGGTGTTAACGCGTGATTTTTTATTGAATGCCGACTGTAAGACGGCATTTGGTGCTATTGAAGAATCACTACTCTGGTCAGCGGAACAACGTGCAGCCTCACTGGCCGCCACGCTCGCTTGCCGACCAGATGATGGACCGGTGTGGATCTTTGGTTATGGATCGTTGATGTGGAACCCGGCCTTAGAGTTTGAAGAGTCCTGTACCGGGACGTTAGTCGGCTGGCACCGTGCTTTCTGTCTGCGCCTGACGGCGGGGCGAGGAACGGCGTGTCAGCCAGGACGTATGCTGGCCCTGAAAGAAGGGGGACGCACCACCGGTGTGGCCTACCGCTTGCCGGACGCATCCCTGGAACAAGAGCTTTCGCTGCTGTGGAAGCGAGAAATGATCACCGGCTGTTATCTGCCGACCTGGTGTCAGTTGGCGCTGGATGATGGCAGGACGGTGAACGCGCTGGTCTTTATTATGGATCCGCGTCACCCGCTGTTTGAGTCAGACACGCGTGCGCAGGTGATCGCGCCGCTGATTGCCGCCGCCAGTGGACCTTTAGGCACTAACGCCCAGTATCTGTTCTCGCTGGAACAAGAGCTGGTTAAGTTAGGGATGCAGGATGATTGTCTTAACGATTTGGTGATCACGGTCAAACGATTGTTGGGAGAGAACCTGCCAGAAGGCGTTATGCGACCAGGGTTTGCCTGACTCCAGCCTGGAACTGTATGCCCGAAAGCCAGACGCTCTTCGGGCATTTAACGCTTAGGCTGCAATATAACTTATCGAATGCTCGAGCGACTGGCTGTGGCTGTCGATCAGCACATTCCAGATGCCGGTATAGGGCACGGTCAACCATGCGTTATCACGATCCTGCACGCTTAAAATATCGGACTGCGTGTCTTTGACGTGATTTTTCTCGCTCATCAGATGGATATGACAGCGCTCAGAACAGCGCACTACCACCGTATCGCCACCAAATAACTTTAAACTCGCCTTCACTAATGCCATTTTTCACCCCGTTCTTGAAAACAACGTACTTTCTGTCGAAAGTGCTGCGTGATGTTGTTCACATTTCACTCATGGCATAACACCAAAGGGTGAGCCACAGGATGCTGATTTTGATCAAAAAATGGCATAACGATTAAACAAAAGTGACAAAATCCCTCAAAAGGGTTGAAAGGGCGTGCTAACGTTCAACGAAACCGCGCCCATCTACGATTAAATCCGGAAATTATCGACACTTTCAGTGTGCTGGCCTGAAAGCGGTGTATCAGAAGGTCAGCACTTTATCTGCAGCCAGAGTCCATTGAGCCAGTTCAACCAGCGTGCCGACGGCTACTCCGTCGATTAACGGCAGCTCCGTTATACCTCGGCCATCGGTGCAGGTTTTGCACAGTTTTACCGGCACATTTTGCGCCGTCAGAATCTCCAGCATTTGCTGAATATTGTATCCTTCCGCTGGTTTCTGTCCTCGTAATCCCGCGGTTACCGCGTCCGACATTAAAAACAGGCGCAGGTCGAGATCCGATTCTTGTTCGCGCAGGGCGATAGCCAGTCGCAGGCTGTTAAATAAGGATTCACTTCCATAGGCCGCACCGTTCGCGACGATCACTATCTTTTGCATTATTACTCCTGTTGTCAGGGGGGCATGGATATTGCTTGTCCTCAGGGATAACCCGTTATCGGTGAGGGCAGAGATGATGACAAATGCACAAAATTCCGGCGCGACGCAATGGTTTCGCCATGCCCGCCAGCTTGAGAACACCCAGCTTCGCCAACTGGCGCAGTCCGGTAAGCTGGTGATACGCATCAGCCATCTGGTGCATATGCTACAGTGCGAACGCGGTGCATCCAATATCTGGTTGTGTTCTCAAGGTACGCTTTATGATCGGGAGGTCCGTGCCAGTCGGGCGCTGGTGGATGAGGAGTGTCGGCAACTGCATATCCTTTTCCAGCACATTATGCCGGTGGCGGGCAGTGCGTTGTGTCACCGCATTGCTGGCACCGTCTGGTGTCTCGATCAGCTAACGACGCTGCGTGAGTCTGTCAGCGGACAGATTGTCGATGCGCAGCAGGCGATGGAGCAATATAGCCGGATGTTACGCCATCTGCTGGGTATTGTACCGCAGCTTAACGACAGCATCGATTATCCCCATGTCGCAGGTGGACTGGTGGCGCTGTACAGTTTTATGCAGGGTAAAGAACTGGTGGGGCAAGAGCGGGCATTAGGGGCCATTGGCTTTACCCAGGGCGAGTTTAATCCTCCGATGCGCCAGGAGCTGGTGGACAGAATCGACGGGCAGCAGCCGTGCTTCGACACCTTTATCTCCCTGGCTTCACCTGTGCTGGTGCAGCATTTTCGTCAGCAGTGCGAGGCATCGGGCGAGATCGAACAACTGCGACGCCAGGCCTGTACGCGACAACCCCAACTCGATAACGGTGAAAGCGCGCTACGCTGGTTTACCCTACAGACGCAGCGCCTTGAACAATTACGCCATCTTGAAGAGATGCTGATTACCGAATTGCTGAACGCCGTGGCGCGGCGGCTGGCAGAAGAAACCTCCGCCTTGCCGCTCGACAACTGGCTTGATGACCGTGCTGAGGAACCCCTTTCGTTACGTCGGGATAAACAATTATTGTGGGTTGTTCGCCAGCAGGCTCGCCAACTGGAACAGATGAGCGCCCAGTTGGCCTCATTGCAGGACGCCTTAGAGGAGCGCAAGGTGATTGATAAAGCAAAAAGCATCCTGATGAATCACCAGCAGGTCAGCGAAGAACAGGCGTGGCAGCTATTGCGAAAAATGGCGATGGATAAAAACCAACGGATGGTGGATATCGCCCGGGCACTGCTTACCGTCAAATCCCTGATGCAGGGATAGCGGCTGCACAACGGGCGGGCAGCGGCTGCCATATTTGGGTGCACCATGACGTCTGCTACGCGTTGAACCCGCTAAAACCGTCAGTGTAATTCTGGCATCTGAATTGCATTCACTCATACAGACAATTTAGCAGCAGGCCAACGGCGGTCTGACTGTTTTGAGGATAAAGGCGTCCTGCAATGCTTTGGCATTGTTGGACGCCTTTTTTTATGGGGAGCATGTATGGGTGACAGAACAGTTTCGTTAACGCGGCGGCGGTTTTTGCAGGCAAGTGCCGTGATGGGGGCTAGTTCCCTGATTCCAGGACTGATGTCCTCGGTCTGGGCGGCAGGCTCTGATACGCCGGAGATCACTACCGTTCGGGTCGGTTTTATTCCGTTAACCGACTGCGCGCCGCTGGTTATCGCCGCGTTGAAAGGTTTTGATAAAAAATACGGCATTACGCTGGTGCCGACCAAAGAGGCAAGCTGGGCCGCAGTGCGTGACAAACTGGTCTCTGGAGAGCTGGATGCGGCGCATGTTCTGTACGGCCTGTTGTATGGACTGGAACTGGGGATTGCCAGTAAAGCGCAGCCAATGGCCAATCTGATGACGCTCAATCAGAACGGGCAGGCGATCACGCTCTCCGCAACGCTGCTGGAGCAGGGGATTACCGATGCGTCTGCGCTGAAGAAACTGATCGTCTCGCAGGCGCCTGGAACCTACACCTTCGCGCATACCTTTCCCACCGGCACACATGCCATGTGGCTCTATTACTGGCTGGCCAGCGCTGACATCAATCCTTTCACCGATGTTCGCACCGTCGTGGTACCGCCTCCGCAAATGGTGATGAACATGCGCATTGGCAATATGAGCGGATTCTGCGTCGGCGAGCCGTGGAATGCGCGGGCGATCAACGACCGCATCGGTTTTACCGCGGCGACGTCTCAGGAAATCTGGCCCGACCATCCGGAAAAAGTACTCGGTACGCGCCGGGAGTGGGTAGAAAAATATCCACATACTGCCCGGGCGCTGGTTAGCGCGCTGCTTGAAGCGTCGCGCTGGATAGATGCCAGTGACGCCAACAAACGCGAAACAGCACAAATTCTGGCGCGCCGGGCCTGGCTCAATACCAAAGAAAGCTATCTGACGGGAAGAATGCTGGGTGATTACGACAACGGGGCAGGTCGTCGCTGGCAGGATCCGCATGCCATACGCTTTTTTCGCGACGGCGAGGTGAGTTTTCCATGGCATTCCGATGGCATGTGGTTTCTGACTCAGTTCCGCCGTTGGGGATTGTTAAAGCAACAACCGGATTATGCAGCCATTGCCGCGCGCATCAACCGGACCGATATCTGGCGCGATGCGGCAGCTGCGGTTGGTGGGATAACACCGCCTGAGCAATTGTTACGTACCAGTACGCTGATGGACGGTTCCGTATGGGATGGCCGCAATCCAGAAGCCTATGCCAACAGTTTTACCCTCCACCGTACAGGAGCCTTAGATGAAACAAAATACGCAGCTTAAATCCCCTGAATCGGCAGTTGGTGAAGTCATAACGCTATCAACGATGAAGGTCAGAAAGCGCAAAATGCCGTGGTCGTTATGGTTAAACGCATGGCTCAGGCGAGCCGTACCCGCTCTGCTGGGGATTGCCTTGCTGGTGGTGTGCTGGCAACTGGCCGCTATCAACAGCAAAGGATTTCCTACACCGCTGAGCACTCTGGATTCAGCCCTGACGCTGTTTGCCGATCCGTTCTATAACGGCGGGCCGAATGATATGGGGATCGGCTGGAACGTGCTGGCGTCGTTGCAACGGGTTGCGATCGGTTTCGGATTAGCGGCGCTGGTGGGGATCCCGCTGGGATTTCTGATTGGGCGTTATACCTTCTTCTCGCACATGTTTTCGCCGCTGATTGCGCTGTTGCGCCCGGTCAGCCCGCTGGCCTGGCTGCCGATTGGACTGCTGTTGTTTCAAAAAGCGGAACCCGCATCGAGCTGGACCATCTTTATCTGTTCTATATGGCCGATGGTGATCAACACCGCCGAAGGGGTGCGGAGAATTCCTGACGATTATCTCAACGTTGCTCGCGTACTGCAGCTCTCAGAGTGGACGGTGATGCGACGGATACTTTTCCCCGCCGTGCTGCCGGCGATCCTCACTGGCATACGCCTGTCTATCGGCATCGCCTGGTTGGTGATTGTGGCAGCCGAAATGCTCACCGGCGGGTTGGGGATTGGTTTTTGGATCTGGAATGAGTGGAACAACCTTAACGTCGAAAACATTCTCATCGCTATCGTCATCATCGGCGTTGTAGGCCTGCTGCTTGAGCAGGGGCTAATGCTGGTGGCACGTCGGTTTAGCTGGCAGGAAAAATAAGGAGACAACATGAAACCCATTATTCAGATCCAGGCGGTCAGCCAGCGTTTCTCGACCGCCAGCGGTGAGTTCCTCGCGCTCCACAATGTCTCTTTTGATATCCATGAAGGGGAGACCGTCAGTTTGATTGGACACTCCGGTTGCGGCAAGTCGACGCTTTTGAATCTGATTGCCGGCATTACGCTGCCTACGGAAGGAGGCCTGATTTGTGATAATCGCGAAATTGCCGGGCCTGGGCCTGAGCGGGCGGTCGTTTTCCAGAATCATTCGCTGCTGCCGTGGCTGACCTGCTTCGACAATGTAGCCCTGGCCGTCGATCAGGTTTTCCGCCACACCATGAGCAAAGCCGAACGACGCGAGTGGATCGAGCACAACCTGCATCGCGTCCAGATGGGCCACGCGATGCATAAACACCCCGGTGAAGTCTCTGGTGGGATGAAGCAGCGCGTGGGTATTGCCCGGGCGCTGGCGATGAAACCCAAAGTCCTGCTCATGGATGAACCGTTTGGCGCACTGGATGCGCTCACCAGGGCGCATCTGCAGGATACGGTGATGCACATTCAACAGTCGCTGAACACCACCATTGTGCTGATCACTCACGACGTTGATGAAGCCGCGCTGCTTTCCGACCGGGTTCTGATGATGACCAACGGGCCGGCGGCGACGGTAGGCGAGATCCTGACGGTTGATTTGCCGCGCCCACGCAATCGGGTCCAGCTCGCCGATGACAGCCGATACCATCAACTACGACAACGCATTCTCCATTTTCTGTATGAGAAACAGCCGAAGGCGGCGTAAGGAGGGTGATATGACGCGACTGGTCATTGTAGGTCATGGCATGGCGGCAACTCGCCTGATTGAGGCGCTTATTACGTACAGGGATTGCAACATTGCCATCACAGTTATCGGTGAAGAGCCGCAGCTTGCTTACAACCGGATCCAACTTTCACCGGTACTGGGGGGAGAAAAGGCCTTTGCGCAAACCTTACTTCACCCGGCGCAGTGGTATCTCGACCACGGCGTGACGGTGCTAAACGGTGAAACCGTGCTGACTGTTGATGCCGCCAGCCACAGCCTGACCACGACAAAACGGCTTATGTTCTGGGATGAGCTGGTATTTGCCACCGGGTCGTATCCGTTTATTCCGCCCATTCCCGGCGGTAAACAGCCACATGTTCATGCTTTTCGCTCGATGCAGGATGTTGAGGCGATTCTCCAGCGGTCTGGTCCAAAGGTGGTGCTGGGCGGTGGCGTTCTTGGCATAGAGGCGGCGGCAGCATTACACCTTAATGGTGACAACGTCACGTTAATTCATCGCACGGGTAGGCTGATGGAACAACAGCTTGATCAACTGGCCAGCGACCTGTTGCAGGCTCAACTGACGAGTCGTGGCATTCGCTGTGAACTTGGTTCAGGCATCACCAGTATCGAAGCCGACAGCGTCACGTTGCTGGATGGCCAGCGGATTGCGGCGAATGGCGTGGTGATTGCCACGGGGGTAAAACCCAATATCCGCCTGGCGCAGGCGTGCGGCGTAGTTTGTCAGCAGGGGATCGTGGTGGATGATCAACTTCGCACCTCAACGCCCAACATTAGCGCTGTCGGGGAATGCTGCGAGATTAACGGCCAGACGTGGGGGCTGGTCGCGCCGTGTCTGAAGCAGGCAGAGGTGTTGGCTGCGCGACTGGCGGGTTTTACCGGTGCCGGATTTGGCTGGCAGTCGAGCGGAACGCGTCTCAAGGTGACGGGCATTGATCTGTTTAGTGCAGGTGTAACAGACGCGACGGCGACGGATGCCATCCTGAGTACATACGATCCGCTTAGCGGGCACTACCGCCGCTTGCTGACGCGTGACGGAAAACTCCATGGCGTGCTGCTGATGGGCGATTGCCGCAGCGCCGCGCCGTTAACCGATTTGCTGGCCCAGGGGGCGACAGCACAATCAGACTGGCTCTTCGACCGCTTTGATACGCAGCCATCGGCTGCAGGACAGATGACGATGACAAAACCGACGCTGGCTGTTGTGGGACACGGTATGGTTGGCCACCATTTTCTCGAGCAATGCGTAAGCCGTAATCTGCATTTGCATTATCACATCGTGGTGTTTGGCGAGGAACGTTATGCCGCCTATGACCGGGTGCATCTGTCTGAGTATTTCGCCGGGCGCAGCGCGCAATCACTTTCGCTTGTCGCAGATGATTTCTTTGCCCGCAATGGCATCGAGCTACGTTTGGGGCAATGCGTGACCGGGATCGATCGTGAAACGCGCGTCATCCGTAACACCGACGGACATGAAACCCACTGGGATGCGCTGGTGCTTGCCACCGGATCGTATCCGTTTGTCCCTCCCGTGAAAGGTGGGGATTCTCCATCCTGCTTTGTTTATCGTACGTTGGACGATCTGGATGCCATTGCAGCGAAAGCGAAAAGTGCGCGCCGCGGGGTGGTTATCGGCGGAGGCCTGCTTGGTCTGGAGGCGGCGAACGCGCTGCGTCAGCTTGGGCTGGAAACGCATGTCGTTGAATTTGCGGCTAATCTGATGGCGGTACAACTGGATAACGCCGGTGCCGCGATGCTGCGAGAAAAGATAGAAGCGCTGGGCGTTGGCGTCCACACCGCGAAATCGACCACGGAAATTGAAAGCACTTCTGACGGGCTGGTACTGCACTTTGCCGATGGCGAAAAGCTGGAAACTGAAATGGTGGTCTTTTCTGCGGGGATTCGTCCGCAGGATGCGCTGGCGCGTCGTAGCGGATTAAATATTGGCGAACGCGGTGGGATTTGTATCGATAACCACTGTCGCACGTCAGATGACGCCATTTTTGCAATCGGCGAATGTGCGCTGTGGGAAGGGCGAGTCTTTGGCCTTGTCGCGCCGGGGTATCAAATGGCGCGGGTGGTCGCCGCACAGCTGGCCGGAGACGATGTCAGCTTTAGCGGCACGGATATGAGTACCAAACTCAAGCTGCTGGGCGTCGATGTCGCTTCTTTTGGCGATGCGCATGCCCGTACGCCGGGCGCGAAAAGTTACCAATGGACGCATGGTCCCGAGCAGATCTACAAAAAAATCGTCGTCAGCGCGGAGGGCAAAACGCTGTTGGGTGGAGTGTTGGTTGGCGATGCTGGCGATTACGCCACGCTACTGCAAATGATGCTCAATGGGATGCCGCTTCCCGGTCAGCCGGAATCGCTGATCCTGCCCTCGCTGGCGGGCGGTGCGTCGAAAGCGCTTGGGGTTGCGGCATTGCCCGATACTGCGCAAATCTGCTCTTGTCATAACGTCAGTAAGGCCGATATATGTCAGGCGGTGAGCGCTGGCGCGACGGACATGGGCGCCATCAAGCAGTGCACGAAGGCTGCGACTGGATGTGGCGGATGCAGCGCGCTGGTTAAACAAGTGATGGAGCACCAACTTGCGGCCCAGGGCGTTGAGGTTAAAAAGGATATCTGTGAACACTTTCCCTGGTCGCGCCAGGAGATTTATCACCTGGTACGGGTGAACCATATTCATACTTTCGAACAGTTGATTAGCCGTTACGGTCATGGTCACGGCTGCGAAATCTGCAAACCTCTGGTGGGGTCAGTGCTGGCGTCCTGCTGGAATGAGTATCTGCTTAAACCTGCGCACTTACCGTTGCAGGACACTAACGATCGCTATTTTGCCAATATTCAAAAAGACGGTTCCTATTCCGTGGTTCCACGTATGCCTGCGGGAGAGGTCACACCAGACGGCCTGATCGCTATAGGCCAGATTGCGAAACGTTTCCAGCTGTACAGCAAAATTACCGGCGGGCAGCGGGTGGATCTTTTTGGTGCGCGTCTGGAGCAGTTACCAGATATCTGGCGCGAGCTGGTGGCGGCGGGGTTTGAAACAGGGCATGCGTACGGGAAGTCGTTGCGTACGGTGAAGTCCTGCGTGGGCTCAACCTGGTGTCGCTACGGCGTACAGGACTCAACGGCAATGGCGGTGATACTTGAAAATCGCTACAAAGGGCTGCGCGCGCCACACAAAATTAAAATGGCGGTTTCCGGTTGTACCCGGGAATGCGCCGAGGCGCAGGGCAAAGATGTCGGCGTCATTGCGACGGATAAAGGCTGGAATCTCTATCTGTGCGGCAACGGAGGAATGAAACCGCGCCATGCCTGTCTGTTTGCCAGTGATTTGGATGATGTCGCGCTGATGAGTACCATCGACCGTTTCCTGATGTTCTACATTCGCACCGCCGATCGTCTGCAACGTACCAGCACCTGGATGGATAACCTGGAAGGCGGTATTGAATATTTACGTGAGGTGATCCTTGACGACAGTTTAGGTATTGCCAGCGAACTGGAACAAGAGATGGCGCGGGTTGTGGAAAGTTATCAGTGTGAATGGCAAACCACGCTCAGCAGCCCGCAGCGCCTGGCGCTGTTTCGTTCTTACATCAATAGTGATGAGCCGGATGAGACGATTGCACGCGCGCCTTTGCGCGGGCAGCCGCAGTTGGCGGCATCTGCATCCAGAGGTCGGGAGTTATTACCGACAAAACCCTGGCAGGAGATATGCGCCCTTGATGCGATCCCTGAGCAGGCGGGTATTGGTGCACGCCTGGGAGACGTACAAATCGCGTTATTTCGCTTTGGGCAGACGATTTATGCCCTTGATAACCTTGAACCCGGTAGTTCTGCTCAGGTGTTATCACGCGGTATTCTGGGGGACGTGCAGGGTGAGCCGATTGTTATCTCGCCGCTGTATAAACAACGTATTCGTCTGCGCGATGGCCGCCAGTATGACAGCGGAGAACAGGCGGTACGCGCCTGGCCGGTGAAAGTGGAGGCTGGAAAAGTGTGGGTGGGAACTCAGGCGCTGATCCTGCGGGCGGAGGCATCATGAGTGAGACTCGTACAACGTGCCCGTACTGTGGCGTTGGCTGCGGCGTAATTGCGCAGGTGGACAACAATGGTGTCACCGTCAGAGGCGACCCCGAACATCCGGCAAACTTTGGCCGCTTGTGCGTCAAAGGCGCGGCGCTGGCTGAAACCACAGGACTCAGCGGCAGGTTGTTGCAGCCAATGGTGGATGGCGCAACGGCAAGCTGGTCGCAGGCGCTGGATACCGCCGGTGAACGCCTGCGCGCTATCATTGCTCAGCATGGTCCGCATGCCGTGGCCTTTTATGCCTCCGGGCAACTGCTGACGGAGGATTACTATGCGGCGAATAAGCTGATGAAAGGTTTCATTGGCGCGGCCAACATTGATACCAATTCGCGGCTTTGTATGTCGTCTGCGGTGACCGGGTACAAGCGGGCGTTGGGGGCGGATGTGGTGCCCTGCAGCTATGAGGATATCGAATGCAGCGATTTGGTGGTGTTGGTGGGAT
Source organism: Citrobacter sp. Ce006 (assembly GCF_030336535.1). Lineage (NCBI taxonomy): Bacteria > Pseudomonadati > Pseudomonadota > Gammaproteobacteria > Enterobacterales > Enterobacteriaceae > Citrobacter > Citrobacter sp. Ce006. The sequence continues at coordinate 225,019 of NZ_JAOWDO010000074.1, forward strand.
CGAATGCGGCATGGACGCATCCGGTGCTGTATCAGCGTCTGGTACAGGCGCGTAGTGCCAATCCGTCGATGAAGGTTGTGGTTATCGATCCTCGTCGCACCGCCACCTGTGATATCGCCGATCTGCATCTTTCCCTGCTGCCCGGTAGCGATGCCGGACTGTTTGTTGGCTTACTGAACCGGATTGTGGCTGAGGGTGATGCGCGGGGTGAATTTGATGACGCTGCAGAAACGTTTGCTATCGCCCGCGACTGGAATCTGGAGCGTGTCGCGCAATTTTGCGGGCTGGATGTTGCTGATGTTGTCACCTTCTATGACTGGTTTACGCGCGCGTCAACAGCCATCACGCTTTACACCATGGGCATTAACCAGTCCGCCAGCGGTAGCGACAAATGCAATGCGATTATCAATGTACATCTGGCCAGCGGTAAATTTGGACGGGAGGGGTGCGGCCCATTTTCGCTGACCGGACAACCCAATGCGATGGGCGGACGGGAGGTTGGCGGGCTGGCGACCCAACTGGCGGCGCATATGAATTTTGAACCTCAGGATCTTGCCCGCCTGGCCCGTTTCTGGGGCACCGAAAGGCTGGCGCAGACGCCAGGGTTGATGGCGGTAGATCTGTTTGAGGCGATCGGTAAAGGCGATGTCAAAGCGGTATGGATCATGGGGACTAACCCGGCGGTGTCACTACCGGACAGCCATGCAGTGTGCCAGGCGCTGGCCGCCTGTCCACTGGTGATTGTCTCCGAAGTCGTGGCTGACACGGACACCAGCCGCTATGCGCATATCCGGTTTCCGGCGCAGGCCTGGGGGGAGAAAAACGGTACGGTGACCAACTCAGAACGTCGGATCTCGCGCCAGCGTGCATTTTTACCTGCGCCGGGTGAGACACGGCCAGACTGGTGGATTGTCGCGCAAATGGCGAAACAGTTGGGATTTGCCCATGCGTTTGGCTGGCAAAGCGCCTGGGAGGTATTTTGTGAACATGCGGCGCTTTCTGGTTATGAAAACAGAGGTGAACGTGCATTTGATATTGGCGCGTTAGCTGAGCTGACGCACCAACAGTGGGATGAGATGACGCCGGTTCGCTGGCCGGTGAGCACAGGCTCATCAACGCTTAATCTTTGGCAGGGGTGGCGTGGTAACCAACGTTTACGCCTGGTCGCTGTTGCGCCGCAGGGGATGAAAACCACCTGCGATGCTCTCTATCCATTGGTGTTAAATAGTGGTCGCATTCGCGATCAGTGGCACACCATGACGCGCACGGGGACAATTTCACGCCTGATGCAGCATATCAATGAGCCGCTTGTAGAAATTGCACCTGAAGATGCTGGTCGCTTCAAACTTAATGAAGGTGCGCTATGCCGGGTGAATTCCCCGCGCGGCGTGATGGTCGGTAGAGTAACCATCCACCCTGGACAGAGGTCGGGGTGTGTCTTCACCTCAATGCATTGGAATAACCGTTTTGCCCGTCAGGGGCGAGTAAATGCATTGGTTTCCCCGGTTTGCGATCCTGACTCTGGACAGCCGGAAAGCAAACAGACTGCGGTGCGCATTATGGCGTGGCAGCCCCGGTGGCAGGGAGAGCTGTTTTGCCGCTCTACGCTGACGTTGCCGGGATTCGTCCACTGGTGGCGTAAAAGTGCTGACAATGCGTTGCGCTATACCCTTGCGGGTGACAGCGATATTTTCGTCTGGCTACAACAATATTGTGTGGCGCAGGGCTGGCAACTTCAACTGGCGCAATGGGAACGGGGGCTGAATCTGCTGGCCTGGCATGATGGCAACCTGATGCTCGGGTTCTGGTCAGCAGCAACGCCGCCGCAGATTGATGATGCGGCGATCCTCTGCGCATTCATGCAAAAGCCGGAAAATGCTCAGGCTCGTCATGCGCTGTTGGGCGGGAAACCCGGAGGAATTCCGGCTGATAAGGGAGTGACTATTTGCAGTTGTTTTAACGTAGGAGAAAAAGCCATTACCCAGGCTATCGCTAACGGTTGTGATACGGTTCAGGCACTGGGACAGGCATTACGTTGTGGAAGCAATTGCGGCTCATGTATTCCGGAACTGAAGGTATTACTGGCACAAAAAATCACACTCAATGATTAAGGATATTCCTGAAAATTTGAGAAAAGGCTGCAAAGGGGAGCACGGGCAGGTAGGATTTAAGCTGTGATCCCCAAATTCAATGATATTAAAGCCAGTAACGATTTGAGCCGTATTTTGAGTTGTAGATTTTCTCTTCTCCTACTCTTGCCTTTGGCAGGCGGTACTGCCAGCGCGCAGTCGTCTTTTATTCACCAGGCTGAAAACCCTTTCGACAACAATAGCGATGGCTTGCCCGATCTCGGTATGGCGCCTGAATCGCGGGCAGGTGAAAAGCACTTTGCCGAAATGGTTAAAGCGTTTGGTGAAGCCAGCATGATCGATAACGGGCTTGATACCGGTGAACAGGCGAAGCAGTTCGCCTTTGGCCAGGTGCGTGACACGGTCAGCGAACAGGTGAATCAGCAGTTGGAATCCTGGCTCTCTGTGCGGGGAAACGCCAGCGTCGGGTTGCAGGTTGATAACGAAGGCAGTTTTACCGGAAGCCGGGGAAGTTGGTTTATTCCGTGGCAGGACAATCAACGATTTCTGACCTGGAGCCAGTTGGGTTTGACGCAACAGGATGAAGGCTTAGTCAGTAATGCGGGGATTGGGCAGCGTTGGGTGCGTGACGGTTGGTTAGTGGGTTATAACACCTTTTATGACAACCTGCTGGATGAAAATCTGCCCCGGGGCGGCCTCGGCGCAGAGGCGTGGGGTGAATATTTGCGCTTATCCGCAAACTATTATCAACCGTTGTCCTCCTGGCAGGAGCGTTCAATAACCCAGCAACAAAGGATGGCCCGCGGCTACGATCTGACCGCGCAAATGCGTATGCCGTTTTATCAACACCTCAATACCAGCGTCAGCGTGGAACAGTATTTTGGCGACCAGGTGGATCTGTTTCATTCGGGAACCGGATATCACAATCCGGTGGCGGTGAACCTCGGACTGAGCTATACGCCGGTGCCGTTGATCACAGTGACAGCACAACACAAACAGGGTGAAAGCGGCATCAGCCAGAATAACCTCGGCTTCACGCTTAATTACCGTTTTGGCGTGCCGCTAAAAAAACAGCTGATGGTCAGCGAGGTGGCAAACAGCCGTTCGCTGCGCGGCAGTCGCTATGATGCTCCGCAGCGTAACAATTTGCCGACGCTGGAATATCGCCAGCGTAAAACGCTGTCGGTATTGTTGGCCACGCCGCCCTGGGATCTCAAACCGGGAGAGACGGTGGCGCTGACGCTGCAGGTCCGTAGTCTGCATGGGATCCGCCATCTGGCGTGGCAGGGCGATACTCAGGCGTTGAGCTTAACGGCTGGCAGCAATAGCCGAAGCGCGCAGGGCTGGACGATTATTATGCCGAAGTGGGACAACAGAGAAGGTGCGATGAACCGCTGGCGGTTGTCTGTGGTGGTAGAAGATGAGCAGGGCCAGCGTGTCTCTTCCAATGAGATCACGCTATCACTGACCGAACCGTTTTTTACGGTTTCGGAAAATGATCCTCGTTAACAATGACGCATGAATGCGTTATCAGAAAATGCGTTCCTGGTGCACCCATACCGCGGCTTCAACGCGTGATTTGAGCTTCATTTTCTTCAGCATATGCTTCACGTGAACTTTTACCGTGCTTTCGGTGATGTCCAGTCGGCGGGCGATCATCTTGTTAGGCAAACCCTGGGCGATGAGCTTAAGAATATCGCGTTCGCGCGGGGTCAGTTGGGTGACATCACGGTCGGACGTTGCGCGATTTGCGCGCAGGCTGGCGGCCAGAACCGGGGTCAGGGCTTCGCTCAGCACCATTTCACCAGCGGCAGCCTGTTGCAATGCTTTCAGTAAATCTTCCGGCTCCATATCTTTCAGTAGATAACCGTCGGCGCCACGCTTCAGTGCGGTAACCACGTCTTCTTCATGATTGGATACGCTAAACACAACGATACGACCCGACAGGGATTTCTCACGCAGTTTGTCGAGCGTTTCCAGACCGTTCATGCCAGGCATGTTCAAATCAAGAAGGATCAGATCGGGATCAAGGGATTCTGCCAGCTCGATACCCTGCTCACCATTGCTGGCTTCGCCGACAACGGTGATATCGGGCGCCATGCTGACAAGCTGTTTCACACCGGTTCGCAGCATCGGATGATCGTCGATCAACAGGATGGTTGCCGGTTCCAGATTACTCATGGGTATCTCCTTGGACTTCTGTGAAGTTTGTTTCGGGAATAAAAGTGACAGCAACTTCAGTACCGCCTGTCTCGCGACGGCGTACACGGCAATCGCCGCGTAAGCTTTGCGCACGGTCGCGCATGATTATCATGCCATAATGGTTACTGCGTTCGGCGTTTTCCGGTACGCCGCAGCCGTTATCTTGCACTGTCAGTTTGACCTGCTTGCCATTTTGCACCACCGTCACGACCACTTCGTCGGCCTGAGAGTGTTTGAGGGCGTTGCTCAGGGCTTCGCGCGCAATTTGTAGCAGGTGTATAGCCTGATGTGAAGGTACCAGGCGCGGCGGCAGCTGATAATCCAGCTTCACCGTAAATCCAAAACGGGCGCTGTATTCCTGACAGCTGGCTTCCAGCGCCGGTCGCAATCCCGGTTCCGTCAGTTGTAAACGGAAAGTGGTTAACAGCTCACGCAATTGCGCCCACGAAGCATTCAGCTCGTTACGAATCTGACTGAGCAGCTCGCGGCAGTTGTCAGAAAGCGCATCGCCCTGCATCTGCAAACAGCTAACCTGCATCTTCATACAGGAGAGCGATTGTGCAATAGAATCATGAAGTTCGCGCGCAATGGTGGCACGCTCTTCCATCACGATCAACTGCTGTTGACGCTCCTGATGCCTGTCGAGCGCAAGCGTGGCGGTCAGTTGCTCCACCAGGGTATCAACCAGTTGCTGCTGATCGTGGCTGAGATGGCGTCCCTTCGGCAAAGTAGCGAGCAGGATACCATACTGGGTATGCGCATCGGTCAGTCGCCATTTCAACGTGATACCGCCGTCAATGGCGGGCAGCGTGCCGCGCGGACACAAATGGCAGCCTTTCTCATCACAGCTGGCATTGGACTGGCAGGTAAATTCCTGATGATTGTCTTCATCTTCCAGGTCATAAACCCGAAGTTCAATATCATGCAGCAGGGTCAAATTTTGCAGGCCGTTCAGTACCGGCGAGAGGCGTTCGCACAACGGTACCTGAGAGTGCAGGCGGCGGTTGGCTTGCCACAGGAAAGAGAGGATCTGGTTTTTGTGCTCCAGGCCCGCCGTTTTCTCCTGTACCCGCTGTTCCAGCACCGCGTAACTTTCGGCCAGTTCCTTCGACATATTATTTAGCGCCGAGCCCAGCGCCGCCATCTCATTGCGCCCGCTGATATTCGCGCGTTGGGTAAAATCACGCTGGCTGACTGCTCGCGCCATCGCCAGCAGCTGTTTCCACGGCTCTAACAGGCGCACGCGCAGCCAGATAATGGTGAAAACCAGCAGTAATGCCATAAATACGGCCATCAGGCGATGCAGCAGGACGACGCGTTCAATGCGTAATTCGGTAGTATGGTCAAAGGCAGTGACCAGCTTATCCAGCCCGTCCACAAAGCGCGTCACATCTTGCGCTACCGCATCAGGCGTTTGCGCATGCGCAAGCCCCGGCGCCAGTTCGGTATGCCAGTAATCCTGTAATGCTTTTAACTGCGCCTGTTGTCCATCACGCTGCGCAGCGCGCGTCAATTCCGGGCTAAACGCCGTTTGCTCCATTTCATCCAGCAGCGATTGATCGCTCGCGTCAAGCGGTACGGCTGCCAGCAGGCGATAGCTCTGCATACGCAGCGAACCCGCTTTGTTGATCGCATGAGCGCTACCTTGAACACCCTGAACCAGCCAGCCAGAGACAGCCATACCCGCCACGCCGATGGCAGTAGACAATAAAACAATCAGCGCCACCTGGTTGACCAGCGTGAGCGGGGAGAGACAACGTTTAAACATGGTGACTAGTTCCTTCGGGTTTTCGCAGTTCAGAAAACCTTATTGAATGACGATTCTGCTGCAGGCAGTGGCGTTATTCTCGGCGATACACTGGAGTATACCCATACCTCAAACGAGCTACCTCTTAATTGCCAGTAGAGGGAGAGTTCCAGGACGAGGGGGAGTAGGGGACGACAGAAGCGTGAAAAACCACATCTTTTTTACCGAAGTTATGTACTCATTAAGGGTAATGATAAATTTTAGGCATGAATAATGACACCTTTTCCTTTGATTTATATCAACTTACCTCCAGCTGTAAACCCTAATGTTGCAGGCATCGAAACAAGTATCAGAGGTGTCTATGAGTCACTCATCTGCCCCGGAAAGGGCATCTGGAGCTGTAATTACCGAATGGCGGCCGGAAGATCCCGCCTTCTGGCAGCAGCGTGGTCAACGAATCGCCAGTCGTAACCTGTGGATTTCCGTCCCTTGCTTGCTGCTGGCGTTTTGCGTGTGGATGTTATTTAGCGCCGTGGCGGTGAACTTACCGAAAGTCGGATTTGATTTCACCACTGAACAGCTGTTCATGCTGACGGCATTACCTTCGGTATCCGGCGCGCTGCTGCGTGTTCCGTACTCCTTTATGGTTCCCCTGTTTGGTGGACGTCGCTGGACGGCGTTTAGCACCGGTATCCTGATCATTCCTTGCGTATGGTTAGGTTTTGCGGTGCAGGATACCTCCACGCCGTTTAGTACCTTTATTATTATCTCCCTGTTGTGCGGCTTCGCTGGTGCGAACTTTGCGTCCAGCATGGCAAACATCAGCTTCTTCTTTCCAAAACAGAAACAGGGTGGTGCGCTGGGTCTGAACGGTGGTCTGGGCAACATGGGCGTCAGCGTGATGCAGTTGGTTGCGCCGCTGGTGGTTTCACTGTCAATCTTTGCCGCATTTGGTAGCCACGGGGTTGAACAACCGGATGGTACGCAGCTGTATCTGGCAAACGCCGCATGGATTTGGGTACCGTTCCTTGCGGTGTTAACGCTGGCTGCATGGTTTGGTATGAATGAACTGGCAACCTCAAAAGCGTCGCTGAAAGAGCAATTGCCGGTGCTGAAACGTGGGCATCTGTGGATTATGAGCCTGCTGTATCTGGCAACCTTCGGTTCATTCATCGGTTTCTCTGCCGGTTTTGCCATGTTGTCAAAAACGCAGTTCCCTGAGGTGCAGATCCTGCATTACGCCTTCTTTGGACCGTTGATTGGCGCGCTGGCTCGTTCAGCGGGCGGGGCTATCTCTGACCGTCTGGGGGGAACCCGCGTTACGCTGGTGAACTTCGTACTGATGGCTATTTTCAGTGCCTTGCTGTTCCTGACGTTGCCATCTAACGGTGTCGGCGGCAACTTTATCGCCTTCTTTGCGGTGTTCCTGGCGTTGTTCCTGACGGCTGGTCTGGGAAGTGGTTCAACCTTCCAGATGATCTCCGTTATCTTCCGTAAGCTGACGATGGACAGAGTGAAAGCTGAAGGGGGTTCTGAAGAGAAAGCAATGCGTGAGGCGGCAACCGACACTGCGGCGGCGCTGGGCTTTATCTCAGCTATTGGTGCGATCGGCGGCTTCTTTATCCCGAAAGCATTTGGTACGTCCCTGGCATTAACCGGATCTCCGGTCGATGCGATGAAAGTATTTCTGATTTTCTATGTCGCTTGTGTGGTTATCACCTGGGCGGTATACGGACGTCATTCTAAAAAGTAAAAAAGCGGTATACACAAAATCATTCGAACTGCATCAAGGCGGCTAGTGAGAAATCCCCAGGAGCTTACTGAAGTAAGTGACTGGGGAGAACGAGCGCAGCCAACGCAGAAGCAGTCTGAAGGATGAAGTGTAGGTTGATTATCCATTGCGCGGTGTTAGACCGCGCTTTTTTTTGTCTGTAATTAGTTACAACATACTTATGTATTGTGACATAAAAACAGCCTGTGAGAGCGGCGATCGCAATATGCTAAGCAGGGGGGATACCCCTTAATACCCACTTATAAAGAATTTAACATTTGTATGATAAGTGATTTTAATAAAATCATTTAAATTCAATATGTTGACTGATTTATTAATATCCCACTAAGGGGGTATGTGAAAATCGACCCTCTGTTTTCATCCCTGCCTGCCTTGATCGTTATCAATTCTCACGCCCTTTCAGAGCGTTACCTTCGCACTCAATCAAGCAATGTCGATTTATCAGAGAGCCGTCAGGCTCCTACAGGAGAAAACCGATGAGTAAATTCCTGGACCGGTTTCGCTACTTCAAGCAGAAGGGCGAAACCTTTGCCGATGGGCATGGCCAGCTTCTCAATACCAACAGGGACTGGGAGGACGGATACCGCCAGCGTTGGCAGCATGACAAAGTCGTACGTTCAACCCACGGGGTAAACTGCACAGGCTCATGCAGCTGGAAAATCTATGTGAAAAATGGTCTGGTGACCTGGGAAACCCAGCAAACTGACTACCCACGCACGCGTCCAGATATGCCTAACCACGAGCCTCGCGGCTGTCCACGTGGTGCAAGCTATTCCTGGTATCTCTACAGCGCTAACCGTCTGAAATACCCACTGATGCGCAAACGTCTGATGAAGATGTGGCGTGAAGCCAAAAAGCTGCACAGCGATCCGGTAGATGCATGGGCATCCATTATCGAAGACGCCGATAAAGCAAAAAGCTTCAAACAAGCGCGTGGTCGTGGTGGGTTTGTTCGCTCTTCATGGCAGGAAGTGAATGAACTGATTGCCGCATCTAACGTATACACCATCAAAACCTATGGTCCTGACCGTGTCGCAGGCTTCTCACCGATCCCGGCGATGTCGATGGTTTCTTATGCTTCCGGCGCACGCTATATGTCGCTGATTGGCGGTACCTGCCTGAGCTTTTATGACTGGTACTGTGACCTGCCGCCGGCTTCCCCACAGACCTGGGGCGAGCAGACTGACGTACCGGAATCTGCTGACTGGTATAACTCCAGCTATATTCTTGCATGGGGCTCTAACGTCCCGCAGACCCGTACTCCGGATGCACACTTCTTTACCGAAGTTCGCTACAAAGGGACCAAAACGGTAGCAATTACCCCGGACTACGCAGAAATCGCCAAACTCTGCGACCTGTGGCTGGCACCGAAGCAGGGAACCGATGCGGCAATGGCAATGGCGATGGGCCACGTCATGCTGCGCGAGTTCCACCTCGATAACCCGAGCCAGTACTTCACCGACTACGTTCGTCGTTATACCGACATGCCAATGCTGGTGATGCTCGAAGAGCGCGACGGCTACTATGCTGCTGGTCGTATGCTGCGTGCAGCGGATCTGGTTGACTCCCTGGGCCAGGAAAATAATCCGGAATGGAAAACCGTCGCTATCAACAGCAACGGCGATATGGTTGCGCCAAACGGTTCAATTGGTTTCCGTTGGGGTGAAAAAGGCAAATGGAACCTCGAGCAGCGCGACGGCACGTCTGGTGATGAAACCGAACTGCAGCTCAGTCTGCTGGGTAGCCAGGATGATATCGCCGAAGTGGGCTTCCCGTACTTTGGCGGCGAAGGCACCGAGCACTTCAGCAAAGTAGAACTGGAAAACATTCTGCTGCATAAATTGCCGGTTAAGCGCCTGCAACTCGCCGATGGCTCTACCGCGCTGGTGACCACCGTTTACGATCTGACTATGGCCAACTACGGCCTGGAACGTGGTCTGAACGATGAAAACTGCGCAACCAGCTACGATGACGTGAAAGCGTACACACCGGCCTGGGCAGAAAAAATCACTGGCGTATCACGCTCTCAGATCGTACGCATCGCCCGCGAATTTGCGGATAACGCCGATAAAACGCACGGTCGTTCGATGATTATCGTCGGTGCGGGTCTGAACCACTGGTATCACCTCGATATGAACTATCGTGGCCTGATCAATATGCTGGTGTTCTGCGGCTGTATCGGCCAGAGCGGCGGCGGTTGGGCCCACTATGTCGGCCAGGAAAAACTGCGCCCGCAAACCGGCTGGCAACCGCTGGCGTTTGCGCTTGACTGGCAGCGTCCGCCTCGTCATATGAACAGCACCTCCTACTTCTATAACCACTCCAGCCAATGGCGCTATGAGACGGTTACTGCGCAGGAACTGCTGTCCCCGATGGCAGACAAATCCCGCTACAGCGGTCATTTGATTGACTTTAACGTTCGCGCTGAACGTATGGGCTGGTTGCCATCTGCGCCGCAGTTAGGGACTAACCCGCTGCGTATCGCCGAAGAAGCGCAGAAAGCAGGCATGACGCCGGTGGACTACACCGTTAAATCCCTGAAAGATGGTTCTATTCGCTTTGCGGCAGAGCAGCCGGAAAACGGTAAAAACCATCCGCGTAACCTGTTTATCTGGCGTTCTAACCTGCTCGGTTCTTCCGGTAAAGGCCACGAGTACATGCTGAAGTATCTGCTGGGTACTGAACATGGTATTCAGGGCAAAGATCTCGGCCAGCAGAGCGGCGTGAAGCCGGAAGAAGTGGAATGGCAGGATAACGGACTGGACGGCAAACTGGATCTGGTCGTTACGCTGGACTTCCGCCTGTCGAGTACTTGTCTGTATTCCGATATCGTGCTGCCGACCGCAACCTGGTATGAAAAAGACGATATGAATACCTCGGATATGCATCCGTTTATTCATCCTCTGTCTGCAGCCGTTGACCCGGCCTGGGAATCGAAGAGCGACTGGGAAATCTATAAAGCTATCGCCAAAAAGTTCTCTGAAGTTTGCGTGGGCCACCTCGGTAAAGAAACCGATGTCGTCACGCTGCCAATTCAGCACGACTCCGCTGCCGAACTGGCGCAGCCGTTAGACGTGAAGGACTGGAAAAAAGGTGAATGTGACCTGATTCCTGGTGTTACCGCGCCGCATATCATGACCGTTGAACGTGATTATCCGGCTACCTACGAGCGTTTCACCTCCATCGGCCCGCTGATGGAAAAAATCGGTAATGGCGGTAAAGGGATTGCCTGGAACACCCAGAGCGAAATGGATCTGCTGCGTAAGCTCAACTACACCAAGGCTGAAGGTCCGGCGAAAGGCCAGCCGATGCTGGATACAGCGATTGATGCCGCAGAGATGATCCTCACCCTGGCGCCGGAAACTAACGGTCAGGTAGCCGTTAAAGCCTGGGCGGCGCTGAGTGAATTTACCGGCCGTGACCATACGCATCTGGCGCTGAATAAAGAAGACGAAAAAATTCGTTTCCGCGATATTCAGGCGCAGCCGCGCAAAATTATCTCCAGCCCGACCTGGTCAGGCCTGGAAGATGAACATGTGTCTTATAACGCCGGTTATACCAACGTTCATGAGCTGATCCCATGGCGTACGCTGTCTGGTCGGCAGCAGTTGTATCAGGATCATCAGTGGATGCGTGACTTCGGTGAAAGCCTGCTGGTTTATCGTCCACCAATCGACACCCGTTCCGTGAAAGCGGTAATCGGCGAGAAATCTAACGGTAACCCGGAAAAAGCGCTCAACTTCCTGACGCCGCACCAGAAATGGGGTATCCACTCCACCTACAGCGATAACCTGTTGATGCTGACGCTGTCACGCGGTGGCCCGATTGTATGGATGAGCGAAGTCGATGCGAAAGATCTGGGTATTGAAGATAACGACTGGATCGAAGTCTTCAACAGCAACGGCGCACTGACGGCGCGTGCAGTTGTCAGCCAGCGTGTGCCGGCCGGGATGACCATGATGTACCACGCGCAGGAACGTATCGTTAACCTGCCGGGTTCAGAAATCACCCAGCAGCGCGGTGGGATCCACAACTCGGTGACCCGTATTACGCCGAAACCGACCCATATGATCGGCGGCTATGCGCAACTGGCCTACGGCTTTAACTACTACGGTACCGTCGGTTCAAACCGCGATGAGTTCGTAGTTGTACGTAAGATGAAGAACATTAACTGGTTGGATGGCGAAGGCAATGACCAGGTACAGGAGAGCGTAAAATGAAAATTCGTTCACAAGTCGGCATGGTGCTGAATCTCGATAAGTGCATCGGCTGCCACACCTGTTCAGTGACCTGTAAAAACGTCTGGACCAGCCGTGAAGGTATGGAGTACGCCTGGTTCAACAACGTCGAAAGTAAGCCCGGCGTTGGCTTTCCGAATGACTGGGAAAACCAGGAAAAATGGAAGGGCGGTTGGATCCGTAAAATTAATGGCAAACTGCAGCCGCGCATGGGTAACAAAGCGCTGCTGCTGGGTAAAATCTTTGCTAACCCGCATCTGCCGGGTATGGATGATTACTACGAGCCGTTTGATTTTGACTACCAGACGTTGCACAACGCCCCGGCAGACAGTAAGGCGCAGCCGATTGCTCGTCCACGCTCGCTGATCACCGGTCAGCGGATGGATAAAATCACCAGCGGTCCAAACTGGGAAGAAATTCTGGGCGGCGAGTTCGAAAAACGCGCCAAAGACCAGAACTTCGAAAACATGCAGAAGGCGATGTACGGTCAGTTTGAAAACACCTTCATGATGTACCTGCCGCGTCTGTGTGAGCACTGCCTTAACCCGGCGTGCGTGGCGACCTGTCCAAGCGGCGCTATCTACAAGCGTGAAGAAGATGGCATCGTGCTGATCGACCAGGATAAGTGCCGCGGCTGGCGTATGTGTATCACCGGCTGCCCGTACAAGAAGATCTACTTCAACTGGAAGAGCGGGAAGTCTGAGAAGTGCATCTTCTGCTACCCGCGTATCGAAGCCGGTCAACCGACCGTGTGCTCCGAAACCTGCGTCGGTCGTATCCGTTACCTCGGCGTACTGCTGTATGACGCGGATGCGATCGAGAGTGCGGCAAGCACCGAGCACGAGAAAGATCTGTACCAGCGTCAACTGGACGTGTTCCTCGATCCGAACGATCCGGCTGTTATTGAACAGGCGCTGAAGGATGGCATTCCGCTGAGCGTCATTGATGCCGCACAGCAGTCTCCGGTTTACAAAATGGCGATGGACTGGAAGCTGGCGCTGCCGCTGCATCCGGAATATCGCACGCTGCCGATGGTTTGGTACGTGCCGCCATTGTCACCGATTCAGTCTGCCGCCGATGCGGGTGAGCTTGGCAGCAACGGTATTCTGCCGGACGTTGACAGTCTGCGTATCCCGGTTCAGTACCTGGCGAATCTTCTGACCGCAGGCGACACTCAGCCGGTACTGTTAGCGCTGAAACGTATGCTGGCGATGCGTCACTACAAACGCGCGGAAACCGTTGACGGTAAAGTTGATACTCGTGCGCTGGAAGAGGTGGGTTTAAGCGAAGCGCAGGCACAGGAAATGTATCGTTACCTGGCGATTGCCAACTACGAAGATCGTTTCGTGGTACCGAGCAGCCATCGCGAACTGGCGCGTGACGCGTTCCCGGAGAAAAGCGGTTGTGGCTTTACCTTCGGCGACGGTTGCCATGGTTCTGATACTAAATTCAATCTGTTCAACAGCCGCCGCATTGACGCTGTTGATGTGACCAGCAAAACGGAGCCGCACCAATGATTGAACTCGTCATTGTTTCGCGTCTGCTCGAGTACCCGGATGCTGCCCTGTGGCAGCATCAGCAGGAACTTTTCGATGCACTCGCGTCATCTGAGAACCTGGATAAAGAGGATGCCCAGACCCTGGGCGTTTTCCTGCGCGATCTGACCGCGCAGGACATGCTGGATGTACAGGCCGCCTACAGCGAACTGTTTGACCGTGGCCGCGCCACATCGCTGCTGCTGTTTGAACATGTTCACGGTGAGTCCCGCGACCGCGGTCAGGCGATGGTTGATCTGATGGCGCAGTATGAGCAGCACGGTTTGCAGCTAGACAGCCGCGAACTTCCCGATCATCTGCCGCTGTATCTGGAATACCTTGCGCAGTTGCCGAAAAACGAAGCGTTAGGTGGTTTGCAGGATATCGCGCCGATTCTGGCTTTGCTCAGCGCTCGTTTGCAACAGCGTGAAAGCCGTTATGCGGTGCTGTTCGATCTGCTGTTAAAACTGGCGAATACCGTTATCGACAGCGACAAAGTGGCTGAAAAAATTGCGGATGAAGCACGTGATGATACCCCACAAGCGCTGGATGCGGTCTGGGAAGAAGAGCAGGTAAAATTCTTCGCCGATCAGGGGTGTGGCGAGTCGGAAATCTCCGCTCACCAGCGTCGTTTTGCCGGGGCCGTTGCGCCGCAGTATCTGAATATCACCACCGGAGGACAGCAATAATGCACTTCCTGAATACGTTCTTCTTTGACATCTATCCGTACATTGCGGGTTCTGTCTTTCTGATCGGCAGTTGGCTGCGTTATGACTATGGGCAATATACCTGGCGTGCGGCCTCCAGCCAGATGCTGGATCGCAAAGGGATGAACCTGGCGTCAAACCTGTTCCATATCGGGATCCTGGGGATTTTTGCCGGGCACTTCCTTGGCATGCTGACGCCACACTGGATGTATGAAGCGTGGTTGCCGCTTGAAGTGAAACAAAAGATGGCAATGTTCGCGGGCGGTGCCAGTGGTTTGATGTGTCTGATTGGTGGCGTACTGCTGCTAAAACGTCGTCTGTTCAGCCCACGCGTGCGGGCGACCACCACCGGAGCGGATATTCTGATCCTCTCGCTGCTGGTGATTCAGTGTGCGCTGGGCCTGCTGACCATTCCGTTCTCCGCCCAGCATATGGACGGTAGCGAGATGATGAAGCTGGTGAACTGGGCGCAGACAGTGGTGACTTTCCAGGGCGGAGCGTCTCAATATCTGGATGGTGTTGCGTTCATTTTCCGTATGCACCTGGTGCTGGGTATGACGCTGTTCCTGTTGTTCCCGTTCTCGCGTCTGGTACACATCTGGAGCGTTCCGGTCGAATATCTGACACGCAAATACCAGATTGTTCGCGCGCGTCACTAATCGGTTATCTGTTCAAGACAAAACCCTGCTCCGGCGGGGTTTTTTTATGCCTGTTTGCCGGATGGCGACGTAAACACCTTATCCGGCCTACACAGGTGTCAGTGAGCTTTGTAGGTTTGATAAGCGCAGCGCATCAGGCAAATTAGGGCATTGCAGATGAATGAGGTGTGTTGCTTTATGAAGTGATGGTGGTGGGGGAAGGATTACTCAGCGCAGCGCGCTTCGCACTTCGGGTCGTTGCCTTTGGCAACGCTTTCTCGCTACGCTCGAATCGAACCTTAGTCGAAGTTTCTCATCCTTCCCGCATGGGCAGAATATAGGGCATTG
Organism: Citrobacter sp. Ce006; assembly: GCF_030336535.1. NCBI lineage: Bacteria > Pseudomonadati > Pseudomonadota > Gammaproteobacteria > Enterobacterales > Enterobacteriaceae > Citrobacter > Citrobacter sp. Ce006. The sequence continues at coordinate 240,316 of NZ_JAOWDO010000074.1, forward strand.
CAGATGAAT
>NZ_JAOWDO010000074.1:240376-281034 GCF_030336535.1 Citrobacter sp. Ce006
AAGGATTCGAACCTTCGAAGTCGATGACGGCAGATTTACAGTCTGCTCCCTTTGGCCGCTCGGGAACCCCACCAGGGGTATACTAATTTGTGAATCTAACGTAATGAATGGTGGTGGGGGAAGGATTATTCGTCGCTTCGCTCCTCACCCTTCGGGCCGTTGCCGTTGGCAACGTTCTCTCGCTTTCGCTCGAGTCGAACCTTAATCGAAGGCTCTCACCCTTCCCAGTAAGTGCAAACTTCAGCATAGCTTATTGGGGTTACTACATCGCTGTAGTGAATAATGGTGGTGGGGGAAGGATTCGAACCTTCGAAGTCGATGACGGCAGATTTACAGTCTGCTCCCTTTGGCCGCTCGGGAACCCCACCAGGGGTAATGCTAGTTACTGGCCTGCTTCCGTTGGAAGCGGGGCGCATCATATCAAATGATGCGCCCCTGTAAAGTATTCCGTTGATAAAAAAGAACTGGTTGCCTGATTTTTACGCGTAAAGATGTAAAGGTAACCAATTAAATTATCAATCGATTACAGAATAATCGTTCGGTTGCCGTAAACAAACACGCGTTGAGCCAGCACTTGATACAGTGCGCGGCTTAATACATTTTTCTCAACGTCACGACCCGCACGCATCATGTCTTCTGCGGTGTAGGTGTGATCAACGTGAATCACGTCCTGCATAATGATTGGACCTTCATCGAGGTTATCATTCACGTAGTGAGCCGTTGCGCCGATGATCTTCACACCGCGCTCATAAGCCTGATGGTAAGGACGAGCACCAATAAACGCCGGCAGGAATGAATGGTGGATATTGATAATCTTATTCGGGAAGCGTGAAACAAACGTTGGCGTCAAAACGCGCATGTATTTTGCCAGCACGACATAGTCTGGTTGGTGCGCGTCGATAGCGTCGGCCATTTTCTGGTCGTGTTCGTCACGCGTTAAACCTTCGTGGCTGACCAGCTCAAACGGAATATCAAACCGTTCAACCAAAGGGCGCAGCGTTTCGTGGTTGCCGATAACTGCCGCGATTTCAACATCCAGACCGCCATAATTGGCCTTCATTAACAGGTCGCCCAGACAATGTGCTTCCTTGGTGACCAAAATGACGATACGGCGGCGTCCTGCTGGCGTTAATTCACGAATGGAGCCATCGGGTAAGGCGCTATCCAGATCGGCAAGCAGCGTGACGTCGTTAAAAATACCCTCCAGTTCGGTACGCATAAAAAAGCGCCCGGTACGGTGGTCCACGAACTCATTGTTTTGCACGATGTTCAGTTCATGCTTGTAACAGATATTCGTAATGCGTGCGATCAGACCTTTTTGGTCAGGGCAAATAGTACGCAGCACTTTTCGTTGTAATGAATGCATTTGCAGCGGTGATCCTGTTGAGAATGTTTGCAAAATTGATACTGTCGGGCGTTGATTAGCCGCAGCACTTTTTAAATTTTTTACCGGAGCCACAAGGGCAGGTATCGTTTCGTCCAATTTGAGGGCGTGTACCGTCTATATAGTACCACTGACCGTTTTCTTTTAAAAAACGAGAGCGCTCGATAATTGCGCCTGTTTTACCTTGTTCAGAAAACCGTGCAACAAAGCTGACATAGCCGACATTATCTGTGTCTGCCGTGTCTTGTTCAAAAACGGTCAGCCCGAGCCATTCGGTGTGGGCAAATCCTGCGATAATGTCGTCGCGAAACGCGGCGGCATGACAGTCCGGATGCCAGGTTCTGATAAGGTAATCTGCGTCTTTCATCACAAAAGCGCAGTAACGAGAACGCATGAGATGTGACGGCGTAGGTGCTACTTGCGCGCCGGACACATAACGGTAGCAACATAGGCTATACTCGACAGCGCTACCACAGGGACAAAGCTGAGACACAAAGTACTCCCTGGAATAAAAAAACGGCGTAAAAACGCCAGAGTGGCACTATGTTAACTGAGCGGTAGCGATGTTGCTACGTCTGCAAGCCAGGGGAAGTTTGTACGTACAATGAGAAAAATAAAAATTGGGCTGGCGCTAGGTTCCGGCGCGGCGCGAGGTTGGTCGCATATTGGCGTTATTAAAGCCCTAAAGCATATGGGCATTGATGTTGATATCGTGGCAGGGTGCTCCATTGGTTCGCTGGTTGGTGCAGCCTACGCATGCAATAAGTTACCTGCTCTAGAACAGTGGGTTTGTTCTTTCAGCTATTGGGACGTTTTACGTCTGATGGACCTCTCGTGGCGCAGGGGCGGTTTACTGCGTGGTGAACGGGTTTTTAATCAGTACCGTAATGTCATGCCGGTAGAAGCGATTGAGCAATGCACCCGACGTTTCGCCACAGTGGCAACTAATCTGAGTACGGGGCGGGAGCTATGGTTCACCGAAGGTGATTTGCACCTGGCTGTCCGGGCCTCCTGCAGTATTCCTGGATTGATGTCTCCCGTGGCGCATAATGGTTACTGGCTGGTCGATGGCGCGGTGGTGAATCCCGTTCCTGTGTCTCTAACCCGTGCGCTGGGCGCCGACATCGTTATTGCCGTTGATCTGCAACACGATGCGCATCTCATGCAGCAAGATTTACTCTCCTTCAACGTCAGCAGTGATACCGAAACGAGTGAGGATGCTGACGAACTCTCATGGCGTGCCCGCCTGAAAGAGCGCTTGAGCAATATAACGGCCAGGCGTACGGTGACCGCGCCGACGGCGATGGAGATCATGACGACGTCTATTCAGGTTCTGGAAAACCGTCTGAAACGTAACCGTATGGCCGGTGACCCGCCAGATATCCTGATTCAGCCGTTCTGTCCGCAAATATCCACGCTGGATTTTCACCGTGCCAGCGCAGCAATTGCTGCCGGACAACTGGCGGTCGAGAAGAAAATGGATGAGCTTCTACCCCTGGTGAAAACCAACGTCTAACGCATTTTTTTATCAACACTTAAGCAAATTCTGACAGGCGTGAGTAGCAATAGCATGCCACTATTTAGTAAAGCCAGTCAGGGGGGAGAATATGACGCAGCCATTGGTCGGAAAACAGATTCTTATCGTTGAGGATGAGCCGGTATTTCGCTCACTCATGGACTCATGGTTTTCCTCTTTGGGAGCGACAACGGCGGTAGCTGGCGACGGACTTGAAGCACTGGATTTACTCGGGCATTTTAAACCCGACCTGATGATCTGCGACCTGGCTATGCCGCGCATGAATGGTCTCAAGCTGGTGGAGTATCTGCGTAATCGTGGCGATCAGACCCCAATCCTGGTGATATCAGCGACGGAAAATATGTCCGACATAGCCAAAGCGCTACGATTGGGTGTCGATGATGTTCTGTTAAAGCCGGTGAAAGATCTTAATCGCCTGCGAGAAACGGTCTTTGCCTGCCTGTATCCCAATATGTTTAATTCACGCGTGGAAGAAGAAGAGCGGCTATTTCGCGACTGGGATGCGATGGTTGGTGATCCTGCTGCTGCAGCGAAGCTGTTGCAAGAATTACAGCCTCCGGTGTCGCAAGTGATTTCGCAATGTCGGATCAACTATCGCCAGCTGGTGGCCGCCGATCAGCCGGGGCTGGTACTGGATATTGCGCCGCTATCGGACCATGACCTTGCGTTTTATTGTCTGGATGTGACGCGGGCAGGGGATAATGGCGTTCTGGCGGCATTATTACTGCGAGCGCTATTTAACGGTTTGCTGCAGGAACAACTGGCGCATCAAAATCAACGATTGCCAGAGCTGGGTGCGTTATTGAAACAGGTAAACCATTTATTGCGTCAGGCTAATTTGCCCGGACAATTTCCTCTGCTGGTTGGCTATTACCACAGCGGATTAAAAAACCTGATTTTGGTATCAGCGGGGCTGAATGCGACATTAAATACAGGTTCCCACAATGTACAAATCAGCAATGGTGTTCCATTAGGAACCTTAGGGAATGCATATCTTAATCAACTGAGCCAACGTTGCGAGTCCTGGCAGTGCCAAATTTGGGGGGCTGGGGGTCGCCTGCGCCTGATGTTGTCTGCGGAATGAACAACCGATAGGAGTGGGAATGAAATTGGCTCACCCCCCTCATGTTGTGAGTGCTACTATCAGCGCCAGGTTTATTCGTATTTATCTTAATTATACCGATGCGCGTCCTTTTCAGACCAGAAGCTTGTCGCGGTACTGATATACTTGGATGCGATACAGATTGATGAACACGTTCAATACATGAACAGTCCAGGAGAGTTTTAAATGGCTGCCCTTAATTCAAAAGTCAAAAAGGCCGTTATCCCGGTTGCGGGATTAGGAACCAGGATGTTACCGGCTACGAAAGCAATCCCGAAAGAGATGCTACCGTTGGTTGATAAGCCATTAATTCAGTACGTCGTAAACGAATGTATTGCTGCGGGCATCACTGAAATTGTACTTGTAACTCACTCGTCTAAAAATTCTATTGAAAACCACTTCGATACCAGCTTTGAACTTGAAGCTATGCTGGAAAAACGTGTAAAACGCCAGCTTCTGGAAGAAGTGCAATCTATTTGTCCGCCGCATGTCACTATTATGCAGGTGCGTCAGGGGCTGGCCAAAGGTCTGGGCCACGCGGTATTGTGCGCGCACCCGGTTGTTGGCGATGAGCCGGTTGCCGTTATCCTGCCGGACGTGATTCTCGACGAATACGAATCTGATTTATCACGCGACAACCTTGCCGAAATGATTCATCGTTTTGATGAAACAGGCAGCAGCCAGATTATGGTTGAGCCGGTAGAAGATGTTACCGCTTATGGTGTTGTTGATTGTAAAGGCGTGGAATTAGCGCCAGGCGAAAGCGTACCGATGGTTGGCGTTGTTGAAAAACCGAAAGCGAATGTTGCGCCATCTAATCTGGCCGTGGTGGGACGCTACGTCCTTAGTGCGGATATCTGGCCTCTGCTGGCAAAAACGCCTCCAGGAGCGGGTGACGAAATTCAGCTGACCGATGCTATCGATATGCTGATTGAAAAAGAAACGGTTGAAGCTTATCACATGAAGGGCAAAAGCCATGACTGTGGTAATAAGCTGGGCTATATGCAGGCGTTCGTTGAATATGGTATTCGCCATAATACTCTCGGCGCTGAATTTAAAGCCTGGCTGGAAGATGAGATGGGTATTAAGAAGTAACCTCCTGGTATTATCAGGTCTGAACGGTGCTGCTAATCCAGCACCGTTTTTTTATACCTAATCCGGGTAGGGACTGTGTGAAGTACAGGTAAAAAAAATCCCGCCAGTGGCGGGATTTTAAGCAAACTATTTCTGAATTATTCCTTGATCAGGAAATCGTCCAGTTGTTTACCTTGTTCTTCCATCGCTTTTTTGATCACAGCCGGTGTACGACCCTGGCCAGTCCAGGTTTTAGTTTCACCGTTTTCGTCAACGTAGCTATATTTAGCCGGACGCGCAGCGCGTTTAGCTTTGGTGCCAGATTTAACAGCAGCCATGCTATTCAGCAGTTCGTTCGGATCAATGCCGTCAGCGATCAGCATTTCACGATATTGTTGCAGTTTACGAGTACGTTCTTCAACTTCAGCAGCTGCAGCGCTTTCTTCTTCACGGCGCTCGCTAACAACAACTTCTAATTTTTCCAGCATTTCTTCAAGCGTTTCCAGAGTACATTCTCTTGCCTGCGCACGAAGAGTACGGATGTTGTTCAGAATTTTAAGTGCTTCGCTCATTGTAGTAATCTCAAACTTATATTGGGGGTGGTTTGTTGAGCTAATAATAGAGCGATAAATTCAGTTGTGCAATAGCCAGGAATGTAAGGAATTCAAAATTGCGCTTTATTTAGTATCAGAATTAATTCATCTGTCTTAAATTCACCACGATGTTGGGCATAAAAAAGGCTTATTGGTGAGGGGGCTTCTCCGCGGCTGAGAGTAAAAATTCAAGATTCAGGTCACATTTTATGGTGTACAAATAGTATCTCTTTGCAGTGATTTCAACCTTTTGTATTAGTTTTGCTTACATGAATTCACTAATACATGGTGACAGTGGGTAGATTCAATAACAATAAGGAAAGGGTTTCTTTATTGCCGCAAGAAGATAAGTGGCATGGATAAATTTCATGAGCACTATTTGTGAAAGAGTGTGTATATACCCGTCCAGTTTCAGGCTGCCTGAGCTATGTCTGAGTGTACTCACGCTCCCTTGTAGCTTAAAGGGTCGGTTATTTAGGCGTCACTGAGCGAGTATGCACGTGCATTTATACGCCTTTGCGGACAACGCTACACCGACACTTTCGTGAAATATGCTACAATCCCGCCCATATTTATTTCCCCGGGTGAGGGCCTACGCTCAATGGCACAGCTATATTTTTACTATTCTGCAATGAATGCCGGTAAGTCGACTGCATTGCTGCAATCTTCGTACAATTATCAGGAACGTGGGATGCGTGCCGTTGTATATACAGCGGAAATTGATGACCGCTTTGGCGCTGGAAAAGTAAGTTCACGTATAGGTCTGTCGTCACCTGCAAAATTGTTTAACCAAAATTCATCATTGTTCGAAGAGATTCGCGCTGAGAATGAACAGCAAAGAATTCACTGCGTACTGGTGGATGAGTCGCAGTTTCTGACTCGACAGCAGGTTTATGAATTATCTGAAGTGGTCGATCGGCTGGATATTCCCGTGCTGTGCTATGGGTTGCGCACAGATTTCCGCGGTGAGTTATTTGGCGGTAGCGAATACCTGCTGGCATGGTCAGATAAACTGGTTGAATTAAAAACCATTTGTTTCTGTGGGCGTAAGGCCAGCATGGTGTTACGACTTGATCAGTCTGGAAGACCTTATAATGAGGGCGAGCAGGTGGTGATCGGTGGGAATGAACGCTATGTATCTGTATGTCGTAAGCATTATAAACAGGCACAGTCTGAGGGTTCTCTGACGGCGATACAAGAACGGCATTGCCACGACTAACTCTACGCGCTTCTGGGCGCTTATTAGCACAGGGTAGGCTTACGACCATTCGCTAATGTTCGCTACCCTGTCAGGCTCTCTCCTGACGATATTCTCATATCCTCCTGGTCACACTTCTCTACATGTCGCTGAATGGGTCATACGCCGATTCTAAAAAAGCAAGACGTAAAAAAAACGGTCCCATCAGGGACCGTTTATGGTGAAACTAAAACTTATCTGGACGAATTAAGCGGATTTCTTCGCTTTCTTCTCAGCTTTCGGTGCTGCTACTGCTTCAGTCTTAGCGGCGGCCTGGCCTTCGCTGTATTCGCGACCGTAGTAGGTATCCAGCAGGATCTGTTTCAGTTCAGCAATCAGCGGATAACGTGGGTTAGCACCAGTACACTGGTCATCAAACGCATCTTCAGACAGTTTGTCCACGTGTGCCAGGAAGTCAGCTTCCTGAACGCCAGCTTCACGGATAGACTTAGGAATACCCAGTTCAGCTTTGATTTCTTCCAGCCAGGCCAGCAGTTTCTGGATTTTTGCAGCAGTACGGTCACCCGGTGCGCTCAGACCCAGATGGTCTGCGATTTCAGCGTAGCGACGACGAGCCTGCGGACGGTCGTACTGGCTGAATGCAGTCTGTTTAGTCGGGTTGTCGTTGGCGTTATAACGAATAACGTTGCTGATCAGCAGGGCGTTCGCCAGACCGTGAGGAATGTGGAACTGAGAACCCAGCTTGTGCGCCATTGAGTGACATACACCCAGGAAGGCGTTAGCAAACGCGATACCGGCGATGGTTGCTGCACTGTGTACACGCTCACGCGCTACCGGGTTTTTAGAACCTTCATGGTAAGACGCTGGCAGGTTTTCTTTCAGCAGTTTCAGCGCTTGCAGAGCCTGACCGTCAGAGAACTCAGAAGCCAGTACGGAAACGTAAGCTTCCAGAGCGTGAGTTACTGCATCCAGACCACCGAACGCACACAGTGACTTCGGCATATCCATAACCAGGTTGGCGTCAACAATCGCCATATCCGGAGTCAGCGCATAGTCAGCCAGCGGATATTTCTGACCCGTTGCATCGTCAGTAACGACCGCAAACGGAGTTACTTCAGAGCCGGTACCGGAAGTGGTGGTGACGGCAACCATCTTCGCTTTCACGCCCATTTTCGGGAACTTGTAGATACGTTTACGGATGTCCATAAAGCGCAGCGCCAGTTCTTCGAAGTGGGTTTCTGGATGTTCGTACATAACCCACATGATTTTCGCGGCGTCCATCGGGGAACCACCACCCAGCGCGATGATCACGTCTGGTTTGAAGGAGTTAGCCAGCTCAGCACCTTTACGTACAACGCTCAGAGTTGGGTCAGCTTCAACTTCAAAGAACACTTCGGTTTCAACGCCAGCAGCTTTCAGAACAGAAGTGATCTGGTCAGCGTAGCCATTGTTAAACAGGAAGCGGTCGGTCACGATCAGCGCACGTTTGTGACCATCGGTAATCACTTCATCCAGTGCGATTGGCAGAGAGCCACGACGGAAGTAGATAGATTTCGGAAGTTTGTGCCACAACATGTTTTCAGCTCGCTTAGCAACGGTTTTCTTGTTGATCAGGTGCTTAGGACCAACGTTTTCAGAGATGGAGTTACCACCCCAGGAACCACAACCCAGAGTCAGGGAAGGCGCGAGTTTGAAGTTGTACAGGTCACCGATACCACCCTGAGATGCTGGGGTGTTAATCAGGATACGTGCGGTTTTCATCATCTGACCGAAGTAAGCAACACGTTCTGGCTGATTGTCCTGGTCGGTGTACAGGCAAGAGGTATGACCGATACCGCCCATCGCAACCAGTTTTTCAGCTTTAATAACGGCGTCTTCGAAATCTTTCGCACGGTACATTGCCAGCGTTGGAGACAGTTTCTCGTGAGCAAACGGTTCGCTTTCGTCAACAACTTTAACTTCACCAATCAGAATCTTAGTGGTTTCTGGTACGGAGAAGCCTGCCAGTTCAGCAATTTTGTATGCCGGCTGACCAACGATAGCCGCGTTCAGCGCGCCATTCTTCAGGATAACGTCCTGGACTGCTTTCAGCTCTTTGCCTTGCAGCATGTAGCCGCCGTGAGTTGCGAAACGCTCACGCACTGCGTCGTAGACGGAGTCAACAACGACAACAGACTGTTCAGAAGCACAAATTACGCCGTTATCGAAGGTTTTAGACATCAGAACAGATGCAACAGCACGTTTGATATCAGCGGTCTCATCGATAACAACCGGGGTGTTACCTGCGCCTACGCCGATTGCCGGTTTACCAGAGCTGTATGCTGCTTTAACCATGCCTGGGCCACCTGTTGCAAGGATCAGGTTGATGTCCGGGTGGTGCATCAGCGCGTTAGACAGTTCTACGGAAGGTTGATCGATCCAGCCGATCAGATCTTTCGGGGCGCCAGCAGCGATGGCTGCCTGCAGAACGATGTCAGCTGCTTTGTTGGTTGCATCTTTAGCACGTGGGTGCGGAGAGAAGATGATGGCGTTACGCGTCTTCAGGCTGATCAGAGATTTGAAGATTGCAGTAGAAGTCGGGTTGGTGGTTGGAACGATACCGCAGATGATACCGATCGGTTCAGCAATGGTAATGGTACCGAAAGTGTCGTCTTCAGACAGCACGCCACAGGTTTTTTCGTCTTTATATGCGTTATAAATGTATTCGGAAGCGAAGTGGTTTTTAATCACTTTATCTTCGACGATGCCCATGCCAGATTCGGCAACGGCCATTTTCGCGAGAGGGATTCGAGCGTCTGCGGCGGCCAGAGCGGCGGCACGGAAGATTTTGTCAACCTGTTCTTGAGTGAAACTGGCATATTCACGCTGGGCTTTTTTTACGCGCTCTACAAGTGCGTTAAGTTCAGCGACATTAGTAACAGCCATAATGCTCTCCTGATAATGTTAAACTTTTTTAGTAAATCATCTGCTCGATACGAGAGTATAGACAGACCGACGAAAATTTGTGTAACGTTTTGAAAATCAAACGGTTAATTAACGTCCACTTTACCTTGATTTACTAAAATAGCTTATGCACTAGCGCCAGTTAACTCTAACGCGTTATCTCCAGGTGGCGTAAGCAAGATTACTCACTTCTGAGTAGTAATTGCGTGATCTGGATCAAGATTTAGCAAAGCTGACACCTTTCAGCAGGCCCTTTTAGCGTTTATCGGTAAGTGTTAACAAATTGGTGGGATGAATGCTAATAACATTAGCATATTCAATACATATTAATAACACTAACTATTGGTAGCGTATTTACGTAGATATACGCAGATAGGAGGTGAAGTATGCTGACAAAAGGCGTATCTTCAGCGCGGATTTTATCAATTTTTATGACTCATTTTATCCGGCTAACGCTTCGGAGCTAACCGTGATCCAAACGCTATTTGATTTTCCTGTCTATTTTAAATTTTTCATTGGGTTATTTGCATTGGTCAACCCGGTAGGGATCATCCCTGTCTTTATCAGTATGACCAGCTATCAAACGGCTGCTGCGCGAAACAAAACCAACCTCACTGCAAACCTGTCAGTTGCTATCATCCTGTGGACTTCACTGTTCCTTGGCGACGGTATTTTGCAACTCTTCGGTATCTCGATCGATTCGTTCAGGATTGCCGGCGGCATTCTGGTAGTGACTATCGCGATGTCGATGATTAGCGGAAAACTTGGCGAAGATAAGCAAAATAAACAGGAAAAATCAGAAACAGCAATTCGTGAAAGTATTGGTGTAGTGCCACTGGCGTTGCCGCTGATGGCGGGGCCTGGGGCGATAAGCTCAACTATCGTTTGGGGTACGCGCTATCACAGTGCAATTAACCTGTTTGGCTTTTTCGTCGCGATTGCGTTGTTTGCCCTGTGCTGTTGGGGACTGTTTCGCATGGCGCCATGGCTGGTACGACTGTTAGGCCAGACCGGCATCAACGTCATTACGCGTATTATGGGGTTGTTGTTGATGGCTCTGGGGATCGAATTCATCGTGACTGGAATCAAGTCCATTTTCCCCGGTTTGCTTGCCTGATATCCCTCTGCGGGATAAACGGAGCCGCTTGCGGCTCCGTTTCTTTTCATTATTAGTAAAACTTCTCACTAAAGTTGAAAATCAGCATAGTAATAATAAAAAATGCTGATGGTTATTCATTTGTTTATTTACTGATTTTATGAATGTAACACTCATCCGTCCGCCAGAGTGAGTCTGATATCGCTGTTATTTAATTAACATCATACTCTGGGGCTTGCTGAAGGATTATCGAAATGTTATTAGTTATTTCAGCGTTTTATTCAGTTGAATGTGCTAATTAATAACCAATTGTTAAATTTATGTGCATTTTGGCATGATGTTGACTCCGGACAGGGTAGTTAACACCGTGCTTGATGTAGTGCATTGATTTTTATAGATTTATTATAACAGGCCTTCATTCGTAAGACTTTCTTAGTGAGATTTATTTCCAATAAAAGAGAATTGGTTAACAAATTTGTAAAATGTATTGGCGGTTAAGAAACGCATTTGATACTTTCCGGCCAGGTATTATGCAGAAGAATTCACGTTGATGAGAATCATTTGCAGTTAGTTTCTCTCAACAGGGTAATAGCGTGTTTCCGGCAGGGGAGGCACGTAGATAATCGACGTAAGGCGGTCATACGAATCGCCAGAATAAATAAAGTCGGTGATAGCAAGCAGTAAAACAAAAAACGACCTGACGGCAGAAAATCTCCGATGCCGTACAGTGATCCTGACAGGATTAACAGTCTGGTTAAAAAACCAGCCATAATAATGAGGGAGTACAAACACAATGACTAACATCACCAAAAAAAGTTTAGTAGCTGCGGGGATCTTAACTGCGCTAGTCGCTGGAAATGTTGCCACGGCGGCAGTTGTGCCAGCGGGAGTACAGCTTGCTGAAAAGCAGACTCTGGTGCGTAATAATGGTTCGGAAGTTCAGTCGCTCGATCCGCATAAAATCGAAGGTGTACCTGAATCCAACATTAGCCGCGATCTGTTTGAAGGTTTATTAATCAGTGATGTCGATGGCAAACCATCGCCTGGCGTGGCTGAAAAATGGGAAAATAAAGATTTTAAAGTCTGGACATTCCATCTGCGTAAAGATGCTAAGTGGTCTGACGGCACGCCTGTCACCGCGCAAGATTTCGTGTATAGCTGGCAACGACTGGCTAACCCAAATACCGCGTCACCGTACGCCAGTTATTTGCAGTACGGTCACATCGTCAATATTGATGATATTATCGCCGGCAAAAAGCCGGTCACCGATCTCGGTGTTAAAGCTCTTGATGACCATACCTTTGAAGTCACACTGAGCGAGCCTGTTCCTTATTTCTACAAACTGCTTGTGCACTCATCTGTTTCACCGGTTCCTAAAGCCGCGGTTGAAAAATACGGTGAGAAATGGACCCAGCCCGCTAATATCGTCACCAATGGCGCATACAAACTGAAAGATTGGGTGGTCAACGAGCGCATTGTACTTGAACGTAATGCCAATTACTGGGACAACGCTAAAACGGTGATTAACCAGGTGACCTACCTGCCAATTGCTTCTGAAGTGACTGACGTTAACCGCTATCGCAGCGGCGAAATCGACATGACCTATAACAACATGCCGATCGAGTTATTCCAGAAACTGAAAAAAGAAATCCCGAACGAAGTTCACGTTGACCCGTATCTGTGCACCTATTATTACGAAATCAACAACCAGAAAGCGCCGTTCAACGATGTTCGTGTCCGTACTGCCCTGAAACTGGCGATGGATCGTGACATTATCGTCAACAAAGTGAAAAATCAGGGCGACCTGCCTGCGTATAGCTTTACCCCTCCTTACACAGATGGCGCGAAACTGGTTGAGCCAGAGTGGTTCAAATGGTCTCAGGAAAAACGTAACGAAGAAGCGAAAAAACTGTTGGCTGAAGCCGGTTATACCGCTGAAAAACCGTTAACCTTTAACCTGCTGTATAACACCTCAGACCTGCATAAGAAGCTGGCTATCGCCGCGGCATCTATCTGGAAGAAAAATCTGGGCGCCAACGTGAAGCTGGAAAACCAGGAGTGGAAAACATTCCTCGATACGCGCCATCAGGGTAACTATGATGTTTCGCGTGCTGGCTGGTGTGCGGATTACAACGAACCAACCTCCTTCCTGAACATGGTGCTTTCCGACAGCTCTAACAACACCGTCCATTATAAGAGCCCGGCGTTTGATAAGCTGATTGCGGATACGCTGAAAGTGACCGACGAAGCACAGCGTAGCGAACTGTATTCAAAAGCAGAGCAGCAGTTGGATAAAGATTCTGCGATTGTACCGGTTTATTACTATGTGAACGCCCGCCTGGTGAAACCATGGGTTGGCGGATACTCCGGTAAAGACCCGATGGATAATATCCACGTTAAAGACTTGTATATTATCAAGCATTAATGGCAAGACGTGGGGCGATCAAGGTTGCCCCACAGTGTCTTTTTCTTCGAACTATAAATACCTCTTTGGACAAAGAGAGGTATACCCTAAACAATTCACGTTGCAGGAAGGCGGCAACGCAGCGAATCGCCAGGAGCTTACTTAAGTAAGTGACTGGCGTGAGCGAGTAAAGCCAACGCATCTGCAGCTTGAAGTGTGACGGGTATAAAGGCACACGCCAGAAGGTACGGGCAATGTTAAAATTCATATTACGTCGCTGTCTGGAAGCGATTCCGACGCTATTTATTCTTATTACAATTTCATTCTTTATGATGCGCCTTGCGCCGGGAAGCCCATTTACCGGAGAACGCGCGTTACCGCCAGAGGTACTGGCAAATATTGAAGCGAAATATCATCTTAACGATCCTATCTCGACGCAGTACTTCAGCTATCTGAAGCAGCTGGCACATGGCGATTTTGGGCCATCCTTTAAATATAAAGACTATACGGTAAACGACCTCGTTGCCTCGAGCTTTCCGGTTTCTGCGAAGCTTGGCGCTGCCGCCTTTATTCTGGCCGTCCTCGTGGGCGTTAGCGCCGGGGTGATAGCCGCGCTGAAGCAAAATACGCGCTGGGATTACACGGTGATGGGGGTGGCAATGACCGGGGTCGTTATCCCCAGTTTCGTGGTCGCTCCCTTATTGGTCATGATATTTGCCATAACCTTGAAATGGCTACCCGGCGGGGGCTGGAACGGCGGGGCGCTGAAATTTATGATCCTGCCGATGGTGGCCTTGTCACTGGCCTATATCGCCAGTATCGCCCGTATTACTCGCGGCTCGATGATTGAAGTACTGCACTCTAACTTTATTCGTACCGCACGCGCTAAAGGGCTGCCGATGCGGCGGATTATTTTCCGCCATGCGTTAAAACCTGCGCTGTTGCCCGTGCTGTCCTATATGGGGCCAGCATTTGTCGGCATTATCACCGGTTCGATGGTTATTGAAACCATCTATGGTTTGCCGGGCATTGGCCAACTGTTCGTCAATGGCGCGTTAAACCGCGACTATTCGCTGGTTCTGAGCCTGACCATTCTGGTGGGTACGCTGACCATCGTGTTTAACGCGATTGTCGATGTGCTGTATGCCGTTATCGACCCGAAAATTCGTTACTGATACTGGAGCTCGCTATGATGTTAAGTAAGAAAAACAGCGAAGCGCTGGAGAATTTCAGTGAAAAGCTGGAGGTCGAAGGCCGCAGCCTGTGGCAAGACGCGCGTCGACGCTTTATGCATAACCGCGCGGCGGTAGCAAGCCTGGTGGTGCTGGTGATCATTGCGTTGTTTGTGACGCTGGCGCCGATGCTGTCGCAGTTTACCTACTTCGATACCGACTGGGGCATGATGTCCAGCGCGCCGGATACGGAGTCCGGACACTATTTCGGCACCGACTCGTCGGGTCGTGACCTGCTGGTCCGTGTGGCGATTGGCGGGCGTATCTCGCTGATGGTCGGCATTGCCGCGGCGCTGGTGGCGGTAGTCGTTGGTACGCTGTACGGCTCTCTGTCGGGCTATCTCGGCGGTAAAATCGACTCGGTGATGATGCGTCTGCTGGAAATCCTCAACTCCTTCCCTTTCATGTTCTTTGTGATCCTGCTGGTTACCTTCTTTGGACAAAATATCCTGCTGATTTTTGTCGCTATCGGAATGGTCTCCTGGCTCGATATGGCGCGTATCGTGCGTGGACAAACGCTGAGTCTCAAGCGCAAAGAGTTCATTGAAGCAGCACAAGTGGGTGGAGTGTCTACCGTACGCATCGTTATCCGTCATATTGTGCCGAACGTGCTGGGCGTAGTGGTGGTATACGCTTCATTGCTGGTGCCGAGCATGATTCTGTTTGAATCCTTCCTCAGCTTTTTGGGATTAGGTACGCAAGAACCGTTAAGTAGTTGGGGCGCGCTGCTCAGTGATGGTGCCAACTCGATGGAAGTCTCACCATGGCTGCTGCTGTTCCCGGCAGGTTTCCTGGTGGTCACTTTGTTCTGTTTTAACTTTATTGGCGATGGCCTGCGTGATGCCCTCGACCCGAAAGACCGTTAAGGAGTGCAGCCATGAGCGTAATTGAAACCTCAACCGCGCCGCTCGCGCAACAACAGGCTAACGCACTGCTGAACGTAAAAGAACTGCGCGTGACGTTTGCCACCCCCGATGGCGATGTGACTGCGGTCAACGATTTAAACTTTTCTCTGCGAGCCGGAGAAACGCTGGGGATTGTCGGGGAATCCGGCTCGGGTAAATCGCAAACGGCCTTTGCTCTGATGGGCCTGCTGGCCGCAAATGGCCGTATCGGGGGTTCTGCAACCTTCAATGGGCGTGAAATTCTGAACTTACCGGAACGTGAGCTGAACAAACTGCGCGCTGAGCAAATCTCGATGATTTTCCAGGACCCGATGACCTCCCTTAATCCGTACATGCGGGTTGGCGAGCAGTTGATGGAAGTTCTGATGCTGCATAAAGGCATGAGCAAAGCGGAAGCTTTTGAAGAGTCTGTCAGAATGCTGGATGCGGTGAAAATGCCGGAAGCGCGTAAGCGCATGAAAATGTATCCGCATGAATTCTCCGGCGGCATGCGTCAGCGCGTAATGATCGCCATGGCGCTATTGTGCAGGCCTAAATTACTGATAGCCGATGAGCCGACCACCGCACTCGATGTGACGGTACAGGCGCAAATCATGACGCTGCTGAATGAACTGAAAAGTGAATTCAACACCGCGATTATCATGATCACCCACGACCTGGGGGTTGTTGCCGGTATTTGCGATAAAGTTCTGGTGATGTACGCCGGACGCACTATGGAATACGGTAGCGCGCGGGATGTCTTTTATAAACCCGTTCATCCGTATTCAATTGGTTTGCTGAATGCCGTACCTCGTCTGGATGCCGAAGGGGAAGAGATGCTGACTATCCCTGGCAACCCTCCGAACCTGCTGCGCCTGCCAAAAGGCTGTCCATTCCAACCGCGTTGCCCGCATGCGATGGACATCTGTAGCAGCGCTCCGCCACTGGAGGAATTTAGTCCGGGCCGTCTGCGCGCCTGCTTTAAACCGGTGGAGGAACTGGTATGAATGCGGTCACCGAACAACGAAAAGTGCTCCTGGAGATTGCCGATCTTAAAGTCCATTTCGACATTAAAGATGGCAAACAGTGGTTCTGGCAACCGTCTAAAACCCTGAAGGCGGTTGATGGCGTAACCCTACGGCTGTATGAAGGTGAAACCCTGGGCGTGGTAGGCGAATCAGGCTGCGGAAAATCGACCTTTGCCCGTGCGATCATTGGCCTGGTGAAAGCCACTGATGGAAAGGTCGCCTGGCTGGGTAAAGATTTACTGGGCATGAAACCCGATGAGTGGCGGGAGGTGCGCAGCGATATCCAGATGATTTTCCAGGATCCGCTGGCATCGTTAAACCCGCGTATGACCATTGGTGAAATCATTGCCGAACCGCTGCGGACTTATCATCCAAACCTGCCGGGTCAGGAAGTCCGCGACCGTGTGAAGGCGATGATGATGAAGGTTGGATTACTGCCCAACCTGATTAACCGCTACCCGCATGAGTTTTCTGGTGGTCAGTGTCAGCGTATTGGTATTGCCCGTGCGTTGATCCTCGAACCGAAGCTGATTATTTGCGATGAACCCGTTTCGGCGCTGGACGTATCCATTCAGGCCCAGGTGGTGAACCTGCTGCAACAGCTTCAACGTGAAATGGGATTATCGTTAATCTTTATTGCCCACGACCTGGCGGTGGTTAAACACATCTCCGACCGCGTGCTGGTTATGTATCTCGGCCATGCCGTGGAATTGGGGACCTATGACGAGGTGTACCATAACCCGCTGCATCCATATACCAAAGCGCTGATGTCTGCGGTGCCGATCCCCGATCCGGATCAGGAAAGGAACAAGGTTATCCAGTTGCTGGAAGGCGAATTACCGTCGCCGATAAACCCTCCTTCCGGTTGCGTGTTCCGTACGCGCTGCCCGATTGCCGGACCGGAATGCGCAAAAACGCGTCCGGTTCTCGAAGGAAGTTTCCGCCACGCCGTTTCCTGCCTGAAAGTAGACCCGCTATAATCGTGAGGGCTGACAAAGGTCAGCCCTTTTTTTTTGGTGAGGTATCTGTGCCAGGTTTAGTCTCTTCCGTCCGCCGCGCGCTCTATCGCAAGTTATTCGATTTAAACACCCGTTCCGGGCGTCGCTTTGAAGGTCTGTGCGCGCTGTTCGCCTTGCTCAGCGTTATTGTTATCTTCATTGAGTCCGGAGTAGGGACGCAATACCATTTAACTTACGATGAGTGGCATATTTTTGTCTGGCTGGAGATCTTTATCACTCTGGTCTTTACTCTCGAATATCTTCTGCGCTTATGCTGCTGGGCCAACCCTGCTAAATATGTGTTTAGCTTCTGGGGGATAATCGACCTGGCCACTATTCTGCCACTGTATGTGATGTGGCTATGGCCTGAAATAAGTCTGAGTTATGTCTTCGCCTGGCGGGCGATGCGCGTCCTGCGCGTCCTGCGCATTCTCAAGTTGCTGCGCTTTATGCCTTCCCTGCGTGTGTTCTGGAATGCGTTAAAAAGCGCCCGGCATCAGTTGATGCTGTTCTATTCTTTTATTGCCATTCTGATGGTGGTTTTTGGCGCGATGATGTATCTGATAGAAGGGCCAAAATATGGCTTTACTACGCTGAATGCGTCGGTGTATTGGGCCATTGTAACGGTCACTACCGTCGGCTATGGCGATATCACTCCTCACACGCCGTTGGGACGTATGGTCGCGTCTGTGCTTATCCTGATTGGTTACTCGGTGATTGCGATACCGACGGGATTGATTACCACACACATGAGCAGTGCTTTCCAGCATCGACAGAATGAACGTAAATGTCCCCAGTGCCAGCAGGCGCAGCACGAACATAGCGCGCAGTTTTGTAACCGCTGCGGAAGTAAACTACCGGGCTAAAAATGAAAAAAGCTGCGAGAGCAGCTTTTTTGTTTGATTATTCACGCCAGAGAATATGGCAGAATTTGTGATCTTTTTCGCGACATAATAAAACGCGCGCAAAAATATCGTTAATCTCGCCATCTTCTGTATCTGCCAGACCAATCACCACTTCGGCAAAGAAATCAGGGTTCAGGTCAAAATCAACATGCTCCTGCCAGTCTTCTGCCGGATCGAATAATTCGGCACCGCCGCGCTCTTCAAACTGCAAATTGAACAGAATGATATCTGCCGGATCGAGGTTGTCCACAGCCAGTTCGAGAAAAATATCGTAAGCCTGCTCAAGCGTTTCGTCTTCAGTCAGACGATTGTTCAAATCCATATCCATAATGACTACCTGTTTACTGTCTGATGGGCACGTTTTACAGCAACGGGCTAAAGAAGTAAAACAGTCGCTCGGCGATCCGCTGCCAGAGAGGTCGTTTTACCCACAAACGGGCATCAAGCAGGCGGGAACGCGAAATATAATCATCCTGCACGGCGGCGAGATCGCCGCCGAATCCGGCATCGTCAATGACCAGCGTGATTTCAAAATTGAGCCACAGACTGCGCATATCCAGGTTAACGGTACCGACCAGGCTCAGCTCGCCATCGACAAGTACGCTCTTGGTGTGCAGCAGACCGCCTTCGAACTGATAGATTTTGACGCCTGCCGCCAGCAGTTCAGTGAAAAAGGCCCGGCTTGCCCAGCCAACCAACAGGGAATCATTCTTACGCGGAAGAATGATACTGACGTCGACCCCACGCTGCGCCGCCGTACAAATGGCGTGCAGCAAATCGTCGCTGGGAACAAAGTAGGGCGTGGTCATAATTAAATATTCGCGAGCCGAATAAGCTGCGGTTAACAGCGCCTGATGAATCAAGTCTTCTGGGAAACCAGGACCCGAGGCGATAGTGTGAATGGTGTGGCCGCTGGCCTGCTCAAACGGCATGATATTGACGTCCGGTGGCGGGGGCAAAATGCGCTTTCCGGTCTCAATTTCCCAGTCGCAGGAATAGACGATGCCCATAGCGGTGGCTACCGGGCCTTCCATTCTTGCCATCAAATCAACCCATTGCCCAACGCCTGCATCTTGTTTGAAGAAGCGCGGATCGACCATGTTCATGCTGCCGGTATACGCAATGTAGTTGTCGATCATGATCATTTTGCGGTGCTGGCGCAGGTCCATCCGGCGTAAAAACACACGCATCAGGTTCACTTTCAGCGCTTCAACAACCTCGATCCCTGCGTTACGCATCATCGCCGCCCATGGGCTACGGAAGAACGCCACGCTGCCCGCCGAGTCCAGCATCAGGCGGCAGTGAATCCCGCGTCTGGCGGCGGCCATTAATGATTCGGCGACCTGATCGGCCATACCGCCCGGCTGCCAGATGTAGAACACCATCTCTATGTTGTGGCGCGCGAGTTGAATATCACGGATTAATGCCTGCATCACGTCATCTGAACTGGTGAGCAACTGCAGCTGATTTCCCTTAACGCCGGCAATTCCTTGACGCCGCTCGCACAGTTTAAATAAGGATGAGGCGACGCTGCTGTTTTCCTGCGCAAAAATATGCTTACAGGCTTTAAGATCGTTCAGCCACTTGGCCGTTGACGGCCACATTGCCCGGGCACGCTCCGCGCGACGTTTACCCAGGTGGAGCTCACCGAAGGACAGATAAGCAATGATCCCTACCAATGGCAGAATATAGATGATCAAAAGCCAGGCCATTGCGGAGGGCACTGCGCGTCGTTTCATTAGAATGCGTAATGTTACGCCAGCAATGAGTACCCAGTAACCCAGAATGACCAGCCAACTCACCACGGTGTAGAAGGTTGTCATAAATTTAAAAATCCTTTTGAAAGCGTATTGTTAAGAGTTTACGCATCAGGATTAATCTGGCAAATAAAAACACGGGAAAACCGCTGGTCTGCATTTGGTGTGGCGTTATAATGGCCACTCAGTGACTGAAAGAGTAGTAAACATGAAGCGTAGTAGAACGGAAGTGGGACGCTGGCGGATGCTGCGTCAGGCTAGCCGCCGTAAAGCACGTTGGCTTGAAGGACAATCGCGTCGTAATATGCGTATCCACACTATCAGAAAGTGCATTCTCAACCATCAACGCAACTCGTTGCTGTTTGCGATCCACAGTATCTGATCTAAAAGGGCACCGCTGGCGGTGCCCAATGTCTGCTTTTTGTTCTGTTTTTTAAAAAACTTTTTTGTATTGTCATTCGGCCTATTTCGAAGAATTCCGCGTAAAAACGTTCTGTTACGCTAAAGCCTTCTATTACCTGCCTTTCGGCCTTCCAATCATCACACTTTGAGTACAAGTGTTACATTGCGGGTAGCTTAGAGCAACGAGTTTTGTGTACACTTTTGCGTACTCAAAAGCCAAATGTGTACCCATTCAATGATCACTGACACAAAGCTCAGGAAGGCCCTTGGCAAGAAGCGCGATGATATCGAAACCATTTCAGATTCTCACGGACTCAACGCAAGGATCAGCCAGGCTGGAAAAGTTTCTTTCTTCTATCGATACAGATGGGCTGGTAAAGCTGTAAAACTCAATGTCGGTGATTATCCAGCAATGAGCATTGTTCAGGCAAGGGAAAGGCGTCAACAGTTCAGAACGTGGCTAACTGAAGGTTTAGATCCTCGCGAGCAAGTGAAGCTGGAAAAATTATCTCGCGAAGGTTCTATGACAGTGGCTGAAGCCTTCGATTATTGGATCGAGAAACACTGCATCGCGAATCAACTCACAAAGACGGATTATTATCAGCTGGTATTCGCCAAACATATCGCCGAACCGATGCGGAACGTCAAAGTCGATAACTCGACAAAAATGCACTGGATAGATGTATTTGATCAGATTGAAAGCAGGGTAATGGCCCACTATATGCTTTCACTGTGCAAGCGCTCATTCAGGTTCTGTATCAACAGGGGCGTTATATCGACTAACCCGCTTGAGGGGTTGCTACCCACTGATGTCGGGCAAAAGCCGAAAAAGAGAACGCGGCGTCTGGATGATAGTGAACTGGTGGCAATTTATCGCTGGCTGCAAAATCGCATGTCGATAGAGTCCGTATTTCTTGTGAAGTTTATTATGCTGACCGGCTGTAGAACGGCAGAAATTCGATTAAGCGAAAGGTCGTGGTTTAGACTGAATGAAAATGAATGGATAGTTCCGGCCGGTAGTTACAAAACGCGAGTGCATATGAGAAGGGCACTCTCTGAAGCGGCGGTAGGGTTGGTCAAAAATCATATTGAGAAGATCAACACAAAACACTTAGTCACCTCACAGCGTTTACTGGATGGCGAAATCAAAGATGTCCCAGTACATCCGCCAGTCGCTTCAAATTACGCAAGGTATATCTGGTCCGCTGCGGGAATGGAACCCTGGTCTCTTCATGATATGAGAAGAACGATCGCGACAAACCTTTCAGAACTTGGCTGTCCGCCGCATGTGATTGAAAAACTACTTGGTCATCAGATGGTCGGTGTAATGGCTCACTACAATCTGCACGACTACATCGATGACCAAAAACACTGGCTCCACGTTTGGCAGAGCCATCTTGAAAGTATCATTGGTGAGCCATTCAGTTAATTGGCTGTTTCACACCTTCCCACTCTTTGACTGACTCCGACTTCCAGCGGTTTGGGTTACCAGGAAAATCAGGAGCAGGGAACGGCTTCGCAAAACCCCGCGGCATAGTTTCTGTGCTTTGCCATGACCAAAGGGTTTTACGTGAGATTTTGTATCGACTGGTCAGGTCTGACGTCAGCAAAATATCATCCATCGTTTTTCTCCAATAGCCCGTACTGAGCCATTTATAAAAGTAATATCAACTCACCTGACCCGGCAGCGCTCGCAATCTGCGCATGCCTGTCATCGCCGTGGCCACGTAGCTCGCTTTGCGGTTCACTACCTCCACCCAGACCTTCACACCTTCAACTCTCACCGTGTACTTTTCCTTCATCTTGCTGCGTCCGTAGTCGCCGTAGCGTTCGTGATGAGTGGCCAGCGCGATGTCGCATGCCTGACGCGCTAACGGAGACTGCTGATTGGCTCGGTTAATTAGTCGCATTACATCTCCTCAGTGGGAGGGCGGACCCTCCCAACTCAGTTAGCCAACGTATTCCGGTTTCATATCCGCTAGGGTGATGCTGAACTGATCGTGCAGCTCGTCGCCCAGATGACGTTTCGCCGTTGCAAGAACTCGCTCAACTTCCCCGAAACGCATTGCGGCACCCGGTTCGTCCGGAGACGGTAGGGAGTTGATCGCTGCCTCAACCTTGTTACGTGAATCAACCAGGTAATAACGTTTCACCGCCTTGTTCTTCAGCTCAGTGAACAGGGCTGAACCCAGCGTAACCTTCGCGCTTTCGATATCAGCGCGCAGCGCTTTGGCGCTATCAACATCCTGTGCGGCATCTATACGCTCGCGGAAATCATCAGCCAGTGAGTCGATATTTACCGACGACTCCTGCGCGCTCTGCGTGGTTGTGACGGTGTCACCTGCTATTTCAGCAGCGCTCATTCGTTGTATTGGTGCAGGGTTAATTTCGCGCTCTGTTCGTTGTTCCAGATCTTCTCTGTCATAAACACCCATTGTGACTTCAGGGCAGTAAGTCCTCGCCCAATACTTGACGGCCAAATAACCTATTTGCTGTTTAGGTGCGGTTTTCCACAAAGGGGAATTTCGCGTAGTAATATCAGCAAGGTAAATTGGCTCTCCCCAGGTCACCTCTGTCTCGCCTCGAAGGACTGCTCCGACACGAACAAACAAACCTGATTCATCACGCCCGTCTTTTTTGCCAACAATTTTTTCCCACTCGCCGCCGTACTCGTATTTAAATCGCCCGTGTACAACTTTGGAGCTGGTGATTAAAGCGTTGTAAAGCTGTGCTTCATAACCCAGAGCCCCGTTAACTAGGTGTGTTTTCTGTCCTACAACAAATGGGTCCATACCCCAACGAGCGGCCTGCATTATTATTGCCAGGCAATCAGAAGGTCTTCCCTGTAGATGTTTCGGTACTGTCGCTACGCCCTGAGACATCACCTCTGCTAGCTTCATCATGCGATCCATGACGTCGATATTCAGAAGCAGGGATGTGTTATTCATCGTGTTCGGTTCGTTATGTTCAACAACTGCAACGTTGGTCTTTTCCATCATCATTCCCCTTATGCCTGAGTGCGCAGCGCTTCAAGGCGGCGCAGGTCGAAGTCGTTCAGTTCGTCGGTGTAATCAGCGGTGATCGGCGCTGGCCATTCGCCAGTGTCAAAGCCGGTAGCGATAGCGCGCATTGATTTACGGTACTCGAGCATGCCCAGCTCCAGCAGTTCGGCGGATGCCTCGATGATGGCGATCCAGTGGTAGTTCTCGTCTTTGTTGACGAAAATCCAGAAGAACTGGTCCAGTGCCGCGGTCTCGCAATACATGGCGGCGCTCAGGTGATAGTCACGGTCGATGATTTCCCGGTGCAGTTTGGCGCGAAGGCCTTCCTGCTTAACGTTCCACATGCTGATGGTTTTCAGGTCGGCACCAATGCGCACGCCGTCCAGGTCGATCTCAAGGTCTGGACGAACGCGGACTTCCAGACCGGTTTCATCGTCAAAGCCAAAATAGCTGACCTCAACGGCGCGACTCGGGTGCTGAAGCAGCATCCCGGCGGTTGGGTGCTGGAGCAGGGCTTTCTGAATGGCCAGTGCGGTGCACAGTTGCTGGCGGGTGACCAGCACTTTTCCTTGCGGATTCTCACGCCAGGCATCCAGCAGTTCGTCGGCGAAGACGGCGTCCGGATTAACAGACTTCACGGCCTGTATCAGGTCTGATTTGGTACCGGACACTTTCAGCGGTTGAGGCTTTTGCGCCTCCTGTGCAACCAGGTCAGGATTGATGATTGCCAGTTGCTCGAGTAACGCATCACGGCTACCGCTGGTTTTCACCTGAGCAGGCAGGGTGGCGTTGTATTCCTTGATGCAGGCTTTCATCGCCGCGGCGGTCTGCTTCTGGTCCGCTTCGATCCGCTGGTACTCTTCGGGCAGAGACATGTAGCTCTGGCCAGTTTCCTCGACTGAACCACCCAGTGGCACCTGAGCAGGCAGAGTGGCGTTGTATTCTTCCAGCAATGCTTTGATGTCGTCAGCGCTCAGCTGTGCTGGCAGACCTGCGTTGTACTCATCGATAAACGCGCGGATTGTTGCCGTTGTGGTGAACGCGCCTTCCGGGATCATCGGTTCAACGCTGAACTCTTCATCGAGCTGCTCTGGCTGCAACGCCAGCGCATGCACCAGGTTACCCATATCCAGAACAGGAGAACGTTCTTTGATAATGGTTTTCTCTACGTGACGCGCATTGAAGTACATCAGTGAAACACGAGCGTCTTTAACCTGTGTTGAGCTGATGCCGTTGGCAGCGTGATAAGCCTCATTCGGCAGACCTTCATAGCGGCCTGGCTCGAAGTAAGCGGGGTACGCAACAGCTGGTTCGTCAGATTGTGCTTCTGGCTCGGTTTGTGCCAAAACTGGTTCAGTTTGGTTTACAGAATCGCTATTTTGGGCGACAGAATCCGTATTTGGGTTTACATCGGCCTGCTGGCCGGTATGTGACTCTTCACCAGTTTCCAGACTGCTTTCGCCTGACTGCACTTCATCACAAGTTTGGTCTTCATCACTGACAATTTCTTCCATCTGCACATCGCTGGTGGTCTCCTTAGGCTTTTTCGTGCCATGAGTTGCAGAGTTTTGCAGCAAAGCCGTAACGTCGAATATTCCGTTGCCGACATTTTTAACCAGTTCTGTTTCTGTAGAGTGCTGGCTTGTTTCAGTTTTTACCCATTTCGGATCGTCAGGGTCGCTGATACCTTCGACGAACTCTCCACGCTGAGCAGCAAGTTGCTTACCAATTTCTTCCTTAGATTGGGTTTCGGAGTGGCGAGCCGCGCGTGGATCTTCCTCCCATTCGCTATAGCCGTTCGACTTCTTACCGTTGGAATAGATGCCGTTCTCTGCCAGCCACTTACGCGCCTGATCTCGAAGTATTACAGGACCGATATTCAGGCAGTCAGTCCAGTCAATAGCGCGAGTGACGCCGAAAATGGAGAGGGCATCGTATTCAAGGATGTCGTTAATATGAGAAATGACTTTGATGACTTTTGCCTGCACATCATCCCGAGAATCGATGAGATTTTTCGCCGCTTTTAACTGTTCGATCGTGACTGAACCAGGTTCCGCGTCGAGATACATACGGGCAATACAGGATTCAACATTCAGGTTATAAACTGTTTGAGCAACGGCGCGTTTGTAGCGTTCTGCCGTCACTGTCGGTAACTTTTCTTTTTTCTCTGGCGCTTTCTCCGGCGTGTTTGGTGGCAACACCTTGCTGATGCGGTTCCCGGCAATCCACTCTTTTACTAAGGTGCCGCGATCAATATGCGTGGTTTCAATCCAGGCTTTAGAAAAATGCAACATAAGAGAAAGCTCGTGGCGTTTTTCTGGATCAAATACGTCCTTCATTGCTTTCGTATATTTCCAGAGGAACGGCATGTCGAGTTTCTTGATACCTTCGACACTTTCGGCTGCAAGTATCAGGTTCTGGACGTATCCGTTATCGGTATCCATTTCCAGACCGACTATCTCTTTATGCTCTGTCTGAGTGAGATGATGACGAAGCGCATTGGATGTGAACTGGGACAATAGTTGCTTACGGAAGGGCATCTGAACGATCGGGTACCGGGTGTATTCATCGTCGTATTCATCGACGTCCAGGCCATTGTTGTCAGACTGGTCTAACTGAGATTGATCGACAATTTCTCCGGTGGAGGTATCAACACCGTTAACGATATGCTGTCGTGCTTCGGCGGCCGCATCAGAAGAGGGCAACGTAACACCTGGGATTTGTTCCCATGTCATATTGTCGTCGCGGAGGCGGTAGAAATCGCAAAACGTTAAGCTGAGTTCGCCTTCTGGAGGCAACTCATTAACGACAGGGAAATTAGTGGCTACAGCTTTGAAATAATTTTTCAGCTTCGCGCCAGTTTTAATCAACAAATAATCCAGCGTTGCATTTACAGCCTCAAAATCATCGCTGCACCAGAGCACCGCATCTTTATTACCGGATTGCTTTTTTGCTCTGCGGACTAAAAATACAGGATTAGTTCCACTCATTACTTTATCCTCGATTCGTGTAGAATGGAGGTGCCTTAACAGCACCCCGATATATCAGGTTGTTATGTCCGGTACGCTTTGGTCGGTTGGACCGGACAGGGCACGCCCGCTTCGGTGGGCGTTTTCTTAATGAACAGTGATGAAAACTCTTTCTGAGTAATCGAGTTTGTAGCTGCGGTAGTTACCAAACCCGGCCTTATCGCCATCGTTTACCTGAACCGCAAGCAGTGAAATAGCTGTTACTGCACAGTGAGGGCAATCGAACTGACCGAGCACATAGCCGCCATCGAGAACGACGGTTGTTGCACCGTTTTTGGTTGAGTGAATAACACCAGACACTTTCTTTTCGCAGTTGAATAAAGCGATTTCTTTATTTACTGCTTTCAGATTTAATTCGACTTTTACGATTTGCATAAATTATTCCTGTTGGTTTATTCAGGGTGTAAGAACCCACGCCAAACTAATGGCGAATTTTTTATTTCATATTTCGGGACTGCTATTTAGCCTTCGTGCGCCATCTGGTCGTAAGAAGCACAGCGCTTGGAACAATACTCTTTCTCTTTGCGCGCCAGCTGTGAGCCGTTGCGATAGAGAAGGGTGCTTTTGACTACCTCTTCCGTTTTAACCGGCTTGCCGCAATATCCGCATTTCTTGTCTAACATGACATCCTCCGCTAGTGGCTGAGTCCATGCCCCAGACCGTTCAGATAAACTTCAACCAGCAAATCCTTGGTGTAAGTCATTTCTACGCCGCGATGCAGATACAAACGTCCGCGAGCGTTAGCTGATGCCGTCCAGGTTGAGTCTTTGTGTTTGACGAGCATCCCCGGCTGAACTGCGCCGCGGTTTACTGTCTGTGTACCGTAGTGCTGATGAACCATGATGTTCTCCAGTTTTTCTGAGTGAACTTCGCTGGTGGTGCCGTGACGCTGATCTTCACGGTTGAGCGTTTTAACTCTGCAGTTCACCACCGCGAAGCTCACTCCTGTGCTTTGCCCTTTTCGCCAGGCTGGCGGAACGTTTCAAACCTACTGCGCGTTAATCTCACCACCTCATTCCGGTCTTCGTATGCCCCGGACGGCTACTTCGTGGGCGTCCTGCCTCGATGGTTGTGTTGATGAACAGAGTAAAACACCACTTTACTTTTTAGTCAAGTATTGCGGATTAATAAAGTAAAGTGATGCTGTACCTGTGCGAAATTTATGCAGATTATTGCTGCGAAAGTGGGCTTAAAATGTATATGATTAAAAAAACATCAATGAGGGTGAGTTATGGATCGTGACGAACTGGAAGAAGACCGCGCAGCGTTTATTGCGGGGGAGATTGGTGGCGCAGTTGTCAGTCTGATAGCTAACGGGATAGTGATCAGCCGTGATGCAATTGTGAATAGCCTAGAGGCTAAGCGAAGGGCAGTGGGAAATGTGATTCACAAAGGTGTATTGCGGGATGCAGCTGCTATGGTGAAAAAAGGGCAATAAAAACCCGGCACACTGACCGGGTTAACCTTAAATTGCCTGTCTGGCAAAAGAAACTATTGCACTTTCATCTCTGAAATCAACATGACTTATTTGGTTGATTGTGAAAGTTTTTCTAATTTCCTGCATAGCTTTAACTTCTAAAGCACTAGGATTTGCAGGTGGGTCTATCGTGAAAAGAACATCTGACAACTGCAAAACACGCTCGCTCGCTGCTCGGAGTATTTTTGCAGTCCAGGAGTCACAATGCTCCATCATTTTCTCAGGCTTATCCTGAGTAAATGTTATCGGCTTTATTGCACAAACCACATCACCCTCTTGTTTAGCAACAAATGGGATAGTAAACCTTGTTAACTCGCCACCAAGGGTCTCTTTTTTAAGTGCATTCTTTAAGTCATTGTAATGAGAGAATCTATTTCTAAGTTCACGGGTCAAAATTAACTCCCGCGACTCTTTAGTAACCTCGGAATGATTAACGAATTTGTTAAACAATTTGATAGTTAAAGCTTCGGGATCGTCCGCCATTACCACTCTTGAAGAGCTGAAATAAATTACAGATTCTTTTCTGGCAATCAGATAGTTAAAGAAGTTTGCCAGTCTCTCTGGTGAATGGAGAGTTGCTGCTTGTTCTTGTGCAAAACTCAGTTCTCGACCGATTGCATCCTTTGCATGAGGGAAGATGATGTCATCTTTGAAGAAATTCTTAATTCTCGCATTATTGCTTTGCGTGAGCTGATAACAAAAGATGTTCTTTTTGGGAGCGCACAGGACCACGCCCACATTAGCAAACTCTTCAGTTTCCGCATATGGTGCATACCTAATTATGCTGTATAGGCATGGGGTGGTCATATCACACTACTCCAAAATTCACGTTCATTAATCTTCGCGAGAGAGTCTCTGATTTGGTTAAAAAAAACGCTATTTTCAACATCGCTTTCAGCTAGCCAGCTTGGCGGAATTTCATCGATTATTGAATCTATGGTGTTGTATGCAGCTATAGATAAATCTTGAAGTTCCTCATAATCAACTAGATCGTATGTCCATTGTCTTCTACTTGGTGAGTAAACGTGGACATCATACTCATCGGCAGTTACAGATTGATCGAAAGCAAGGTTGTGGTCAATCAGGTAATGCCTATTATTCAACGCATCGAAGATTATGTTGACATTACCACCATGCTCGGTCAAAGACCTGTCAGTATTCAATATCCAGCGGTCAAAAAAGTAAATTTTCTTCTGGTCACTGATGTTCACTGCATTTCTGGCCTGTTGAAGATTCAGCGTAGAAGCACCTTCAATATAGGCTGTGGCAAACGCTAAACCTGGATCCAACTGTCCACGTAAATCAGGCATAAACTCAATAAGCTGTGCATCAACATCGACTATGAAATGCTGTGGAATTTGTAGTCCTATCGCTTGGGCTAAAGAAGCACATATCCATTCAGCCGCTAACTCAGACCGACGCAGTTTCGGTCGCCCTTTAACGATGTATGAATTTCCATCATCGCAACCACAAAGAAATGGTTGAGTAATCCCATCATTCATTCTTCGAGTATAGGATGTTACGTGTAAGATGTTGCCTGGCATTGGCAATACCATTCCTTATGTAAGTTTGAATCCAGACCATATGTAACATACTTGATTTCACTGCAATTACTACTAACTCTAAGTGATATCAATCTTGTTGTGACCGAATCCGCCCCTTCATGTACTTCTCATACAACTCATCCAGCTCTTTCAGGCGAATGGCGAAGATGCGGAGCATATTTTTTTGTTCTTCTTCTGGCAGTTGGCGGTAGAGCTCCAGCAGGCGCTGTTCGTCAGGCTTAAGGCCATCCTTCTCCCCGACATCCTCGCCAAGTAACCAGGGGACGGATACCCCAGCTGCATCAGCAACCGCTAATGCAGAACTTTTGCTGATTCTTCCTGTTTTGAACCAACTGGAAACAGCCTGCTTACTGACACCAGCAACCCTGGCCATCTCTGTTTTAGAGAAACCTTTCCGGTTCAGTTCTGTAAGCCTGGAGATCAGCCCAGCAGTCATTGTGTTTTCGCTCATTTCACTAGTGTAAATGATTGCTTTACCAGTAGGTAGGCATTCAACGATTGACTCATTGGTAAAATGATGCTTTACTTTTTCCATCTAAGGAGGTCCTATGACTGGTATTGAGAAAGCTATTCAAAAGTTCGGCACAGGTGCGGCACTCGGAAGAGCGCTTGGATTTTCAAAAATGACAATTTCCAACTGGAAAAAAACTGGCATTCCGCCCGATCACATTCGCTCTGTTTTTGAGCTTACGGGAGTCACCCCGCATGAGTTGCGGCCTGACTTATATCCCAATCCAACCGATGCCTTACCAGTGCAAGAAACGAGGACGTAAACGTGCAATCACTATCACTTCATCAAAATAGCGGATATCAACCGGCTGCGATGATAAATCGCAATCAACCTGTCTCGGTAGATAAACATGACCAGATCCGCGATGCCGTTCGTGCGTGGGCGGGTGTAGATGGTCAGGATGTCGTTTCTGCTCTGATCATCGAAGAGTACCAGGCTCAAGGGGGAGACGAGATCACTTTCCCTGATGACCTCAGCCGACAGCGTCAGAAGCTTTTCCGCTTTCTGGATAACCATTTCAACAGCGAACGGTACCGCGAAAACGTTCGCCAGCTGACTCCGGCAATCCTCGCTGTCCTGCCGATTGAATACCGCAATCGTCTGCTACCAGAAGACAACGTAATGGCTCGTCTGGCAAGGCTGGAGAAGGAAACCAGCGAAGCGAAGATTGCTGTCGCGATGGATGCTCCACGACATCAGAAGCTGAAAGAGCTGAGCGAGGGGATCGTGGAAATGTACCGCGTTGACCCTGGGTTAACCGGTCCACTGATGGAGATGGTGCAGATGATGCTGGGGGCTATATGACCGGTTCAAAAATGGCGAAAGCCGCGGTGCGCGAACACCAACGGCTTTCAGGTGCAATTCGTTGCGTACTTATTGCGAGGAAATTATGTCAGAAAAATCAGCCTTCAGAAAGATAGATGGGCCGCCACTTTAGCGATTAAGAGGTTTTTATGCGTGATTACGCAACCGTTGCGCCTCAGTTCTGGCTTGGAAAAACAGGCCGAGAACTGAGGAAACAAGGCGCGGAGGCGCAGGTGGTCTCGTTCTATCTGATGACCTCGCCACACGCAAACATGCTCGGGTTGTATTACTTGCCAATTCTGTACATAGCCCATGAAACGGGTCTGGGCTTGGAAGGGGCTTCGAAGGGGCTAAAAAGCTCCATTGAAGCGGGATTTTGTAGCTATGACGAGGACACTGAGATGGTTTGGGTGCATGAAATGGCCGCTTATCAGGTTGGTCGATCGCTGAAGCCAGGGGATAACCGCTGTGCTGGTGTCAGGAATGAATATATGTCATTACCTGAAAACCCTTTTTTATCATCATTTTATGAACGTTATAAAACAGATTTTCACCTCAATTTAAAACGTGAATCGCGCCAAATTTCTGAAGGGGCTTCGAAGGGGCTACGAAGCCAAGATCAGGAACAGGAACAGGATCAGGAACAAGATCAGGATAAAGATATTTTGGGGCATGGCTCGGCCATTCCCCGGGGGAGAAATACTTACCCGGATGATTTTGAACTGGCGTGGCAGGAATACCCCAAACGCGCTGGTGGTAACAGCAAGACTGATGCGTTCAAAGCCTGGACTGCACGGATTAAATCCGGCGCAACAGTGCAGGAGCTTACTGATGGTGTTCGGCGATACGCGGATTACGTAACTGCCGCTGGGAAACTTAACACCGAGTATGTGAAACAGGCATCCACGTTTTTTGGCCCCTCAAAGCACTACGAAGAGTCGTGGTCTTTCGCGGCGCCAGATGGAAAAAGGGATCCGAACAAAATTTCTCAGCCCGATAAAGCGATTCCGACCGGATTCAGGGGGTAACGATGAAAAACATGGTTGGTACAGGAAGTGCGCTTGAGCGCCTGAAAAAACTCATTCCACCAGGCGTTCAGCCGAAGTTCACCAGCGCAGCAGAGCTGCTGGCGTGGCAACGGGAAGAAGGCCTGAAGCGGTGTGAAGAACTGGACAAGCTGAATCAGAAAGCCCGGACAGAGAAAATCTTTGGCCGCTCAGGAATCCAAAGCCTACATCGCAGCTGCACGTTCGCGAATTACCAGGTATCTGGGGAAGGGCAGCGCAAAGCCTTCACGATGGCAAAGAGCTACGCACAGAATTTCGGTGCTGGGTTCGCGAGCTTCGTGTTTAGCGGTGGCCCTGGTACCGGGAAAAACCATCTCGCTGCAGCAATCGGAAATCATTTGCTTTCTGGCGGGCATAGCGTGCTGGTCGTCACTATCCCTGACCTGATGCTACGCGTTCGCGAGTGCTACGACGGTGGGCAGTCAGAGGCTTCGCTTCTGGATGACCTCTGCAAAGTCGATCTGCTGGTACTGGATGAAGTCGGTATTCAGCGCGGAAGCAACGGCGAGAAAGTCATTCTGAATCAGGTTATCGACCGTCGCCTGTCGTCGATGCGTCCGGTGGGGATCCTGACGAACCTGAACCACGAAGAACTTCTCGGAGCGTTGGGCGCGCGGGTTATCGACCGTCTCCAGATGGATGGCGGAATGTGGGTGAACTTTGACTGGGGCAGCTATCGCAAGAACGTTAGCCATCTCCGGATCGTTAAATAACTTCGAGGGCAAATCACTATGGCAAGCAAATCACTGTGGGCAATTGTCGATTTTCTTCAGGTTAACCAGACCGTAACGCCGCGTCAGGTTCAGAGACTGCTGGGATGCGATTGCAAGAAGGCACACAACCTGCTGCTTCACCTGGTACGCAAAACGGTAGTAATCCGCACTGGCGAGCCGCATCGCCCGGTCTATTCGCTTCAGCCCGGTGGCGAGCAGAATATCAAGCAACTCAAATCGAAAGTGAGAAAAAACATGGTCACATCCGTATGCCGCACAAGTCCGGCTATGCAGCGTGTACTGGCGTTTTACGGGAGAGCATCAGCATGAAACCAACATACGAACAACTTGAACAGCAGGTGCTCGAACAGGCGGTACAGCTCGCTAACGCAGAGAGCAAGTGCAGGGAGCTGGCGTTGGAGAATGAATACATCCGCAACCGGTACAAAGAACTGGACTTGTTAATCGGGAAAAACATCCTGGTCATGCAGGCAGCGATTATCGAATGGCAGGCAACTGGCGACGCTAAGAACGGGCTGTCATGGATTTATAACACCCTGTTTGGGCCTGGTGAATTGCCTGACGAATCTGAGAAAGATGCTCAGGCCTACTTTGACCGCAAATATGCACCGATTAACGAAGAGTTGATGGCACTTCACAAGTGGTTTTGGGAACAAAGTGAAGCTGAACGTGCCGCCGCTGGCTTTGGCGTGAAGGGTGAGTGAGATGGCAGAAGTAACTCTTCGCAATGCCGACTGTTTCGACGTCTTCCCACAACTTGAAGACGGTACCGTTGATCTGGTTTGCGCTGATATTCCCTACGGCACTACCCAGTGCCGCTGGGATTCGGTGCTAGACCTGCAGGTTATGTGGCAGCAACTCTACCGCATAGCCAATCCAACAGCGGCTATCGTGCTGTTTTCCGCTCAGCCTTTTACCAGCGTGTTGGTTGCCAGCAACTTACGAGACTGGCGTGCGGAATGGGTGTGGGAAAAGGGAAACGCCACGGGATTTCTGAATGCCAAAAAGCAGCCGCTTCGCGCACATGAAAATATCGAGGTTTTTTACCGCCGCCAGCCGACCTACAACCCGCAGATGACCGATGGCCACACACGCAAGACCAGTAAGAGAAAGACCGTCAATTCAGAGTGCTACGGTAAGGCTCTGTCGCTGACAGAATACGATTCAACTCAGCGGTATCCGAGAGATGTTCAGTTCTTCTCGAGCGACAAACAAACGGGAAACTATCATCCGACTCAGAAGCCACTCGCACTGGTTCAGTATCTTATCGAAACGTACAGCAATCCTGGTGATACGGTACTGGATTTCACAATGGGTAGTGGTACCGCGGGTGTTGCCTGCCAGCAGACTGGGCGAAATTTTATCGGCATTGAGAAAGACGCCACAATTTTCCAAACCGCATGCCAGCGCATGGGAATTAAACAGGAGTATGCAGCATGACAACTAACAACCACCCGGCGCACGGTCCTGTGTCACTCGATCGCCTGCGCCAGATAAGCGAAATACTCAGCAAAGCAACAGCACAAAGCGACGGCGGCAATCTCGGCTACGCAATGGCTGATGCTGTGAAGGTGATTGCTGGGGTGTTTGCCCGCGAACTGGTACGTCGTGAGCATGCGGTATGGTCACAGGCTACTTTCGGCGATGTCGGTCCAGTTGGTCCGCTGAATCACCTTTCCAAAGAAGCGCTCGAGGCTGCTGCGGAACCAGGCGACCTGAGCGAATGGGCTGACATGCAATTCCTGTTATGGGATGCGCAACGTCGTGCCGGTATCAGTGACGAGCAGATTAACCAGGCGATGGTAGAAAAGCTGGCTGTTAACAAACAGCGCCAATGGCCAGAGCCGAAAGACGGAGAACCGCGACTGCATATCAAAACTGAACAGCATCAGGGAGAGAAGTGATGGAACCCAACTGTAATACGCTATAAAACGTTTCATCTGACTGAAAATCCTGCTTTTATCAAGGTTGGTAAGAATAAGATATTTTACATCGTAAAATTCTGGAAAATTTCATCATAAATTAAAAGTTAATGGTCTTATAAAGTGTGTACATTGAAAATGAGGTATATATGAAAAAGGCCATTGCTTACATGCGCTTCTCGTCAGCAAATCAGGACAAAGGGGATTCATTAAGGAGACAGAAAAAACTAATAGATGATTGGCTTAAAAATAATCCGCAATATACTCTTGACCCAACCACATATGAAGATTTGGGATTAAGTGCTTTTAAGGGGAAACATGCAAGAGAAGGTGCATTTAGTGAGTTTATTGATGCTCTGGAGAATGGGCTCATCATTCCTGGTACAGTTTTACTCGTTGAAAGTTTGGACCGGCTTTCTCGAGAGAAAATCGGAGAGGCTACAGAAAGACTAAAATATATCTTAAAATGTGGTGTTGATGTCATCACACTTAGTGATAATACCCAATATTCTGAGGAATCTCTCGATGACCCCTATGCACTCATCAAAGCAATTCTAATTGCTCAGAGAGCTAATGAAGAGAGCGAAATAAAATCAAGCAGGGTGAGGCTCTCATGGAAAAAGAAAAGGGATGAGGCCGAGTTAAACGGTAGGATAATGACAAAAGCATGTCCTCGCTGGTTAAGAGTCAGTCCTGACTACAGCCATTTTGAAGTGATAGAATCAAAGGTGAAGGTGATTAAGAAAATTTTTTCATTACGTAAAGAAAATAAATCTCTGACAGCTATTACTAAATACCTTAATGACAGGTTGATTGAAAATATGACTGGTACCCCTGGTGAGTGGAGTCCCTCTGTTATCGAAAAAATCCTTGGTAACAAAGCACTTATTGGTATTTGCAGACCAACATATAGAGGACGTGCAAAAGGCGTTAATGAAATAATTGATTATTACCCCAAAGTCCTTACTGATGATGAATTTTATGCTGTTCAGGAGGTGCGATTGTCTCCATTCGGTTTCAACTCTCACAGCGGTAACCCATATCTTATAAACCTGCTGCGAACCGTGATGAAGTGTAAATGTTGTGGGAATACCATGATTATCACTGCAGTTAGTAAATCTGGAAAAGGTTATTATGTATGCCCTATGAGAAGGCTTCATCGGTGTAAGAGTCCATCGATTAAAAGAGAACTTGTCGATGTTAATCTGATTGAAGAGATACTTTTCAATTTTGATAAGTTACAGATTGAGTCAAATCAGGTAAGTTTGCAGGAAACATTAGAAAAAAATAGCATTGATTTGCAGTTTCAAATAAACAGTCTCGTACAGGCACTTACAATAGCTCCTGAAGTAAACGTTTTGGCTGGTAAAGTTCGTGAACTGGATCGTAAGTTAAAGAAAATCGAAACTACAATCAAAGTTCTGAAAAATAAAGCTAAGAAGGATAAAAGTCGCGGGAGTAAAGAGCTAAATTTGTCACTAAAAGAAGATAGGGAGATATGCAGGCGACTTGCTTTTAAATCATTCAGGGAAGTTTATATAGATACAGAGACGAAGCAATGTGACATTTTTTTTACAAATGGTCTTGTTTTCAAAAATTTCCCACTAAGTAAGAGATGTCGTGCGGACAGTATTATTTCAACTTTGAAGTATATGGATGAAAACACTGTTTACTTTTAGAGTCTTAATAAACACATATCTAATAACGTGTGCGCACTCTATCGATAAGCTGCATTCTTACTATTTGCAATGTAGCTGGAGAGATTCACTTACCTGAATGATTCTCCATATGGCATGACTATACCAAACCCCGTTCAGGCACTGAGGTAGCCATATAAATCAAGTTCTGGACGGGTTTTCGCTCCTTTCAGCCCCTGTGTAACTGATTTAGTAAATTCCAAATACTCGGAAAAACTCAGCGTATACAACGGCATGGCTTTGGCGAAAAGTGCTATTAACCACTTGAATATGAGGTTCAATAGGTATACTGTATGAATGTACAGTATATTGATGTAGAGGGAATTATGAAGATAGAACTTACCATCAACAAATCAAAAGACCTGCCGCGCGGCGCCATACCCGCACTTGAGAAAGAGTTGCTTAAACGACTTCATAATCAGTATGAAAATTGTTCTCTGGTTATCCGCAGAGCTGGCGGTGATAGCCTGACTGTTTTTGGTGGCGATAAGGGCGATAAAACTAAGGTGGAGGAAATCCTGCAGGAAACATGGGAAAGCGCCGACGACTGGTTTTACTGAACTTGGGTTAGCCGGCGCGCATTTATCAGAATACCAAAATGTGTATCCCTTTGATGCTGCTGCCGACATTCTTTAATCGCGTCTGTATGTCGCTCGAAGGGAGAACATAAATGTGAGTGATTCAGCTTTGCAAACGTCAGAAGACAACTGGTATGACATTGTAAGAAGGTCTGACGGCTGCGTGGTGTTTAGCTTTCCTTCATCGGGCAGGCATCTAATTTATCGCGTCAATGGCATGGTTTCTATGCGGCCTTTGCTGGATGATGAAGAGGTCTTTACTCCTAATGGTTTTATGCAGTTTATTCACCGTCTCGGCTACCGGGTAACCCCACCTTCTGATAATATGAAATCAACGGTCTGAACAACCGTAACCTACTGCGCCACGGAGAGAAACCATGGCGCACGAACTACAACTCATCAAGCAGTCTTCAGGAATCCTGATCCCCGCGACGCCGGAGACCAGCGATATTCTGCAATCAAAAATCAAACTTGGCGCCGTACTGGTAGCCGAATTTCGTCAGGTGAGGAATCCCGCATTCCATCGCCGTTTCTTTGCGCTCCTTAATCTCGGGTTTGAATACTGGGAACCTACTGGCGGGGCGATCTCTTCCAACGAAAGAAAATTGGTGACCGGGTACGCTAAATTCCTCGCAGCATTTGGTGGAAACGAAGGGGCGCTGCTTGATGCTGCAGAGCAATACCTCGATCGAATCGCTGACAGACGTGCAGGAAGTATCAGTGTCTGCAAATCTTTTGATGCTTACCGTTCATGGGTAATTGTCGAATCCGGCCACTACGATGCAATTCAGCTTCCCGACGGTACCCTTCGCAAACACCCTCGCAGTATTGCCTTTGCCAACATGGATGAAACTGAGTTCCAGCAACTGTACAAAGCCGCGCTTGATGTTCTGTGGCGCTGGGTATTGTCCCGGGCATTCAAGACTCAGCGAGAAGCGGAAAACGCCGCTGCGCAGCTTATGAGCTTTGCGGGGTGATGGCGATGAAATTTTCTTGGTTCCACCATCACGAATGCACAACCGAGCAGGCAGACGAGCTGGTGGCGAGTTATCGCCGTCGTGGTGCCATGGTAGAACGCAGCCTGAACCGCGACAATATCACCTGGACTGTTAGCGCAAAATTACCTGAATGCGAGCATCCGGCGCGTACACCACGAACCTTTCGGCAAAAGGTCTGGGGGTGAGCATGGCTAAGTTACCTCGCCGTAAGTGTG
Source organism: Citrobacter sp. Ce006 (assembly GCF_030336535.1). Lineage (NCBI taxonomy): Bacteria > Pseudomonadati > Pseudomonadota > Gammaproteobacteria > Enterobacterales > Enterobacteriaceae > Citrobacter > Citrobacter sp. Ce006. The sequence continues at coordinate 278,513 of NZ_JAOWDO010000074.1, forward strand.
CCAATAAGGAATGTCGCCAATGGTTCCATCCGGTGCGTGAAACCCAGACCGTTTGCGGTTACGAGTGCGCCAGCGCCGTCGGCAAGGAGCAGACCAGAAAAGCCCGGGAGGCAGCACAGCGCAAGGAGTCTGCCAAAAAGCGCGCCACTGAGAAAAAAGAGCGAGCCGCCTGGCGCCAGCGTAAAGCTGCAGCTAAGCCGCTGAAGCACTGGATTGACCTGACGCAGCGCGCCGTAAATGACATTTGCCGCGAGAAGGAGTTGGCAGAGGGGCGGGGCTGCATTTCCTGCGGAACTAAAACGGCGTTCGCCTGGCATGCTGGCCATTATCGGACTACGGCAGCCGCTGGGCATCTGCGCTTCACTCGCTTCAACATCCATCTTCAGTGTGATGTCTGCAACGTCTACAAATCCGGGAACATCGAAGCATACCGAGCCGCGCTGGTGGAACGTTATGGCGAAGAGCTGGTACTAGCGCTCGAGAACAATAACGCTCCGCATCGTTGGACTATTGAAGAACTGAAGGAAATCAGACTGACCGCGCTGGCTGACCTGCGCGCGCTGAAAAAGCAGGAGGCAGCATGACATTCGAATCCTATTTTGCCGATCACCTCCGCGTTCGTTGGCAACGATTGCGCTTATACCACTTTCCGGGCTCTGTGCTGACGGATTACCGAATACTGAAGAACTACATCAAAACCATAGGCGGTGCAGTATGAATACTCAATTTCTCGAATACGTGCGCCAGCAGTTGATGGTGGCCACCGCCGATTTAAGTGGTGCGACGAAAGGGCAGTTGATGGCGTGGCTTGAAAACGCGCAGTTCGATACGGGAACGTTTAAACGTAAAAAGCCTCGAGTGCTGGATGAAGTGACCGGGAAAATGATTACGCTGGATAACCCACCAATACCGGGCAAACAATCACATGCCAAGGGTTCACATATTCCCCTGGTGCAGCCGGTTGAATATTCCACCGCATCGTGGCGCCGTGCTCTGCTGTCTCTGGACGAATATCAAAAGGCATGGCTGCTGTGGAACTACAGTGAAAACATCCGCTGGGAGCATCAGGAGACGATCACCCGGTGGGCGTGGGAACAATTCAGCGCGCAGTTGGAAGGTAAGCGAGTAGCGAAGAAGACGATAGGCCGTTTACGTCAGCTTATCTGGCTGGCGGCGCAGGATGTGAAGGCGGAGTTGGCTGGGCGGGAGACGTACGAATACCAGAAGTTGGCAGAGCTGGTGGGCGTAAACCCAAAGAACTGGTCAGAGACGTTTACGGACCGCTGGGTGGATATGAGGCGTATCTACCAGCGACTGGATTGCGACGCATTATTGCAGGTAACGCGATCACGTTCACAACAAAAGGCGACAAATTTGGATGTAAGTCTTGCAAAACTGGATTGAAACGCATATATTTCGTGTAAATCTGATATTGTGCCATTGTTGTATGCACTGGCAGTAAATGAGTTTTCGAGCCCGAGGTTAACGCCTTGGACTTTTGCGTTTCTGGTACTGACTGATAAAATAGAGGCACATGGCTACTTACCACTCATGTGCTGTGCCGCCACTAGCTCATCGTGATAGAGCATCAACCTTCTAAGTTGACGGTACGAGGTTCAAGTCCTCGGTGGCGGACCAACGCCGACTTAGCTCAGTAGGTAGAGCAACTGACTTGTAATCAGTAGGTCACCAGTTCGATTCCGGTAGTCGGCACCAGAATCCAATGGATAGTCAGTCCGAGCATGACTCTAAATAAGGCAAGCGGTGACTGTGGGGAACAGACCCGCAAAACAGCGGCTATCGTATAATGGCTATTACCTCACCCTTCCAGGCTGATGAAGCGGGTTCGATTCCCGCTGACCGCTCCATTTTTGAATGGTCGCTGCTTTTTGCAAAATTGCTGTGTAAAAATACTGACCTTTTGGTTCAGCGCTCATCCAAAAGCACTCCGTTAAAATCCTGATAACCGTGGGTGGTTTGTTGGATGGAGTGCCTCTGAACAATAAAACTCTCGTCATAAAGGCTGCGCATTGCGTGGCCTTTTTCATTTCAGGCTCACGGGAATCATCCGTGACGTGCTTTGTTGATAAATCCAGCCCGTGAAGCCTGACCCTTTCATCACACACAGCGCCATCCGAAAAATCGGAGGTGAGGCTATGACCAGAATGAGCACCATTTACAGCAGACTTTCATATGGAACAGGTACCACGCTGACCGGCTGCGGTGTATCAGCGAAGGCATATGCCGAAACAGCTAAAACAGCAAAAGAGGTGTCCTGGATGTTGGCCGACAGAATTGCAGGGTTAAGCCTGAGCGACTGGGCGATTATTGTCGGTATCGCATGCACGGTAATCACCTGTGCAGTGAACTGGTATTACAGGCAAAAGGAAAGGGAGGACCGACTTAATGGCAATGTCACCAAAGCTGAAGAATAAACTGAGCGCAGCGGTCGTTGGTTTGATTCTTGCCGGGGCTTCCGCGCCCGTGATTCTCGATCAGTTTCTGGATGAGAAAGAGGGTAA
>NZ_JAOWDO010000075.1:0-12663 GCF_030336535.1 Citrobacter sp. Ce006
TGGATATCTTCATCCGCCACAAAACCGCGTACACCTTCCGGCAGCGCCTGCAGTTCGTCATCGCTTCCCACCAGTTTGCAGTAGTAGTCACGTTCAATACTCTTTTGCGCCGCCGCCACCATTTTAGTGAGCATGCCGTCATGCTCTGTGAAATCCGGCTCCAGACGGAGCTGGATTTTCACATCATCCAATGTCAGTATCATGGTCATCGGCTCCCTTGCGGGGACTCAGCGCCTTTTCCGCATCTTCTGGCCATACCGCAATATGGCGTTCAACCAGTTTCTCTGCGTACTCAGCATCAAAACAGGCCGTATCACCGCGTGAATAACGATGATAGGGTCCCAGGAAAAAAACCGCTTTCCGCGCCACTTCTGCTCCCGTCAGGCCCGTAGTCCCGTTTGTTTCACTTCCGGTCAGTTCAACACCGGCATTATCTGAACCCGCTGCAGTATTCTGACCGTCATCCCCGTCCACTGAATTTTCCGGCGTCAGTTCATCCGGCTTTTTCACATCACCGGCTGCAGCCGCCGCTGCCGCTGCTTTTGCTGATTTCGTTGTCATCGTTTTGCTCCTGAAAAGAAAAAACCCGCTACTGCGGGCCTGGGGGATTACGTGCTTTTATTCTGTGCGACCGTGGTCGCACAGAGTGCAGGACCGGTTAAAACAGCACTTTTGTCCCGAGTACAAGACCTTCCGGATGACGGAAGCCGATATCGTGCTCCGTCACCACGCGGATCAACGACTGGTTACGGGAGAACGCGGAAACCAGATTTCCGTCCCCGTCCTGATAGGAGGCTTCCTGCGAGAACGACACCTTCATGTTGCCGTCTTCACCGATAACCACATCATTAAAGTCAGCGAAGTAAATTTCCGACTCTTTGCCTGCGTCACCGAGGTTTGCCGGGATAGCGCTGGTACGCTGAATCTGAAATCCCTTCAACATCCCCTGGGCCATTTCCGGGTAGACCTTGTTACCGTTACCGTCGCGCAGACCGAACAGTTTCATGTAGGTACGGTTCGACATGCCCCAGCCGCAGCTGATCATGTTGCTGTTCCCGTCCATCGCCATCAGGATAATATTGTCGAGATAGGTATCAATCGTCTGCAGATTAACCTCTGCAGCAGCTTCCCACGGCAGCAGGCGGTTCCACTCAGTTGCCCGCGCTTTCATACCGACAGGCGTATCACCGGTACCGTCATCGCGCATAAAGGCTTTATCTTCGCGAACAGAAATCGCGGTCAGAATATCCTGCAGGACCAGTTGCTCCACGTTGTAGCCGGCACGACCAATCAGCTGGTTGGAGATTGGCACCATTGCAATCATGGTTTTCGCAGTGAGTTTCACATCATCGAAGCGCGCTTCTGATGTTTTCGCATCCTTGCCTTCCCCGGTGTAGCTCGCCGTCGCACCACCGGCCAGACGCGGCAGCGCCATATTGCCATTCGGCAGCGGAATGGAGCGCGCGCCCAGCTTACGAACGATGGTGCGATCGCGCAGCAGTTCGATCACCTCGCTGTGCAGGTTTTGCGGAATAAGAACGCCACCTGACGCGGCGGCAGTATTGATGGCCATCGAGACAGACGGGTCATTCAGTTCTTCAGTTGCAAATGTTGCAGCGTCCTGGACGTTACCCTGTGCTGCCGCAATCGACATTACCAGACGGGTCATGCCTGCGCCGGTATATTGCTTTGGCTCTGCTTTAACGCTGATACCAGGGGCCTGCTGTGTACCTTTAACCGGTTTGGCAACAAGTGCTGCAGCACGTTCAGCCGCTTCCAGACGCTCAATTCTGGCACTGATATCCGTGAACTGCTGCTGCAGGCTGGCAAATTCGGTTAACTGCTCCGCTGTCAGCGTTCCACCGGTAGTTTCAATCGTGGCCAGGGCCTGTACCTGCTCATTAATACCCGCACGCTGACGACGTAATTCTTCAATCTGTGGCATAGTTTTCTCTCTTTTTGGTATAAAAAAAGCAGCCAACAGGCTGCTTTCTGGTAATGACGCGTTAGCGCCGGGTCACATTCTGGTTTGCAGGTCCATCGCGGCGGCCTGCAACTTTATAGAAGTGGTTTGTTGAGGTTGTTTGTACTTTGCTGCAATGGCATTAATCGCAGACTGAGGATCCGAAACTTCATCAGCAAGACCAGCAGAAATGGCATCAGCGCCGAAATAGATTCCGGCCTGCGTGTTAATCACCGTCTGAGGGGCAAGATTCCGGTATTCCGCTACAGAGGTAATAAACGTCTCGTACATATCGTCAATCATCCTCTGGAACATTCCCCGAGCGTCTTCACTCAGCGGCTCATGTTGTGTACCGTTATTTTTGTTATCTCCCCGAAAAATCGTGGTGAATGTTAACCCCATTTGCTCTTCCATCCTGGAAGTATCCAGGTGTTCCATGATCACTCCAATCGAGCCGACTCCACTGGTCTGGCTGACTACAATTTTGCTGCAGGCCGAAGCGATAAAGTAAGCCGCAGAATAGGCGCTGTAGTTCACAATTGCAGTAATAGGCTTAGTTTGACGTGACTGGAAAATATAATCAGCCAGTTCCTTGCATCCAACCGCCGCACCACCACCAGAATTTATATCCAGCACAATTTCACTGATGGAAGGGTCATTTAATGCAGCATGCACCTGGCTACGTATGCGCTCATAGCTGGTAAGTTCAGAACACATTGCAGTAATTTGCCCACGACGCGGAACCAGAATGCCGTGAACAGGAATAACTGCCATTCCACCAGCTGGTTGAACCAAATCTGGCGCCTGATTGTTATCAGGATCCTGCGTCATGTGAATTCCAGCCTCTTCTGATAATCCCTGAATACGGGGAACCAGCACAGCTTTTACAGAATCCATTGTCTGTCGTGTCACGTAATGCGGAACACCAAAGACCATAGCCGCCAGGTGCGGCAGATTAATTAAATTTTTTGTCATGATGTTTACCAGGTCAGCCCGCGCTGCGGGTGATATTCAGTTTCTGGACAGAATAGAGTTGATTTCTGCCAGTTGTTTTGCTGTTGGCGTGTTATCGCCAGGTAAGATTTGTTTACTGTCGACCATATTCAGAGGCGTCAGGTATTTGTCCCCTCCGGCGATGGGTGGAAGGTTCTCCATGCGGCGAATGTCGTTAACCGATAACCAGCCCCACTGGCGGCCTAGTGCATAAGATTCATAGCGTGACTTCTGATCCCCGCGCAGCAGGCCAGAAACATTGAATTCAATGTACAGATCACCGCGCTCGCTGGGTAAAAGCAGATCGCGCATTAATGCGCCTTCATGACGCTTCAGCCAGGCCAACAGCGTGTACATCACAAACTGCAGCCCCTGGTGCTCAATGTTGTTATTCGTGGCTTTCGCCAGCATCTGCACCATATGAGGCGGGATTTTATAGAGTCGGCACACTTCCTCCACGCCCCACTGACGGGACTGCAACAGCTGCGCTTTCTCATTGTCCTGAGATAACTGCTTGTAGCTCATCCCTTCCTGAAGCAATGCAACAGAGAATGCGTTCCTGACGCCGGAATATCTGTCCGTCCACTTTGCCAGCAGTCTGTCTATTGCATCCTGGTTTTTGATTGTCGCAGCTTCTTTTGGACGCTCAATAACACCGCTCATCGTCGTACCTCGACGAAAAACCTGAGCAGCATGTTCTTCCACAGCCAGGTTTAACCCAAGTACATCAGCATTTGTCTGGATTGGAGAACTGCCGATATAGCCATCGAGCGAAAATACTTTCACATGATGCATCATGCGCATTGGCAACGTTTCGCCAATTTCGGGGAGTTCATAATAGGGCATCCCGTCAGGCCCTTTCAGGACGATGACCTTTTTGGGGTTTACCGGGATTAATTCGCGTGGATACCCTTTCCCGTCCCTGTCGATGATCGAGTAGCAATTGCCCTCCAGCCCTAACAAGCCCTGTTGTTGCTCAAAATACTCGAAAGAGGTGTCCTTTTTATTAGGCTGGGAATGTACAAGATCATAAACGGGGTGGTCAGTAGCTCGCTTACGGGCTCCGTTAGCACCTCGTCTGTAAAGCTCACACGGCAGTTGTGCTACGGATTCAGCCAGAAGAGTTACACATGCCCGTACAGCTGATAATGCCATCGCAGTTTCAGGAGTTATGATTATCCCAGCCTTACTCTGACTCGAACTCACACCTCCCAGCATGGTTTCCCAGAATCCACCACCTGATCGCGATTTACCCCGAAACATCTGGGGGATAAACATTACTCACCCCCTGGTTTGTGAAATCCTGTAGATATGGATCTCGCAATTAAAAACGACCACAGCAGGCAAATTAAGCCGCCGGTAATAAATCCGACGGAGGGTGAAATAAGCCAGGCGCCGGTCGACAATAAGCCGACACCAACGAGGCCGATAATAAAACTCAGGACTGTGATTAACATGTAATATCTTCCTCATCATAAGCCGATTTAATTACTGTACTGTTCAGCATGGCCCGTCCGATCCCCATAAGTAATCCTACAGCACCATCAATTTTATTTTGCTTACCCTCCTTGCCGGGGCGGACAATATCATCGCTTCCAGGCAAATAACGCCCGATGACATTCTGGATGCACCAGTTCATGATAGGGTTACCGTCATGATGAAAACGTCCTGATGCCAGCGCGGCCTCGATTTCACGCATTGGGTCACTCATATTGGTGAAGTTTTGCCTGATCTCAACTGGCTCCAGCCCCTCCTCTTCAAGCATGTGTCGTAATGATGTTGCACCGTAAGGATCAATAGGACACTGAATGATTTTTACACGCTGACGTAATTGAAGGATTGACTCAAAAATAAGCCGATAGTCCACTTCCGCACCTTCTGTCGGTATCAGAACCTCTTGTTTAACAAATGACTGATAGCGGTCAGAAGTGGTTTTCAATGTGGGATCTGGTGAGTAAACCGTATCTTCAGGCACCCAGAACATCGGACTGACACAGTAGAAATGCGTAATACCATCCACTTCCCGTCTGAATACTGGTACGACCGCATTCAGGTCAACCTTAGACGCAAGGTCTATCCCCAACCAGCAATCTTCATCGGCGAAATCAGACAACTTGAGACTATTGTCCGCTGCAGCCATCCATTTTTGCAGATCATAGAAAACCGTCTTGGCACTTACCCACCGGTTAAAATGCTTGGTAAGAATTTTGTTCGTCTGGCTGGGGTTAGATATTCCAAGCAATTGTTTGGCGCGCAGGAAGTGTTCTTTTACGGAAATGCCAAAGTTTGGATTTGCTTTGATTAATGCTTCATGTTTTGTCCAGTCGTCATCATCATCAAGACCGTAAATAATACCGAAAATCGTTTCATTTTCTTCTCCCACCCGATTCCGGCGTAGAATTTCCACCACCTGCGCACGTTTCTCATAACACGGAGAAGTAATGTCATAACCCGCAGTTGTAATGATCAGAGTGATAGGTTGTTCCCTTGCCCCCATTCCTGTTGTCATAGTCGTATAAAGAGCATCTGTTTGGTGCTCGTGGTATTCATCAATAATTGCACATGAAGGGGAATCGCCGTCACCAGGATCGCCGATGACTGGCGCAAAAACAGCGCCATCCGGACGGGTCATTTTCTTCGCCCAGGGTTTGACTGAGTATTTTTGTCGCAATGCAGGGAGTTTTTTTACCATTTGTAGAGCGGGAGAGAAGACTTTCCAGGCCTGTTTTTCTGTAGTGGCGCCACAGTACACTTCTGCACCATGTTCCCCATCAGCGCAAAACATATAATTACCAACGGCAGCTGCAATTGCGGACTTCCCATTTTTCCTGGGAACCTCAATATATATTTCAGAAAAACGGCGGAATCCGGACTTCTTATTAACCCAACCAAATGGCACACCAAGAGCAAACTTTTGCCAGGGCTCAAATTCTATGCGTAGTTTATTCCTGGCCCATTCACCGGCCGTATGAGGCATCTTCTGAGCAAAGCGCAAAAATCGCTCGGCCTTGTTTTTATCAAACCGGTAAGGCCAGTCAGGATCCTTCGCACGTTCCAAATCATCAAGGTGTCGTTGACAGGCAAGCACAGTTAACTGACAAGCAAGGATCTTCCCGCCAACAACATCTCTTGCATACTGGTTCGCTGCATTGACGTTCGGATATGTAGCCATCAGTCAAACTCATCAAATTCATTCCCGTCATCGTCAGGAGCATTTCTGCCACTGGTCATTCTGATACGGCTGAGCGGATCTAATCCCAGAAGTGAGCCCAGACGGGCAATCTGGGAAACTGAATCATTTCGGACGTTAACTGCAGGATGTTTTTTTAATCCTCCCATTTCACTTTCAGTTGTCAGCCCTGAAGCCAGTAATTTTTCAGCTTCAAGCATGAGATGGAAGGCATTGCAGTAGGCTAAAAGTAAGGGGGCATCTTCAAGTTCAAATACGCCTCTTTCGATCAGGATTTTGCTCTGGGTCTTCCACATTCTTATAGCAGCCTCCCCCATTAACTCTGTAGGAGGTGCAATTCGGGTTAATTTACTTTTTTGTCCGGCGGGTAAGATGGGTTTTCTCCCCCCTCCAGACGATCGAATTCCACCAGCCATAACTCCTCTTTTAATAGGTGAAACCTACCGGAAAAAAGATCCTTATTTATGACGTGCAAAAATGGCCTTCAGGATGCAGTCCTGAAGTACGAAAGGGGTCAGGGATTTGATCCCCCCTCCCCCAGACATGCGTCTGCTTTAATAGAGATGAAAATCGTAATTCAGATTGCGGCGACAACAACTGCTCGCATTGTGCGAACAGGAGTTCGAAAAATAGCCACACTGCACACAGTATATATAATGGGCATAACTCATCGAATACGATCCCTTGCTGTCTTTGCTCTGTGGCATTCCCAGCACAACGACTCCAGATTAGCATCATCATCAGTACCGCCATGAGCTTTTGGAATGATGTGGTCAACGCTGGTAGCTTTCTTCGCTATCTTCTGCCGGCGATGGTTCTGACACAGGTATTTATCACGCTGAAGGATACGTGCTCGTTTTATTTCCCAGAGTCGCCCATATCCACGTTCTTGCCTGCTCTTTCCTGACTGATAATTCCGCCAGCCGTCACCAGCATGCTGCTGTCGGTGTTGGTCACAATATCCGCTGACATCGTTGGTGATTGCCGCACACCCTTTGTGTCGGCATGGGCGTTTAGCACGTGCTGGCATCGGTATTGTCCTGTTTGTTAGATACAAATTTTGTTGTAATCGGAGAGAAATACGGAAACGGCAACTTGCGGAGAATATTCATAAATAGCGAGAATCAGCACGGTCGCCGCCCCGTAACAAAGCGGTTCACTGAAAAGGATCCGCTTGCTCCTACCTCTTTTTTTATAAATAAAAGAAGCCCCTTAGAGGGGCTTCTTTTATAATTAAATATCTAATTTTGAAAGTACTATTGCATTTTGCTCAAGTAAGTCTCTGTAAAGAGTCGTATCGCTTATGATACTTAACTTTCTATATATAGACATTTTCCTAGAGGAAATAGTCTTAATATTCCCTCGTTCAATATCGGAAATGGTTTTAACATTGAAACCAATCAATAAAAACTCCAGTACCATATACTCTTTTTTATTCAAAACATCAGCAACCCATGGGCTAATACTCACGTTGAGAGTGACTTTAGGATGTCGTTGAGAATCCAGAACTGTCACTGACTCATTACCAGACATATTTAATCCCAACCATACCCTGCGTATCACTGTATCCTTGGTCACCCACCTGCTGAGCCACGTTACCCCACAGATTCAATCGCGACGTGATCTGCCCTTCCACACCCGCTTTCACTTCACCAATATTCTTCGCACCACGCATTTCATTACGCACGTCGTTCATCGTCACGCTGGAATTGTGTGTGTTATGGATCCAATTCACTTCGATAAACGGCTGAAAGGTCCGGTCATTATCATCATCGATTGCATTACGACCGTTGATATACCCTTTGATTCCCAGACGAGTCATCAGATTACTATCCGTGTCGTCTTTCACCAGGGTACCGTTCTGCTCCTGATGATTGTCAGCCTGCACATCCATCCATACTAACTGTGCTTTAGGCTGAATCCAGTAGCTGTCACGATTGCGCTGTGCCAGTTTCAGACTGTATCCGGTCTCCAGTGACGCCGTGATCCCACGTGATTTATATTTCTCTGTTGCCTGTCCCTGTCCCGACACGGTGTTGTCAAACCAGTTGTAAAGCATCCAGGTATCAACATACATCCCGCTTTTGTCCGCATCATTTGAATACCAGGTCCCGTACAGTCCCGAGCTATAACCGTTAACCTGCCCACGAGAAGTATACCCAGTCAGGTTTGATTTGCTGCGGCTCTGGCTATTGGCATATCCCCCCATAACACCAAGGTGCCAACGATCCAGTCCATCCGTACTCCACTGCGCCACATCGCCGCCAATCTGCAAAATATAACGGTTACTCTGTGTTCCGATCTGACCACTGCCGTCTTTAAAACGGGTATGCCCACCAGCATTACGCATCCACATGCTGGTGACTTTTCTCTCTCCGGTCAGAATATCTGTGTACTGAGTTTCTCCAAGACGATCATGCAAACGGGTCATAAACAGAGTGTTTGCCGCCAGGTTATTGGCAATATAGCTGCCCATTTCGGGACGTAGTTGTGATTCACCGCCAGGTGTACCTGGTTCACTCGGTTCACTCGGTTCACTCGGTTCACCGGGTTCCACCATTTCTGTCATGCTGGTCAGATACCAGTTGTTATGTGCTGAACCCTCGCCGCGAACCAGAGAGTAATCGTAAGCCCCAGCGACTATGCGTCCATCCTGAATGAACTCCCCATCAGAACGTCCCCCCACATTAATCAATTCAATACCTTCCAGAGTCTGCGCGCCTGAGCCCCCCGCATTGGAAACGCTAACACTTGTGGTGCCAGTGGTATCTCCTGCCACGCTCATATGGTCCGTGGTAGAAGCATCATCATTTAACACAGTATTAAAAATCAGATGTCCCTCATTGCCTGTATAGTCACCGTTGATCACAAGCTGATTGCCTGCCTGAGCGGTATCGGATACCCGGGCAAGTCTTACAAATCCACTGTTCGTCAGGCTACCGTTAATTGTAAGTATATCTGTACTTGCTGCTGCAAAAGTGCTCATCAGTGCCTGGCGAGAAACTGATTCCGCCGGAGATGCCCCAACCTGTAAGATCCCCTGATTACTGATGCTGCCGGAGACGGTACCATTACCCGCAAGGGAGCCTCCTTCAAAAATATTGACCTGCGAGGATGCCAGTGTGGCGGAATTATCTCCTGCCCCAAACGTCAGCCCTCCATGCAGGATGTCAGTCGTTCCGGTGTATAACGTGCTGTTTACACCCAGCGCCACTGTGCCAATGCCCTCTTTCCGCAGATCTCCGCTTCCCGTGATACTGTTATTGAGTTGCCAGTATTCATCGGTGGAGAGAGTCAGAAGCCCCTCGCTTTGGACAGCGGCATCACCCAAATGTGCAGCGCTGGATGCCATCAGATTACTGTCCTCATCAACCATGAAAACCCCGTTGAACTCGCTATTATTTCCTGCAAGTTTTACCTGACTGGCATTCAATGCCAGAGTGCCGGAGTTACTCAGATCGTTAGCCATCACGCCTTCCGCATCCGTCACGTTAAGCCGCCCCGCCAGATCAAGCGAACCAGTCCCCAACCCCTGAACCGAATTCAGGTTTACAGTGGCGATCTCTGCGATAGTGACATCTGCACTCAGCGAATCATTAGACCCATCCACTTCAAGGAATCCACCGTTCAGTGCAAGCGATCCACTTCCCGACAATTCGCCATTTATCAGCCCACCCTGGTTGATGATCAGATTTCCACCTTCTAGACTCACCAGCGCATCTTCCGAAATATCAACCAGTTCCACCGTTTGGCTGTATCCATTCATCTCAAGACCGGTATTCTGTGCCATTTGCAGCAGAGCCGTACTCCCCAGAACGTTATTATTCTGCATCAGGAGTCTGCCGCTACGGATATCCGTCGTCCCCGTGTAGTCATTTTCCAAATTAGACAAAGAGACCGTATTACCTTCTCCGGTGTCGATAGCCAAATCGCCTGTTCCGGTCAGTTTTGCACTCAAATCTGCCGAACTGCCAATACGGCCTTCACTTGCCAGCACCAGTGCATCACTCTCCTGACCCAGCAATTCCACCTGCGTCAGCCCGTAGTTGACATACAATCCGTCGTTGTTATCCCCACCTGTTAGTCGATAATCATAAGTCCCTTGTGCTACGACAATGCCGTTCTGGGTAATATCGCTGCTCGCACCACCGTTGCTTATAATATTGCCATTCTGATCGGCTAGCGTCAGATTCCCCCCACTACCAGTAACACTGTTACCAGACCCGAGTTGAACCAGGATGTTGCCATCATCCTGCTCAAGTAAGGGAATAGCGCCATCTGGCGTGGGTAAAACATTATGGAAATCACTAGCTGTGGTAATTTGCACTGTACCCTGGCCAGAAATATCCAGAGTTCCAGTAGTAAAAACTGTGTTATCACTTATTGTTTTTCCAGGGGTGACATCACCAAAAATCAGCGTGCCGCCGCCAAAGGATAGTCCTTCCAGATTTTGCTGACCATCTCCCACCTTTGTCACACTCTCAGCGCCAAGATTCAGTACCATATTTCTCAGCGCCACAGTATTCGTTCCTGCAAGTGAAAAAACCGTATCTTTCAGTGCCAGAACCCCGCTAAAAGCGTCCGTCAGGGTAGATGAGTTGAAATCGAAATTATTCCCACCGGTATCCACAGACAATGTGCCCTGTCCCGTCAGCGTGTTTGTAAAGTCCCAGTCCTGGGTGGTATCGATTGCCAGTGTTCCGTCGGTTAAAGAAACGACGTTGTTCCCGATATTCTTTTGGTCTGAAATAATGAGCGTAGCCGGGGCATCAATATTAAAATGCCCTTGGTACGCCGAATTGTCGCCTGAAAGAGTTGATACTCCACTCAGTGCATTAATGGTGCCATTACCACTGATATCTGCCGCGAGGGTAAAGTCACTGCTGGTGTGATTTAAATTTAAGACTCCGGTTCCTGAACCAAATTTAATAGATTGTGCATCAATTATCCCTGCTGAAACGGCTTGCTCACCGGATCTGGCCCCCACAGCCAGCTCTCCTATAGAATTCACGTTTGATGCAATACGAATTTCCGGTGCAATGAGCGTCCCTTCATCTGTAGCAATGGCGGTACCTTTACCATTTAATCCTATTGTAATAAACGTTCCCGCTTGAGCTATCGAGCCAGAGCCAGATACATCTAAAGTATTATCATAATTTATAGTTTCTGCTTGATTACCTATATTTATATTATTGGCCGTATGGGCTATTCCACCGTTAGTGATACTTAAAGTTCCATAGCTGTACGTTCCAACGATAATCCTAGCTGCGCTCCAAAGCTCGCTATTGACGCCATCAATAACAACGCTACCGGATGTTGTACCTGCGCCAATGGGACTATCACCAATCCAGACTCCACCAAATGAGGTGCTAGTACCATTATCAATTAGCTTACCACCATCAAGGATGCTGATATAACCACTACCATCTCTTGCTCCTATCCGTATCGCAGAGGAGGCTGTAGGGGTAAATGAAGCTATACTTCCTTCACCAGAAATAGTTAAAGAGCCAAATGCCGGGGTAGTCCCAACAGGACCATCAGATGATCCTCCGATATTAAATGGGTAAGTTGAACTAGCAGCATTTACATTTAGAAGCCCACCATTGATAACCTCAATTTTTCCGATACCACCGCCACGTCCTGCACTTAAGTAGGTTGTTGTAAATTCTCCACCGGTAGTAACAATTAATGTACCTTCGCTTTGGTATCCAACATTGGTACTTGTGTCGGTAACTTGTGTATCAATAATTAATGTTTGTCCATCAACGACATTGGTTGAATAAACATTCACACTAAAAATTGCAGATATAACCGCGAGAAAAACCTTACTCAACCTATGCTTCTGTGACATAACTTACTCCCAGGCGGTAATCAACCATAACTATAATTAGTAATTTTATATGGTCACGCGAAAGCGTGAGTTAACTAACTAATCTTAGTTTAGAAGACCAATTTAATATGTTTTATTTTATTCCCCTCTTAAAGGGAGGGTCTTTATACTAAAACGAAATTTCAAGTTAAAACTTGTTTTCAAAAATTTACAAAAGATACCTTACCCTCACTGAAAACTCATAAAAATCAATTATTTAAAAAAAGCACAGAATTGTCTGGATTTACAAAACAAATCAGACAATTCCAATAACTAAAAGTAGCATTATTAATTTAACGCTAAAAAACAAGATTAACCCATTGAATTTCTTGATAAGGATTAAGGTGGATTATGAGTATATTCACTTACTTCTTGAATCGATTTATATATTCTTTCACATGCTATTCCCGCTGTGTAACGTTGGTCAGCGATTGAAGCAATATATGTAGCTTCTGCTGCAATATTTCCAAGCATGTCGGCAAGCACTGCGGCGTCGGCTCCGGCTGTTTTGCTTCTGACGGTAGCGGCAAGATCTGCGGTGTGCTTTGCGGCATCCAGACGGGTAGCGAGCTTTGTTGCTTCGGTACGCAGCTGGTTAACAGTGGCAGACAGGCCAGCAGCAGTGGCAGCAGATTTAGCGGCTTGCGC
>NZ_JAOWDO010000075.1:12713-24618 GCF_030336535.1 Citrobacter sp. Ce006
TGGATATCTTCATCCGCCACAAAACCGCGTACACCTTCCGGCAGCGCCTGCAGTTCGTCATCGCTTCCCACCAGTTTGCAGTAGTAGTCACGTTCAATACTCTTTTGCGCCGCCGCCACCATTTTAGTGAGCATGCCGTCATGCTCTGTGAAATCCGGCTCCAGACGGAGCTGGATTTTCACATCATCCAATGTCAGTATCATGGTCATCGGCTCCCTTGCGGGGACTCAGCGCCTTTTCCGCATCTTCTGGCCATACCGCAATATGGCGTTCAACCAGTTTCTCTGCGTACTCAGCATCAAAACAGGCCGTATCACCGCGTGAATAACGATGATAGGGTCCCAGGAAAAAAACCGCTTTCCGCGCCACTTCTGCTCCCGTCAGGCCCGTAGTCCCGTTTGTTTCACTTCCGGTCAGTTCAACACCGGCATTATCTGAACCCGCTGCAGTATTCTGACCGTCATCCCCGTCCACTGAATTTTCCGGCGTCAGTTCATCCGGCTTTTTCACATCACCGGCTGCAGCCGCCGCTGCCGCTGCTTTTGCTGATTTCGTTGTCATCGTTTTGCTCCTGAAAAGAAAAAACCCGCTACTGCGGGCCTGGGGGATTACGTGCTTTTATTCTGTGCGACCGTGGTCGCACAGAGTGCAGGACCGGTTAAAACAGCACTTTTGTCCCGAGTACAAGACCTTCCGGATGACGGAAGCCGATATCGTGCTCCGTCACCACGCGGATCAACGACTGGTTACGGGAGAACGCGGAAACCAGATTTCCGTCCCCGTCCTGATAGGAGGCTTCCTGCGAGAACGACACCTTCATGTTGCCGTCTTCACCGATAACCACATCATTAAAGTCAGCGAAGTAAATTTCCGACTCTTTGCCTGCGTCACCGAGGTTTGCCGGGATAGCGCTGGTACGCTGAATCTGAAATCCCTTCAACATCCCCTGGGCCATTTCCGGGTAGACCTTGTTACCGTTACCGTCGCGCAGACCGAACAGTTTCATGTAGGTACGGTTCGACATGCCCCAGCCGCAGCTGATCATGTTGCTGTTCCCGTCCATCGCCATCAGGATAATATTGTCGAGATAGGTATCAATCGTCTGCAGATTAACCTCTGCAGCAGCTTCCCACGGCAGCAGGCGGTTCCACTCAGTTGCCCGCGCTTTCATACCGACAGGCGTATCACCGGTACCGTCATCGCGCATAAAGGCTTTATCTTCGCGAACAGAAATCGCGGTCAGAATATCCTGCAGGACCAGTTGCTCCACGTTGTAGCCGGCACGACCAATCAGCTGGTTGGAGATTGGCACCATTGCAATCATGGTTTTCGCAGTGAGTTTCACATCATCGAAGCGCGCTTCTGATGTTTTCGCATCCTTGCCTTCCCCGGTGTAGCTCGCCGTCGCACCACCGGCCAGACGCGGCAGCGCCATATTGCCATTCGGCAGCGGAATGGAGCGCGCGCCCAGCTTACGAACGATGGTGCGATCGCGCAGCAGTTCGATCACCTCGCTGTGCAGGTTTTGCGGAATAAGAACGCCACCTGACGCGGCGGCAGTATTGATGGCCATCGAGACAGACGGGTCATTCAGTTCTTCAGTTGCAAATGTTGCAGCGTCCTGGACGTTACCCTGTGCTGCCGCAATCGACATTACCAGACGGGTCATGCCTGCGCCGGTATATTGCTTTGGCTCTGCTTTAACGCTGATACCAGGGGCCTGCTGTGTACCTTTAACCGGTTTGGCAACAAGTGCTGCAGCACGTTCAGCCGCTTCCAGACGCTCAATTCTGGCACTGATATCCGTGAACTGCTGCTGCAGGCTGGCAAATTCGGTTAACTGCTCCGCTGTCAGCGTTCCACCGGTAGTTTCAATCGTGGCCAGGGCCTGTACCTGCTCATTAATACCCGCACGCTGACGACGTAATTCTTCAATCTGTGGCATAGTTTTCTCTCTTTTTGGTATAAAAAAAGCAGCCAACAGGCTGCTTTCTGGTAATGACGCGTTAGCGCCGGGTCACATTCTGGTTTGCAGGTCCATCGCGGCGGCCTGCAACTTTATAGAAGTGGTTTGTTGAGGTTGTTTGTACTTTGCTGCAATGGCATTAATCGCAGACTGAGGATCCGAAACTTCATCAGCAAGACCAGCAGAAATGGCATCAGCGCCGAAATAGATTCCGGCCTGCGTGTTAATCACCGTCTGAGGGGCAAGATTCCGGTATTCCGCTACAGAGGTAATAAACGTCTCGTACATATCGTCAATCATCCTCTGGAACATTCCCCGAGCGTCTTCACTCAGCGGCTCATGTTGTGTACCGTTATTTTTGTTATCTCCCCGAAAAATCGTGGTGAATGTTAACCCCATTTGCTCTTCCATCCTGGAAGTATCCAGGTGTTCCATGATCACTCCAATCGAGCCGACTCCACTGGTCTGGCTGACTACAATTTTGCTGCAGGCCGAAGCGATAAAGTAAGCCGCAGAATAGGCGCTGTAGTTCACAATTGCAGTAATAGGCTTAGTTTGACGTGACTGGAAAATATAATCAGCCAGTTCCTTGCATCCAACCGCCGCACCACCACCAGAATTTATATCCAGCACAATTTCACTGATGGAAGGGTCATTTAATGCAGCATGCACCTGGCTACGTATGCGCTCATAGCTGGTAAGTTCAGAACACATTGCAGTAATTTGCCCACGACGCGGAACCAGAATGCCGTGAACAGGAATAACTGCCATTCCACCAGCTGGTTGAACCAAATCTGGCGCCTGATTGTTATCAGGATCCTGCGTCATGTGAATTCCAGCCTCTTCTGATAATCCCTGAATACGGGGAACCAGCACAGCTTTTACAGAATCCATTGTCTGTCGTGTCACGTAATGCGGAACACCAAAGACCATAGCCGCCAGGTGCGGCAGATTAATTAAATTTTTTGTCATGATGTTTACCAGGTCAGCCCGCGCTGCGGGTGATATTCAGTTTCTGGACAGAATAGAGTTGATTTCTGCCAGTTGTTTTGCTGTTGGCGTGTTATCGCCAGGTAAGATTTGTTTACTGTCGACCATATTCAGAGGCGTCAGGTATTTGTCCCCTCCGGCGATGGGTGGAAGGTTCTCCATGCGGCGAATGTCGTTAACCGATAACCAGCCCCACTGGCGGCCTAGTGCATAAGATTCATAGCGTGACTTCTGATCCCCGCGCAGCAGGCCAGAAACATTGAATTCAATGTACAGATCACCGCGCTCGCTGGGTAAAAGCAGATCGCGCATTAATGCGCCTTCATGACGCTTCAGCCAGGCCAACAGCGTGTACATCACAAACTGCAGCCCCTGGTGCTCAATGTTGTTATTCGTGGCTTTCGCCAGCATCTGCACCATATGAGGCGGGATTTTATAGAGCCGGCACACTTCTTCCACGCCCCATTGTCGGGATTGCAACAGCTGCGCTTTCTCATTGTCCTGAGATAACTGCTTGTAGCTCATCCCTTCCTGAAGCAATGCAACAGAGAAGGCGTTTCTGACGCCGGAATATCTGTCCGTCCACTTTGCCAGCAGGCGGTCGATAGCATCCTGGCTTTTGATCGTCGGAGCGTCTTTTGGACGCTCAATAACGCCGCTCATCGTTGTACCACGGCGAAAGACCTGAGAAGCATGCTCTTCCACGGCGAGGTTTAGCCCAAGAACATCCGCGTTCGTCTGGATTGGGGAACTGCCGATATAGCCATCCAGTGAGAAGACCTTCACATGATGCATCATGCGCATTGGCAACGTTTCGCCAATTTCGGGTAGTTCATAATATGGCATCCCATCCGGGCCTTTCAGGACAATGACCTTTTGGGGATTAACCGGGATTAATTCGCGGGGATAACCTTTCCCGTCCCTGTCGATGATCGAGTAGCAATTCCCCTCCAGACCAAGCAGGCCCTGCTGCTGTTCAAAGTACTCAAATGAAGTGTCTTTTTTGTTGGGCTGGGAATGAATCAGATCATAAACAGGGTGGTCAGTCGCCCGTTCACGGCCTCCGTTAGCGCCTCGCCTGTAAAGTTCACACGGCAGCTGCGCAACCGATTCCGCCAGAAGCGTTACACATGCCCGGACCGCCGATAACGCCATTGCTGTTTCAGAAGTGATAATGATCCCCGCCTTGCTCTGGCTGGAACTCACACCACCCAGCATCGCCTGCCAGAAACTACCACCAGACTGAGATTTACCCCGAAACATCTGGGGAATGAACATTATTCACCCCCTGATTTAATTACGCTGGCAGACATTGATTTCGCGATTAAAAATGACCACAGCAGGCAGATTGAACCGCCAGTAATAAGCCCGGCTGCAGGTGAAATAAGCCAGGCACCGGCAGACAGTAACGCGGCTCCGGCGAGGCCGATAAAAAAACTTAAAAACGTCATTAGCATGCTACATCTTCCTCGTCGTAAACGGATGAATTACTTGCCCGGCTATTCAACATTGCCCGTCCGATTGCCATAATCAGCGAAACCGCGCCATCGATTTTGTTTTCGTTCTGCTCTTTGATGGGTTTAACCACATCGTCATTACCGGGCAAATACTTCCCGACGACGTTGCTGATACACCAGCTCATAATCGGGTTCCCGTCGTGATGAAAGCGGCCTGACTCAATGGCGGCTTCCAGCTCCTTCGTCGGATCAGACATATTGGTGTAGTTCTGTACGATAGTGATCGGGTTAAGGCTTTCATCAGCCAGATCATGTGAAAGCCCCGTAGCGCCGAACGGGTCAATCGGTGACTCACTGACTGGGTTGAGCTTGTTTGCCGCCTTGGCCTCTTCAAGGATGTAGCGGTAATCAACTTCAGCGCCATCAGTAACTGTAAGCAGCCCCATTTCAACCCATTTCTGAAATCGCTCCGCAGTACGACGATCTTCGTTCTTTTCAACGCTGAATACTGCGTCGTAGGGAACCCAGAAGCGGGGAGCAACGCTGTAGTAATGTGTCTTGCCGTCAATTTCCCTGGTGAACAACCGCGCCATACTGTTCATATCCAGCTTGCGCGCCAGGTCGAAAGACAGAACACATGGCTGTCCTTCGAATTGCTCCAGCGTAAGTGTCTTATCCTCACAGTTCTGCCAGGAAACCAGGTTGTAGAAAGCGGCACGGGCTGCAACCCAGATGTTGAGGTGTTTAGTTTTAAATACACCAGCCTGACGGGCGTTATTAATAGCTCTCTGTTGCTGGCTGAGGAGAAAGTCACGATAGACCGACACGCCCATATTCGGGTTAGCTTTTTCCAGCACTTTAGGATCGGTCCAGTCATCCCCCTCGTCGACGGTGTATATCACGCCGAACAATTCCTCATTCGGTACTGTGCCGTTCAGCATCTCAATCACTTCACGCCGTTTGTCGTAGCATGGACCCTCAATGTTGTAACCCGCCGTCGTGATCGCCCACATTAGTGGTTGTCGTCGCGCCCCCATACCCGTCAGCATAGTGGTGTAGAGCGAATCTGTGGGATGTTCGTGATACTCGTCAACAATCGCACAGTGCGGTGAAGCGCCGTCCCCAGGGTTACCAATCAGCGGCTCAAAACGCGCGCCATCTTCTGGCCGGTTCAGGTTGGACGCATTAACTTCAATCCCGAACGCTTCCACCAGCAGCGGGGTGCGCTTACACATCAGACGAGCTGGTCTGAATACTTCCCACGCCTGTTTTTCAGTTGTGGCCCCGGAATATACTTCAGCGCCAAACTCGTTATCACAGGTAAAACAGTACAGCGCCACACCTGCCGAAATAGCTGATTTCCCATTTTTACGCGGTATCTCCGTGTAAACCTCGCGAAATCGTCGAAGCTTCGACCCTTTCTGGACCCAGCCAAAGGCGCAGCACACAATAAACAGTTGCCATGCCTCCAGAGTGATCGGCATCCGTTTGAATGCCCACTCTCCTTTTGTATGTGGCAACAACTGGATAAATTTCGCGGCCTTTTCTGCCATGTCTTTATCGAAGCGGTAACGAAATTTCTTACTCTTTTCAGCCGCCATGTCATCGATATGACGCTGGCAGGCCTGAATGACAAACTGGCACGCCGGAATTTTCCCCCGCACAACGTTGCGGGCGTATTGATTCGCGGCGTTTACGTTGGGGTACGATTTCCGGCTCATGAGTTGATCATCTTCAGGAATGGGTTAGAGGTTTTCTTCTGTCCGGCAAGGCCGATTAGGCGTTGTCGACTGCTGGGATCAAGGCCAAGCATGGAGCCGGTAGAGCTCATCTCTGATTCCTGCTCTTTCTTTGCGGTTAGCTCAGGGTTTTTTATCTTCCCCCCCATAGCACCAGTGATAGTCAGCCCTTCTCTGGCGATATTTTTAACCGCCCTGCGCCAGAACTCATATGCAACACACCAGCGCTCAAGTACGGCAAGATCGGTAACACACAGCAATCCCTGTCCACATAATTCTTTCGTGGTCAGTTCCCACATGACGGCCGCCATTGGCAGACCATCATCCTCAGAAAACCAGTCAGGTGGTGCCACACCTTTAATCGGTGTGAATACAGGTTCCTCTTTATTCAGGGCTCGTTTGCCGGGGTTCCCTGCCAGCTCCTTGCGCGCCGTTGGCTTGGGGCGACGCCCGGAACGCCCCGCCGTTCCAGCCATAAGCGACACTCCTGGTTAAATTTCATTTTTCGCGGGTATAAAAATGCGAGGAAGCGGGCAGTCCTGAAGTGCGAAAGGGGTCAGGGATTTGCTCCCCCCTTCCCTTTGTATGCGCCTGCTTTAATCGAGATGAAATAGCAATGCAGATTGCGGCGACTACAACTGCTTGCATTGTGCGAACAGGAATTCGAAAAATAGCCACTCTGCCCACAGTATATGTAATGGGCATAACTCATCGAATACGATCTCTTGCTGTCTTTGCTCTGTGGCATTCCCAGCACAACGACTCCAGATTGGCATCATCATCAGTACCGCCATGAGCTTTTGGAATGATGTGGTCAACGCAGGTAGCTTTCTTCGCTATCTTCTGCCGGCGATGGTTCTGACACAGGTATTTATCACGCTGAAGGATACGCGCTCGTTTAATTTCCCAGAGCCGCCCATATCCACGTTCTTGTCTGCTCTTTCCTGACTGATAATTCCGCCAGCCGTCACCAGCATGTTGCTTTCGGTGTTGGTCACAATAGCCGCTGACATCGTTGGTGATTGCCGCACACCCTTTGTGTCGGCATGGGCGTTTAGCACGTGCTGGCATCGGCATAGTCCTGTTTGTTGGATACAAATTGTGTAATAGGCGGAAAGTAAAAATGAACCAGTAGTTGATTGAAAGTTCTCATAAATAGCGAGAATCTGCGCGGTTCTTGCCCCGTAACATCAAGGATTATCAGAAAGAAATAAAAATGAGAATTATTATCAAAGCATTCAAGTGAGATCGCTGGAATAACAAACTCTTAATCTCTCAACAAAAATAAGGATTTGTTAAGCTTCATGATTTATGGTCGATGTAATACACCGTTTCAGGCAAGAATAATGGTCAAATTCTCAAAACTTCAGATTCGCTTACACTGGCTACCCCTGATATTAATAGCGATAACCTATGCAGCTATGGAGCTTCGTGGCTGGTTTCCCAAGGCAGTAACACCTACCTTCTCATGAAAGAAACACATTACAATGTTGGGGTGTTTGTCTGGTTTTTAATGATAATGCGATTAATTATTAAACAAAAGTATCATGATCCAGCTATCACTCCCCCCCCACCAGCCTGGCAGATGATGGCTGCTAAAATAATGCATATCCTGCTGTACATTTCTTTTTTGGCTCTACCGTTATTAGGTATTGCAATTATGGCTTACGGTGGAAAGGACTGGAGTTTCTTAGGTTTTAACGTTGCATCGTTCGTTACTCCTGACGGGGAAACAAAATCACTTATCAAAGATACTCACGAAACACTGGCAAACATCGGATATTTTTTAATCGCAGCGCATGCTGGTGCAGCGTTATTCCATCACTACGTCCAGAAAGATAACACTCTTTTGAGGATGATCCCTGATTGTAACGATAAGAAATAAATACAAATTTTAATGTTTAACATTACAGCAGGCACTCAGTGAATGTCTGCTGTAATGCCTGCTCAGTCAAGTTGAAGCACACCGTGTTCTTTTGAATCAGAGAATGCAACCAACCCAGTGTATTCGGGGATAGTGTTCCGTCATCAGCATCAAATGCTGAAATGGTTGCGTGAAGAATCAAAAATGCTCCAAATCCCGCGCCGCTGCTGCCCCTCGATGGTCAGAATCGTCAAGGAGGACCCGTTAAAAGGTAAGCAGAAAATCTATGGTTAGAAGTGAAGGCTTTGACAACGTTCTAAATTTTATGACAGAAATAAAAAAGCATTACCTTTCAAGATAATGCTTTTTCACTCGAACTGAGTCTTATAACAATTAGATTAATGTGATTTTAATATCATAGCTTTCAAGCCCAGTCATTTTTTCACGAGCATTAAACTGGATATCGGAAACTTCTTTTCCTGTCTTTTTTTTGAGTTCAATAATTTTTTTTGTGATGAATTCAGAAATATCCGCTTCAGTTTTTCTTTTTAAATCTTCGACGTTCATTGTTTACCTCTCTTGATCTCTAACGTATCAACGCCAAGCATGCTACATTCCCCGTAGAGCACTTGTATAAGCGCTGATATGTTTAAAAGATAGAATAGAAAGACTCAATTATCAATAGTTTGCAGTACAATCTTCATGTAAAGGAGCTCGCGACCACACAAACCACTGTACTAAAATCCGGGTCGGTCACGAAACAACCAGATCTCATTTCAAAAGCTTCGATGCTGCCTCGAGGATCTCTTCTGAACTGACATCACGATCAGAGGCTACATAAACTATTTTATGGTCTCCTGTCAGAGATGGAAATCCCGCTGACATCACGGGTAGGTGTGCTTTTTCCCCATTGGGAAACTCGCGCATTATCGTAGTAATACCTTTCATTACGGTTACAACAACTGCAGGTTCTGCATTAAAAAAAACGATGACTTTTTTCATAATTTTACCGTGATGTCTCTTACAGAGATTGTCGGTTCAGCATACAAAAAAGGCTCCATAAGGAGCCTGAAATTTATTTTCTGAATTCTAAAGAAGACTGACCAGAACGAATGTACAGTGCAATATTATCAAATGTAATCATTGTTGATTTGCAAAAAATACATTTTGCTCCGAAAGGATTTTTTTCAGTAACATCAAAGTTTGACGTTCGGTACTGAGATCCGTGGCAACACGGACATCTGAAGTGAATATTATTAGTAATAACAGTTACCTTATACAGCCACGACATTAACTGCCGTGGGGCCTTTAGGTCCCTGTTCAACACTAAATTCAACTTCCTGATTCTCATTCAGCGTCTTGAAATCATTACTCTGGATAGCAGAGAAGTGAACAAACACATCTTTACTGCCATCTTTTGGAGTGATAAAACCAAAACCTTTTTCAGGATTAAACCATTTAACTAAACCAGTCATTTTATTAGACATAAACATTACCTTTATTGAGTAAGCCCTTGGGCAGAATGGTCCGAAAAAAATTATCAGAGAGAAAAGCTAACAAGGAAATCTCAACAGGAACAAGGAATAAAATTATTACAGCGACTGCTTCAGATAAATTCGTTACAAACCAGACATTCATTAACGCATGATTAACCAAACATAGCAAGGTTTAGTTTTGTAAGTAAATCTCAGTGGGTTTTGACCATAAAAATTAATTTAAATAGCTTAAATCGAAAATTATGTCATGCTGCGTAAGACCTTTATCTATCACCCTAAGTTGTCAGGGATTTTGACTCAAGGAAGAGTCGTATTTCTTTCATAGTAAAAATTTACAAATTTATCCACGAAAACCGTCAACATCTTAATTTATAGATCTATTATTTTTTCTCTACGATTCATTGTTAGTATTTTTACGGACTCATAAATCCGCTCACATGTCATTCCTGCCCGGTAGTTTTCATCAGCGCGCTCAGCATTGTATCGAGCTTCTTCTGCCAGGCTTCCTGGCATGTCTACGAGCATTGCAGTGTCATGACGGATGGAAAGTTTTGTTGATTCGTTAGTTATCGAGCTGTAGAACGCTATGCTCTAGCTACTCGGAATAGGCAATCAGCCCGGTGTACTCAGGGATAACCTTGCCATCATCCGCTTCGAACTCAGGGATTGTTCCGGTAGTGATGGTGTATTGTGGCTGGCCATCTTCTTTTGCGAAGGCCGCCAGGTCTTCAATCTGCTTAGCTGTAAGAACTACTGTATTGCTCATTCCTCAGTTGTTAAAAAGCCCCGCTACTGCGAGGCTTGATTGATTATCGCTAACGATTACATCGTAACGGTTATAAAAGAAGCTATTAGCCAACATGTGGTGTATGGTTGTTAACCGCCCACCAGGACAATCAACATGTCGATACTCAAAGATATCAAGATGCGTACTTTACGCCATGTGAAAAGTACTTGTCCTCATTGCTCCCGCCAGTCAATGCACAGTCTGTCGAGAATAAAAAACAATATAACGTTAATTTGCCCCTTCTGTGGAAACATCTATCTTCCATCTGAAAGCAAACCAATAAAGTAACTGATTGAATACCAAATAAAACCCATACTCTCAGAATGTGGCAAAGCAGACATAACCTTTTATTGTTGTTCTCATTTAAGAGAGTGTAACACCCAGAGTGGAGAGGAATTTTTTCTTCTCCACAATACGGCGGTCAAGTTCAGTCACTGCATGCGGGCGTATGGCATCAAGAAAGGCGTTATCCTGATAGGTAGACTGGATTGTCACACCAAGTCCGGCACCACTTTCCAGTATGCTTTTCTGACGCTGTAGTTCTTTTATATCGTTATTGAAGTAATACGCTTCACTTAGGTTTTCTGCGTTCATCGTCTAACCCTGTTGTTGTTTGACTGCCTCACTGAGTCGTAAATGCGCTCACACGTCATTCCTGCCCGGTAGCGTTCGTCAGATCGTTCAGCATAACATCGAGCTTCTTCTGCAAGGCGTCCAAGCATGTCGGCGAGCATTGCGGCGTCGGCTCCGGCTGTTTTGCTTCTGACGGCAGTGGCAAGATTTGCGGTATGCTTTGCGGCGTCCAGGAGGGTGGCAAGCTTTGTTGCTTCGGTACGCAGCTGGTTAACAGTGGCAGACAGGCCAGCAGCAGTGGCAGCAGATTTAGCGGCTTGCGCTTGTGCATCTTTTACAGCCTCATCACGGGCAATTATGCGCCCTTGCTCAATCATGCGGGCGGCGGTCTGCGCGTTCGCAACCTGCGAAGACTTAGCACTATCACGTTCCGCCCATTTCTTTTGCCAGCCCCGGTCGCTCCAGACATTTCCGGCAATAAACGCACCAGCCAGCAGTAGAAACACAGCAAATGTTTTACTCACTGGCCTATCCCCCAGCATGTCAGAGCGCTTTCCTGGTCTCTTCGATCAACCTGTCCGTAGCAGCCGCTTTTCTGGCCTTTGGTCAGACGACAGTCGCGGCCACCGTCTTTAATCCACCAGCGGATCGCTTCACAGGCACCTCTACGGTCGCCCGCATTAATTCGCTTATAGAACGTAGATGGGAAACATTTTCCGGGGCCGATGTTATACGGGCAGAAAGAAGCGATACCCGCTTTCTGTGGTTCGGTTAGTGGTACTTTGATATTTCGCTCAACCCACGCCAGCGCCTTGTCGCGTTCAATGGCGTTTACCTGGGCGCATTTCTCAGCTGACAGCTTCATGCCCTGTACTACTGGCTTGCCATCAACCATCGTGGCGCCACGACAAATCGTCCAGAGCCCGCCGCCGTCGCGATACGCCGTCAGGCTGTTACCCTCTTTCTCATCCAGAAACTGATCGAGAATCACGGGCGCGGAAGCCCCGGCAAGAATCAAACCAACGACCGCTGC
>NZ_JAOWDO010000006.1:0-1196 GCF_030336535.1 Citrobacter sp. Ce006
CGCCAAAACATCTTCGGCGTTGTAAGGTTAAGCCTCACGGTTCATTAGTATCGGTTAGCTCAATGTATCGCTACACTTACACACCCGACCTATCAACGTCATAGTCTTTAACGTTCCTTCAGGAGACTTAAAGTCTCAGGGAGAACTCATCTCGGGGCAAGTTTCGTGCTTAGATGCTTTCAGCACTTATCTTTTCCGCATTTAGCTACCGGGCAATGCCATTGGCATGACAACCCGAACACCAGTGATGCGTCCACTCCGGTCCTCTCGTACTAGGAGCAGCCCCCCTCAATTCTCCAGCGCCCACGGCAGATAGGGACCGAACTGTCTCACGACGTTCTAAACCCAGCTCGCGTACCACTTTAAATGGCGAACAGCCATACCCTTGGGACCTACTTCAGCCCCAGGATGTGATGAGCCGACATCGAGGTGCCAAACACCGCCGTCGATATGAACTCTTGGGCGGTATCAGCCTGTTATCCCCGGAGTACCTTTTATCCGTTGAGCGATGGCCCTTCCATTCAGAACCACCGGATCACTAAGACCTGCTTTCGCACCTGCTCGAGCCGTCACTCTCGCAGTCAAGCTAGCTTATGCCTTTGCACTAACCTCCTGATGTCCGACCAGGATTAGCTAACCTTCGTGCTCC
Source organism: Citrobacter sp. Ce006 (assembly GCF_030336535.1). NCBI lineage: Bacteria > Pseudomonadati > Pseudomonadota > Gammaproteobacteria > Enterobacterales > Enterobacteriaceae > Citrobacter > Citrobacter sp. Ce006. The sequence goes on from NZ_JAOWDO010000006.1 coordinate 650, forward strand.
TCCGTTACTCTTTAGGAGGAGACCGCCCCAGTCAAACTACCCACCAGACACTGTCCGCAACCCGGGTAACGGGTCTACGTTAGAACACCAGCCATTAAAGGGTGGTATTTCAAGGTTGGCTCCACGCAGACTGGCGTCCACGCTTCAAAGCCTCCCACCTATCCTACACATCAAGGACCAGTGTTCAGTGTCAAGCTATAGTAAAGGTTCACGGGGTCTTTCCGTCTTGCCGCGGGTACACTGCATCTTCACAGCGAGTTCAATTTCACTGAGTCTCGGGTGGAGACAGCCTGGCCATCATTACGCCATTCGTGCAGGTCGGAACTTACCCGACAAGGAATTTCGCTACCTTAGGACCGTTATAGTTACGGCCGCCGTTTACCGGGGCTTCGATCAAGAGCTTCTCCTTACGGATAACCCCATCAATTAACCTTCCGGCACCGGGCAGGCGTCACACCGTATACGTCCACTTTCGTGTTTGCACAGTGCTGTGTTTTTAATAAACAGTTGCAGCCAGCTGGTATCTTCGACTGATTTCAGCTCCATG
>NZ_JAOWDO010000001.1:0-207 GCF_030336535.1 Citrobacter sp. Ce006
GCATCAAACAAGTGAAGAAGCCCATCCTGACGGATGGGCTTTTTTGCGTCTGTACGGAGTGAAAACCGCCGGATGCGGCGCAAACGCCTTATCCGGCCTGTAAAAGCTTGTCCTGCTACCCACGCTCGAGGTTGAGTAACGGGTACGGCCGTCCGAGATCGTCCACTTCTGTACGTCCCGTCACGTTAAATCCCATCTTCTTATAGA
>NZ_JAOWDO010000007.1:0-314 GCF_030336535.1 Citrobacter sp. Ce006
GGAAACGGCTGGGAATGGATGAAGGACTGGTATGACCCGGAATACTACAGCCATTCGCCGGTAAAAGACCCGCAGGGTCCAGAGCAGCCGGTATTTAAAGACGCGGACGGGTACTACACGCGGGTGCTGCGCAGCCAGGACTTCTCGGGACCGGGGCGCGGGCTGACGATGGTGCGCTATAAGGCGGACCCGGAAAGCAGATTATACCGACCAAGCGATAAAGCTGTTCGCTGTGCCGTTAACCAGCCGAGTCCGGTGAAATGAGGGCTGTGATAATGAAAAACGACAGGTTGTGGCTGTGTGCCATTGTGATG
>NZ_JAOWDO010000002.1:0-253 GCF_030336535.1 Citrobacter sp. Ce006
CCGGCGGTGGTGTCATGGCGCGAGGCCGACAGCTACTGCCGCTGGCTGAAAAAGGAGACGGGGCTGCCGTTTTCCCTGCCAACGGAAGCGCAGTGGGAGTACGCGGCGCGTGACCGGGGGCAGTATATTCTGGGGGCAACGGATGACGGCGACTGGCGTGAGGATGAGAAAAGCGGGCGCGGTGAAAACTATGCTACCAGCGAGGACCGCCAGGCAACGGAAGAGGCCACCGGGGTGGACAGTTCCTTCGTGC
>NZ_JAOWDO010000008.1:0-268 GCF_030336535.1 Citrobacter sp. Ce006
AGTAAAGGATGGTGGAGCTATGCGGGATCGAACCGCAGACCTCCTGCGTGCAAGGCAGGCGCTCTCCCAGCTGAGCTATAACCCCATCGTAAATACTTATCTCTGTACCCTAATTCGTTTCCGGGCAAGGCGCGGTGGTGCGAAGCATACTGAAGTATGCGAGCATCGCCGTAACACAGCACGGAGGCGAATTTGGTAGGCCTGAGTGGACTTGAACCACCGACCTCACCCTTATCAGGGGTGCGCTCTAACCACCTGAGCTACAAGC
>NZ_JAOWDO010000009.1:0-336 GCF_030336535.1 Citrobacter sp. Ce006
CCGTTAACCAGCCGAGTCCGGTGAAATGAGGGCTGTGATAATGAAAAACGACAGGTTGTGGCTGTGTGCCATTGTGATGGCAGTCAGCGCGATGGCTGGCTGCGATCAAAAGCCCGCCTCAGTCACCCCCCGGCACAGTGCGGAAGACCAGGCCCGGCTGCAGGAATTTGTGACGCAGATAAAGTCAGAGCAGGTATTTGTGGAAGGCGGTGAATACCTGATGGGGGATTTTGGCGAGGAATATGGTGTGGAAAGGCTGCAGTACGACGGGCGTAAAGACAGCAAGCCTTTGCACCGGGTGGAGTTAAGCAGCTATTCGCTGAGTAAGTTCAAAGC
>NZ_JAOWDO010000010.1:0-211 GCF_030336535.1 Citrobacter sp. Ce006
TAATAAGTGGCGGAACGGACGGGACTCGAACCCGCGACCCCCTGCGTGACAGGCAGGTATTCTAACCAACTGAACTACCGCTCCACCGAATTTCTTTGTCACTACCCGGATTCTTCATCCCGGTTTACTGCAATTTGATGCCTGGCAGTTCCCTACTCTCGCATGGGGAGACCCCACACTACCATCGGCGCTACGGCGTTTCACTTCTGAG
>NZ_JAOWDO010000011.1:0-302 GCF_030336535.1 Citrobacter sp. Ce006
TCCGCAGCGTTCACCGCACAGCGTACAGTGGTGCCATCGGGATAAGGCTTGTCTTTAATGGCATAGCCGCGAAAAAAGGTCAGGCCCACATCAAACCCGGGTGAAGGACGATAACCTCCGCGGCGGACCTTCATATATTGCCCATTATCGTCATCCAGAATGACACCCTTCTCCGGACCCTGCGGATCCTGGCGCGGAGATTTCGCGTAATAGTCCGGGTCATACCAGTCGCTCACCCACTCGTAGCCGTTCTCTGACATGCCGTACAGCCCGCCGGGGGTCGGCGGATAACGATCGACGGC
>NZ_JAOWDO010000012.1:0-233 GCF_030336535.1 Citrobacter sp. Ce006
TTCAGCTTGATAACAGATTAGTAAGTCCGAAGGATTTTGCGCTGAGACAAGGCGGCAAGTGAAGCGACGGAAGGAGCATACACCGGTATGTGACTGACGTTCGCGAAAGCAGCCAACGCAGTATCAGCCCAAAAGACACAGGACAGAGCACAAAGAATTTGCCTGGCGGCTGTAGCGCGGTGGTCCCACCTGACCCCATGCCGAACTCAGAAGTGAAACGCCGTAGCGCCGAT
>NZ_JAOWDO010000013.1:0-319 GCF_030336535.1 Citrobacter sp. Ce006
ATGAAGGTCCGCCGCGGAGGTGACAATCCTTCACCCGGGTTTGATGTGGGCCTCACCTTTTTTCGCGGCTATGCCATTAAGGATAACTATTTTCCCGATGGCACCACTGTACGCTGTGCGGTGAACGCTGCGGAGGCGGTGAAATGACCGGTAAATATAGCCTGGCGCTGGTGCTGTTGCTGAGCGGTTGCGATAAACCGGAACCGGCGGGGCAGAATAACGCGGAATTAGCGCAATATCTGCAACGCATTACCGGCGATCTGGTTTTTATTCCGGGCGGCACATTCTGGATGGGGGATTTTTGCTCCCGCACGCATGG